>CANQBP010000012.1 GCA_947589415.1 uncultured Clostridia bacterium
AATATTCAGAAAGCGGGCAGAGCCCGAAGTATAGCCGATTGGGTATGCGGTATAAATCTCACGATTGCAGCTACTAAGAAACTGTCATCAAAAGAAATGCTGTCGGTCGGAAGGGTTCAGACACCTGTTCTTGCTATGGTGGTTGAGCGTGAGAAAAAAATTGTCAATCATGTAAAAACTCCGTTTTGGAAACTGCTTGCCGAGTTTACTACGGAAAACGGAAAATTTACGGCAGAGTATGAAAAAGGGCAATTTGATGATGAAAACAAGGCTAAAGATGTTCTTGCACAATGTACGGGAAATGGAACGGTTGTAAATAAAACCGTAAAGAAAAAATCAGTAGGTCAGCCCTTATTGTACAATGCAACACAGCTTCAGGCAACTGCCGGAAAAAAGTTAGGTTGGGATTTAAAAAAGACCGTTGCCGTTATGCAGGAATTATATGAACATAAGTTCATGAGCTATCCCCGGACTTCCTCGGAACATCTCACGGTTGCTATGCAGCCGGAGGTTACGGCTACGCTCCGCAAGCTGTTTCAGTTGCCGGAATATGCAGAGTATGCCATACCGGAGGAACAATGGCAGGGATATACTAAAAGGCATTTTGACGACAGCAAGGTTGACAGCCACCCGGCTATTATACCTACAATGAATGTCCCTAAAGATCTATCGGAGCTTTCCGATGATGAAAAACAACTTTATGATCTGCTCGTAAAGTCACTCATCAGAATAGTGTACCCGAAAGCAGAGCTTGAGGACACAATAGTCACACTTAATGTAAACGATAATAAATTCAAGGCGACAGGCAGTATCATTACAAATAACGGTTGGTATGCGGTAGATGCAATGCCCGATAAAAAAGCCACTTTGCCGCCGATAAACGAGGGCGAAAGCTATCCGGGAAAATATAGTCTTAAACAGGGTTTTACCGAACCACCGAAACGATACACAGAGCCGGATTTAATTACCGCAATGGAAACAGCCGGAAAAAATATTGAAGACGAAGAAGTACGTAGTTTGATGAAACTTGAAAACAAGGGACTCGGTACTGCGGCAACACGAGCAGCGATTGTAAATGCCCTTTTTGCAAGGAATTATCTTGCAAAAAAAGGTAAAACAATCTATCCGACAGAAAAAGGGATATTCATTATTGATAATCTCCCGGTTGATGAATTAAAAAGTGCAGAACTGACAGGCTTGTGGGAAAAGCGGCTGCATGAAATTTCCGTCGGCAATGAGGATTATAAAGGCTTCGTTTCGGATATAGAGCAGACTGTACGGGGTTGGTATCAAAAGATAACTGATTCAATGTCAACAAAATATTCCGATAAGACGGATAATCAGGTTTGTCCTTTTTGCGGTGCAAAAATAATTAAAGGTAAATTTGGCTATTTTTGTTCGGGTAAAAAAGATACCGGCTGCAAGTTTTCTGTACCGTCTGAAATCTGCGGAAAGAGTATTTCGGACGTGCAGGCAAGACGGCTTATTGAAAAAGGCAAAACTACCCTCATTAAGGGATTAAAAAACAAGTCCGGCAAAGAATTTGATGCGTACCTTGTTGCGGATAAAAAACAAGGGAAAATTGTCTTTGAATTTCCTGATAAAAAACAATAAAACACTTGATATTCTATCATAATTATGATAATATTATGTTAAAAAGGTGGTGGCGATATGATACAAATCAGACCGGTATCGGATTTAAGAAACAATTTTACAGAGCTTGAAAAGGAAGTGAGTTCAGGGCAGCCTGTATACCTGACAAAAAACGGTTACGGAAAAATGGTTCTGTTAAGTATTGAGGAATATTCAAGACTTATTGATCGAATTGAATTCAAACTTGATGAAGCTGACATTCAGGCTGAAAGCACAAACGAAAGAATGCTGCATGATGAAATATTCTCGAAAATAAGGAGCAAAATAAATGAATAAAATTTATAAACTCCGATATTTACCATTGTTTTATTCTGATTTAGAGCAGGCAGTAATGTATATATCAAACGTTTTAAGAAATCCTCAAAGTGCGGTAAAGCTGATTGATGACACTGAAAAGGCTATACAAGAGCGTTTGAAATTTCCATTAGTGTTTGAACCATATTATTCTAACCGTCAGCGTAAATATCCGTATTACAGAATACAGGTTGGAAACTATTATGTGTTTTATGTTGTGATTGGTGACACTATGGAGGTCAGAAGATTTATATACAACAGACGAAATATTGACAGTATGCTTTTTTAAAGAAAATTAAATATTGATAATTTAGAAAGTAAGGCAAAAATGCAAATGGTTCCACAACGATAAGAAACAGTAAAGAGCCTGCGGTTTATGTCAGCCGTCCCTTTTGGAAAAATGAACAGACCCCCGACAAAGTCCGGTAAACTCTGTCGGGGGTCGATTTTTAGTCCAATGGACTTCATCTCGTTTATGAGTCCATTATAGCATATACAAAACGAAAATGCAATATTCATGGATAAGAATTTGTTCGTAAAAGTGTACAAAAATGGAAATTTATTATAATGTTTTTAATTGCTGTTCTTTTTTAAAGTAAACCCAACAGAGCCTCAAAACTGTTGCAATAGATATGACAAATGACAGGTGCTTGGATTTTCCGCTCAAAATAAGCAATTCCTGACTATTTGAGCTGATTGTGGTATGCATCATAATACTGATTTGAGTCTTAGCGGAACGGAAAGCGAGTGTGTAAATAGGCTTCGGGCTATTGAGTAGTTACTCAGAATACCCACACATCATCTTCCTTTAGTGTCTAAATCATATCAGATACTTTCTTGTTGTCATAAACAATATCAAGCAATCCATTAACCGTTTCAACTTCAACACTATCCTTATTGAACTCGTAAAACGAGATTACTTCCTTTTCAGCGATTTCGCCGCCTGAACATCAGTTTTGTGATCCTAAAGTCAGGCACTTATTTTACCACCAATTAACTTTCACTGTTTTGCCATTTTTCTTAGCGTACTCTAAAAAACCACAAAGAAGTTTATAGCATTCTCTTGTTTCCTCAAAGTCAAATGTGCGTTTATCATAAGTGTAGAGGTCATTCAGATACTCATTAACATCAATAACAACATCTTTCTCCTCGTATGTGCGTTCTAATTGCTGAAAATCACGGGTAAATCCATTCCATCCTTTTCCATCTAATGATGGTTCTCTAAAAATATCTCCAAAATATCCGTCCCATATATGGATATTTAATTTAGGATCTTCAGCGATAAACAGTTCGATTTCATGTTCATCTTCAAAGCCGTCATAAAAATTGGTATTATTAACCAACATTCCAATGTCCATTGTCAAGCAACTCCCTCTGTTCTTTAGATTCATTTCCTCTTTTACGTGCATCTCTTTAGCTGTGTCCCAAAGTACATCACTGACCCACACCTGATTCTTAATTAAGTATTCATGAATTCTTGGACGAACATTTTTTCCGGCACCAATACCCGGTCGCACTCTTTCAATTACCCATGTATCCTGACTATATTCCGGTGCGTTTGAAGTATGGGTATGCCATCTGCTTTCGTATTTATAACCTGAATCGCTCCATTTATAACTAACCTGTTCATATCCGTTTTTCTTATGTTCAGGTTTAATTTGAGCTGTACCGGGAATAGGAATAGGAGAAGTTTTGGACAACTTTGTTTTTAAATATTCCAAATCATTAGTATTTATTGCATTGATAACAGCATCATGGTCATATTCGGTTACAACTTTAGCTTCATTTTCCTGTGCTTTTGCAGCCATCTTTCCATTTTCAAGCGTAAGCTGAGGAGAACCGCTTGTACCGTGTGCAAGTCCGGAATCGCCGTGGTTCATTATACCACCGCCTTTCGGGGAGTATGCCTTTTTTGATACAAGATCATATTACGCTCTTTCAAGGTGTTATCGGGAATAATAATCTCAATACCCTTTTCGATAGCATAGGAGAATGTATCAAGTGTGGCATCGTTCGTACCGCATACATCATAAATGATAAGCGTTTTAAGGTTGGGCATTTTATCAACCGTTAGGCGGATATTCGTTCTTAATCTGAAATTTTCGGCCGGATCGTCCATGTGTCCTTTTGTACTGATAGCGGCTACGGAACATTCCTCATATCCGTCAAGAGCAAAATCGGCACTTTCGACAGTAGGAAATGTAATATTTGGTATCACAACTGCACCAACCTCAAACATGAACCAAAGACCGATAATACGCCCTTTGAACAGCCGATAATTATTTTCGATCTTGTGAATATCACCAAGCTCCGAAAAATCGGGGATAATGACATACTTAATGCCCTTGAAACGCTCCTTAAAATATGCCAAACGTTTCTCGTCATTGTAGTAAATAGCCCAATACAGACCAAATTTACCGTCAAAATCCTCATCGAACTGAAAGAATGCCACAGCAGTATGCTCCGTCTTATGATAAAGTCTTTTCTGGCTATACAGTGCAATATAATCAGGAAACACCGATACATTGCAGTTGATAGCAGGCAAATCCATACCACCGCAGGAGACCGTTCTGTTTGTCAGCGTAAGGTAGTTCAGATTGAGCAATCCTATTAAATTTTCGTTTTTTTTCAAAAATATACTCCTTTCTCCTATATCATAGGGAACAGAAATTAGATTTGTGTATTCTGCCAATTGACAAAGGAAAGGGAGTTGTGATATAATAAAACTGTTCAAGGTTGTGATTACATCATAACATCCCAAAGCGCATTGATTTGTTGTTACAGGCAACTTGTCAGTGCGTTTTCCTTTGTAAGATATAAATACATTTAAAGTGACCACCGCCTTTTGCGCTAATTGAGCTAACGTACAACACTTGCATACAGACTAACGATGATAAGCTCATAATCGGGATTATCATCCTTATGATATCGATACCATTTTTTATAATAACTCATCACGTTCCAAGCACATTCAAAACTAAGACCAAAGCTATTCATAATATCATATGGGTCTTCCGGCTTAAACAGATGTACTATCGGTGGAGGAGCAATGGCGTACTTTGCAAAGAAGTTGGCTTCTGCCTCGGCAACATCACTATTCTCCATATGTTCAAGCACAATATGACCGATTTCGTGAAGAATTGTAAAACGTATACGTTCGGGTATCATAGTGTCATTGTAAAAGATTGCCCAACCAATTGTTCCGTTTTCCTCATACTCTGCAAAAAATCCGTCAGGACTTGCAACATATGCTCTGCTACGTTCTTCAAATGGTAAAGAAGCATAGGAAACAAGCATTATCCCCATTTTCTTGCATAAGCTAAACGTATCAATAGGGTACTGCTTGATATGATTCTTCTTATACAGTGCTGCGACAACCTTTTTGATCTCATCATATCGTCTGCTCAATAATCTCAAACTTACATCTCCTCCTTATTTCCTATGTGATCAAGAATGTCCGAAATAAGAGCTTTCTTCTCGTCTTCGGTCATACCATCAGCATTTCGGGCTATCAGCCTTTTGATACGAGGGTATCCCATTTTTTCAGGCTCACTGTTATCTTCAATTCCTAACAGATAGTCCGATGTGGTTTTCAGAATCGTTGCTATGTTAGCAATTGTTTCGGGCTTAGGCTCTCGTTCTCCCTTGATATAGCGTGACATAGTTGCCTCCGTGATACCGAGTATTTCAGCCATTTCTCTCTGAGAAATTCCCTGTTGCTCTAAAAGCAGCGAAACCCTGTTTCCAAAGTCCTTTCCCATTGTACATTACCTCCTAATTTAAGCCAAAGTATTCTAAGTTGCTTTAACTTACAATACTGGTATATCATAAACTTGCCGTTTTGTCAAGTTAAGTTGCCGACATCAAACTATTTTCGTTATTCTGCCTAATTAAAAGGTGAAATTATTTGAAATTGATGTGCAGTATGCGCAAAAGCCGGTGCGGCACTAAGGCTGTAACGGCTTTTTGTGTTATATCTACTTATATTCCGTTGCCTAAATCGCAAAAGAGGTGATTCAAAGCAAGTGGGGCAAATGTGATGAACGCAGAAAAAGCTGACTGCCGCAGTTTAGGACAACTCCGAAGTGCTGAGAAAAGTGAACGAGATGATTAAATGAGTGACAAATTATATCTGTCTTAATATGATTTTAAAAGCCCAAAGAATATTTCAAATTGTTCTACAGTCCGGTATTTAATTGCTGTTCTTTTTCAAAGTAAACCTAACAGAGCCTCAAAACTGTTGTAATAAATATGACAAATAACAGGTGCTTGAATTTTCTTCCCAAAATAAGCAAAATATTGATTATAACTGTACTTTATGATACAATACACTTGTTAGGGGGTGATAAAAATGACAAATGATGAAATTGAAAATCGTATTGCAAGAGTGAACGCAACTATGGCTATGGAGGGTATGCCCCTCTCGGAAGATGAGAAGAATGTGTTAAGAGATATATTCCTCGGTAAAGTTTCTTGTGATGAAGTTATTAAGGAATTAGTTGAAAAATATAAGCAAGAAGAGTAACTCTGCTGAGCAAATTCAATCATCAACATAAATGTCCGTATAGAATACAGTTTTGAAATTATTAGTGTTTTATGTTGTAATTGATGATATTATGGAGATCGGAAGATTTATATAAGCAGACGGAATATTAGTGGTATGCTTTTTTAACGAAAATTAAATGTTGATAAGTTTTAGCAGGTAAGACAAAAATGCCTTGCCTGTTATTTTTTTACCCAAAAACAGAACGGGCAAGAAGGAACTTAAAGTTATCCGCTGTTAAATCAAAAACACTGCTGTTCAAATCAAGGTGTGAAAGCTCGGCTGCGATATTTATAGGGATAATGCTTGCATTAACAGTATCAATATAGGAATTAGGTATGTCAGCGAATGTAACTTTGTTTTTTTAGAAACGTCCCCTCGGCTATTTCAGATGTCAATCACCGATGCCTTAACAACACCAACATCTCTCTTTTCGGCAAATAGTAAGTGTACGCAGAAATCACGACGCATAAAGGATTAGCATAAAAGTCATTGTGCAGCAAATTATACCTATCAAAGCGGATTTGGTTTGCACCGACTGCGGCTATGACAAAATGTAAGGGATAACGTAACCTCTGCCCGTCCACGGATTTAAGCAATTTGTCAGACTTCGGGGTAATTTGTGCCACCCATAATAAACGACAAACAATGGTCATACGGTCTTATAGCAAACGGACACTCAACAGAATTTAGTACTCTTAAAATAAATTGCCCCGCATGGAGTACATAAGCCATACTCCATGCGGGGGATAAAAAAATCGAGGTGACTGGATTCGAACCAGCGGCCTCTACGTCCCGAACGTAGCGCTCCACCAAGCTGAGCTACACCTCGTCTTAAATCAAGCCTTGAAAAAATTCAAGGCTTGAACATGGTTGCGGAATAGGGATTCGAACCCCAACAAACAGAGTCAGAGTCTGTCGTGCTACCGTTACACAATTCCGCACTATTGTATTTTTCTCACTTGAGAACGATATCAATTATACAACATTTTGGCAGGCTTGTCAAGAGTTTTTTTAAAAAAAGATAAAATCACAATTCAGAAGTCTACCAAATCCCCGTAAGGATTAGAAATTGACTCGGAATACTCTTCTTGTGCCTCGGAAATCAGCCTTCGCACAGACGAAGAGGCAACGGAGTCCTTTTTTGAAATGATGTAATCGAAAGCATCTTTGAGGAACAGATTTTCGACAATGCTTATTATTGTATCCATAATATCGTAGGAGTTCAGGTTTACGGAGGAAACAATGTACTCGTTAATTTTTTGGGAAATTTCGGGTGCGAGGACTTCATATGTATCCCATTGGCGGTAGGATAATTCATAAAGCTGTTTTAATGCCTTGAGAGATCTCGGTTTATTTGAGTATTGATTCAGAAATTCATTGAAATAACCTTCAAGATCAGTCGGTTTCAGAAAATCAGGAAGGGTCTTATAGTCCGTATACAATTTTTTCACCGCCTTGTGTTCATACATAGCCGAAATATTCGATCGAGTATTTGTTTTACGTACCGCTGCAACTTTCGATATACATATTTTACAATAAAATCCTATCTATTGCAATAGTTTTTTTACATTTTTATATAAAGAATTAAATAACGCAATGTAATATGTGTCAACATTGACAGTTTTTACCAAAAAGTAATGCTGACGGAAACAGAAACGGAGTCCGAGAAACGGACTCCGGTGAGCAGTTTATTTAATACCGAAAAATTTAAGCAGTTCTTCGGTTTTATCAGTCTTTTCCCAAGCAACGTCAAGATCCTCACGTCCCATATGACCGTAAGCTGCAAGCCGGCGGTATATAGGCTTTTTCAAATCAAGATTTTTTATTATGGCAGCGGGACGCAGATCGAATATTTTATTAACCGCATCTGCAAGAAGTTCATCACTAACCTTGCCGGTACCGAAACTGTCTGCCATGATTGACACGGGTCTTGCAACACCGATAGCATATGAAAGCTGTATTTCGCATTTGTCCGCAAGTCCTGCGGCTACAATATTTTTTGCCGCCCAACGTGCAGCATAGGCAGCGCTTCTGTCCACCTTTGTGGGGTCTTTGCCCGAAAAAGCACCGCCGCCGTGTCTTGAATAACCGCCGTATGTATCAACTATGATTTTCCTTCCGGTAAGACCTGTATCGGCGGCAGGGCCTCCGAGAACAAATCTTCCTGTGGGATTTACAAAAATTCTTGTATTTTCGTCAACAAGATTTGACGGAAGTGTAGGGAATATTACGTATTTTTTAAGATCCTCACGTATGGTTTCCGTATTAACGTCATCGGAGTGTTGTGTTGACACAAGAACCGTATCTATTCTTACAGGTTTGCCGTCATCGTATTCAACGGTAACTTGAGTTTTTCCGTCAGGTCTAAGATACGGCAGCGTTCCGTCTTTGCGTACGGCGGCAAGTTTTTTTGCCAGCTTATGTGCAAGTGATATAGGGAGGGGCATAAGTTCGGGAGTTTCGTTGCAGGCGTATCCGAACATAATACCCTGATCACCCGCACCGATAATATTGAGCTGATCGTTTTCGCCGTCACGGTATTCGTATGATGCATTAACGCCCATGGAAATATCCGGGGATTGTGAGTCGATAGATGAAATTACAGCACAAGTGTTGCCGTTAAAACCGCATTCGGGTCTGTTATAGCCGATGTCGTTTATAACATCTCTTGTTATTTTGTCTATGTCTGCGTAACAGCTTGTGGTAATTTCTCCCATTACATGAATAAGACCGGTTGTTGCCGTAACCTCGCAGGCAACATGAGCATCGGGATCGGCACTCAAAATATTATCAAGTATGGCATCGGAAATTTGATCACATACCTTATCGGGGTGTCCTTCCGTTACCGATTCGGACGTAAATAAGAATTTTGACATTGATTTGATCTTCCTTTCAGAATTTATCATAATATTGCCGCATATATAAACGCAGCAGCTTTGCTGTGACAAAAGACTGCAAATATCGGCAGCTGCGTATTTTTATGAGGGTATTATAACACCGTGCCGAATGTATGTCAAGGTCGGTGATTTTAAAAATTCTTATATAGTGGTCCGATACGGACGGAAATATCATTTTTATGCTGATTTTCGGATTGCAATACGGTGAATAAAGTGTTATACTACTGACGTTGCGGTAATTAACATGACAGATGTTGTTTTTGGGTGATATTTATGAAGAAAACGAAGAAAAGGTATTTTTCGGCAGGGGAGATAGTGTTGTGGTTTTTTTCCATACTTACGATTGTTCTGTCATTCATTTTATTCGGGGCATCAAACTATTTGACGCTTGCTGCATCAATGATCGGTGCATCTTCGCTTATATTCTGTTCAAAGGGTAATCCCGTCGGGCAGGTACTGATGATTGTTTTCGGTGTAATTTACGGTATAATATCATATTCATTTTCGTATTACGGCGAAATGATAACATATCTTGGAATGACCGTGCCAATGTGTGTTGTTGCACTTGTTTCATGGCTGAAAAATCCGTACGGCGGCAAACGTTCGGAAGTCAGGGTCAATTCCGTGAGCGCGGGAGAATGGATATTTGCCCTTGTGCTTACAGCTGTTGTTACGGTGATATTTTATTTTATATTGAGATATTTCAATACGGTAAATCTCATTCCGGGAACATTGTCCGTGGCGACGAGTTTTCTTGCCGTTTATCTTACATTCAGGAGAAGTCCGTGGTTTGCGTTTGTGTATGCTGCAAATGATCTGGTTCTTATAATTTTATGGCTGCTTGCCTCATTCAGCGACAAATCATATATGCCGGTTGCGGTTTGTTTCATGGTATTTTTCGTAAATGATTTGTTTTGCTTTACAAGGTGGCTTGAGATGAAAAAAAGACAGTCGGCAAAGCCGTGACGTGATTATATGCGGTCTTGAAAAAGGTGTCCGAAAATGTTATTATTTGAGTATAATATGCAGATGATTTATTTTGTATAAATTTCAGCAGGAAAATTACGGGTGAAAATTATGTCAGTTATTACGGTATGTAACTTATCAATGGAATTTGGAGAACAGTTGTTGTTTGATAATATGAATTTTGAAGTGCAGCAGGGCGACAGAATAGGACTTATCGGTGTGAACGGCTGCGGAAAGACAACGCTGTTCAAACTCTTAACGGGGGAATACTATCCTGTTTCCGGTTCCGTGGTTGTAAATAAAAATACCTCCATAGGTTATATGGAGCAGCACGTATGCCGTAACCTTGATAAGAGCACATATGATGAGGTGCTTACCGTGTTTTCGGAGCTTACCGAGATAGAAAAAGAGCTTGACAGCCTTAATCTTTCAATAGAAAACGGCTGCGGTGAACTTGAGAAAATGATAGAAAGACAGTCGTTTCTGCATGATGAGTATGTACGGCTCGGCGGTCTTACATATCGCAGCAGAGCAAGGTCTGCCCTTATCGGACTCGGCTTTGACGATGAACATATCAGCCTGCCGACGGGTTCATTAAGCGGAGGACAGAGAGCAAAGATACAGCTTGCGAAATTACTTTTGTGCGGAGCGGATCTGCTTTTGCTTGACGAGCCTACCAACCACCTTGATACGGCTGCCGCCGAATGGCTCGAAAATTATCTTACGGAGTCGAAATGTTCATATATAGTTATTTCACATGACAGGTACTTTCTTGATAAAACAACTAATATCATATTTGAGATAGAAAACAAAAAAATGACGCAGTATAAGGGAAATTATACGGCATATCTTCCGCAGAAGGAGGAAAGACTTTTAAGCCTTCAAAGGGCATACGATAACACGGTTAAGGAAATAAACAGACTTGAGGGGATTGTCGAACAGCAAAGACGCTGGAACAGAGAAAAAAATATCAAAACAGCGGAAAGCAAGATGAAGGTTATAAAACGGCTTGAGGATAATCTTGAAAAACCCGAAAATTTACCGTCTGCAATACATTTTGATTTGAAAATAAATAACAGAAGCGGGGATAATGTTCTTGAGGTAAGAAATTTGTCGCTTTCGTTTGGTGAAAACAGGTTGTTTGAAAATGTTTGTATGGAGATACATAGAGGGGAAAGGATATTTCTTCTCGGCCCGAACGGCTGCGGCAAGACTTCTCTGATGAAAACGCTTCTTGGTCAATATAAGGCAAATTCGGGAACGATACGTTTCGGAGAGGGTGTAAAAAAAGGGTATTATGATCAGATACAAACGGGCATGGACAGTGAAAAGACCGTATTCGAGGAACTGTCGGACAGATTTCCCGCCATGACAAATACCGAAATAAGAAACACGCTTGCCCGTTTTCTTTTCAAGAATGATGATGTATTCAAGCCGTTATCTTCACTTAGCGGAGGAGAAAGGGCAAGGGTGCTTCTGACGGAGCTTATGCTTGCAAGGGCAAATTTTCTGTTGCTTGACGAGCCGACTAACCACCTTGATATAAACTCCTGCGCCGAACTTCAAAAGGCACTTGATGAATATGAGGGAACATTGCTTATCGTTTCGCACGACAGATATCTTATCAATGCTCTTGCCGATAAGATATTTTATCTGACGCCGACGGGCATAAGGGAATTTAGCGGCAGCTATGAAGATTTTCTCGAAAAGGCCGAGCCTTTTAAATCTAATGAGAATGAAAAGGCACATCAGGAGAAAGTCGGGAAACAAAACGAATACAAAAGCAAAAAGGAGCATGGAGCAAGACGCCGACGGGACAAGGCAAGGTTAAATAAGCTGGAGAGGGAAATAGCGGATTTGGAGGAAAAACTGGCGGTATTAAATGATGCTTTGAGTCAGCCGGAAAATGCGTCCGACTATGAGAAGCTGTTAAAAATAACGGAGGAAATTTCCGCCTCGGAAACAGCAATAGAGCTGCTTTATGAGGAATGGGAGGAAATTTCCGAGAGAAATGAAGTGGAACTGTAATTATGAAAATAAGGATATACACGCTCGGCTGTAAGGTCAATCAGTTTGAATCGGGAGCTATAATGAAGTTACTGACGGAAAACGGTCATACGGCTGCCGAGGATAATGAAAAGTCCGACATTACGATAATAAATTCTTGTGCAGTGACGTCTGCAAGCGAACAGAAAGCATATAAACTTATTCGCCGAATAAGGCGGGAAGATCCGAATACGGTAATACTGTTCACCGGGTGTATGGCACAAATAGATGACGGTAAGGGCAGACTTTCGGATAGCGCAGATATAATTTTGGGAAATAAAAGGCGGGAGGATATACTTTCCGTGATAGACGATTATTTTCTGCAAAACAAAAAAATTACCCGCATAGAACCGTATCAGTCCTGCGACCGATATGAACAGCTCGCTGCGGACAATTTTTCCGGCAGAACAAGGGCATTTTTGAAAATTGAGGACGGCTGCAACCGTTTTTGTTCCTATTGCATAATACCGTATGCAAGGGGCAGAGTACGCTCATGTTCGCTTGAATATATCGGCGAACAGATAAAGAGCTTTGCATCAAAGGGATATAAAGAGGCTGTATTGGTCGGAATAAATCTTTCGTGCTACGGAAACGATATAGGTTTCAGTCTTTCCGATGCGGTAAGGACTGCTTGTGAGGCTGCCGATATCCGTATAAGACTCGGCTCTCTCGAACCGGAGTCAATGGATATTGATACGCTTAATATATTCTCGTCTTATGAGAATTTCTGTCCGCAGTTTCATATCTCGCTCCAAAGCGGTTGTGATGAAACGCTTAAACGAATGAACCGCCATTATACTGCTGCGGAATACGCAAAAATTGTTTCGGATATTCGCAGAATATTTAAAAACCCTTCGGTAACGACCGATGTCATGGTAGGCTTTTGCGGGGAAACCGATGAAGAATTTACAAGATCGGTTGAATTTGTTAAGGAAACAGGTTTTGCAAAGGTTCATGTGTTTCCGTATTCACGCCGTCCGGGTACGGCTGCGGACAGATCAAACGGTCATCTTTCAAACGAAATAAAAAAACAAAGGTCGGAGATTATGCTCGAAGCTGCCGAAAAGTCGAGGAGGTATTTTTTGGAAACACAAGTCGGCAGAATTGAAAGGGTACTGCTTGAAACACGGAGAAAAGACGAAAAATTTGAGGGCTATACCCCGAACTATACGCCTGTTTCCGTTGATGCCGACGAGAGTCTTGTCAATACCGTGGTGAATGTGGAAATTACGGGAACAGACGGGGATATATGCGCAGGTCGGCTCACATAATAAGATCTATTATCATGATACAGCGGCAAACAGCCTCGTTGTAGGCTGAAAAAAATGCACGCTTCAATTTGTAGTTATCGCTTACATTCATATATTCCCTGCGGTAGCACCCGCTGTCTGCAACTTCATTTTTTATCCTTGAACGCAAAATCGTTTTGTATGATCCGCTCTCCCTGACAGGTGCAGGCTCGACATCACATGAATATCCCGTCATAAAACGGTATATTTCCATGAATGTATCGGCTGTCTTTCGATTTTCGTCAGCGAATTTTTCGAGAGTCTTTTTATCGTTCTCGGTAGGGGCAGACTTTGCAAGTATTCTGTACAGCTCTGCACTATAAAGTGCATTGTCTGCATATTCACGAAGTCTTTGCGGCATATTGCTTATATTGCTCAAGTTTATCACCTCTCAAATATATATGCTGCTGCGGTGAAAAATATATGAATTTTATGCACGGACTTATTTATATTTTCTTTTAAGAAATAAACTGTGTGTGCATTTTGATATAATACTAATCGGCAGTTGTTTATGCCTTAGAAACGGGTGGTAATAATGAGAATGAGAAATAAACCATGGGCAAAGCCCGAACTTGAAGTATGCGGCTACTTCCTGCCGAATCCCTCAGTCATGTGCGGACGGTGGAACAGCGCATTTAAAAATAATGATAATCCGTTTTATATTGAACTCGGCTGCGGAAAAGGCGGTTTTGTCGCTTGTGCGGCAACGGAGAATACGGATATAAATTATCTTGCAATAGACCTCGAATATAAGATGCTCGGAACAGCAAGACGACGGATTTCAAAGATGTATGAAGAAAAAGGGCTGAAAGAGGATAATATACTGCTTGCTGCCTGTAATATAGAAAATATCGGTTCGGTTTTTGCCGATGATGAAATTATTGCAGACAGGATATATATAAATTTTTGTAATCCGTGGCCGAGAAACAAGCATAAAAAACATAGGCTCACACACCCGCGTCAGCTTGTTCAGTACAGAAAATTTTTAAAGGACGGCGGAGAAATACATTTCAAGACTGATGATGACGAGCTTTTTGAGGAAAGTACAGATTATTTTAAGGAATGTTCGTTTGACATTGTCTACAAAACCTACGACCTTCACAAGTCAGGTTATGAGCCGAATATAGTGACGGAGCATGAGAAAATGTTTTCCGAGGAAGGAATTAAAATTAAATTTCTGATAGCGAAAAAGCGTGAAACGGAGGGGAGTGACGTATTTGAAAAAAAGTAAGTTAATAATATCAGCTTTATGTTGCATACTGTTGGTGCTGTCCGCCTCCGGGTGTGCGGATGTCAGCTTCGGAGAACAGATGCTCCTAAGACCTCCGAGGGCAACGGGTGATAAAGCAGAGATACAAACCGTTATAAAGGAGCAGGCGGGCAGCGATTATATGCTTAAATATCCGCAGCAGGGCGAGTACCGTTCGGCTGTCACGATATTTGAAACCGGACAAAAGAAAAATGAATATGCCGTTGCCTTGTATTCGACAGAAAATAATACGAAACTCAATATTTCCGTAATAGCGCATGAGAGTGACGGCTGGAAGTGTTTGGGAAGTTATAATAATACCTCAACGGGTGTTGACCGCATAATATTTGAGGATCTTAATAATGACGGGAGTGACGAAATACTCGTCGGGTGGACAACATACAATGCGGGGCAAAATTCGCTTACGGCTTATTCGATTGAAAACAATACCGTCAGAGAAATGACGATCGACGAAACCTACACGGAAATTGTGGTTTCGGATATAACGCAGGATAAATCAGAGGATATAATCCTCCTTTCGCTGCGCAACGATCAGACACCGTCAAGCGCAAGACTTCTCCAATATTCCGAACAGGAAAAACGTCTGATAGGCAAGTTTTCAATATCTCTTGATTCGGGTGTTACGTCATTTGTCAATATACAATGCGGTAATTTGGATAAAAATACACCATGTGTTATAATAGACGGAAGCAAAAACAACGGACAGCTTACAACCCAGGTAATTTATTTTGATCCGAAACTAAAGCAGCTTTTAAATCCTCTTGTTTCCCAAAATGGTGACGGAACGTCCGTTATGAACAGTACAACAAGAAAAAATACCGTAACCGCACGGGATATCAATGGCGACGGGATTGTAGAAGTACCTGTTGTTTCACAAATGCCCGCACCTCCCGATACGGATGCCGGTTCGCTATGCAGTTTAACGTCATGGAAACAGATAGATTTGAGTGACGGTTCACTAAAAACGGTAATAAATACCGTAATGAATTATACTGACGGTTACTATGTGATTATGCCGCAAAACTGGAGTACGAATGTTACGGGTATAACCGATGCCGAAAACAGGGAAACTAATTTTTATATATGGGACGGAGAAAATTCCTCGGTAGGGGAGGAGCTTCTCTCGATATGCCGATTTACAAATTCCGAGTGGGATAAAGCGGATAAGAAAAAATATGTAATGCTTGCAGATGTGGAGCTGAACGGTACGGAAGTGATAATAGCGGGACAAATATTCAAAACAAAAAATAAGGATTTGAATTTGAGTGTGTCTGATGTGAGAACTTCAGTATGTCTTATAGCAGAATAATCATTAACGGGGGTGTTTTAAAATGAAAAATATACTTGTTGCCGAGGACGAAACCGCTATACGTGAGTTTGTCGTTATAAATCTTGAAAGGGCGGGCTATAATGTGACCGAGGCTGAAAACGGAGTCGTTGCCTTGAAAAAATACATTGAGGCAAACGGTGATTTTGACATAGCCGTGCTTGATATCATGATGCCCGAAATGGACGGTCTTACGGTTTGTAAGGAACTAAGAAGGCGTGACGGAAGCCTCGGCATAATCATGCTTACGGCGAAAACGCAGGAAATGGATAAGGTGTCGGGACTTATGCACGGGGCGGACGATTATGTAACAAAGCCGTTCAGTCCTATGGAGCTTGTGGCAAGAGTGGACGCATTGTACAGAAGAATTGCCATATCAGAAATGCGCAGTGAAAATAATTTCAAAGAGGAAATAATATCGGGAGATTTTACCCTCAACCTGAAAAATCATACGCTTAAAAAGAACGGCAGACGTATTGAACTTACACAAGTGGAATTTCAGATAATGGAGTATTTCTTTGCAAATCCCGGAATTGCCCTCGACAGAAGCGCAATACTTAAATACGTGTGGGGCGAACAGTATGTCGGAGAGGAGAAAATAGTGGACGTCAACATACGCAGACTCCGTATGAAGATAGAGGATACACCTTCTTCACCGAAATATATTGTTACGGTATGGGGGCTTGGCTATAAGTGGGAAAGCTGAATTTCCCCGGCTTTTTATGACTGACGGAGAATAGGGAAAGGAGAGGTGCTGTTGAAAGGTATAGCTAAACGCTGGGTGATGAATACCTTCGGAGTAATATTACTGATACTGCTTGTTCTCCTCATAGCCTTTTCGCTTGTGGTTCGCAGTCTTTACTACAACGGTATAAGACAGACACTAAGCGGAAGATCCGGAGAACTTACGGGAGTTTTCAGCTATGGCGGTACGTTTATGGAAACGGCAAGACAATATGTTGAGGCATTCCCCGATAAGGAAATGATGGAGCTTGTGGTCATAGACAGTGACGGAAAAGCGGAAATAAATTCTACGGGATTTACGCCGGAGAGGGAACAGTATATGCCGGACTATGAGGAAGCACTTGTAAATGAGGAACACCGTGCGGATTGGTGCGGTCGGCTAAGCTCCGGAGAAAAGGTTATGGCACTTACACGAGTCGTGACCGACGGCGGAGATGAACCTGTCGGTGCGATCAGATATATCGTTTCCCTTGAGGCGGCGGACAGGAAGATATTCGTTGCGATATCGTTTGTTTGTCTTGCGGGAATACTTATCATGTTTTTTATATTTATTTCAAGTACATATTTTCTCCGTTCGATCGTTCGCCCGGTTCGTGAGATAGGGGATACGGCAAAGAAGATAGCACGTGGAGATTTTAATGCAAGAATAGATAAATTCTATGATGACGAGATAGGTGATTTGTGCGATACCATAAATTATATGGCAGGTGAGCTTGGAACGGCGGATAAGATGAAAAATGAATTTATTTCTTCCGTATCGCATGAATTGCGTACACCGCTGACCGCTATAAAGGGTTGGGCCGAAACAATGCAGATGGACGGTTTTAACGACAAGCGCACTCTTGAAAAGGGTATGGGAATAATAATCAAGGAAACCGAAAGGCTTGGAGGGATAGTTGAGGAGGTTCTCGACTTTTCAAGGATACAGCAGGACAGAATGGTGCTTATAATGGACAAGGTAGACATACTTGCCGAACTTGACGAGTCTATATATATGCAAAAGGAAAGAGCTGCAAAGGAAAACAAACATATAATATACGAAGCACCGGAGATGCTCCCGCCAGTTATCGGTGACAGAAACCGTTTAAGGCAGGTATTCATAAACATAATTGATAATGCGCTGAAATACAGCAAATCTGACGGTGTTGTGAATATCACGGTTGAGAATATAGCGGATAAGATAATCATAACGATATCCGATAACGGCTGCGGTATTTCGGCAGCGGATCTGCCTAAGGTAAAACAGAAATTTTATAAGGCAAACCAAACCGTAAGAGGTTCGGGAATAGGTCTTGCGGTTGCCGATGAGATCGTAAATCTGCACCACGGCGAGCTTGATATAGACAGTGTTGAGGGAATGGGTACGACCGTATCCGTGACGCTGCCCGTAATTCCCGAAAACGCAGCCGAAACGGAGGGGCAGGAAAAATTTTGACTTTGAACGAATACTTTGATTTTGCGGTTTCGGAAAGGAAATGAGTTTATGAAAAAGGAAAAGACTAAGATAGTTACCTCAATAGGAGGACAGGCACTGCTTGAGGGAATAATGATGAGAGGTCCGAAAAAATCTACGGTTGCGGTCAGAAAAAGTGACGGCAGCGTGGAGCTTCAGGAAATACAGCCTCTTAACCTTGTGAAAAAATATAAAATACTCGGAGTGCCGATAATAAGGGGAGTGGCAAATATGATAGACTCCCTTGTGACAGGACAGAGGGCTCTTATGATATCCGCAGATAAGGCTTTGGATTCCGAGGAGGAAGAAGAAAGCGAACAGCCGTCAAAGTTGGATATGTGGGTTGATAAGCATTTGGGGGATAAGTTCTTGAGTGTGGTTATGACATTATCCACGGTTATTGCCGTTGTCTTTTGCGTTGCCGTGTTTTTCTTTGTACCGACCTGGCTATTTAATCTGACGGCAAGTGTGCTGCCGTTTCTCAATGATGCGATAATATGGCGTTCTGCATTTGAGGGTATTATAAGAATTATACTGTTTCTTGTGTATATGAGTCTTTGTACGGTAAACAAGGACATGAAAAGGGTGTTCCAATATCACGGTGCGGAGCATAAAACGATTTTCTGTTACGAACACGGTCTGGAGCTTAATGTTGAAAACGTTCGCAGGCAGATACGTTTTCACCCCCGCTGCGGAACGAGTTTTTTGATACTAATGCTGATTGTCGGAATTTTCATAGGCTTATTTATACCGTTTACAGATGTATGGCTTCGTTCAACGGTCAAGCTGCTTTTACTCCCCGTAACCGTGGGTATCGGATATGAGCTTATAAGGATATGCGGAAAGCACGATAATATTATCACGAGAATAATTGCCGCTCCCGGTGTATGGATGCAGCATATAACAACAAAAGAGCCGGAGGATGATATGATAGAGGTTGCTATAAGTGCAATGAAAGACGTAATTCCCGAAAACGGCGAGGATATAATAAGATGACATATACCGATATATACGTAAAGACCGTGCAAACGCTGAAAGCGGTCGGAATAGATTCCCCGGAATATGATACACGCTGTCTGATAAAATATTTTTTCGGTATTGACAGAGTCGATTATAATAAACAGACAGATCCGTTAAATGAAAATAATGCTATGGAAAATTTTTCACTTGCGGTAAAAAAGAGAGCGGAAAGATATCCGCTGCAGTATATAATAAAATCATGGAGTTTCATGGACTGCGAATTATCGCTCGGCGAAGGTGTACTTATACCTAACGATGATACCGAAGTGTGCGTGAGGGAATGTATGAGGCTTCTCGATGAAAAAGGCTGTAATTCTCCGTTTATAATTGATCTTTGCGGCGGGAGCGGGGCAATTTCAATTGCACTTGCCAAAAAATATCCTAAGTCAACTGTTATTTCCCTTGAGCTTTCAAATGATGCTTATGAATACTTGTGTGTTAATATTAAAAAGAATAATACGACTAATGTTTTGCCTGTAAAGGGTGATTTGTTTTCCTGCTGCGATAATTACGGTAACGGCAGTTTTGATGCCGTAATATCCAATCCGCCCTACATAAGAACCGCAGAAATAAATTATCTCCAGCCGGAGGTACAATATGAACCTGTTATGGCTCTTGACGGCGGTGAGGACGGACTTAAATTTTATCGTGCGATATGCGAAAAATGGATTGCAAAGCTGAAAAACGGAGGGATAATTTCTCTCGAAACAGGTGAGGAACAAGCGGAAATTGTTGGGGAAATGCTTAAATCGTGCGGAATTTCTGATGTGAGAATTTTACAGGATATTTCCGGACTCGACAGAACCGTATCGGGGATATACCGTATTGTACAATAAAATGTACGGTTTTTTGTATTCTCATCTTTGAGGTACTTGAAATCGCAGACAAAAAATTGTATAATCATAAGGCAATGAAATATATGAAAGGAATGGATAAGTTATGGCACTGGATAAGCAGAAAGCACTTGAAACCGCACTCCATCAAATAGAAAAACAATTCGGAAAAGGAGCAATAATGCGCTTAGGTCAAAATGCGGCAATGCAGGTCGATGCCGTTTCGACGGGATCTCTTTCGCTTGATATGGCGCTCGGAATAGGCGGTTTGCCGAAGGGCAGAATTATTGAGATATACGGCCCGGAGTCATCGGGAAAGACGACACTTGCACTTCACTGTATAGCGGAAGCCCAGAAAAAAGGCGGATATGCCGCATTTATTGACGTTGAACACGCACTCGACCCCATATATGCAAGGGCACTCGGAGTGGATATTGATGAACTCCTTGTATCACAACCCGATACGGGTGAGGACGCACTTGAAATCACGGAGGCACTTGTGCGTTCGGGGGCTATTGACGTAATAGTTGTCGATTCCGTTGCCGCCCTTGCGCCAAAGGCTGAAATAGAGGGCGATATGGGTGCAGCTCATGTCGGACTTCAGGCAAGACTTATGTCGCAGGCACTCCGAAAACTTGCAGGTTCAATATCAAAGCTGAATTGTGTTGCAATATTTATAAACCAGCTCCGTGAAAAAGTCGGAGTTATGTTCGGAAATCCGGAAACGACTCCCGGAGGAAGGGCACTCAAGTTTTATTCGTCGGTACGTATAGATATAAGAAAGCTCGATCCTATCAAGGTCGGCGGTGAGGTAGTAGGCTCAAGGACAAGGGCAAAGGTTGTAAAAAATAAGATTGCTCCGCCTTTTAGGGAAGCGGAATTTGACATAATGTACGGTCAGGGTATATCAAGAACGGGCGAACTTTTGGATATGGCAGTACAGCTTGATATTGTCAAAAAGAGCGGCGCATGGTTTTCTTATGACGGCACGAGAATAGGGCAGGGAAGAGATAATGCCAAAGAATTTCTCAAAAATAACCCCGACATATCGAAGAAAGTAGAAGATGAACTGCTTTTAAATAAGGATAAGCTGACATTTACACGTCAGGCATCAAAAAAGGTAAAAACAAAGGCAGAATCGGAGGAAGTACCTGTTAAAGATGACGGCGTTAATAATGTTTCCGAAGAAAGCGAAATAAAGAGTGAAATATCGGGTGAACCGCGTACATCTGATGTGGATATAGATGTGATGGTGGATTGATATGCTTATAACGGCTGTTGAGGAACGAAAAAAAGGTATGTCCGCCGTGTTTATTGACGGAGAGTATGCTGTCAGTATAGATACCGTTACTCTGGTTTCTTCGGGGAAACATACGGGAAGTGACATAACCGATGAGGAATTATGTGAACTTACAGAAAAATCAAAAGTGAGCAGAGCGAAAGAAAAGGCTCTTTACCTTATTGAATACAGGGCAAGAAGCCGAAAAGAAATTGAAGATAAGCTGATACCGCTTTACGGTGAAGATGCTGCGGAGGCAGCAATCGGGCGCCTTGAAGAATTAGGGCTTATAAATGATGAGAGCTTTGCAAGAGAATATGCCGAGCAGCTCCTTGTGCGGAAAAAATTTTCCGCCGAGAGAGCTGCCTTTGAGCTGTCCAAAAAGGGAATTGCCCGTGAACTTACAGATGAAATTCTCGAAGAATTTGATGTTGACCCGGTAGAGCAGATAGTAAGCGTTATTGAGAAAAAGTATTCCCGTTTGCTGCATGACGAAAAGGGTAGAAAAAGAACAATAAACGGTTTGAGGGCAATGGGTTACAGGTGGAACGATATAAAGGAAGCTATGGAAAGTTTTGAAGAATATGAAAGCTGAACTCTTAAAAGCATGGAGGAATGAAAGAAAATGTCGGTAAGAGTAGGAATGGTAAGTCTTGGCTGCGCCAAAAACAGGGTAGACGGCGAAATGATGCTATATACCCTGAAGCAGGCGGGTTTTGAGTTGGTGCGTGATGTAAGACACAGCGATGTGGCGATTATAAATACCTGCGGTTTTATTGAGGACGCAAAGCAGGAAAGCATAGACGAGATATTTGAACTTGTTCAACTGAAAAAAAGAGGAATTATAAAAGCAATTGTTGTAACGGGGTGTCTTGCCGAAAGGTATAAGTCCGAGGTGATGAAAGAGTTATATGAAGTCGATGCGGTTGTAGGTATAGGCGGGAATATTGATATTGCCGAGGTCGTGTCGAAAGCTGCGGAAAAAATCAAGACCGAGCTTTTTCCCGAAAAGGACAGACTGCCGCTTTGCGGCGGCAGGATACGTTCGACGCCGTTTTATTATACGTATCTTAAAATAGCGGAGGGCTGCGACAATCATTGTACATATTGTGCGATACCGATGATAAGGGGAAAATTCAGAAGCAGACCTATGGAGGATATAATCGGTGAAGCGCAGGAGTTGAGTGAAAAGGGCGTTAAGGAATTTATTCTGATTGCTCAGGACACATCAAGGTACGGTGAAGATCTTTGCGGAAAATCAATGCTTCCGGAACTTTTGAAAAAATTATGTGCGATAGAAAAGCTGCAATATATACGGGTACTCTATTGTTATCCGGAAAGGATAACCGATGAGCTTATTGAAGTTTTTGCCGACGAACCCAAGATACTGAAATATATAGATATACCGATGCAGCATTGTAACGGCAGAATACTAAAGCTGATGAACAGAAAGGGAGATAGAAAATCCCTTACGGAGCTTATACATAAACTGCGTGAGAGAATACCCGATATAACGATACGAACCACATTTATGACGGGATTTCCGTCGGAAACGGAAGAGGAGTTTGAAGAACTGTCGGAGTTTGTCGGAGAAATGCACTTTGAGAGAATGGGCTGTTTTGCATATTCCGTTGAGGAGAATACGCCTGCCGCAAATATGAAAGAACAGATCGACGAAGATATAAAGCACAAGCGTCAGGAAATAATTATGGAGCAGCAAAGCCGTATAATGGCAGAAAATACCCATAGATATATAAATAAAAGGATAAAGGTGCTTGTTGAGGGTTATGACAGATCGGATAAATGCTATTACGGAAGAACGGCAGCCGATGCACCGGAAGTTGATTGCAGGGTATATTTTGTTGCAAACGGAGCATTACCGAATATCGGAGATGTGATTGAGGTTACGGTAACGGATTCTCTTGATTGTGACCTTATGGGAGAAGCGAATATATAGATAAGTTTTTATTTTATGGGAGGACAATATGAATTTACCGAATAAACTTACCGTTCTTAGGATAATACTTGTACCGTTTTATATATTTTTCCTGCTGATGCCCGTTATACCGCATCACTATCTTATTGCCCTTATAATTTTCGGCATAGCATCATACACGGATCACCTTGACGGGAAAATTGCGAGAAAATACAATATGATAACAGACTTCGGAAAGTTTGCCGACCCTCTTGCGGATAAAATAATGATACTTGCTGCGCTTGCCTGTTTTGTACAGCTTGGTTTTACAAATGCGGTCGTGCTTACGGTTATTGTTTCAAGGGAGTTTATGGTTACGGCTATGAGGCTTGTGGCATCATCAAAGGGAAAAGTCGTTGCCGCAAATAACTGGGGAAAGGCAAAGACGATAAGTCAGATTGCCGCGGTATTGCTCGTTATGATTTTACAGTATATTCTTGAGCTTAATACATTATCCGTTATAAAAATTGAAAATACGGAGCAGATAACAAGCGTATTTTCGACTATCGGCGAATGTGCCGTATGGATCAGTGCGGTATTAACGATAATATCGGGTGTAATATATATTGTACAGAATTTCGAGTTTATAAAGAATGCTAAATAAACAGGCAGAAATAATTTAAAAAAACTATTAACAATTTGTTTATTATAGTGTATAATGGTACTACGGTTAATAAAAGCCATGACGGAGATTAGTAGCGGGGGCATTTTTATTTCAGAGAGATATCGGTCGGTGTAAGATATTATAAAAATTCCCGTGAATGCACTCTACCAGCTTATGTGGTGAAATTTAGGTAGCCGCATACGGAGGACTCACGTTATAGAGTAATGAGGGCAGTTCAGGCTGCCGAATAAGGGTGGAACCACGCAGCAGCGTCCCGTTATGTCTTAGGGCATTTCGGGGCGTTTTTTATACAGATAAAAGGGGGGAGATTTTATGTTCAGAAAGCTGAAGGAGGAGATAGATTCCATAATGGAAAGAGATCCTGCCGCAAGGAGCAGGATTGAAGTATATCTTCTGTATTCGGGTTTCAAGGCCGTGAGATCATATCGCAGGGCAAATTGGTTTTTTAGGCATAATATGAAGTTTATAGCAAGAATGATATCGCAGCATTCAAGGCATAAAACCGGAATAGAGATACATCCCGGAGCAACGATAGGCAAGGGATTGTTTATAGATCACGGTATGGGGGTAGTTATAGGAGAAACAGCGGAGATTGGCGACAACTGTACGATATATCAGGGAGTTACGCTCGGAGGTACGGGAAAAGATCAGGGAAAGCGTCACCCGACATTAGGGAATAATGTGCTTGTAGGTTCGGGGGCGAAAGTACTCGGTCCGTTCAAAGTCGGCGACAATGCCCGAATTGCTGCGGGAGCGGTAGTTTTGACGGAAGTGCCGGAAAATGCGACAGCGGTAGGAGTACCTGCTAAGGTTGTACGTCTTAACGGGGAAAAGGTCGGCTGTTCGAGTAAAAATCTTGATCAGATACATTATATCGATCCTGTTGAAGAACATCTTACCGACCTTGACTGTCAGGTACGGGATTTGAGATCTGCCATTGAGGTCTTTGAAAACGGCGCTGGGATATAGTGTTTAGGAGTGCCGACCGATGCGTTTGTTTTTTGTGTGTAAGTCTGTTGTTACCGCAATAACGATCACACATTCGGGAACGTATAAGAATATGCCGAAAGCGGCTCTTGAGAGCCGCTGCGGTGTTAGAAATTTTATCGGCAAATATTCACTTAATGTAAGTCTTTAAATAACTTTTAAATAAATTTATAATACGGAAAGGGTAAGGATAATATGAAAATTTACAATACCATGTCGGGTAAGAAAGAAGAGCTTAAAACCATAAATGCCGGAGAGGTAAAAATATACGCCTGCGGTCCTACGGTTTATAACTATATACATATAGGCAACGCACGTCCTATATGTGTATTTGACGTCTTTAGAAGATATCTCGAATACAAGGGTTATAATGTGACCTATGTACAAAATTTCACGGATATAGATGATAAAATAATAAAAAAGGCTAATGAGGAAAAAAGCGATTATAAAACTGTATCGGAAAAATTTATAGAAGAATATAGGACAGATGCAAAAGGTCTTAATGTGCGTGAAGCAACGATCCACCCGAAAGCTACCGAAAATATACAGCAAATGATAGATATGATAAAAATACTTGAAGAAAAGGGCTATGCATATTCTACCGAATACGGTGATGTATATTTCCGTACAAATAAATTCGGGGAATACGGTAAACTCTCACATCAGCCGCTGGAGGATCTTGAGGCGGGCGCACGTATTCAAATAGGTGATACTAAAGAAGATCCCATGGACTTTGCTCTTTGGAAAGGTGCAAAGGAAGGTGAGCCCTATTGGGAATCACCGTGGGGAAAAGGACGCCCCGGTTGGCATATCGAGTGTTCATGTATGGCAAAAAGATATCTCGGAGATACCATAGATGTACATTGCGGCGGTCAGGATCTTATATTCCCGCATCACGAAAATGAAATTGCACAAAGTGAATGCAGCAACGGAGTGACTTTCGCTAATTATTGGATGCATAACGGCTATATAAACGTTGACAATCATAAAATGTCAAAATCCCTCGGAAATTTCTTTACAGTTCGTGATGTGGCGGAACAGTTCGGATATGAGCCTATAAGGTATCTTATGATTTCCTCGCATTACAGAAGTCCCATAAATTATTCCATAGATATAATAAAGCAGTGCAGGAGCGCACTTGACAGACTTTATAACTGCCGTCAGGATTTGACCTTCCTTGCGAACAACAGTACGGGGGGCATGAAAGAGGGGGAAGAAAAAATTAAGGAAAAGCTCCTAAGTCATAAAGATGATTTCATTAACGCTATGGAGGACGACCTTAATACCGCTGATGCGATCTCCGCACTTTTTGAGCTTGCAAGGGATATAAACAGTAATATAAACGCTCAGACGAAACCGTCAAAAGAGATATGCAATTTTGCCCTTGATCTTTATAAGGAGCTTGCCGATATTCTGGGACTTCTTTATGATCAGAAAGACAGCGGAATAAAGGACGAAGTTCGTGAGCTTATTGACAGACGTACACAAGCAAGGAAAGACAAAAATTGGGCGGAAGCAGACAGAATAAGAAGTGAGCTTGCCGAAATGGGAATAACAATAAAGGATACACCGAACGGCACTATCATAGTGACCGAATAAGAGGTGTTGTTTGTGGATATAAATATCAATGAGCTTATAACGGCAGCGGCAGATGTGAGAAAAAATGCTTATGCACCGTATTCAAACTTTTATGTCGGTGCATCACTTCTTGCAGGTTCGGGTAAAATTTATTCCGGCTGTAATGCGGAAAACTCCTCATATCCGGTAGGTATATGTGCGGAGAGGAGTGCATTTGCCGCCGCCTTGAGTGCAGGCGAAAGGGATTTTTATGCGATTGCCCTAACAGGAGGAAAAAATAAGGCGAAAGCAGACGGATTTTGTCGTCCGTGCGGAATGTGCAGACAGTTTATGGCTGAATTTTGCAGATCCGATTTTAAAATAATATCGGCAATATCCGTGAAAGAATATGAGATATGTACTTTGGGTGAGCTTCTTCCGAAAAGTTTTATTTTAAGGTAAGAACATATATCTGCAGCAGAAAAAAAGGAGCTGTCGCCGCAAGCGTATAAAAGCCCGCCGTGACAGCCTCTTTTGACTGTTTATTTCAAATGTCAGTCGCTGCAGTTTTCCTGCGATCTGTTTTCAAATTCATCAGAGTTGCAGCCGTTGGAATTTGTGCTGTTGTTTCTGCTGCTGTTAGAGCTGTTTTTGCTGTTGGTGCTGCTCGTGTTATTTTGTGAAGAATTGCTGTTCTTTGATTTACTCATTAAAATCACCGCCTTCCGAATATAGTATTATCACATTGTTTTTTCTTTATACATAAAGATTTATAAAAAATACCGAGTATATTATAAATCGGATAAAAATGCAGCGGTGTCGGAACCGAAAGGATATTTACAGCCTGTATGTGCAAAAACGCTGAAAATGAAAATTTTTCCGAAAGCTGCACCACATATAATAAACCCTTTGACCCCATTGCGCATATTTAATTTGTAAAGTTATTATCACAAGTGTAAACAGTTTGTCTGTATATACTGAATTTAACGGAGAATAAAATGAATTTACCGAAAGAATTTTTAAATGAAATTGAAAATATTCTCGCAGATGATGTCGGGAAATATATTTCTTTATTGGATAGACCGTATTATCGTGGAATAAGTATAAACCGATTAAAGGCGACTCCCGAAAAAATTTTGCCGCTGCTGCCGTTTGCCGTGCAAAAAACACCGTTTTACCGTGACGGATATTATATACCGTCGGATTTTGACGGTGTAGGAAATTTGTGGCTGCATCATGTCGGAGCGTATTATGTACAAGAACCCTCGGCTTCGTCAGCCGTACCGCTGCTTGAGATAGAAAACGGAGATTATGTGCTGGATTTATGTGCCGCACCGGGGGGAAAGTCCGCACAAATAGCTTCACTTCTCGGCGGGAGCGGTTTTTTGTGGTCTAACGAGATAATAAAGAGCCGTGCAAATATTCTTTTATCGAATTATGAAAGAATGGGTATATCGAGGGGTGCGGTATCATCATGCAGTCCCGAAATCCTTTCCGAAAGGCTTGCGGGATATTTTGATAAGGTACTTGTTGATGCGCCGTGTTCGGGAGAGGGAATGTTCAGAAAAAATCCTGATGCCGTAAACGAATGGAGCATAGAACATACCGTATCATGTTCGTACAGACAACTCGGTATTCTGAAATCTGCCGCAGAATGTGTTAGAGAGGGAGGTATCCTCGTTTATTCGACCTGCACATTTTCCGAAAGGGAAAATGAAGGAGTTGTTGAGAAATTTCTGCATGATTGTCCCGATTTTGAGCCTTATGAGATTACAGACACGAACGCAAGAAAGACGAGGTACGGTAATGCGGTGCGGATTACACCCGTTGAGGGAGGTGAGGGGCATTTTGCCGCCCGTTTTAAGAAAAAGGGGAATACGGCACGGATAAGGAATGTATATTCGCCGAAGGTGAATATTAAAAAGGAAAGCAGACGGCTGATAGAGGAATTTCTTGATGATATATTTTCCGTAAGACCGGAATTGGAATATACTCTTGCGGGAAATAAAATTTATCTTTTGCCGGAGGATATTCCTCCGCTTGACGGAACGGGACTGATACGTGCGGGGGTATTTGCCGGAGAAATTGTAAAAAATCGCATAGAGCCTGCCCACGCACTTTTTACCTCCGCAGACCCCGATAAATTAAGACGTGTGCTTAAACTCGGTAAAGATGATGTCAGGTTAAAGGAATATTTGGGCGGAAAGGAAATAGATTGTGACGGAGAAAAAGGATATACGGCTGTCGCCGTTGAGGGAATGACGGCGGGATTCGGAAAATGCTCCGCAGGAAGGCTTAAAAATAAATATCCTAAAGGTTTGAGGGTTTAAAATCGTTCATGTGCCGTGCTGATGTGTTATTTTTTCTGTTTCCGATATTTGAAAGCATATATGCTGCGGCAAAACCGACGGCACAAAAAATCAGATATACATACCAATGTCCGTTTTGAATGTTACGTGGAAAAATATCATAAACGGACGTCATAATAAATCCGATTATTACCATATATGTCTGGCATGGAAAACGCTTTTCCGCAATATCGGTGAGTTTTGCCGTTAGCAGAGTACCTATTATCCCGCCTATGCCGATCAGAAGAAAAAAATCGGCGTTACCTTCCTTAAAACCGCCCCAAAAACTGTCGTACAGTCCCAATATGAGGAGTACATGAGATGTGCTTATTCCGGGAAGTACCATGGCGGCGGCAATCACGACACCGCATATTATAAGCATAGGCCCGCCGTTTGAAAGGCTTGACTGCGGAATTAGTCTTATTCCGAAAACGGCGATTATGCCTATAAGGGAAAAAATAACATTATACATATTTGTAATCTTTATTCCCGATTTTTTTACGAGCAGGGGTACACTTCCGCATATAGTTCCGATGAAGAAAAACATACACGCTTCCGTATGTGCTTCTATAATTTTAAGTGCCGCTTGCGAGAACAATAAAATACCCGATAAGCCGCCGAGGAAAACAAAAGCAAGAAAAGGCAGATTTTCCTTCGGCTTTTTTATTATATTACTGACAGAGGAAATGAGTCTGTCGTATATACCGAGTATTATCGCCATTGTTCCGCCGCTTACACCCGGTATAAGCATAGATGCTCCTATAACTGCTCCGTAGAGTATATTGATACCGGCTTTTTTGACGGAATTTTTTGAAATTACAGGCATAGCTTCACACTCCGTAATATTAGGTATATTGCCACTTGAAAAAAGGGCGGTAATGTGAGATAATAATATATCGGTTAAACTGCTGTTTATTTATACTATGCATTTCGGCATACCGAATATGTATCGGCTGCTGTAAGTCATTACCGGAAAAGGTGATATATATGAGGAAAGGAATATATTGCACGCTGCTGTCCGTATTTTTGTGTGCGGCATTGTTTGTGCTTCCTATATTAAATCCCGGCATAGCCGGGCAAAAAAATGAAACGGAGAACGTCGGAAAATCTTCAAATACAATAACGCAAAACAAAAAGCCGACTCCGGCACCGGAAATAAATACCCCGAAAAGTGACGAAACTGTCACTTTTATTATTGAAGTAAACGGGTCATCTCTTTGCGACACGGTTTTTTCATCGGGAGGGAAATATAGAACCGTGTCGGAGCTTATCAATTCGGGTGAAATAAGGCAGTACAGCGATGCCATAAAAAAGTCACAAGCGGTTGTTAAGGCAAGTATGCGCAAGATAATACCCGATATAAATCTTGATGATTGCTATAATTACAATACCGTGATAAACGGTTTCAGCGTAACAGCACCGTACAGCAGCCTTGAAAAGCTGAAAAAGATATCGGGTGTAAAATCCGTAACACTTGCCTCTTCAAATTTGATGACTATTTCGGAAAACGAACCGGAAGATGATATTCCGAAAGACGATGTGACGTCATATGCTGCGGAAACAGACAACACGGACGGCGGCACAAACGATAACGGTGATAAAACCCTTGATAGTGCGGAAATATCCGATTATACCGTGCCGCAGAACAGCATGACGGGAATTGATGATGCATACTCGGAGGGATATACCGGAAAGGGAAAGGTCATAGCCGTAATAGACAACGGATTTGACTGTAATCACGAGGCATTTTCGGTGCAGCCCGTTTCGGGCAGGTACACTTCCGAAAGTATGAAAAGCCTTGTTTCGTCCGTACCGTTCAACATATTCGGAAATAATAATTATTCGATAAGCGACAAAATAATTTTCGCTTATGACTATGCGGACAAGGACAGTAATACGTACCGCAGCGATTCATTTCACGGAACTTATACTGCCGCACTTGCTGCGGGAAATAACGGCGGTGAGGACGTTCAATCGTTTAAAAGCGGTGCATATGATGCGCAGCTTGTATTTATGAAGGTATGTTCGGACGGAAGTGAGATGATAGGTGATGATGTATTTTTGGCTGCGCTTGATGATGCGGCTAAGATTTCGCCCGATATTATAAACATCAGTCTTGGAGTACCGAGAATAAGCACCACGGAGAGTATTTTTACAAAGATAACCGATTCGCTTTCCCGACTCGGCATATCGCTCATTTCCGCTGCGGGAAACAATGCACAAAATATAACGGTTAATGTGAACGAAGGGATAAATTCGGAATATACGGATTACGGAACTATATCATATCCTGCCGCTTCGGATAGTGTAACGGCGGTCGGTTCGGCCGATACTGCCGCACATATTTCCGATTACTTTATTACCGACAGGAACGAACGGATAGATTACAAAAATATTTATACCTATGAAGATACCGATTTCCCGTTTTTTTCCTCCGAAGATTACACGGAATATGTATATACTGACACTTTCGGAAGTGAGGACGAACTTAGGATTTTTGACCTTTCGGGTAAAATTGCGGTTGTAAAGCGCGGAGAAATATCGGTTGACGAAAAAATAAAGGCGGCTGAAAAAAAAGGAGCCGTCGGTGTTATAATGATAAGCAATGAACCGATTTATATAAGATTTATTGCGGATAGCAGGACTGTACCTGCGGCAGCGGTACCGTCAGGCGCAGAAAAATATTTTGCCGAAAATCCTAACGGTAAGCTGACTGCTTCAAAGAGTAAAACTATGTTTGTATCCGAAAACGGCGGAAAACCGTCTGCCTTTACATCATACGGAGTAACATCGGATCTTATGCTTAAACCCGATTTTCTTGCACCGGGAACCGATATATATTCCGCATCGTACGGCGCATACGACCCGCTGAGCGGTACGTCCGTTTCCTCCGCTGTTGCCTCCGGTGCGGCGGCGGTTGTTTCCGAATATGTGGAAAGCTCCGTTCCGGGAATTTCGGGAAATGAGCTTAAACTCGCATATACCGCACTTATAATGAATACGGCGGAAAGGGTTGAGTATTCCGACGGACTTTACTACACACCCAGAATACAGGGAGCAGGAATTATGAATGTTAAAAATGCATTGAACTGCTCCGCCTATGCGGTGTCCGACAACGGGTGCGGCGGTGTCAGCATGGGTGACAGTAAAAACGGTGAATACTCATTTACATTGACGCTAAAAAATCTTACGGACAGAGATATTGTATATGACATCGGCTCAACCGTACAGACCGATAAACTAATATATAAAGACTTGAAATACTATGATGCTCTTGTACCCGAAAGTATAAACGAATATGCAGATGTGAGTTTCTATATCGGGGAGGAACAGGTAAAAGAGCTGACACTCCCCGCAAACGGAAGTGCAGTGATAAACGTTAATTTGAAACTTTCACCCGAAGCCGTATTGACATATATGAGTAAGGCTGAAAACGGATTTTATGTTGACGGCTTTATAGATTTTACGCCGAATGACGAATCGTCCTCTATTTGTGTGCCGCTTACGGGATACTGCGGAAGTTGGGAAGTCGGGGATATATTTGATCGTTCATTGTATTCTGACTCGGAAACACCGATAATAAAGGGTAATTCCCTCATGGGGGTTGCAGCGGACGGAAGCTCCTATCCGGGAGTTATACTCGGCAGGAATATGATAACGGGTGCGTTTGACCGGGAGAATATATGCATAGGTAAGGATACCGTAAAAAATGCATACGATTCAAATACTGCGGGAGTTTCTTTCATAATACCGAATTTTTACCTGCTGCGTGATGCCTCCGATTATACCGTAACCATAAGCGATAAGTCGGGGAAAACAGTTTTTTCACAAAACATAGGGACGGTTTCGTCATTTTCAAACGGCGGTTATGAACCGTATGCACAACTTTTGAGCAGCTTTAATTCGGACGGGCTGAAAAATCTGTTTTCCGCATTGGCGGACGGAGAATATGTATATACGGTTTCCGCACGTCCTATACCCGTTTTCGGAGGAAATGCCGAACTTCAATCTGTATCGTATCCTTTTATTGAAGATAATACCGCACCGGAAAAGCCGAAAACAAGAACATATTCGGAAAATGGTAAGATATATCTTGAAGCACGGTCAAACGACAAAAACGGGGTACAGGGATTTATTCTTTATACAGCGGCAAAATCCGGAAATAAATATACCTATGCGGATAAGATAGACGACCTTATAAACAACGGGCTTGCGGACAAGGATTCATATATTCTTACGGGTATTGAAAACGACGGCGAAAGTACGATATTTACGTACGATATAACGCAGCTTTACAGACAGCTCGTAAAAGTGAAGTCACATTCGGATTTTACCGATAACGAAAGCCTCGATCAGACAAAACTCGTTGTCCGTGCGGTCGATAATGCATATAATCTTTCTGAACCCGTCACGGCGGACGCCATGGTAAGCACAAAGGTCATATACAGACTTACCGACCAAAACGGACGGCCTGTCAGCGGAGTAAAAATATCTCTTGCGGGAATGACGGCCGTAAGCGACAAAAAGGGTATTGCGGTATTTGAAAAGGTACTTCCCGATTGTTACGGTGTGAGTTTTTCGGAAATACCGGAAAATTATACGACGGAATTTTCAAATGAGGCATTGTTCCTGTCAATCGACAGCAAACAGTATGTGAGAAATATACGTTTTAATTTTAGCGGCGAGTACCCGCCCGAAGAAATATCGGAAAGTAAATCCGACCCGCCGACAGAGAAAAAAGAGGATAAACACGAAAAGAAAGAACCCGATATCAGCTTTGAGGACGATAATTCGTCATTTGCACTTGTTTTTGTCGGAATACTCCTGATAATATCAATGGCAACGCTGACCATAAGACGTAAACGTACAAAACCTAAAAACCAATGATAAAAGCAGAATGCCCGCGTGAACGTGATTTACGGGGCATCTTTGCTTATCAATACATGATTATAAAATAATAGATAAATAACTTGCCTTTTTTATTCAAATACTATGCAGGATATATAAAAAAATATTTCCTGTCTTTTGTTGATGTTTATTTGTAGACAAAAATCGAAAAATCTGCTATTATAATAAATTGAACATAAATAATATTCAAAGGAGTCATGGGTGTGAACTATACCGTTAAAGAGGTCTTGCAGTTTATTGAAAGCAATGATGTAAAATTTGTCAGGTTGGTGTTTTTTGACATATTCGGCATAAAAAAGAATATATCAATAATGTCGTCCGAGCTTAAAAGTGTATTTAAAAACGGTGCGCTTGTGTCCTCTGCCAACGTGTGCGGATTTGAGGGAAGTGACAGCAGCGATCTTTTGCTTTTCCCCGATCCTGCAACACTTAAAGTACTGACATGGCGGCCGCAGCAGGGGGCGGTCGTAAGACTGCTTTGCGATATACGTCATCAGGACGGCAGACCGTTTGACGGTGATGTGAGAATGGTGCTGAAAAAGGCAGTGGAAAAAATCAAAAAATCGGGATTTAGCTGCACGGTGGGACTTGCGTGTGAATTTTACCTCTTTAAACTTGACGATGACGGTAATCCTACCCGTATTCCGCATGATAATGCGGGATATCTTGATGTAGCTCCGCTGGATAAGGGCGAAAATGTGAGGAGGAATATATGCCTTACGCTTGAGGATATGGACATAATTCCCCTGTCCTCACATCATGAAAACGGCCCCGGTCAAAATGAGATAGATTTCAAACATTCCGACCTGCTGTCGGCGGCGGACGATTATTCTACCTTTAAATCGGTCGTGAAGGCAACGGCGTCTATGAGCGGACTCTATGCATCGTTTATGCCTAAACCCATAACGGATAAGAGCGGCAGCGGTATGCATATAAATGTCGTGCTGAAGGAATATGATGAGAATATATTCACGGATAAGGGGTACGGCATGAGTGAAAAGGCGAAGAGCTTTATTGCGGGAATACTGAGGCGTTCGGCTGAAATGACGTTGTTTTTCAATCCGCTTTCAAATTCTTATACAAGATTTGGGGCGTATGAAGCACCGAGCGGAATAGATTGGTCGTACGGAAATATAAACACACTTATACGTGTTCTTATGCCTAAGACCGACAGGGCAAGAGTGGACTACCGCAGCCCCGATCCGTCATGTAATCCCTATTTGTGCTTTGCGCTGCTTGTTTATGCGGGGCTTGAGGGAATAGAGGATAAACTGGAGCTTTGCGAACCCGATGAATACGGGAACAAAACAACGGAAAAACTTCCGCAGTCACTTGCGGATGCAATAACACTTGCAAAAGAAAGTGAATTTATAAAGAAATATATACCGGCCCGGATTTTCGATAATTTCATTTCACTCAAAACCGAGGAGATGAAAAAATCCATTGAAAGTGCGGAATATAAGCGATCACAAGATGAAAGATATTTTGAGATAATCTGACAGCCGTATTTATGACGGCAGTATTAAATTTTCACTTGATAAACGGGCGAAAATTTTGTAAAATAAAAAGAAGGGTGTTTGGCTTTTGGATAGTGTACTGATAGTATCCTCACGGGAGCAGGCTGTTACTTCTTTTGAAATGTTGCTTAAAGCCGAGAGGTGCAATAATCCCGATACGGCAAAAAGCGGGGCTGAAGCAAGAAGATTGTGTGATGAAAAGGAATACGGACTTGTTATAATAAATTCGCCGCTGTCTGACGAGTTCGGTGACGGACTTGCAACGGATCTGCTTAAATATAAAACGGCAGGCGTTATCCTTGTAGTCAAATCGGAGCTTGAAGCGATAGCCGAGAGCAAGACTTCGGAATACGGAGCGTTTGTTATATCGAAGCCGCTGAGCAGACAGCTGTTTTCAAAGGCGGTGCGCCTTATTGAAGCAACACAGAAAAGAATGAACGGCATAAGGAAAGAGAATGTAAAGCTGCAAAAGAAGATCGAGGATATAAGGATTATAAACAGAGCAAAATATATTCTTATGGAATATCTGTCTATGACAGAGCCGCAGGCGCACAGATACCTTGAAAAACAGGCTATGGATTTGCGTCTGACAAAATTGGAGGTTGCCAAGAACCTGCTAAGCACCTATGACGGATAGACGGCATATGACTTTCGGGTCACATAAAGGATTTAAGATCAACGCTTTTTAAAAAAGGGAAAATAAGAGATCACCGCTGAAAGGATGGTTACATTATGGAAAAAAAAGCATATCTTTTGTTGGAAAACGGAGATGTTTATGAGGGTATAGCCTTCGGTTCGGAAAAGGAGGCATTGGGTGAGTTGGTATTTACAACGGCTATGACAGGTTATCTTGAAACACTTACCGACCCCAGCTATTACGGACAGATTGTTTGTCAAACATTTCCGCTTATAGGTAATTATGGCGTTATACCGAGTGATTTTGAAAGCAGGAGGCCTGCATTGACCGCCTATATAGTAAGAGAACAGTGTCGGCAGCCGTCCAATTTCAGATGTGACGGTGTGCTTGACACTTTTTTAAAGAAAAACGATATTCCCGGAATTTACGGAATAGATACGAGATGTTTGACAAAGACCGTGCGTGAATACGGTGTTATGAATGCGGCAATAAGGTACAGTGAGCCGAAAGAGGGCGATGCACAGGCATTGAAATCGTACCGTGTGGAGAATGCGGTAAGCTCGGTCACGTCAGATAAAATCGAGAAATTCGAGGCGGAAAATTCCAAATATAATGTTGTCCTTATGGATCTCGGTGCAAAGAGCAACATAAGGAGAGAGTTGGTCAAAAGAGGCTGCAGCGTTACCGTAGTTCCCGGAAATACGTCCGCCGAAGAAATAAAGTCCATGAACCCCGACGGTATAATGCTTTCAAACGGCCCCGGTGATCCGGCGGAAAATACGGGGATAATAGAGGAGATAAGAAAACTTTGCAGCTATAAGATACCCACATTCGGAATATGTCTCGGTCATCAGTTGATGGCACTTTCTCAGGGAGCAAAAACGGAAAAGCTGAAATACGGACATAGAGGTGCAAATCAGCCGGCAACGGACGTAAAGACGGGCAGGGTGTATATAACAAGCCAAAATCACGGTTATGCGGTCGTTGCATCAACATTGCCGAAAAATGCATATGAAAGTTTTGTTAATGCGAATGACGGTACTTGTGAGGGAGTAACATATACGGATATGCCGTGCTTTACCGTCCAGTTCCACCCCGAAGCGTGCGGCGGCCCGCTTGATACTTCGTTTTTATTCGATAGATTTATAAAAATGATACAGGAGGATAAAAACAATGCCTAAGGATAAAAATATTAAAAAAGTTTTGGTTATAGGCTCCGGGCCGATAGTTATAGGTCAGGCAGCGGAATTTGATTATGCGGGAACGCAGGCTTGCCGTGCGCTCAAGGAAGAGGGACTTGAGGTTATACTTGTAAACTCTAACCCCGCTACCATAATGACGGATAAGGCAATGGCGGATAAGGTGTATATTGAGCCGCTGACACTTGAAACCGTTAAGAGGATAATTATAAAGGAACAGCCGGACAGTATTCTTTCGACACTCGGCGGACAGACGGGTCTTACACTCTCTATGCAGCTTGCAAAGGAGGGTTTCCTCAAGAAACATAACGTAAGACTCCTCGGAGCAAATCCCGAAACCATTGACAAGGCGGAGGACAGGCAGATGTTTAAGGACACTATGGAAAGCATAGGTCAGCCGGTTATCCCTTCACTTGTAGTAAATGATGTTCAATCAGCCGTAAATTTTGCGGACGAAATAGGATATCCCGTTATTATCCGTCCGGCATTTACGCTCGGAGGAACGGGCGGCGGTATCGTAAATAACGAGGAAGAGCTTAGGGAGATTACCGCAAACGGTCTTGAACTTTCGCCTATAACGCAGGTACTTGTAGAAAAATGTATAGCAGGTTGGAAAGAAATAGAATTTGAAGTAATGCGTGACAGCAAGGGAAATGTTATTACCGTATGCTCAATGGAAAACTTTGACCCCGTCGGTGTGCATACGGGCGACAGCATAGTTATAGCCCCGACAGTAACGCTTGCCGATAAGGAATATCAGATGCTCAGAAGTGCGGCACTTAATATAATTTCGGCACTCGGAGTAGAGGGCGGCTGTAACTGTCAGTTTGCACTTGAACCGGAGAGCTTTAATTATGCCGTCATAGAGGTAAATCCCCGTGTATCGAGGTCTTCGGCTCTTGCCTCCAAAGCAACGGGTTATCCGATAGCAAAGGTTGCAGCAAAGATAGCGATCGGATATACGCTTGATGAAATAAAGAATGCCGTGACAGGTACAACTTATGCCTGCTTCGAGCCTGCACTCGATTACGTTGTCGTTAAATTCCCGAAATGGCCCTTTGACAAATTCGTATATGCAAAGCGTACGCTCGGCACACAAATGAAGGCAACGGGTGAGGTCATGGCAATAGCTCCGACATTTGAACAGGCAATAATGAAAGCCGTAAGAGGTGCGGAGATATCACATGATACAATGTCATCGGTAAAATTTGCCGAGATGTCAACGGAGGATATTAGAAACAGACTCGGCGTATGTGATGACGAACGTTCTTTCTGCGTATATGAGGCACTAAAAAGAGGAATTTCCGTTGAGGATATACATAACATAACCATGATAGACGAATGGTTCCTTGAGAAACTTTTAAATCTTGCAGAGTGCGAAAAGGAACTCGGCTGCGGCAGGCTGAATGACGAGCTGTACAAAAAGGCGAAACACCTCGGATTTCTTGACAGAACAATCGAAAAGCTGACCGGAACGAAAGTGACTGACCCCATGGTTCCGGTATATAAAATGGTTGATACTTGTGCCGCCGAATTTAAGGCTGAAACACCGTATTTCTATTCGACCTTTGATAAGGATAACGAGGCGGAAGCATTTATAAAGGAGAAAAATTCGGACAGAAGAACCGTTATAGTATTCGGTTCCGGTCCTATACGCATAGGACAGGGAATAGAATTTGACTATGCCTCGGTACACTGCGTATGGGCGCTGAAAAAAGCAGGCTTTGATGTTGTAATTGTAAATAATAATCCTGAAACGGTTTCAACGGATTTTGATACCGCCGACAGGCTTTATTTTGAGCCGCTTACAAACGAAGATGTTATGGGTATCATAAAAACGGAAAAACCGTACGGAGTTGTTGTGGCATTCGGCGGACAAACCGCTATAAAGCTGACAAAATTCCTTAGTGACAGCGGCGTTAATATACTCGGTACGTCTGCCGACAGCATAGACATGGCAGAGGATAGAGAACGTTTTGACGAACTTCTTGAGCTGCACCATGTAAAACGTCCGCAGGGATATACCGTAATGACAACGCAGGAAGCACTCGATGTTGCCCAAAAGATAGGATATCCCGTACTTATGCGCCCGTCATACGTACTCGGCGGACAGAATATGATAATCGCATTCAACGAGGCGGATATAAAAGAATATATGGCTATTATTCTTGCGCAGAATATTGAAAACCCGATACTTATAGACAAATATCTTTCGGGAACTGAGCTTGAGGTTGATGCTATATGTGACGGAGAGGATATTCTCATACCCGGCATAATGCAGCACGTTGAACGTGCGGGAATACATTCGGGAGATTCCATAGCCGTATATCCGGCATGGAATATCAGCGAGGAAATGACGCAGAATATCATAACGACTTCCAAAAATCTTGCCGTATCACTAAAGACAAAGGGTCTTGTGAACATTCAGTATCTTATATATTGCGGCAGCTTGTACGTAATAGAGGTAAATCCCCGCTCTTCAAGAACAATCCCGTATATAAGCAAGGTTACGGGTGTGCCTATGGTCGATCTTGCAACAAGGGCAATGCTCGGTGAAAAACTCCCTGATATGGGTTACGGTACGGGATTGTATAAGCGTTCTCCGTATATAGCCGTAAAGGTGCCTGTATTCTCATTTGAAAAGCTGATAAACGTTGATAACCAGCTCGGCCCGGAAATGAAGTCTACCGGTGAGGTTCTCGGAATAGCAAATACGCTTGAGGAGGCACTCTATAAGGGACTTATAGCGGCAGGCTATAAGATGAAAAAGCAGGGCGGTGTATTTATTACCGTTCGTGACCCCGATAAGAATGAAATAGGTGCGGTTGCCAAAAAGTACAACGAGCTTGGCTTCACGCTTTATGCAACAAAGGGTACGGCAAGAACGTTAAGAGATTACGGTCTTGACGTTATCGAGATAGATAAGATACACGAGAATGATAAGGACAATACTCTAAGCCTTATCGAAAGCGGAAAGATACAGTATGTTATCTCAACCTCGTCAAAGGGACGTATTCCGACACGTGACAGCGTAAGGATAAGAAGAAAAACGGTAGAGAGAAATATCCCGTGCCTTACGTCTATTGATACGGCGAATGCTCTTGCAGACTCATTGAAGAGCCGTTACAGCGAATACAGTACGGAGCTTGTCGATATCAACGATATGCGAACGGAAAAGATACATCTCAAGTTTACTAAAATGCAGGGTACGGGAAATGACTATATTTACTTTAACTGTTTTGATCAGAAGATTAACAATCCCGAAGGGCTTGCGGTAAGATTTAGCGACAGGCGTTACGGAATAGGCGGCGACGGAGTTATACTCATATGTCCGTCAGATGCAGCCGATGCAAAAATGAAGATGTACAATGCGGACGGTTCGGAAGGTAAAATGTGCGGAAACGGAATACGCTGCGTTGCAAAATATTTGTGTGACCACGGTATGGTAAGCGGTGACAAGATAACGATCGAAACGCTCAGCGGTATTAAGACTCTTAATGTGTTCCGTCATGACGGACAGAATGATGTGTTCAAGGTAGATATGGGAAAAGCGGAGCTTAGTTCCGATTTAATTCCCGTGGCAACGGATAAGCCTAAGGTAATAAATGAGCCGGTGAACATAGGCGGAGAGGATTATAATATAACCTGCGTATCAATGGGAAATCCCCATGCTGTTGTGTTCTGTAATAATGTGGAAAAAATAGATCTTGAAAAAATAGGCCCGCTCTTTGAAAACAGCGAACTGTTCCCCGAAAGAGTTAATGCCGAATTTGTCAAGGTAATAGATAACCGTACAATAGAGATGCGTGTATGGGAGCGCGGTACGGGCGAAACATGGGCGTGTGGAACGGGTGCTTGTGCAGTTGCTGTTGCCGCCGTAGAAAACGGTCTTTGTAAAAAGGGTGAACCTATAACCGTAAAGCTAAAGGGAGGAAATCTGGAAATAGAATATACCGATGATACGGTATATCTTACAGGAGTGGCAGAAACGATATTTGAAGGAGAAATTGAGTTATGACGACAAAATATATATTCGTTACCGGCGGTGTGGTATCAGGGCTTGGCAAGGGTATAACAGCCGCATCTCTCGGAAGACTTCTAAAGGCAAGAGGTCTGAAGGTAGCCGCTCAAAAGCTCGACCCCTATATCAATGTTGATCCGGGAACGATGAGTCCGTATCAGCACGGTGAGGTATATGTTACCGAGGACGGGGCGGAAACCGACCTCGACCTCGGTCACTATGAAAGATTTATAGACGAGAACCTCAATAAATTTTCAAATCTTACAACGGGCAAGGTATATTCAAATGTTTTGGATAAGGAGAGAAGAGGAGATTATCTCGGAGAAACCGTTCAGGTAATTCCGCATATAACCAACGAAATAAAGTCATTTATATATGCCGTCGGAAAGGACAGCGATGCTGATGTTGTTATAACGGAAATAGGCGGTACGGTCGGTGATATCGAAAGTCAGCCTTTTCTTGAGGCAATACGTCAGGTCGGCATTGAGGCAGGAGCCGAAAACAGTCTGTTTATCCATGTATGTCTTGTGCCGTATCTCAAGGCAAGTCAGGAGCATAAATCAAAGCCTGCGCAGCATTCCGCAAAGGAACTTCGTTCGCTCGGAATAAATCCCGATATAATGGTTTTGCGTTGTGACGAGCCGATAGAGGATAAGAGTATATTCAAGAAAATAGCTATGTTTTGTCATGTAAAAAGTGACTGCGTAATAGAGAATGTGACTATACCTGTTCTGTATAATGCTCCGATAATGCTTGAAAAAGCTAATTTCAGCGATATTGTGTGCCGTGAGCTGCATATAGATGCGCCTAAGCCGGATATGAAGGATTGGCAGGATATGCTTGCCAGAATCTCCGCAAGAAATAAGACCGTAAAGATTGCACTATGCGGCAAGTATGTACAGCTGCATGACGCATATCTTTCCGTTGCCGAGGCACTTCGTCATGCGGGATATGAAAATGCGGCATTTATAGATATAAAATGGGTAGATACCGAGCTGATAACGGAATACAGTGCCGATGAACTTTTAGGCGATGCCGACGGTATACTTGTACCCGGAGGTTTCGGCAGCAGAGGTGTTGACGGAAAGATTATAGCCGTTAAATATGCGAGGGAAAATGATATACCGTACTTGGGAATATGCCTCGGTATGCAGACGGCGGTAATAGAGTTTGCAAGGAATGTGATTGGTCTTTCTGATGCCGATTCGGGAGAGTTTGCCCCCGAAAGCAGCCACAAGGTCATAGACCTCATGCCCGACCAGAAAGGTATAGTTGACAAGGGCGGTACAATGCGGCTTGGGGCATATCCGTGTAAGATACGCAAGGGTACAATTATGGAACGTGCATACGGTAAGAGTGAAATAGCGGAACGTCACCGTCACCGTTATGAGTTTAATAATGAATTTCGTGCGCAGTTTGAACAAAACGGTATGATATTCACGGGTACTTCGCCGAACGGACTTCTTATCGAGGCAGTAGAGATACCGACACACCGCTTCTTTATAGGTGTGCAGTATCACCCCGAATTTAAGAGCCGTCCCAACCATGCTCACCCGCTTTTCAGAGAATTTGTAGCTGCGGCTCTCGGTAAGCAGGCGGATAAAAAAAGCAGTGAAGAATAAGAAGTAAAGGAGTAAAGAATATGCCGAAACTTAATGAAAATTTTATGAAACTCGAAAAGAATTACCTTTTCATAAATATAGCTAAGAAAATCAATGCCTATATCGAAGCTAATCCCGATAAAAAAGATAATATAATACGTATGGGTATAGGTGATGTTACTCTCCCGATCGCACCGTGCGTTGTAGAAGCGGTAAAAAAAGGTGCTGACGAGATGGGTGTCAAGGAAACCTTTAAAGGATATGAGGACAGCGGTACGGGTTACGATTTCTTAAAGGAAGCCGTTGCGGGATATTATGCAGGCTTCGGGGCTGATGTAAAGCCGTCGGAGATACGCATAAGCGACGGAGCAAAATCCGACTGCGGAAATATAGTTGATATATTCGGTGAGGATAATGTAGTAATAATAACCGACCCGGCATATCCCGTATATGTTGATTCCAATATCATGAGCGGAAGAAAAATCGTATATGCCGATTGTACAAAGGAAAACGGTTTTTGTCCCGTTCCGGATAAGAATGTTCATGCGGATCTGATTTATTTGTGTTCTCCGAACAACCCGACAGGTGCGGCATTTACAAAGGAGCAGCTGAAATTATGGGTTGATTATGCGATAGACAACAAGGCAATAATAATTTACGATGCGGCATATGAGGCATTTATAACAGAGCCGAATATACCGAGGAGTATTTTTGAAATTGAGGGTTCGAGAAAGTGTGCGATAGAGATCTGTTCGCTTTCAAAAACAGCAGGATTTACCGGTATGAGATGCGGATATACGGTTATTCCCGATGAGCTTGAGGCGGAGGCATCGGACGGAACGAAGGTAAATATTTCACAATTATGGGGAAGAAGGCAAGGTTCAAAATTCAACGGTGTGTCATATCCCGTTCAGTGCGGAGCTGCTGCCGTGTTTAGTGAAGAGGGAAGAGAGCAGATAAAGGTAAATCTTGAGTATTATAAGGAAAACGCAAGGATTATAGGTGAAGCACTCGATGAGCTGGGTATATATTATACAGGAGGAAAAAATTCACCTTATATATGGCTTGAATGTCCTAAGGGTATGAAGTCGTGGGAATTTTTCGATTATCTTCTTAATGAGGCTAATGTAGTGGGAACACCCGGAGCAGGATTCGGCAAGAACGGAGAGGGATTTTTCCGTCTTACTTCTTTTGGCGACAGAGATAAAACTGTTGAGGCAGTAGAGCGAATAAAAAAATTATTAAGATAAATTTTCTGTTGCTGTAATATGCGTTCGGGGGACCGGACGCATAGATTTTTGTTGTGCGGGAGTCGGGATAATAATAAATTTTTACAATATGTCGTAATAATTGCTAATCGGTGTGATTTCATATCTTGACTCTATATGATTGCAGTGATATAATAAATACAATAATTTTTTGGAGGTGATACGGTGAATAATAATTTTATTCCCGATATTTACGAACTTATGAATGAAGGAAGATTTGAAGAGGCGGCAGAGAAAATAAAAAGTATTGATGATTATGAAATAAGCGAGGAGCTTATATGTATGCTCGCACATTGTCTTTCACATTGTTCCGAATACCGTGAGGCTATCGAAGAACTCGAAAAGTTAGACGATTATGTATCCGAGGACAGCATTGCATATCACTTTGAATTAGCTAATGCCAATCACGGTCTGTATAAATACAGTACTGCTATTGAAGAGGCAAAAAGGTGTGTGGAGCTTGATGATGAATGTATAGACGCATGGCTGCTGCTTTGCCTCATGTATCAGGAAACCGGCAGGATTGATGAATTTGAAAAAGCAAGTGCTGCGGCAAAGGAGATAGATGAGGAAGCATGGAACGAGGTTTTTTGTGACGATATTTATGTAGGTGAAATGACAGATCTTGCTTTTTACAGCGAACAGGAGGAAAATGCGGTTCTTGATTTCATACATAAAAAATACGGAGAATTTGGAATGATGCTTCCGAATTTTGAGTTTATGAGGAATAACGACGAAGAGCCGATAAAGGTAGGAGTAGTTCCGCCCGACGAGGAGATGCCTTTCTTTAAGCTCATTACCGTAGGAATAGGAGCATACAGAGGAAAAGAAATAACCGATGACGGAGAAGAAAAGGCGCATAGAGTGGAATTTATAGCTTTAATACCCCGAAGCGGTTCATGTGATGACGATGTTGACTTACACATATGGGTATCAAAAATAATGCGTCAGTTCGGAGAGATGATACAAGCAGAAAAATCATGGATAGGCTGCGGACATACCGTATCGTACGGTAGCAAGCTCGATGAGAGTGTTGACTATGACGGTGTTATATTCATTCCCGACATTCCCGGTGAGGAAAAGTGTTTGCTTCCCGACGGCGAAGAGGTAGAATTTATGTTGTTAGTACCGCTGTATGAGGAAGAAATACTGTTCAAACTGGACAACGGTTTCGTAGAGTTATTAGATAAGGCAACTGAAAAGCTCGGAGGCAATTTTGTATATGTAGTTAAAAAGCGTGAGAATATTTTTGAGGAAAACCGAGAAAAGAAATGGGCAATTCCGAAAAGTTCGATACGTGATATACTTGATTGGGACGGCCCTGACGGCTGTTATGCCACGGACAGGATAACTGTCGATAATCGCAGGATAGGAATAATGTATCGTGAAAAACCCCAAAATAAGCTCGACAGCGGTTGGAGGTTTCTTGCGGGAGATGAGGACATGGAATATATGAGTAATATTAAAAATGCCGAAATATTCCGACTCAACACAATATGCAACTATAATCCCGAAATTATAGAATATCTTGAGAACCCTGTGGGTTGTGCGTTTTATAGGAATAAATCAGGTGAATTTTGCCCCATGGAATTTTTCCCGAAATAATTTCGGTTACTGCCGCCTGATTAGATTTATTGGTCGGCAGTAAATTTTTTGGAAAAGGAAAATATGAATGTTTAAGGGAAAAAATAATTCTTATTTGTCAAACGGTATTTTTGTTGCGGCAGCGGCAGTTTTTTGTACGCTGCTTTGGGGAACGGCTTTTCCTGTCATTAAGATAGGTTATGAATATTTCAGAATAGATGCAAAAGACGTACCGTCCATTCTGGTATTTGCGGGAGCAAGATTTGTTATTGCGGGTGTTGTGGTGCTGCTGACAGGTTTTCTTTTCTGCAAAACCAAGCCGACAATAGGAAAGCATGATATCGTTCCGATCTCGTTTTTAAGTTTTTTTCAGACATTCGGGCAATACTTATTGCTGTATGCGGGAATTGTGTATATTACCGGAACAAAGTCCTCACTATATACATCAGTCGCAGCTTTTACGTCCGTTATGGTTTCGGCATTTATATTCAAAGGGGATAAACTTACTTTGAAAAAGATATTCGGCTGCCTTATAGGAATTACGGGAATAGCCGTAATGGTGTCGGGCGGAGAAATGGGAGGATTTAGTCTGCTCGGTGACGGTCTTGTAATTCTGTCGAACGTATTCGGAGGAATAGGAAATGTCATAAGCAAAAAAATAGAAAAGGGGAGAACACCGGTTCAGGTATCGGGCTGGCAGCTTTTTACAGGCGGCACAGCTCTTATGCTGACAGGATTTATCTTCGGGGGAAGTATTAAATTCTATAATGAAGGTTGTGTACTGATACTTATTTACCTCGGAGTTATGGCAGGGAGTGCCTTTATGTTGTGGACATTGCTGCTTTTTCATAATCCCGTAAGCAGGATTGCGGTTTATAATCTTCTCATTCCCGTGTTTGGAACTATGTGGTCGGGCATTTTCCTCGGAGAGAATATATTTATTCCGCAAAACCTCATTGCCCTCATATTCGTCTGTTCGGGTATTTTTTCTGTTAATTCCGCCCCGAAAAAAATCATTAAAAACATAAATAAAAAACAGAAAGGCAGGAACAAGAATGGGTATTAAAAATTCCGTATCCGCAAAACAGGCGGTATCAAAATTGAAAGAGGGGAATAAAAAATATATCGGCGCAAAATTTTCAAGCGGCGATATATCACAAGATGTAAGATATAAAACATATGCGGAGGGACAGAGTCCGTATGCGATAATTGTCACCTGTTCGGACTCAAGGGTAATTCCCGAAAGTATATTTTCGGCGGGTATAGGGGAGCTGTTTGTTATTCGTGTTGCGGGAAATGTCATGGACGATCATCAGCTCGGAAGTATAGAATATGCTGTTTCACATCTTGGGTGCAGACTGATTGTTGTATTGGGACATACCTGCTGCGGAGCAGTTGAGGCGGCGGTACACCATGCCCCCGACGGTTATATAAAATTTATTACCGATGAGATACGTCTTGCAATAGGGAATGAAACAGATGAGGAAAAGGCGTGTTTACTGAATATTCGTAATTCCGTTTCCGTGATTGAGGATAGTTTTGATATAAAGCGTGAAGAAGAACACGGTCTTTCGGTTGTGGGGGCATTGTATCACATTGAGGACGGCAGAGTAGAATTTCTGTAATAATTAGAGCTAAAAACGGGGCGGTATACTGCCCCGTTTTTAGTATCAAATCTTAATAATTTACCGTACGCTTTTTTTATCCGTATTTTTAACCTATGGCATAAAGAAAGCATTTTTATTTCGTGTTAAAGTTCGGACAGCTTACGTACCGCAACATACACATCGGAAATTCTGTACCATGTGGGGAAATTGACCGAACCGGTTACTGGCAGATTGAAAATCTGCTGAAAAACACGCACGGCTTCCTCGGTTTCCGCACCGTATATACCGTCAACCGCTACTTTCGGTATAAGCGGATAGTTATTTGAAATTGCATTAAGCTGATTTTGCAGGGCACGGACATTACCTCCGCTTGAGCCGGTATTCAGTACTCCCGGAAACGATAGTGGTATTCCCTCGACTCTTTCGGCTTGCCTTATTACAATATCTCTGCCGTAATAAGTCTGTAAAATTCTAAGCGCAGAATAACCCTGATCGGCAAGTTCCTTTGATCCCCATTGACTCAGCCAGCCGTCACGCACAACATTGATGCCGTCACTATATTGAGCAAGCAGCGGCTGGGATATGTTTTCCCTTGTGATATACATAGTGAAAACCTCGTCAACTACATCGGAAATTTCAGAAAAAAAATTTCGCCCGTAGGTAAACGCTTGGTCGTATGATGTGGTGTTAGTTACCGTGAAATCATATCCCTTTCCTCTGTACCATTCGGTATATACCCGATTAAGCGTAAAGGAAATGATTGCTATGACATTCGCCTTTATAGCTTCCCTCGGCCATGTTGCAAAAATTTCCGAGCTTGCTACATTTTTTATATAATCCGTAAAGCTGACCGTATAATTCGGTGCAGAGCTGTCGCTCGGAACTCCTGCATGAACTACAATAAGACTCGGCACAACAGGTCTTGCAAGAACTACCGTTCCGCCCGCATCGGGCAGACGCTTAGTTTCCGCTTCGGGTATTTTTTCGGGCATTCCCCCCATAATAGCCGGATTGGGGATATTTATATCATTGCTTTGACCGGGAAAGGTAATGTTTTGCAGAGAAACCGTATCTTCATATACCTGCACATTATCTATATTTGTTATATCGCCGTTCGTATTTTGTGCAGTAATATCGTATGCCCCGAACGGGATACGGGTTTCTTTAGGACTGCCTTCGGTATCCGGGGATATTTCGCTTTCAGGGTCGGATACGGTTTCGGGCGGTGTTGTTGATAATGCTTCGGGCGGAGTATCAAGCAGAACAGGTGAGAGCTTCCCTTCACCGTCCGTTACTCCGTTGGAAATGACCTCTCCGCTGACGGCATTTTTTATAGTGACCTGCACATCGGCTGCCGGTCTGCCTATGGAATTATCAAAGGTCGAAACAATAAGTGTACCTATCGGCAATTCGTTTCCTCCTATCCCTCTCTCAAAAAATTAAAGGTGTTGTAAAGATTTAGTTTGCCATACCCCCATTTATTATTCGGGTATTCAAGATTTTGCTCACGTATAGCACCGCCTATAAAGAGGTTGCGTATAATATCTCCGTTCATTCCCGGATTATTTCCCTTAACTATACCCCATTCGAGCAGCAAGGCTGCCGCACCCGCAGTTATTGCGGCGGAAACGCTTGTACCTGTCATCGTTCCCGTTCCTTCGGGGTATATCCCGCCGACACGGACACCGGGTGCAACGAAGTCGGGAGCAATTTTAGGCTGTCTTGTCGGACCCCATGACGAGGATACCAACAGACTGCCGTCAAAGCTGTTGTATGCACCGCAAGTGATTGTTCTTGCGGCAGCGGCAGGATATACTATTGTATATTCCGGTATCGGACGTAAAAATTCAACAGAGCTGTCGACCTGTCCCGTTATCGGAAGCCAAGCCCAATAGCTTCCGTCTATAACCTCATCACCGTATAGGGTTATTTCCCATATTCCTTGTGTTGCCTTGTCAAGACCTACCCAAATGGTGTCGGTTACATCTCTTGTGTATCTTATTATAACGGTTGTATCCTCAAGAATAAGTTTTTCGGAGTATGATTCACCCGCACGGAAAGGTTTACGTGCCATAATTTCGCCGGTAGGTGATGTAACGCTGACGGAAATTCTGTCAAAGGCGGGATTGATTATCAGAGTACCGAATGAAATACCCTGCTTACCCACTTTAATATTGATGACATCTGTTCCGTCGTCCGGAACTTTTCCCTGCGTATGGTGTCGTGCATTTGCCTCATTTCCTGCTGCGGTTACAAAGGCAAAACCCGTGCGTTGGGATATAAAAGAAATGTAATCCTCAAACAGTGTATTACCGTCATGTGCGGAGGTATTTGAACCCATTCCGATCATTATTACAGCGGGCATCTGCATTTCAAGAGCCTTATCGAGAATAAATTTTACCCCCAAAAGAAAATCCGAGCTTTCATAAAGTGTCGGAATATCGTTGGAGAGGAGATATTTTCTGATATAGAACTGTCTTGCCCTGCGCAGTTTCACGCAGATAAGATTTGCAAGCGGGGCAGCACCTATATAGTTGTCATCAGTATTTGAGGCAGCCGCCGATGCCATGAATGTACCGTGACCGTCCTCGTCAATGCTGGGTATAACAGCAAGAGGATCATCAGAGGCAAGTGCATTGTTGATATCATTTCTATCGTATGTCGAACCGAAATATACGCTGTTGTCATGTGTGCCGTTTATGGTTTGATCCCACAAACCGAGAAGTTTTGTAGAACCGTCCTCATATCTGAAAGCATCGAGTGTATAATCAATTCCCGTATCAACGAGTCCTATTATGACGCCTTGACCCGTTAAGTCGAGAAAAGGCTGACCGAGTACCCTTGTTATACCTGCGCTGTCATTACTGCTGATATCAACGGGCGACATTATTTTCGGTGCAAAAAGCATAAAATCTCCGCCAAGCTCTCTATATACCTGAGGGATATTTCTCTCGTTTGTATATACGACAATATAATCATTGGCAAGCCGTGTTCCGAGATGAAGATACGGACGCTGTTCCGCATATTCAAGAAAGGTCGGTGTTGCAAGTGCTTGAAAGTCAACTGTTGTGGGAAGCCTTACAAATTCGTCAAGAGGAAGAAGATCTTCCTCATCGGCAGTTAATTCAGGTATAGGATCACCCCCGTTATAGCTTATTTGAGTATTTCCGATATAGATGCCGCAGCACATAATCTGCCGTATCCGAAAGTCGGATTAGGATATTTTACACTGTCATTTCTTATTGCCCCCCGCCTGAGATAAGCCTTTATACGTTCGCCGTACATAAACGGAGCATTCCCCCTCACAATACCTATTTCCATCATAAGTGCCGCCGTACCGGTTACAAACGGTGCGGCAAAACTCGTACCCGTATAACTGTCATAACCTCCTCCTATTCTCGGGGCTGAAATTCCTACTGCGGGGGCGGTTATATCCGGTATCGGCAGGGCGGTATTTTCAAATCCTCTTCCCGAAAATTCTGCCGCACTATCGAGGGAATCGTTATATCCTGCGACACGTATAACTTTTGAGGAGGTTGAGGGAATAGTAAGTGTCCCGAAATTATCGGGGTCAGAAAAATACGTTCCCGTTGTGACCTCTTCAACCGTCGGAAGCCAGATGTTAAATTGACCGTCAACAACCGCCTCGGCCCTAAGCCGAAGAATCCATACTCCCGCTTTTATAAAATTACCCTCGGAAGCCTTCACATCGAAGAATATTTCTTGTGACACGCTGTATCTTGTGGGTTGGTTATATATTACATTTACGGTAAGTTCTCTTGTGTTCAGGGTTTTGACTCTGTTTTCACGAGTAACCGAACCGGTAGTCGTTCCGTCGGGTAAAATCAGTTCCGCACTGATGTTATCGGTAAAATTTTTCCACATAGAGATATAAAACCTGCTAAGACCGGGGGAAGTGAAAAATTCTATATTTTTTACCTCACCGCTGACTATTGTACCGAAGTAATGGTGTCCCGAACCTCCCTCATTTCCCGTTGGTATAATAATTGATGTTTTCCAAACATTACTCATAGCGGTAATATATTCCTCAAAGAGAGAATCTCCGAGGTGTGCGCCCTCATTCATTCCGTAGCTTATGTTTATTGCAACGGGTTTTGCAAAAAAACGTGCCTTATCCGTAACGTATTTTATAGCACGCATAAGCTCGGTCGATCTTGAATAGTCGTTTCCGGCAGGAAGTACACGAACGGCAATAATATCCGCTTTGGGTGCTGCGCCTGTCTGATAGGGGTCTGAAATTCCCCCTCCGGCAGCAATACCCGCAACAGCAGTCCCGTGACCGTTTATATCGAGTTGACCGGTAACGGAAACAGGGTCGGGTGAGTTAAGTGCGGCATTCAGCTCGTCACTTGTATATTCCCGCCCGAATGTAAAGCCGTCGGGCGGATTACCGTTCCCGCTTTGATCCCAAAATGAAAGTATTCTGGTGTTGCCTTCGGGGGTACGAAAATCGGGGTGGGTATAATCTATTCCGGTATCAATAACGGCAACGATAACGCCCTCTCCCGAAAGACCGTATCCGTTTTCCGATTGTGCTGTAACTATACAGGTAGAAATCATATTGTTAAGATTGTTGATGTATAATTCCTTTGGAAGTTCAATATCCTCTATGGCGGTCAATTCATAAAGTGAGGAGAAAGTATCGGAGGATATAGTAACAACGGCAAACCCCTGACCGAGATCTTCAACGGCTGTCACGGTCGGTATGCTGTTGATTTGTTCACGGAGATTTATAATATTTCCGTTATATTTGATTATTATATCAATAGAGTCATTGTCGGGCAATGGCAGCGACCTCCTTTGCGGCAGCCTCGTTGAGCAGGCTTTCGTATGAATACAGCATAAAACCGTCTGCACCCGTTTCTCTTCCGATTTTCATTTGAGAAATTATATTATCATTTTTAAGCAGCCATGTTCCGTTGTCGGAATTCGTGCCGATTTTATACAAAGCCAGTCCGAAATATAGCATGATATTGCTATTGTCGGTCATTTTTTTCCATTGGCGTGCAGCCGTTTCAAAAGGGAGTGACGGGTGATTTTCGCTAACATAAAGCTGCGGGCAGATATAATCGGCATAGCCGTAACAGGAACACCACTTAAATACATCTGCGCCCATTTTTATATCATTGTCCGTGTTACATTGAGGTGATATACCGAAAATACAGCCGTTTTTTTCATGAACCGCACTATACAGACCTGAAACGAGCATATTGATATTTTCACATCGCCATTCCTCAAGACTAAGGTGAGCCGAGCCGCTTTTTTTAGTATAGGAATTATATTCCGCCTCATCAAAATTACCGCCGTCTTGAGGATAGAAATAGTCATCAATTTGTAAACCGTCGATATCGTAATTTTCTGTAATTTCCCTAACGCCGTCGATTATCAGCTTTCTCACTTCGGGATATGCGGGATTAAGGTACACGTTGTTTTCGACAGTAAAAGTATAATGGTCGTTTTCGGTTATGTTGTCATTTTTCCATATAATATAGGGGTTATTATCTGCGAGGGGATCGGGGACTTCAGTACTTTTAATTCTTAAAGGGTTTATCCATGCATGGAAAGACAGGTCATATTTATGTGCAAGATCTATTGCAATTTTAAGAGGGTCATAATTTATAGTACTTCCCTGTTTGCCGGAAATAATATGTGATGTCGGGAAAAGAGCTGATTTATAGATTGCATCACAAAACGGTCGTACTTGAAAAACGACTGTATTAGCACCTATATCATGTATATTTTTCATTATCACGTTGATTTTTTTACAGTACGAGTTTTCACTTCTGTCCGTGTTGCTCATATCTATACTCATGTATGGAACCCACACGGCGAGCATTTCTTTTTTTTCTGTTTGTGAGTTTTCGGTATTTAGCGTTTTAGTACTTGTTTGAGGAACTGCGGAAGAATTTGTTTTGATATTTTTTTCGGCGGGGATATTATCCGTTTTTTGAAAGCCGGAGACAGCGGCAACACTTCCGCAAAGGAGAATTATTGCGACAAGCATTGGCAGAACATGAAAAAATTTTTTTTTCATCGTATCACAACCTTGATTTTAGCATAGCAAGAATATATAATAGTTGGTAGGGTAGAGCCCTTATATTATAATGCATGAGGTTTGCAAGTTATTACTGACAATGATAATGCAATAATGTTGGTATGAAAGTATGTACAAGTATATTTCGTTTTAGGTTTAATATTACGGAGCGGCTCGCAAGAGCCACTCACGATACAGACCTACCCACACCGACAGGTAAGTTCGCTATCGCGGAAACAGACTTCCCCACCCAAAAGTCAAAGCGAACGCAAGTGAGCGACCCCGCGAACTGACAGCGGAGGCACTCCGCCGCGAATTGACAGCGGCGGCACGCCGCCCGCAAGCCTTTGAAAAGGCTTAACCTAAACTTGCATTTCTGACACCGTAAGTTTACTTATTGCGGAGCGGCTCGCAAGAGCCACTCTCGATACAGACTTATCTATGCCGACAGGCAAGTTCATTATCGCGGAAACAGACTACCCCACACAAAAACCAAAGCGAACGCTAGTGAGCGACCCCGCGAACTG
>CANQBP010000013.1 GCA_947589415.1 uncultured Clostridia bacterium
GGTAATGACACATGGACTTGCCCGAAATGCGGTAAGGTTATGCCGAAATATGTTGGTACTTGCGGCTGCGGTGAACCGCAACCTTTTAACTTTGACGATACGCCACCCGCTTTACAGCCTGCTCCCGCCACTCCCGTCGCTCCTATGGTTGACCCCGCACCGGAGAAAAAAGGTATTTTCGGCGGTAAGGTAAAAGAACCTCCGAAACCAAAGAGTGACGGTACAATCAATACCGCCGCTCCGATACAAGGTAACGACACATGGACCTGTCCGAAATGCGGTAAGGTTATGCCGAAATATGTGGGTACTTGCGGCTGCGGTGAACCGCAACCTTTCAACTTTGACGATACACCGCCGGCTTTACAGCCTGCTCCCGCCGTTCCTGCCGCTCCCACGGTTGAACCCGCACCGGAGAAAAAAGGTATTTTCGGCAGTAAGGTAAAAGAACCGCCAAAACCGAAGAGTGACGGTACAATCAATACCGCCGCTCCGATACAAGGTAATGACACATGGACTTGTCCGAAATGCGGTAAGGTTATGCCGAAATATGTTGGTACTTGCGGCTGCGGCGAACCACAACCTTTTAACTTTGACGATACGCCACCCGCTTTACAGCCTGCTCCCGCCACTCCCGTTACTCCTGTGGTTGACCCCGCACCGGAGAAAAAAGGTATTTTCGGCGGTAAGGCAAAAGAACCGCCAAAACCGAAGAGTGACGGCACAATCAATACTGCCGCTCCGATACAAGGTAACGACACATGGACTTGCCCGAAATGCGGTAAGGTTATGCCGAAATATGTGGGTACTTGCGGCTGCGGTGAACCGCAACCTTTCAACTTTGACGATATGCCGCCCGCCGCAAACAATACAAATTCCGTTACTCCAATTACAAATAACAATATGACTGCCAATGATGACGAATATGAAGATAACAGGATAACAGATGAATCCGAATTTTATCTTTCCGCTCCGTCTATCGAATCATACAGTCCGCAGACATCAAATAACAATAATGTAAAAAATACAACGAATTTTGCAAATGCGGCAAACATAAGGGGAGACAAACCTTTTTCAAAAAACAGTTCTCCTGCATATGAATCGTCCGAAAATTTGACGGATAATGACGATGATGTACCCGGTTACAACTTTGACAATACACCTCCTCCAACACCAATGCGTTTCAGCGATATACCTGACATTTCTGATTCGGAAGATAATTTTACGGGGCTTAATTTTGAAAATATGCCTGCCCCGGCTCCGATGAGATACACGGATATTCCCGAAAATACGCCGCCGTCAAATCCCGAACCGGCAAAAAAACATTTTTTCGGCGGATTTAAAAAACCCGGAAAATCCGAAACAGGTACGGCAGAGAGTACTGTTAAAGAAAAAACATGGACTTGCCCGAAATGCGGTAAGATCATGCCGATGTATGTAGGTACCTGCGGCTGCGGTGAACCTCAACCGTTTGATTTTTAAAATATTACCGCAAATTGGTCAAAACTTAAATTAACATTCGATTTTATCTCTAAATACAGCATACAACAAAATCAACAGACAAGGGCTTCGATTATGTTTTAACATAATGCGAAAGCCCTTGTTTTTATATTCGATCCGATAAATTACCGCAAACAACAGGAAATAATTTGCTATTTAGACTCGGAAACCGTAATTTTATCAAATGCCGTTCCAGTCTGACGGTTTACTATGTCCTTTATGGATATTGCAGATGCATCATCAAGTTTTCCGCCATATACCAAAACATTACAACAATCGTTGTTGATTGATACAAATACATCTTCAAATCCCTTTGACTTTATTTGACTTTCAATATCACTTTGAGCTTTGATATTTTTCGCCAGACTTTCTGCGGCGGATACGGCTTCCTTTTTTGCACTTTCACTCGATGATGCCGCTTCAATTATGTCTGAAAGTGTTTCTACCGCTTTTGCGTCACTTTGTGAGCGCTTTACCTTTTCGTCCGCAAAATGCCCGCTTTCTTCCGCCTCGTTTGCTGCAACGGGTTTGGTTTTGTCAACGGTAGCTGCCTTACTGCTTTCTTCAGCCTTGCTGTCGGATTTTGAAGTCTGCGATGTTGTTACCTCTGTATTGACATATGTCGTCTGTCCGAGCTGTTTTGCCGAACTTTCTTCAGTCCCCGCAACGACCGTCGGATCATTGCCGGAAAACTGCCAATTCAGATAAACCGCCGCACCGAGTGCTACAACCAAAGCCGCAATAACAAGCTGTCTTTTTCCGAATGTCATTATAAATGCCCCCTGTTTATTATATATATTCAATTTAATTTGCTCACACAAATATGTGTTTCAGAAATATCGAGTGCAGCAGAAACCGCCGAAATTATATTTTTCTTAACCGACTCATTATCGCCGCCTTCACATATAACAAGTACACCCTTAATTTGAGGCATAAGCTGACCGATAGTGAGGGCCTTTTCCGAGCCGTCATTCTGCCGTATTACAATACACGACTTTTTCTCTGTGTTTTGCTTATCCGCATCTTCATTTTCTCCGTTCTTTCGTGAAGTTTCCCTTCCGTTCGTATCCACATCTGTCGCATATACATTTCTGACCGAGCCTTCGAGAGTCACCATGACTTTCGTTTTTCCGACTCCCTCCATACTTGCAAGCATATTTCCGAGTTCTTCACTTATACTGCTCCTGTATATTTCCATTTCCGAAGCAACAGGAATATTGCTTACTTCTTCTTCCTTGCCGGAATTTTGAGCAGCGGCGGGATTTATATATGATGATATAAAAATAAGAAAAATACCCGCAAGTCCCAATACAACTATTATTCCGAGCGCCCTTTCGTTATTCAGCAGACCGGATATAATTCCCTTGCGGGAATTTTCTTTTTTCTTATCCTCTTTTTCCGTGTTTTTATCATTCATAATGCTACCTCTTAATATTGATCAGTCATGCTCTTGTTTACATATTATGCCCTATGTTTTATTTTAATGCCTAATATATGCTCACGTTACATTCTATTCCAAGTTCCGTGCGAATAAGTTTTTCAGCATTGACAGCCGCTTGCGCATCTGCATCTTGCAGTGTTACAGATGCGTTAATTGATTTTATATTACTGTTATCATCAATATCTATCGTTATAAGCGTTACAAGAGGTTTTATGTCATTTTCACCCAAAGTCTTTTCTACAAGCTCTTTTATACGGCTTTTTAATATTTTTATTTGAGCTTCTTTCATTTCGTTACTGTTTTCGTCATATTCGTATTCCGTAGAGATATCTATATCTTCTATTTGCGTTACAGTATCCATAATAGGAACCGTTATAACACAAAGCATAAATACTCCGAGAACAAATCTTACAGTTTTTTCAAGACTTGAATTACTTGTAAGTATTTCTACTATACAGGCGATAACCGAACATACCGTAACGGTTGCCGCCCATGAATATACGTTCTCCATATTTTCCTCCGACTTATTTTATTTCCCAACCATCAGAATTATAACCGTAGATATAATGAAAATAGTAAGTATGCAAAGCAAAATTGCCATTAACATGGAGGCTACCGTTGAAATTGTTGTATATACACTTTTCATTTTCACCAGTCCGAGTATATCCGAAACCGATGTAAGAAGAAACAGCGAGAATTTCCATAGCATACATTCAATAATTACAGGCAAAAATATGCAGGCAGACGCTATTATAACAAAAACTCCCGCCCCGGATTTAAGCAGCTCCAGACTTCCGCTGAATGCTGTAATTGTTTCGCTTAAAACTCCGCCGACAACGGGGACAAATGAACTTACCGTAAATCTCAAGGCACGTTTGCTCACATCATCAAGTGAAGATGATATAAAAGTTTGTGCAGACAAAACCGTTACAAACATACTCATAACTAAAGTTAATATCCATTTTGCACATTTATGGAGCATTGTACATAATGATGAAAGGTTAAGTTTTGGAGAAAGAGATGATGTTATGGAAAGGGCAAGGAACATATTCATAATCGGTGCTATCAGCTTTGAGGACAGTTGAGTTATTATTTGACCTGCTCCCATTAGCATTGTATAATATGAACCGCCGCTTATTTGGTGACCCGATGATACAACAAGCCCCGCCATTATAGGAACATACAGCAGTATAAAACCGGAAGCACCATTGATTATTTCGACTGCTCTTGATATCATATTACACATCGGAACGACTATCGCTGTTGAAATACAGAGTGCCCCGACTGCCGAGCTTACGCCCTCAAGCGTTCTATCACCTATTGTTATGTCTGTCCCTTCAACAAGCGAACAAAGAAGCATTATTCCAAGACAGAGTGCAAGAGTACCTATCGGCCCGGAAGCCTTCTCACCTATCAGGTCAACCGCTTGTCTGAAAATTCCCATAGCTTTCATTGATGTTACACTTTCATATTCCAATGCATTTATTCCCATATCAGAAAGCATAATTTTGGTTTCTTCGGGAAGTGAAGAATATAATTTATCCGCACTGCTTGCTTTTAACTGCTCATCAAAGATTTCGGCAGCGTCACCGTCCGACTCACTGCTTTGTGTATTTGCCGCATTTACGGGTATGCTGAGGAAACACGCCGATAAAGTCAGAAGTATCAAAATTATTATTCTTTTTTTCATTTTTACTCCTCTTACTGCAACAGAGCCGTTGCGGTTGTAAGTATTTTTTCAAACAGAGGTAATGATATCAATACAATAGTCAGCTTTGCCCCTAACTCCACACGGGAGGCAAGGGATTGTTGTCCCGTATCACGGCAGCAATCAGCCGTAAAACGGCAAATAGCACATATTCCGGTTGTCTTTATAAGTATAAGTCCGTAGTCCGAGCTTATTCCCGCACTTTCCGTTAATCTGTTTATTTCATTTATGAAAGGCGATACTTGAACAAGTACGGATAAAAAAATCATTGCACTTCCCGCTATCGCAATAACAGCGGAGGTTTCGGGGGAATATTTTTTCAAACCGGCAGCAGCTAATGCGGCAACGATTGCCGCCCCGCATATTGACAATATATCCATCAGAAACCGAATAGGGTTTCTATCGTGGTGAAGAGGTCTGATATCTGCTCTACAAGCATTAAAAGCACCACGATAAGACCGGCAAGAGTTGTCATCATAGCCTGTTCTTCCCTCCCCGAACGTGAAAGAACAAGACTAAGCACCGCAACGATTATTCCGATAGCGGCAATCTTGAAGATAAAATCCACATTCATTTTTTACCTCCGATAAATCCTATCCGCATTAAAAACAGTATTTTACGCACAATTATTTTATAACATAACTGCGGCAGCCATTGCCCCGCAAAATGTTCCTACCACACGATACAGCCTTTTTTTAGTATTGCTTTCCGGCTGCAGTTCGGAAAGTCTTTGCTCTGCCATAGATTTGTGCAGCCTTATCTTTCCTATCTCTTCATCAGCCCCCAAAGAACCAAATCCCTCGGAAAATGAACATATCATGTTTAGATCGCTTTCACGTATCAGTTTTTTTGAACAAAACTCCTCTGCCGCACAACACCATGCCGCTGTAAAATCACTTCCCGCCTCCATTTGTTCAAGACAAGAGGATATCATCGGACACATAAGGGGTATCGAATTGATACTCTTTAATATTTCTATTATATCGGCATTACAGTAACTTATCATCGTTTCCGCTTGTGTCAGAAAGATAATATACTGCTTTATGAAATCCGTCTGACGTTCTATCCTCTTTGCTGCATAAAGTCCGCCTAACGCACCGCAAAATATAAGTATAATCCCGCCTGTTATCTTTAATCCTGTCATCATTCCTTCCCCGCTTCCGATATATTTATTACTTTTGAACATACCCCCGGTTTATCTGACGAACCGAGAAATATCAATCTGTTAAACGCTCCTGTTTCAAGGAGTTTACGTGCCTGTTTCCTTTGCATAAGCGAATTATAATCCTGCGCATGAATAGTTGCTATTATATAAGCACCGGCATTTGCGCCCTGAGCTATTGCTTGGGCATCTTCCTGCGTACCCACCTCATCGCATATTATAACCTGCGGAGAAAGTGAACGGATTGCCTGCATTATGCCCTCATTTTTCGGATATCCCCTCATAACATCGCAAAGACCAAGGTCGATATTACCATCATCACGATATCCTCCGGAAAGTTCTCCCCTTTCATCTATAACACAAGTTCTCATAATCTTAATTCCGTTACCTTGTGAAAGTCTGAACGCTATATCACGCAAAATTGTCGTCTTTCCCGTTGACGGCGCTCCCACTATCAATACGCCACCGCATAACGGCGATATATAAGGCATAATTTCTTGAGCTGCACCCGGTATCTGCCTTGCTATTCTGACATTAAGTGACGTTATATCCGTAACTGTGGTTATTTCTCCGTTTTTGACTTCTGCCGTACCGCAAAGACCTATTCTGTGTCCGCCTCTTACGGTTATATAGCCGTTCTTAATTTCGCTCTGACGGCTGTATATCGAATATGAGCAAAGCTGCTTAAAAGTATCAAAAATATGCCTCTGTGTGCATATAAAACCCCGTTCCGGCGTATAAACTATTTCTCCGTCCCTGCATACGAAAAGAGTATCTGTCCCATCACTCAACGCCACGGGCTTTCCGGAACGCAGTCTTATTTCCTGTATGGTTTCTTTTCTTACATCAGACACCTTCATCAATACTAAAGACAATTCACCGCACAGCATTTGTACAGCCAAATCAAAACATTCTGTTTTATTTTTCATTTCTTATTCTCCCTGCTGTTAGTCGTTCGTTCTGATATTAAATCTATATTTAACAGGCAAGGATTTTATTCCCGATAAAGATTGAATATATAAATATAACAAAAAGTTCGGACAACTCTTTTAGTCGTCCGAACTTTTTAAAACTGATTTTCCTTAATTTTTTACTGTTTGCCTTTTCTGTCGAAAGCCTTTCCGACAATTTTTCCCGCACTGTCATCTGCACTTGATGCGGCACACAATAGAGCCATACAAACTACGCCGAGTACAGTACCTGCTATCATTCCAACAAAAAATCCTGCCATTTTTTGCACCCCTCGTTTTTCAAATTGGGTATATATTTATATATATGCAAAAAATATAAGCATTATTCATTCTCGGTCAGTACAAAAAAGCGACTCAACTAAGAGCCGCTTTTTCTATCGTAATTTTCTTTCAGCTAAAGCCTATGCAAGTCTGGTTTATTACGAACCACTTATAGCTCTATGTATGGTCTGCCTTGCCCGAGCATACACTTCAACACTAGGCGTCCTCATTATCCCTTGAGCGACTACCGGCAAATGAAACTCATTCACTGTTCATATTATATGTTATAATCCCAAAAAAATCAAGCCTTTTTCAAAATTATTTAATATGTACAATAAAAAAACCTGCTCCCATAATTTGGCTGCAGGACTTTTTAACTTACATTTTGTAGGCGGAGGACGTACCAATCCTCAAGTTGATCTCGATTGTGTCCGAGCCTACTCTCTTTCACAACTTCAACAATCTGTACGAAAACGCTACGACTGTTAAGTTTCGTCGCTCCGTCAATAGCACCAGGCTATCTGATCAAATAAGACTCGTTTAATTTACGGTACAATAAATATAAAGTCCTACCCGCTGTTGATATTATAATGCTATAATCAAAAAAATCAAGCCTTTTTCAAAAATTTGTAAAATTATTTTATATGTTCCCGTTTTTCCTATCATTCATATTCTGATCTGTCTGCCTGGCCGAATATATCAACGGGTACACCGAGCAGACTCATTATTTCCACATAACCGTCATATACTTCATCTCGTGAAAAACCGCCCGCTTCAAGTTCATCATCACTAAGACGGTTAAGTCTGCGGTAAAAATCCGATGAGAGTTCAATATATTTATCCGAATATTCCATATTGTCAAAAAGAATATCCTCCGCCTGACCTATTTTGCCCTCATTAACAAGCGAACACAATTCTAAATATATTTTGTCTGTTGAAGCTAACGAATCCGTGTCCTCAATATTTCCGATTATTTCATATTTTATTTCTTCCTCATTTTTCCCGAATACGACATTTGCAATAAACCTTGTCATCATTTCAATTTGCCGCATCATCCAATCATCTTGAAATCCCATAATCTCCCTCCAATAGCTATACTCCGTACTTTTCCCGTAATCCCTTTTATGGCTGCTGTATTCATAATATACCGCAATTTAACTTATTCCTGCAAGAATACCGGTAGAAAAAGCCGTCTGCAAATTAAACCCTCCCGTGTAGCAGTCCACGTCTATCACTTCCCCTGCAAAATACAATCCGCTGACGAGCTTAGACTCCATAGTTTTAGGATTTATTTCTTTTGTATCCACCCCTCCGGAGGTTATAATCGCCTCCTCAATCGGTCTGAAACCCGTTACGGTTCTCGTCATGCATTTTAAAAGCCTTAGTATATACTTTCTTTCCAACTTTGTTATCTCACCGCAGCGTTTAGCTGCAGCTATCCCCGAAAGTTTAACAAAATCCTCAATAAGTGCTTTCGGCATCAGCTTTGCAAGAATATCCGCATACACTCCCGCCCCTGCCGCTGCAATCTCACGGATAAGTCTTTGATCCAATTTTTGTTCGGTCAAAGCCGGTTTCATATCTATTTCTACCCTGTATCTGCCGTTTTCCATATTTCTCATATGTGCCGAAGCACTCCTTGCCGTTGCACCGGAAAGCCCGTACCTTTTAAGCTCAATTTCCCCAAAGTCCGTATATATTATTTCATTTTTTTTCGTATCAATAACTTTTACGGCAACATTTTTAAGCAAAAGACCGTCCGCATCATAGCCGAAATGTTCTTTTGTTTCCAACGGTACAAGTGAGGGTCGAAGCGGTATTATTGTATGTCCTGCCTTTTGTGCAAAACGATAGCCGTCACCGGTCGAACCCGTCAACGGGTAGGATTTTCCTCCCGTTGCTATTATAAGTTTGTTACACTCTCTTATACTCCCGTTTTCAAATATTACCCCTTTCACCTTTCCGTTGACCACGACTATATCCTCAGCACAATCATGTACTATCTTACAGCCCGCAATTTTCGCTCTTCTCTTTAGTGTTTCGACAATATCCGCCGCTTTATCGGAAACCGGAAAAACACGACCCCCACGCTCGGTTTTAAGGGGGCAACCGTTTTCTTCAAAAAAATTCATCGTATCTTTCGGTGCAAAATTATTTAAAGCACTATACAGAAACTTTCCGTTGGTCGGTGTATTTTCGATAACTGTTTTCACATCGCAGTTATTTGTTACGTTACACCTGCCTTTTCCGGTTATATATAGCTTTTTTCCGATTTTGGGATTTTTTTCAATAATAACGGTTTCATGTCCGAGGTCAGCCGAAAAAATCCCCGCCATTATACCTGCGGCCCCTCCGCCGATTATAATCGTATCAGCTGATGTCAAGTCTTTTCCTCCCCGCTTTTATTTCGATATACGTCATATTCCTCCCATATTGATTCGAGCTTTCCGAACGTATTTTCAACTTCCGGGCCAAGCTCCAGTACCGTTGCAACAATAAGGGCATTGATAAGACTCAAAGGTGCGACCAATGAATCGACTACGGATGCCATATCACTTTTGGCTATAAGAACATAATCCGAAAGGCTGCACAACGGACTTGTCATACTGTCCGTGATAGCAATTACCTTTGCCCCCCGTCTATGTGCAAACGTCATAGCCTTTATGGCAGCATTTGAATATCTCGGAAAGCTGATTCCTATTATCACATCATTTTCATCTATACGAAAAAGTTTTTCATATATTTCCGTTTCCCCGTAATTGTTTATCACTTTTACGTTTTCAAATATCAAAGAATAATAATAACCGAGGAATGATGCCAGTGCCGCCGCACTTCTCACGGCAAATATATAAATCGTTCTTGCATTTGCAATTGAAGTTACTGCTCTTGCAAAATCCTCCTTAGAGGTTTCCTCTATGGTTTTGCGTATTTTTTCCGTATCCTTATTCAAAACATTAGAGATTATATCAGAAGTACCGATTCTGTTTTTTGTCACTTCAATGCGCTGGACGGAAGTTAGCTTATCACGTATCATTTCCTGCATTGCTTTCTGCATTTTAGGATATCCGTCATAGCCGAGTTCGGTCGCAAAACGTACAACGGTAGACTCACTGACGCCAACCGTTGTTCCGAGCTTCGATGCTGTCATAAAAGCCGCCTTGTCGTAATGCTCGGTTATGAAATTAGCTATCAGCTTCTGCCCCTTTGAAAACCCCGACATTCTGTCATTGATTTGTGTTAAAAGGTTCATTTTATTCCCTTCTTTGTTTTAATTTAAACACCCATTACATACATCAGTATTGAAAATACGCCCAACACCATAAGCAAACAAAGCACAATTGCTGTTATTCTTATTATCAATTTACGTCTTTTAAACACAATATAACCTCCTGTATCCCCAAGAATTATTTTCATATTCAATCTTATACCAACTCGTCAAAAAATGCAAGTAAACGGAAAAAATATTTCAGGAAAATTTCCCTTTTTTCCGCAATTACTTTTTAATAATCGGAAAGAATATTGACAAATTGTACATTTTGTGGGATAATACAAGGGTATAATGATAATTGTACGACAAATAAAAAGGGGGAAGGATCATGGGCTTTACTATTGCTCAAAAAATCATCAAGGATCATCTGCTCAGCGGTGAAATGACCGTAGGCAGTGAGGTAGGTCTGAAAATTGATCAGACTCTTACACAAGACGCAACAGGAACTATGGCTTATCTTGAATTTGAGGCTATCGGTGTTCCGAGGGTTAAAACGGAAAAGAGCGTCGCTTATATCGACCATAATACTCTTCAAACAGGTTTTGAAAATGCGGACGACCATCGTTTCATTCAGTCTGTCTGTAAAAAACACGGTATATATTTTTCAAGACCGGGTAACGGTATATGTCATCAAGTACATCTTGAGCGTTTCGGAAAACCCGGAAAGACTCTTATAGGTTCGGATAGTCATACCCCCACGGGCGGCGGTATCGGTATGCTCGCTATCGGTGCGGGCGGACTTGACGTTGCAGTTGCTATGGGCGGCGGTGCGTATTACATATCAATGCCTAAAATGGTTCGTATAAACCTTACCGGCAAACTCCAACCATGGGTTTCTGCCAAAGATATTATTCTCGAAGTGCTGAGGATCATGTCTGTCAAGGGCGGTGTAGGCAAGATAATCGAATACGGCGGAGAGGGTGTTAAAACTCTTACCGTTCCCGAAAGGGCCACAATAACAAACATGGGTGCGGAGCTTGGCGCAACGACATCAATTTTCCCGTCTGATGAGATAACACGTTCATTTATGAAAGCACAGGGACGTGAGCAGGATTGGACAGAACTTTCGGCAGATGCAGATGCAATATACGATGAAACTATAAACATAAATCTTTCGGAACTTGTTCCTATGGCAGCTTGCCCCCACAGTCCCGATAATATAAAGACTATTGAAGAGATCGGCCCGCAGACCGTAGATCAGATATGCATAGGCTCATGCACAAATTCATCGTATCTTGACCTTATGCGTGTTGCTGCTATTCTTAAAGGCAAAACCGTTGCTCCCAATGTAAGTCTTGCTATTGCACCCGGTTCAAAACAGGTTTACAATATGCTCGCAAGAAACGGCGCTCTTGCCGATATAATCGAGGCAGGCGCAAGAATACTTGAATGTGCCTGCGGCCCGTGTATCGGTATGGGTCAGTCACCGAACAGCAAGGGTATATCTTTGCGTACATTCAACCGTAACTTTGAGGGACGTTCCGGCACACGTGACGGTCAGATTTATCTTGTAAGTCCCGAAACTGCTGCCGCTTCCGCGCTGACCGGCGTATTCACCGATCCCAGAACACTCGGTGATGCCGTAAATATCCCGCTTCCCGAAAAATTTGAATATAACGACAATATGATTATTGCTCCCGCTCCCGTTGAGGAAATGGACAACGTTGAAGTTCTTAGAGGGCCTAACATAAAGCCCTATCCCAAAACAGCACCTCTTACAGATAATATTGATGTTCCGTGTTCTCTGAAGGTGGGCGATAATATAACTACTGACCACATCATGCCTGCGGGCGCAAAAATACTTCCGCTGCGTTCTAACATTCCCGCTATATCGGAACATTGTTTTACGGTATGCGATAAGGAATTTCCTGCCCGTGCAAAAGCACTCGGCAGCAGTATAATTGTTGGCGGCGTAAACTACGGACAGGGTTCTTCACGTGAACACGCTGCTCTTGCTCCGCTTTATCTCGGAGTTAAGGCTGTTGTTGTTAAGTCATTCGCCCGTATTCATAGAGCAAATCTTATCAATGCGGGAATATTGCCTCTTACCTTCGTCAATGAAGCCGATTACGATGCAATAAATCAAGGTGATGAGCTTTCTATTCCTAATGTGCGTCAGCTTATTTCCGACGGAAAGGAAGATCTTGTCATTGTAAACAAGGCAAACGGAAAAGAAATTCCGGTCAAGTGTGAGCTTTCGGACAGAACAAGGGATATTATACTTGCAGGCGGTCTGCTTGATTACACGAGAAATACAAACAGCAACTGATAATTTCGGTTTGCGGTAAAACGAGCTTACGAAAATATGTAATTCAATGGGGAATTAGGTAATAAGAGCGGTTTTCGCTGTTGCTTTTATTGATTTTACTATCTGTTTATAAGGTATGTATCATCGGATAATTGCAGCCTGCACACCGCCTGTCCTCGTTCCCCGTTTTATTTTATATAATTACCGAAAGGAAAGATGTAAAATGTCAAAAATTCAAATGACCACACCACTCGTTGAGATGGACGGAGATGAAATGACCAGAATTATCTGGAAAATGATTAAAGATAAGCTGATTCTCCCCTATGTTGACCTCAAGACGGAATATTATGACCTCGGTCTTGAAAACAGAGAAAAAACCAAGGATAAGGTAACAACCGATTCGGCCGAGGCTACAAAGAAATATGGTGTTGCCGTTAAATGTGCTACAATAACACCCAATGCCGAACGTGTAAAAGAATATAACCTCACCCAGATGTGGAAATCTCCTAACGGCACTATACGTGCAATTCTTGACGGTACTGTTTTCAGAACTCCTATACTCGTTAAGGGTATTACACCGTATATTTCTACATGGAGAAAACCTATTACTATCGCACGTCACGCATACGGTGATGTATATAAAAATACCGAAATGGTTGTATCCGACGGCAGCAAAGCCGAGCTTGTCGTTACAGACAGTGAAGGAAACGAAACCCGTCAGCTTATCCATGAATTTAAAGGTTCGGACGGTATTATACAGGGACTCCATAATATAGACAAGAGCATAGGCAGTTTTGCAAGAGCTTGCTTTAACTTTGCACTTGATTCTAAAAAGGATTTGTGGTTTGCTACAAAAGATACCATTTCAAAGAAATACGATCATCGTTTCAAAGATATTTTCAACGAAATTTTTGAAAACGAATATAAAGAAAAGTTTGAAAATGCCGGAATTGAATATTTCTATACGCTTATTGATGATGCGGTTGCCCGTGTTGTACGTTCCGAGGGCGGATATATCTGGGCCTGCAAGAATTACGACGGCGATGTTATGTCCGACATGGTTGCGACTGCATTCGGATCACTTGCAATGATGACATCCGTACTTGTTTCACCTGACGGAATATACGAATATGAAGCTGCACACGGAACCGTACAGCGTCATTACTACAAATATCTGAAAGGCGAAACTACTTCTACAAACTCCGTTGCAACACTCTTTGCATGGACAGGCGCACTGCGTAAAAGAGGTGAGCTTGACGGCAACAGTGAGCTTTCCGCATTTGCCGATAAGCTGGAAAAAGCTACAATAGATACCATTGAGGACGGTATTATGACGGGCGACCTTTATCTGCTTTCAACTCTTGAAAATAAGAAAAAGGTTGACAGTGAAACTTTCCTTGACGAAATCAATAACAGGCTTGAAAAATTGATGAATGCCTAAACTGATATATCAGGTTCGACTTGAAATTACACATTTCAATGAGCTGCTTTTGATTTTGTTTTAAAGATGTATTATCTTTTCATTTCCGGTAATACTTATCTTGAGGTGTTTATATGGATACAAGAGATTTACCGCTCGGTTTCGGAATGGCTCTTGCACAAAATGAGCCTGCTATGAAAAAGTTTGAATCCCTTTCGGAAAATGAAAAAATGTCATTTGTAGAAAAAACTCATTCGGTAAATTCCAAGTCGGAAATGCAGTCACTTGTTGAAAGTCTTGTAAGCGGCTGATTATGCTGATAAAATATCCGCAGTTCAAATTATCAAAAATGATAAATGCACAACGGAAAAGTACTCCCTTACGGTTTAACGTCAACTGCCGTAAGGGAGATTTTTATATCAATTTTTGTTTTTACGACTTACCTCGTTTTTCTTCCAATTATCAAGAATTTCATTGTATTCACAATACTTATACGGTCTTATCGGTCTTTCAAACGGGGGTGTAGAAAAATGAAGTAAAAGACATTTTCCGATATTACGATAATTTTCCGCATAATCAAATCCGATCAGTTCGCCGTTCCTTATCCTCTTCTTTATTGTATTGTGGTATGAATACATATCAGCCTATCCTCCAGTTTCCTATAAAGTCACATTATAAATATTTCCGTTCGGATCTCTATATATCCGCAAAACCATGAAAAAGTTTTAGATTATTATTTTTAATTCCGTAATAACGGATTTCATTATAATATAATGCCAGAATAATGCCAAAGGCATGAGTGATATTTAAACACCCACGCCTTTTTAAATGACAATTCATATTTCTACTTTTGCGGTAGTAATATTATTTTCACACTTTATTGATATCCTCTTATCTATCATCTCTTTTAACTTTCCTACGTGTGAAATAATTCCTATAAGACAATCCTCCGTACTAAGCTCCTTTAGAGTCTGTACTGCCCTCACCAAATTATCCTCCGAAAGCGAACCGAAACCCTCATCTATAAACATTGTATCGAGATGTACACCTCCCGATCTTGACTGTATCTCATCTGATAAACCAAGAGCCAAAGCAAGAGCCGCCATAAATTTTTCACCGCCCGAAAGAGTGGAAACCCTCCTCGTTGTACCGCTTGTATTATCAAATGCATTGATATCAAGACCGTATGACTTTCTTCCGTCATCGGCATATTCGCTGCGGATAAGTCTGTATCTGCCCTCTGTCATTTTTTTCATACGATTATTTGCCCTTAAAAGTATTCGGTCAAAACATGACACCAAAGCATATGTATCAAATCCTATTTTGCCGTTTGCAACATCAGAAAGCTCTTTACAATTTATATAAAATTCTATTGCCTTTTGACAGCTATCTCTCTTTGAAACAAGATTTTCCGCGGCATTCATATTGCTTTTTGTTCTTGTAGAGATAATTGTCTTTTCCTTGTCCAGTTTGTTGTACACTTCCTCAAGCCTGCTATATTGCTCATTTAAAAGTGTAATATCAAAGTTTTCGTTATCGGCTATCTGCTTTTTAAGAATTTCTTCTTCTGCCTTTAACTTTTCTATTTCAATGTTTTGATCCTTTATTGCCTGTTCTGTTTCTTCGTATTTTTTTCTTAGGTCTTGTGATCGTTTTATAAGCTCATTTATATTTTTTTGTGCTTCCGCTTTAGAATTAAATTCAAGGTTTTTTCTAAGCTCCTCTAACTGTCCGCTGTATGCTGATACTTTTTCCGAAAATGTATTTTTCTCACCCGTAAGAAGTACCTCTTTTTCATGTAATTCATCTGATTTTTTTCTCATATCCCCTAAGCGTTTTTTAATTTTATTCTTTTCATCTAACTCTTTTGAACACTTCTCTTTTTTACGTTTTAATTCTTTTGCTTTTTCAAGGTACTCATTGATTTTTTCTTCGATATATGTTCCAATCTCATTATAATCATCTATATCCAGTAACCTTTTGGCATTTTTCTTAACACTATCGACCGAGTTATCATATTCAGTCTTACTTTTTACACATTCCACATTGTCCGACTTCATTTTTTCATTTAGTTTTTCCTTACGTTTTTTAGCACTGTCTACATCATCACGAGATGGTGCATCATTCCTACAAACAGCCGGATTAGGGTGATGTACGGAACCGCAAACCGGACAAGGTTTTCCGGCTTCAAGACTTTGTGAAAGAAAACCTGCCTGATCGTCAAGAAACCGCAAATAAATCTCTTCATATATCTCCTCCTGCCGCTTATATTCATTTTTTGAAGCGGCATAATCATCTTTTGCAATCTCGAAGAGCTGCTTTAATTTATTGCTTTCCTTGTATTCTTCCTGCAGACGCCTTAACTCTTTTCCTCGTTCAACAACATTATCATATAAGTTACTTTGAGTTTGAAGTTCCGCCTCAACCATATCAAGGTCATTGAGTCGTTTATCCGACTCATCAATATCATTTTTCAGCCTTTTTGTTTCATAATCAATTTTTTCAAGTTCCGAAGTACATTCGGTAAAACCGGCCCTTGCTTTTTCCAAATCAGACGTAAGTTTGTCCAGTCTGTCATAGTCCTCTATCTTTGAACGAATAATTCCGGCTTTTATATCATATTTTGATGCAATTTCCGGGTATTCCTTTGTTTTATCGTGTTTTTCTTTCAATATCGGCAATTCATTTTCCAATACAAGTCTTGTTTGATTTTTTTCGCTCAACTGTTTTTTATAGCCCTGTACTATTGATGCCGTATGTAATTTCTTCTTTACAATATCCTTTTCTTTCTCATTTTCAAGTATCTGTTCTTTAAGTACTCGAAGGCTTTCATTGTCCTCATCAACTATTTTCGTTATAATTTCAACTATTCTGTCAATATCTTCAGCAGAGTTGATCCCCAAAGAAATTCTTGTTTCCGCATCTTTGTAATAAACACTTTCGCCGTTACATGATACAAGGCTAAGGAAAGTAGAAATTTCATTAAGTATTTCATTTTTCTTTGTTTCTGCATTAGATTTGTACATTTTTAGCGTTTCGGTAAGTTTTTCGTATTTATTTGTTCCGAATATATCATTAAGCAGACGTTTGCGCTCTTTCGTACCCTCACAAATAACAGACATAAAATCGCCCTGCGCAATCATACAGATCTTTTTGAAATTATCTTTCAAAATTCCTGTAATACTCTCGACTTTAGCTGTTCCCTCTTTTTCCTTTGTGTAGACCTCACCGCTGCTTATACAATTAAGCTCAAGTTTGCTTTCATGTGTTTCATACTCCGGCTCACCTGATGCAATACTTTTCTTTCTCGATTTTTTCAGTTTATTTAACTTATACTTCGGTGATCTGAATATGTGATAGCACTTTCCTTTTTCGATAAAATCCAACTCTACATATGTTTCAAGAGTGTCATCCGCACTTTTATTTCTTAACATAGATGCACTTCTGTCACTTCCGCTAACGGTTTCACCATATAAAGCATAGCTTAATGCCTCAAAAATTGTTGTCTTTCCCGAACCGGTATCTCCCGTGATAAGATATATCCCGCTTTCTCCGAGTCGTGAAAAATCTATCTCTGTCCTCTCAAGATACGGCCCGAATGCCGACATGACAAGTTTTACAGGTTTCATTTTACTTCCCCCCAAACTTCATTTATTGCTTTATTAAGAATATCGATCTGTTCATCATTCATTGATCTGCCGTTTGTTATATTATCAAAAAAATCCGAAAACATTTCAAAAGGTGTTTTGCGATCCGATACCTTTTCAAGATCCGATATACTTATGTTCATATCCTGACCGATTGAGCCATAGCTTACATTCATCAGCCTCGGATAAAGTTTTCGCAGCCTTGCTGCGGCATTATCAATATAATCTTTGTCCGTAAGTGTAATATATACATAATCATCACATAAAATACCGTTTTCGTCAAGCTCGGCAGACACTATTTCTTCAAAACTGCCCGTGATACTTACCATATCATGCTGCGGTTCAAGATCTACGACCTTTATATCAATATCACATAAATTTTCGCCCTCTTTATTTCCGAGCGTAACTATTGTGTAGGATTTTCTTTGATTTGTTTCTTTAACGGAATATTTGAGTTGTGTGCCGCAGTACCTTATTCTGTTATCGTTAAATCCCTGCGCCTTGTGTATGTGTCCGAGGGCAACATAGTCAAACGGCTCATATACCCTTTTTTCTATATGCTCAAGTCCCCCAACGCTACTTTCCGACTCGGAAAATGATGCTCCCGCAACAAATTGATGTGAAAGCAGTACATTACGCTCGGATCTGTTTATATTTAGATTTCTCACAACAAGTTCAAATGCCTCCGTATAATCCCGAACATCAGTACCGTAAACGTTATTTACATCGGTAATTCTTATGTATGGAACAGAATAAAAATTTACCTTGCCGTAAGCATCATTTAAAACCACCGGCTCCTGTTTACCCGTTAAAATACTGTTTATACGGACTCCGCTTTTGCCTATAAGATCCGCACAAAATGAAAGCCGTCCGGAGGAATCATGATTTCCGCTTATAAGCAGAACCTTAACATTATTCTCCGCAAGCTCCGTAAGAAATCCGCTAAGAAGTTTTACAGCTTCCGGCGATGGAGCAGTTTTATCATATACATCTCCCGAAATTAGTATTGCTTCAGGCTTTTCTGTTTTTATATCATCAAGAATTTTTTTCAATATATAATTCTGCTCTTCAAGCATTGAAAAGTTATTTACCGTTTTTCCGATATGTAAATCGGATAAATGAAAAAATTTCATTAAAATCACCGTCCTCATTTATTATAGATTTATTTTAACATATTTTTTTACATGAGTAAAATATTTTTTATCTTGACCTGTACAATAAAACCGCCACCAAAACGGCAGCGGTTTGAGTTCCTGCAAATTTTTATACAAACAGAAAAAGCCTTGTTGTATCATGGGCGGCAGGCAGTTTTCTGTCTGCTCATTTTAATCAATAGGATAAAGTTCTTTTTTCATGTATCTCGGTTCATATTCACAATACCCATTCTTCGGATAAAATGAATATGATTCGAACCATTGCTCCTTTGGGAAACCAAGGTGAACCTTTGATATGGTTACGCCGTTATCTCGCATTGATGATTCGGCAGTTTTAAGAAGTGCAGTTCCTATTCCTTTACGCTTTTCAGAGGGTTTGACATATAGTCTATGGAGAAACGCTTCTGTTGTATCGGCTATTTTAGAATATCCGACGCACCCTATCACTCTGTCATTTTCATCGACCGCAATCCAAAACATATCACCACGATCTATGTAGTTTGCCTTTATATTCAATAAATCCTCATTGATTGTCGGCTTTCTCCCTAATGCATCTTTGGCTTGTAAAACCATAAAAATCAAATCATCTCGATAGCCTTCATCAAATTTCTTGATTACCACTCTATTCCCTCCAAATTACCGCTTACAGTGTCGAACACACCCCTATTCCGATATATCCTATCAAAAAATCGTGAATAAAGTCACTCCCTGTACACATTTTACACCGCAAGGGCGCACTTTTGGGTTTTCCTCGGCTTTGTATCCAAGTCTGCAAGATTATATCTTACTGCTATAAATTTTATTTATGAGATTTTTTTAATTTCACCGTTTTCTTGCTATCAATGAAATTTGCAAACCGCTTACTTCCAAAAAGTATTGAAATTCCAAATCCTGCCAAAAGAACCGCAATGGAAATATAGCCCTCAATATTAAATACAAAACCCGAATTTTTGAAAAGGGATATAAGTGAGCCGGTCATCAGTCCCATTATTCCGAAAAAAGTCATTTGCGGGAATTTTTTTATGCAAATATCAATCAGCTTTGCCCCGCCCAATATTCCTATTATAACCCCAAGGCCCACCGGAATCAGAACGGATATAGAGTCGGCAGGACTCTTTGTGAGGTGAGAAATTGAAATCAGCACTGTCGGATAAAGACCGATAATCATAAGTATCATTGAACCGCTTACTCCGGGGATTATCATACACATTGCCGCAAGTATCGAGCCGAAAAACAGATAAAACCAATTCAATACGTTAATTTCAAGAACAGCCGAGCTTTCTCTTGAAACATCGGCATCGACATTGACAAAAGTCAATACAACCATTACAGCAAAAAAAATCACAAACGGTATAAGTGAAACGGGCTTAAATTTTGTTTCTGAAGCCTTTCTGAAAACAAGCGGCAGACTTCCCGCTATAAGACCCGTAAAAAACAGAAATGTAGGCATCGGGTGTGAGTCAAGAAGATACTCAAGCAGTTTTGAAAAAGCAATTATTCCGATACCGGCACCTATGACTAAAGGTATCAAAAACAAAATACTTTTCTTAAAATTCTTTCTCAAATCGGTCACGGAAGAAATCAACTTATCATAAATATTAAGCATGACAGCCATTGTTCCGCCGCTGACACCGGGGATAATATTTGCAATTCCGATTATTGCTCCGCAAATTATATTGATAACAAAAGACATAAAAAACTTCCTTTACATTTGTTTTTTTACAATTCCGTATTCATCATATGATCTGAAATACGGGCAGCATTTATGATTTTCATTTACTAATTTATAATATTCATCTTCATCAAGCGTAACAGTACAACTGTATTCCTCGCTATCATCGTCATATGCATAATAACAGCAGTTTTCACATTCATTATAACCTGTCAAACCTTATCCCCCCTCGCACTCAAACATATTACCACAATTAAGCAAAAAATTCAACCCGCAACACATATTTTACAAAAAGACTTGTAATATAAATAAAAATGTGTTATTTTATATAGGAAAAATCATAAATGTTAATAAAAGAGGAGCTTACATGGAAAAATATCATTTTTTTGCAATAATGTCAAGAATGAAATATATCAGTCGCTGGTCACTTATGAATAATACAAGACTTGAAAACGTAAGTGAACATAGCCTTACGACAGCCATTATCGCACACGCATTATGTATTATAAATAATAAAAAACTGGGAGGTGACACAAATCCCGAACGTGCCGCCGTTATTGCCCTTTTTCATGACTGTACGGAAATAATCACGGGGGATCTGCCTACTCCGATAAAATATTCAAGCAAAACATTAAGAGGGGCATATTCGGATATTGAAAATGAGGCTTCAAGACAGCTTTTGTCAACACTTCCGGATTATATGAGAGAAGAATACGAAAAACTTATCGTACACGAAAATGAGGATAAACACCTTCTTGCGCTTGTTAAGGCTGCGGATAAGATTTCCGCACTGATTAAGTGCATCGAGGAAGAACGTATGGGAAACAATGAATTTTCCAAAGCAAAAGAGCAGACACTTAAATATATAAATAACCTTGACATGGAAGAGGTTAATATTTTTATGCGTGATTTCCTGCCCTCATACAGTCTTTCTCTTGACGAACAGCATATATCCTTGTAAAAATATACAAGCAAATGTGCTTTTTTGCACCAAATATATAAATCATGCCGTTTTTTTGAATTTTATTTGAATATTTGCAAAAACTATTTTATAATATTCGTGTTAAACAAAATCGTGTTTAAGGAGAATTTTATTATGTCCGATGATAGAGAGAATTTCAATCCCGATACGTCAGATGATGTTGTTTTTAATACAAAAAAAACAAATGAATTACGCATCAATGAAAATTCGCAAAAGACCACCGAAAAAAATACTTCACGTCCTGTTCACGCTGCAAATATAAAATCTCCGAAAAAACAGGATAAAAACACGCCTAAACTCAAAAATTCGGCTGTTTCCAAGAAAAAACTGATTGTAAATATTACGGGAATAACTCTTTCGTCAATTTTTATTATTGCAGGAATTGTGCTTCTTGTTGTTTTCTATATGTTTACTGCCAGAATTAACTATTTTTCTATTGATAATAATATGTCCGAAAATTCATTTAGTAATGTGTCCGCTTCAGAGTCGAATACAAATGAAAAAAGTACGGATACTTATGAAGGTAATTTGCTTAACGACAGACAGATTTTGAATATTTTGCTAATCGGGGCGGATACGAGATATAATCAGGACAGAGGAAACTCGGATACAATGATTTTAATATCGGTAGATACAAAGCATAAAAAGCTGAAAATGCTTTCCTTTATGCGTGATACCTACGTAAGTATCCCCGGATACGGAAGCACTAAGCTGACCCATTCTTTCTCTTACGGGGGCGTCGAGCTTACCGTACGTACGGTTCAGCTTAATTACGGTATTCAAATAGACCGTTATGCAATTGTTGATTTCAATAGTTTTAAAGGTATTATAGATAAATTGGGCGGTCTTGATATTGATCTGACACAAGAAGAAGTTGACTATATAGACTGGCAGACATGGAAAAACCATCAGGCTGATACAAGACACGAGCTGAACGCTTCAAGCTATACCTACAAACCGAACAGCGAGGGCGTTGAAGTTGCAAACGTACACCTTAACGGCAGACAGGCTTTATGGCACGCCAGAAACAGAGGTGAGGACGGTATTTGCAGCGGTGATGACTATGTGAGAACCGAAAGGCAAAGAAGTGTTATCACCCTTATGATAAATAACCTTAAAAAATCAGACTTTACAACCATTATGAACGTCATATATGAAATAGGGCCTATGGTAACGACTAATCTTAAAGCATCCGAGTTGACAACGCTTGCAACAAATATAACAAAATATCTGAAGTATGACATAGTTTCTCAGTCAGCTCCGGATTTGGGAATGATCGGTGAGGATTTTACCTATGAAGATTATTACCCGAACGGAGAACGTCTTAATGTTATTGATATAACGGATTGGGACAACTTTAGGGAGAAAATAGCTGATTATGTTTTTGGCGACACGAACCGGTTGAAACCGTAATAAAAGTTCCGGACACGGTACACGGCATTATTTATGCCTGCTGCTGTGTCCGATTTTACAAGGAGGTATAAATATGTCTGACAGGGATATATACAGCAACGGTTCTGATGATTACGGCGACGGTTACTATAACGACGAACAAAATAAATACAGCACCGATACGGATATCGGAAATTATTATCAAAATGACAGCGGGGACAACCGTAACCCGAAAAGACAACCCGTCCGCGGTCGTAATAACAGGAAAAATAAAGGCACATTCAGGGTAATATTAAAAGTCTTTTTTATTGTACCGGCATTATTGATACTGTCTTTAGTTATTTTTATGACAGTCGTACTCGCAAGGGTACATTATTCCGAGGAAAACCCCGATCATTCAATATCAGAAAATGACGGTATAAATCTCCGAAGTGAAAGCGGTATTGAAAATATACTTATTTTCGGTGAGGATAATCATCAAGACGGAGAACACGGACGTGCCGACACCATGATACTCCTTACGTTGGATAAAAAACGGGGTATGCTTAAACAAACATCATTTATGCGTGATATTTACCTATACATTCCCGGATATTATTATGCAAAGCTGAATGAAGCGTATGCCGTAGGGGGAGCAAAACTTTCGGCAGAAACAATAGAGTATAATTTCGGGATTAAAATAGACAGCTATATAATTGTAGATTTTAACAGCTTTACCGATATTGTAAATTCTCTCGGCGGAATAGACATTGATCTGACATATGACGAAATTGAATATATAAATTGGCAAAGCTACCGAAACAATCAGACTGATACGGAACATGAGATCGATCCCGACAGCTTTAACTATGAATATAACGACAACGACGAATATGTAACAACCGTTCATTTAAACGGCAGGCAGGCACTTTGGTATGCCCGTGACAGGGACAGCGCAGGCTCGGATTTTGACAGAACCAAAAGACAAAGAATAGTCATTGATACTATCCTCTCTAAATTCAAAAATTCAGATCCGATAAAACTAATGGCTGCCATGTATTCGTCCTCCGAATACATTACAACAAATATGAATGCATTTGCACTTTGCGGTAAATCATTAGACCTCCTGTCGGCTCTCGGATACGAACGAAGCGAACACCGTGTCCCTACCGGTGATAATTATTATGATGTCCGGAACGAAACGGGAGAAGCCTTACAGATAGACAATCAGGAACTCGAAAATCAAAGACTTTATGATTTTATTTTCGATAGTGTCGGTGAATAACAAAAATCCCGAAGGATACCCTTTGATACGGATATTCTTCGGGATAATTTTATATCCTGCCCGGTTTATGTAAGGTACACTGTTTCCTCTTCAGGTTTAACCGAGGGCTTAACATCTTCTACATAAAGAATAGGCCCTTTTTCGCCATTAAAGAGTCTGTCCCTTTCCGCTTTAACTTGTGCCGTAACAAGATACCAACCTTTATTTTTGAGGGAATCCGCCTTGTTCCACCTGCACATAAATCCTGTATATCGGATATCTTCAGCACAACAAGCCATAACAAAACGACCGCCTACAAAACTCCCCTTCGGCAGCTTTGGGTTTCTTGCCACAAGTGCTTTGAACTGTATGGTTTTTCCGTCATAATTTTCGGGTTTCTCCATTGCATCAAGATACAGCAGACCAAAGTCCTCATCTTCAACCTTGGCTATCGGCAGACTTAAATCATACGGCAAAGGATCCTCTATCGTGTCATTCTCAACCGTGCCGTCCTTGTATTCATAAACAATTGCAGTACGTCTGCTGACCCCGCGAACAATGGAATGCAGAGGCATTTTATCAATATCACTGTCGCAGCGATTAAAGAATACCACTTCCGCCGCATTCAGCTTATCATAAACAAGCTGGCGCATATTATTATTATAGCTTACAAAGCTGTCAGCATCTGCAAACATCATTATTTGATAAATCTGCCAGTTTCTCGGCAGAACGGCGGCGAGATCCTGCAAAAGCCACATTCCGTTATACTCTATCATAACTCTTTCCGCCCTGCTGCTTTTCAAACAATCCTCAAGAAATTTTCGGGTAAGACTTTCCTTTCCCTCCGCAATTACGACCGTGACCCTGTTGCCGTTTTTATACTGCGAGGTATCAAGCTCTTCTTCTCCGTCCTCAAAAAGTATGCATAGAGTTCTTTCGTTTGTCTGAAATCTCTGATCCGCAAGAGTTTCATGTATAAATTTAGTTTTGCCGCCGTCAAGAAATCCTAAAAACAGATATACCGGTATTTCCGTCATTTATCTCAACTCCGTTCATATTCCGAAAAGGTTTTTAAGTTCTTCCTCATTGAGTTTTGAACCTATAACACATATTCTTCCGGTATAATCGGCAGAACCGTTTCTTACGGATATTTCTTCGGGTACAAAGTCATAATGTATCCAACTTCCGTCACGATCTGCTACTATACCTTTAGCCCTGAGAACCACACCGTATTTGTCGCTGTCGGAAAGAGCCGCAAGTATATTTTTTATCTCTTCCTGCGTAAATTTTTTAGTCGTTTCTGCTCCCCAACTCGTAAACACATCGTCAGCATGATGATGGTGGTGATGGTGGTGTTCATGGTCATGGTCGTGGTCGTGGTCATGTTCGTGTTCGTGGTCGTGACAATGACATTCCTCCCCGTCCTCATGATGATGGTGATGTTCATGCTCCTCATCATGGTGGTGTTCATGTTCCTCATGGTCGTGATCGTGACAATGACACTCCTCACCGTCTTCATGGTGATGATGATGCTCATGTTCCTCGGCTTTTACATCATCAACAGTAAGCAATGCCTTACCGTCTGTTGCCGAAAGAATCTGTTCGCCCGTAAGCTCGTCCCAAGGGGTCGTTACAATCGAAGCCTTTGTATTATGCTGCTTTATAAGTTCAAGTGCTTTATCGAGCTTTTCATCGGTAATATTTTGTGTCCTGCTAAGGATAATCGTACTTGCATACTCGATTTGATTATTATAAAACTCTCCGAAATTTTTCATATACACCTTAACCTTTGATGCATCGGCTACCGTAACAAAGCTGTTAAGGACAACATCGTCACTCGCAACGCTTTTAACGGCATGAATAACGTCAGAAAGTTTTCCGACACCCGACGGCTCGATGAGTATTCTGTCGGGGTGATACTGTTCAAGAACCTTGTGAAGTGCTTCTCTGAAATCCCCCACGAGTGAACAGCATATACAGCCGGAATTCATTTCATTTATTTGAATACCCGCCTCTTTGAGAAAACCTCCGTCTATTCCTATTTCTCCGAATTCATTCTCAATGAGTACTATTTGTTCGTCTTTATACCCCTCTTTTATGAGTTTCTTTATAAGCGTTGTTTTTCCTGCTCCGAGAAAACCCGAAAAAATATCAATTCTTGTCATAAAACTATCTCTCCTTTTAAATTCACTTAATGGTGTGTCCACAAGATATTATATAACTTTACCGTAAAAAATTCAAGAGAATTTGAATATATATATCGGGTATTGCCCCACTACATCATTCAACATCTCCCCTGACCGGTGCAGCCGGACAGGTATCAAATACTTCAGCCACCCTGTCCCTCATCCAAAGAAACGGATTTATGCGCACCGAAAATCCGTATCCGTTATCCATTCTCCATTGATAACTCGGCGCCTGCGGAAGTCCGTATAGGGCAAGTATCGTCATTATGACCCCGCCGTGAGTTATAACGGATACATTTGTTGTCCCTTCGGCGGAAACCTTTTCAACAAGGCGTTCAAAACCGCTGCTTATTCTCGATGCAAACTCTTTCCCGCTTTCTCCGCCCGGAGGCGGCGTTTTGTCCGAATTTTGCAGCCAATCTCCAAATCTCTTGTCACCTGCAAGCTCCGCAGCTCCTTTCCCTTCCCACTCACCGAAATTACACTCGGAAAATGCATTTATTATTTCAATATCCGTTTTCGGATATATTATTCCGCAGGTTTCCGTACAACGCAGCAGCGGACTGCTGTATAATTTATCCGGACGGGGATATCCTATGTCATCTCTTATCCTTATCAGATCCCTTTTTCCCCTTTCGGACAGACAAACATCGGTAACACCTATGTACTTTCCTTTAAGTGTTTCTTCAACTGCTCCATGTCTTATCAAATTGATAACGTATGACTGCATTTTTTACAACTCCTTTATAATATTATTTTTTAATAACAAAAATTCAAAAAAAACTTTACAAACTGTTTTAAATGTTATATAATTTACTTACTGTTTACGGGTCGTACCATGTCGTAATAAGTAAAAAACTTGCTCATTTGTATCTGTAATATATAATATTAGTACGGCAAATTATTAAAGTCAAGAGGTGTAATATGAATAATGACTTTCCGAGGATAATCACCCTGCTCCGCCGAGAGAGAGGATTAAGCCAAAAGCAGGTCGCTTTGGAATTAGGAATTTCGCAGGCTTTGCTTTCACACTATGAAAAAGGAATAAGGGAATGCGGTCTTGACTTTGTTATTCATATTGCCGATTATTACAATGTATCATGCGACTATCTTTTAGGCAGAACTCCGGATCGTGCCGGTGCAACCATAAAAATTGACGATATTCCCGAAACACAAGCATCTTCCTCACACGATGACGAAAATAAGGCGAATACGCTCGTATCTTTGAACAAGAAACTGTTGCTTAATTCAATAAATATCATATATGAGCTTCTTGCTCAAACGGGAAGCAAAGGACTAACGACCGAAATTTCCTCCTACCTTATGGTATCCGTATATAAAATGCTCCGTGTCATATATTCGTCAAACCCTAAAAATCCTCAAGCTATGTTTTCAATAATGCCGGAGCTTTACAGCGGACTGTCCTCGGCATTACAGACTATTATAGAAACCAATGTCGACAGAATTTCGTTTGGAAAACCGGCAGACGGTTTTAAAGGTGTGAGTGCTTCCTCTGCACCCGAACTTTCACCGGATATTATTTCCAAGGAATTTCCCGAACTTGCACCTTCACTTTATAATTTGATACAAAAAACCGAGGAAAAAATTAAAAAACTGATTTAAAAAGCATCATGCGACAGCAGCCGGTGCTTTTTTTATTTTATTAACACCTTATATACGGCTGTCAAAACAAGTTGATACATCAATATAAAGAAAGGAACCGTCCCATAAAAAGACGACTCCTTTTTTCATTTTCTGCGCAAAGCGTGTTACCCGTATTGTCACCATTCATACATTACATCATCGAATTTCCGACTTTAAAACAATGCCGAAGCATTGAGCCTATCTTATAAAATGTGTGGAGATACGCGGCTCACATTCCGGAAGTCCGAACCGCTCTTTACCTATGGAGATACTTTTAATTAAAAATGACATATTCCTTGCAAGGGTACGCATTGTTTGCAGTCCCTCCGCATCTTTTTCCGCCTCTCCCTGTTCCATGCCGTGAACACTGTTCCAATACTGACTTGAGGCAACGGGCATACCGCATATAGTAAAATATTTGTTAAGCTCATCGAATGCGGCAGACAAACCGCCGCGTCTTGCTGCGACAACCGATGCCCCTACTTTCATAGTTTTATCAAAATGCGTTGAATAGAAAAGTCTGTCAAGAAATGCAACAAGTGTTGCATTGGCAGAAGCATAGTAAACCGGAGAAGCAACGACCAGTCCGTCTGATTCTTCAAACTTTACCGCCGCCTTATTGACCTCGTCATCAAACACACATTTCCCCTTTTCATGACAGCCGCCGCAGGCTATACAGCCTCGTATCACCTTGCTGCCAATGTGTATCGTTTCAACATCAATACCGTTTTCCTTAAAAATATTTTCCATTTCACCAAGTGCAATAGCCGTATTCCCGTTTTTATGCGGGGAACCGTTGATCATCAGCACTTTCATAACAACACCACCCTAAACCTGACGCATATACAGAAATTCGCATTTTAAAATTTCTCTCGACCCGTCACATACTTACATCAATTTCAGCTATTTGAACTTTCCGGCCCCGTGGATATGTTAAGGCTTATCTTTGCACCGTACGGAGCCATATCACCGGCATTATAATTCTCGTATCCTATTACCTTTCCGTTTTCGACCGTATCACTTGACGTATAATTACCCGGTGATGCTATAAATCCTTGTGCGTTAAGTGCCTCAACGGCAGCCTGCACGGGCTGTCCGGCAATTACCGGCAATTCCCTTTGTGCAGAACCCTTACTTACCTTTACGACTATGGTTACTTTCTTGTTAGCTTTGGTATTAACCTCCGGACTCTGTTCGGCAATTTCACCCTCTTTGTACTTATCGCTGAACACATCTTCGTTTGCTTTTATAACTACGAAATCCGACTCGGCGTTCTGTTTTGCAACTACATCATTGTACTTCTGTCCCAAAAGATCGGGAACAAAAATCATGTTCGGGTCGATACTTTCCTGTACGGAAACTTCGCTCGGTTCTTCCTGATTATTTATAACTATTCCCAATCCGGTCGGATTTTGATATATCCACAATATGCCTGCAACGGCAAGTATAAGCAGGCAGGCAAGAACCGAAAGCACACCCCATGCGTATCCGGGAACACCGCCTTTTTTCGGTGAATATCTGTTTGCCGCCTCGCTCTGCATTGCGTTTCTGTTTGCTTCCGTGCGCATTGCCTTTACTGTCGGAGCTGCCGAAAGGTGCGTCCTCATTTCTTCAAAGGTCTGTATCCTCTTTTTGGGTGAAACCTGAAGTCCTCCCGCAAGTGCCGTAACAACGTGGGACGGCAGACGTTTGAAAACGGCAGTAGGTATCGGCAGTTTTCCGTCGGGCTTTCTATCGCAGCTGTTTTCCGGCAGTCTGCCCGTCAGGGCATAAAACAGAGTTGCCGTAAATCCGTATATATCGGTCGCCTCGGTTATTTCACCGCCGTCCATGTACTGTTCCATTGCCGCACAGCCGTCCATAAGCTCAGGCTCAAAATTAGTGCCCGAACGACGTATATCATCAATTGAAAAGCCCGTGAGTCTTAACTTACCCGATGTTGTTACAACTATATTCTCCGGTGATACGCCATAATGTCCTATTCCCGCCGAGTGCAGCGTGGAAAGTGCGGAAATAAGCGGCATAAAAAGCTGACGTGCCGTATTCCAATCGACACTTCCTCCCCTGCGCTCAATATACTCGGTAAACGGTATGGAATCGTAATACTCTTCTACCGTATATGAAACTCCGTTTTCCGTAAATATATCATAAATCGGCGCAACGGCAGTAAGCTCACGCATTCTCGCTATTGTCCTGTAATAGCTTAAAAACTTATCGTTGATTTCCTTATATCTTTCCTCATAACCGCCTCGTATAACGATGTTTGTTTTTCCTTTTGCCCTTCCGCATATACCTGCCGGCAAAAATTCATGAATAATTACAGGTGAGGACATTGTTTCACTGTATGCTATATATCTCGCACCCTCGGAACTGTTACTGATTTTCCTGCCCACAAGATAATTATCCTGCTGAAGTTTTACTCCGAGAGGCAAAAATGGGGCCGGCTGTTCACTTGAACGGTCAAAACCGCAAAGGGGACAAATCTGTTCTCCGAGATTTTCCTTCATGCATCCCAAACAAAGCTGTGTCATTTTTATATACCGCCTTCTCTGTACATTTTAATATCTGACGGCAACATAGAAACTTAAATGCCATATTGCCGAAAATATTTCGTTTAGTGCTTCTAAAATTGAAGCTACTCAATGAATTATAACATAATAAATACCTAAATTGCAAGTTTTTACGTGTCAATGATTACAGTAATTACAAAATTGTAAATATAAACGGTATTTTATACCGAAATTTCCAAAGAATTTGAATATAATGTTATGATTTGTAAAATTTCAACAAATTATTCGCTTTTTATTTGACATAATATAAATCGGTTGATAAAATTTAATACATAATTAACAAAATTAAAAGCCTGCTTTTGACCGACAAACATATGCCGAACACGGCTTTTAAGACAGCGGGCAAAAATAATTTTTTCGGAGGTATTTGAATGGTTTATATATTGGAAGATACGGATACGCTTGACGAGGAATTTATAGATTCGTCATACAAACTTCTCAGTCTGCAAAGACTCCAAAAACTCGATTTGCTCAGAAAAACTCCGGCAAGAGCAAATGCGGCAGCTGTATATCTCCTTTTGAGATATGCTCTAAAAAAGGAATACGGTATTGATGAAGCACCCGAATTTGTATTCGGAAAAAACGGAAAACCCTACCTCAAAGACCATGGAGAAATCTATTTTAACATGAGTCATTCACGAAATTCGTGCGCCTGCATAGTAGCACAAAAGGAAACCGCAGCAGATATAGCGGAATTTCGTAAAATCAGCTCAAATACGGCTAAATACTATTGTTCCCCCAAAGAGTTTGCCGAAACGGAAAGCATTGAGGATATGAATGAAAGAAATGACCGTCTTGTGCGTATCTGGGCAATAAAGGAATGTTATTCAAAAATCGACGGTTCGGGACTCGGCATGAACTTCAAAAGCATAGAAAGTGAAAACCTTGACAGTATTCATGTTGTAAAGGGAAAGAGATACTATGCGGCGTATTATTCCGAAACGGAAGAAAAAATAATAAAACCTGCGTTAAGTGATTTACTTGAGAACTAAACTAAATGTAAGTCAACCACATCAGCAACGGTCAGAACATTCATTTAACAAAAACTCTGCAACACTGTCATCAAAGCTGTTTCCGATCACTATATCGGCAACAGCCTTGACTTCTTCTGCGGCATCTTTTACCGCCACCGCTACATCTGCACTTTTGAGCATATCAATATCATTACAATTATCCCCGAAAGCCACTACCCTATCCGCACCGACCATATCTTTTATTTTGAGCATACCTGCCGATTTCGATGCATTGCTTGAGAAAATTTCAAGGTAGTATAAATCGGAATAATTATCGCTGTAAAGTGTCGAGCTTACGCCCTCTGTAAGCTCGATTTCTTTGTGTATAGGTAAAAGCCTTGCATATGTATCAACCATTGTAAAGTAAATTACCTTGTCTGTGTTTTTGATTTCAATATGGTCACTTCTGACAAAACTTCTATAATCATTTTGCCTTGACAGGAAAAACTTTCTTTCGGGTTCGTTCCTCAACTTTTCAAATTCTACATGAATACCGTATTCATCATCAACTTTATACATAAAAGACATTCTGTCGTATTTTTTAAGAATTTTAATTACTTTTTCGGCAGAAGAACTTTCTATATGTGTACAGTCAATATATTTATCCTTTGTGAAGTCATATATGAGTACACCGTTAAGCTGAACAAAAGGAAGTGTCAATCCTAAACCCTCAAGTATCTTTATCGAACTTTTACTGCGAGCAGTAGCGGCGGTAAACATCACACCTTTTTTAATAAGACTGCTTATTATATTTTTAGTTTTTTCCGTAAGACGGGCATCTTTGTTGAGTAATGTCCCGTCAAGGTCGGATATGTATAATGTTGACATTTTTTAATACCTCTATTCGGTTATAACATAATAGGTCATATCTGTAAATTTCAAAGTCTTACTCCCCTCGACCGGTTCTGCAAAAAATTCACCTTTAATTTCCATTCCGTCATTCATATAAATCATTCCCGTACCGACCGCATAGCCTTTTGAAAATACTCCGGTATATCTGTGGTCGCAAAACAGTAACGTGCCTTTCCCGTCAGGCATACCTTCGGAAAGACAACCCGTATATTTTCCGTGCATATAATCCTTATCAACTGCATATTCGGGCGTATGTCTGTACTTCTCATATTCGCTGCCGTTAAGAGGTTCGCATACGGGAAGATCACTCGGCTGCATAAAAAATACCTGCATTGCCTTTTCGGGCATACCGTTCCTGAATATCCCCTCAAATTCTTTTTCACATTCATCATTATACGAACAACCCATGCCGTTCTTTTTACCGTCGGCAATATTCCCGAAAAATGTCATTATATTATCCTGCGAATATTCGCACATATACGTAAGAACATCATCAACATATATACACTTTCTTATTACTCTTTCATTGAATATTTCATTTATTCTGCCGTTACGTTTTCCGCTGCGGAACTGACCGACATATTTTACCGTACCGTTATCATAAAGCAATCCGCAGCCGTTATAACAGTTATTTTCCCACATTCCGAAATACTCCGCCTCATCATCTCTATATCCTGTTCCTATTCCGCAGCGTTCACCCTTTTTAAATTCTCCGGAATAAATAAGTTTGCCGTTGTTGTAGAGTTTTCCCGCACCGTCATACGCAGAATTAACAAAACTGCCATCGTATATTTTTACTCCGTCTTTATATTCGATCCCCTTGCCGTTTCTGCGCATATTCCTCCATTCTCCGCAATATACAAGGTGATTGTTTACATCGTACTCATTAAACACACCCGTAGGTTCCCCGTCTGCAAATCGTCCCTCAACGTATGCGCCGCCGTCAAAAAATAATCTGCCCGCACCGTTATACATATTTTCTCCGAAACCGCCCATATATATGAGCCTGCCAGTGCGGTCTGTGAGGGAACATTGACCTTCAGCCTTTCCGTTTTTGAATGTACCTCTTAAAACGGTTCCGTTCTCAAGATAAAGTGTTCCTTTACCGTTGTAAAGATTATTTTTCCATTCTCCTCTGTAACATACAGAACCGTCGTCTTTGTATGATATACCTCTTCCAATCCTTACATTACCCTCATATTCCCCGACATACACCATATTTCCTTCGCTGTCAAATTGTGTTCCCGTACCGAGAAATTGACCGTCCTTGTATTTTCCGACAAAAAAGTTATCCCCGTCTGCCGAATATGTAACACCTGCTCCGTTAAGTTTTCCGTCTTTTGTTTTACCGAGATATAAAAGTTCCCCGTTCTTATCAAAACACGCACCAATTCCGCATGATTTGTTATCCTGCCATTTTCCCGCAAAAACACTTCCGTCGTTCGGTGAAAACGATACTCCGACACCTTCACGCTTGTTTTGATTCCATGTACCTGCATAACACAACTTACCGGATTTAAAGTAATAAACTCCGAAACCCTGACGTTTATCGTCCTTATATCCGCCCTCGTATGCGGTTTTACCGTCCGACATTGCGGTTCTTCCCATACCGTTTCGTTTATCGCCTGCAACATCTCCATAGTAATAGTACTTGCTTTCACCCGACTCGATTATAAGTTTCTCTTTTGCTTCATAAGGACATTCAGTCGAAAATGCACATGGCTGATTTTGCTCACCGGTTACGACTTTATCATAAACATAGCTTTCGACCGATTCAGTAACCGATGTATTTTCATTTTTGACATTTTCATCAAATAATTTTTTATCCTCCGAATTTGTATCGTTATCTTCTGACAAAGAATTACTGTTTTCCGCAAAATTATCCTTATACTCTGACTGTTCCTCATTAAGCAAAGTATTATCTATATTGAATGCCGGCTCTATATCTTCATCAGGTTCACCGCTCGTATCTGCATAATTTTCATTTTCAAATATTTTATCGAGCATAATTTCTCTTTTTTTTGCATCGGGTTCATTACAAAAATAGTAATTCCCGCTGTTTGTACGGCAAAAAATATTCGGTTCTCCTAATGCATGGTTAAGCTCCTCCGTATAAACCTTATCAACGACCTGTTCAAACGGATAAAGCACATCTGTAACACTATTGTTTTTGCTTACCAAAACACTTCTCTCTCCGTCCGAAGAGGGTATGACTGTACATATAGGAACAGTTTTGTTTTTCTTGGAAAAAAATTCGGCTTTGAGAAGTTTGTGTGAATTATCATAGTATGTTTTTTTATATGTATTTCTTTCCTTGTCGAGTGATACCACATAATAGCCATCCCCATCTGTAACAGAATACTCCGCAAGTTGAGAACCTATCATTTTTTTCCATTTAAGAGGTCTGCCGTTTTCCATATGGTACGAACAGCGGTAAACATTGCCCATTATATTATAGGTACTTCGATTTTTCTGGCGCTTTTGCGTTTCAAAATATTTCTGCCTTATCTTGCTTAAAATATCCCCCTCATCTATACTTTCGACAAGTGTATTGTAAATTCCGTAATATATAAGCTCTCGGTCGGCTTTCTGCACTAATTTGTAATCCATAACAATATCCCTCTCATGTTTTATACATTAACTATAATACAATAATTATCGTTTTTTTGCAAGAAAAAGCAAGATAAATACAGTCAAAAATCTTTTAAAAATCTTTGGTATGTGATATAATTTACTTATATTCGATTAAGGAGGTATTCTATGGATTTTTTATTTCTTGATAATGTAATTACTGCTCCCGATGTAGAAAAGCAAATCAGTCATTTTCAGGAATGGTTTAATTCTTTTATAAATTGGCTGGTAGGAATGCTGCCTAATATCATATCCGCCATTGTGATCCTCGTCGGAGGTTGGTGGCTTATTAAACTCATACTTAAAATAATGGTACGTGCGCTTAACAAAGGAAAAGCGGATCAGACGGTTATCAGCTTTCTTAATTCGATCGTAAAAGCTGCTTTGTTTATTTTTTTGGGTGTATGTGTGCTTTCGGCATTAAATTTCGATGTGTCCACGCTTATTGCCGCCATAGGTGCGGCTACCGTAACTATCGGTCTTGCCCTTAAAGACAGTCTTTCAAATGTTGCAAGCGGAACACTTATTATTATAAATAAAAAATTCAAAACCGGAGATTTTATTGAAACCGAGGGGATAATCGGTGAAGTCATAAAAATCGACATGATGTACACCACACTCCGCACCTATGATTATAAAGAGGTCATTATACCCAATTCGAGGCTAACATCAAATAATATTATAAATCATTTCACGCTCGACATAAGAAGGCTCGAAATTCCCGTGCCGATTTCTTATGAGGAAGATATTGCAAAAGCCAGAAGCGTTATTATGGAGCTTATAAAAAATGACGAACGTGTTATTGAAGATAAGGACAACAAAATTGTAGTTGATAAATTCAACGAAAGCAGTGTTGATCTTACAGTATGGATATGGTGCGCTTCCGATGATTACTGGACACTTCTGTTTGATATGAGAGAAAAAATCAAATCAGCCCTCAACAAGGCAAACATAGAAATACCTTTCAATCAGATTGATGTACATATCGACAACTGTATAAATGACAAAATAGATTTCATTAAAAATTTTAAAAAAGGAGAAGATAAAAGATGATACTTGCTATTGATGTCGGTAATACTAACATAGTTTTCGGAGGAATTGAAAACTCCGTCCCGGTATTTATTACAAGAATAAATACCGACAAAAACAAAACCGAGGACGAATATGCCGTTATATTCAAAACGCTTATAGAAATAAACGGAGGCTCTCCGATCGACTTTGACGGGGCAATAATATCTTCGGTCGTTCCGCAGCTTAATGAAGTACTCAAAAAAGCAGTGTGGCTTCTTACAAAATGCGAAGCTCTTATTGTCGGCCCCGGAGTTAAAACAGGACTTAATATAAAAATTGACAACCCCGCAACACTCGGAAGTGATATTGTCGTCGGTTGTGTTGCTGCACTTGCACAATACCCTAAGCCGTTTATCGTAATAGATATGGGAACCGCAACAACAATGGTCGTTGTTGATAAGGACGGAATTTACAGGGGCGGTATCATAGCTCCCGGAGTAGAGGTTGCAATGGAGTCGCTGACGGGCAATACCGCTCAACTGCCCGCAATAAGTCTTGATGCCCCCAAAAAGGCAATAGGAACAAATACTGCCGACTGTATGCGTTCGGGAATAGTTTTCGGAAACGCTGCAATGATTGACGGAATGATAGACAGATTCTCCCTCGAAATTGAGGGAGAACCGTCAATAGTTGCAACGGGGGGACTATCCGCAAAGATCATACCTAATTGCAAACATAATATTTTTATTGATAATGATTTGCTTATAAAGGGACTTGAAATTATTTATAAAAAGAATAACGAATGACATTTATTTAAACCCGAACGTACATTTGCAGCTTTGAAATAACTGCAAAATACACATTCACAGTATGGCTGAAAGGGAAATTTTTTCATATATTTAAGGGTGAATGTTATGACCGAAAAAGAAAAAATGCTAAACGGAGAATGGCACGATGCCAATTTTGACGAAAATCTGCTCAAAGAACGTCAAAGAGCCGAATTGCTCTGTTATAATTTTAATATGTCCAAACCGGGAAGTACGGAACAGCTTTCCGCTTTAAAGACACTTTTGGGTGTTGATTTACCGAAAGGGCTTACTATACTTGCACCTGCTTATTTTGATTACGGTACACAAACACATTTTAGTGAGGGTGTATTTGTTAATCACGGCTGTTATTTTATGGACGGCGGCACAATTTACATTGGCAGGAATGTTTTCATAGGCCCGTTCTGCGGCTTTTACACTGCCGGACACCCCATAAATTTTACGGACAGGAATAAGGGGCTGGAGAGAGCATTGCCAATTCACATAGGTGACAACTGTTGGTTTGGTGCTAACGTATCCGTTCTGCAAGGCGTTACGATCGGAAACGGTTGTGTGATTGCTGCCGGAAGTGTGGTCACAGAGGATCTTCCCGAAAACTGTTTGGCAGCCGGTGTTCCCGCTGATGTAAAAAAATATATAAATCAATAAATACTGTCGTTTATTAAAATAAGCCGCTTAAAAGTTCCGCTTCTGCTAAAATAAATTAAAAAAGCCGTCCGCTTGAAGGACGACTTTTTTGGTTTTAATTGGTTTAAAATCACTTATCCAAAAATTTAAGAAAATCCGAAAAATATTCGGGCAAATCGGTCGACAACTCAATCATATTACCCGTTCTCGGATGCTTAAAGGCTATGTAGTAAGCATGAAGACACTGACCGCCAAGTGAGGAAATAACTTTTTTCGGGCCGTAAACCGGATCACCTGCGACAGGATGCCCTATATGTGCCATGTGTACACGAATTTGATGTGTTCTGCCGGTTTCAAGAATAAGCTCAAGATGAGTAAAACCCCGATACCTGCCCAATACCCTATAATGGGTTACAGCATTTCTGGAATTTTTCTCCGTTACCGCCATCTTCTTTCTGTCAACAGGATTTCTGCCTATCGGCGCATTTACGGTACCTTCGTCATCTTTGAAATTACCGTAAACAACAGCTTGATATTTTCTCGTAAAGCTGTGTTCCTTTATCTGTTCCGCAAGCAGTCTGTGAGAAAAATCGTTTTTTGCTGCTATAAGCAAACCGCTTGTATCCTTGTCTATTCTGTGAACTATCCCCGGACGAAGCACACCGTTTATCCCGGAAAGATTGTCCTTGCAATAATACAAAAGGGCATTTACAAGTGTGCCCGAATAATTACCCGCAGCAGGGTGAACGACCATGCCCTTGGGCTTATTCACAACCAAAAGGTCATTGTCCTCATAAACAATATCAAGCGGTATATTTTCGGGTACAGCCTGCGGCAATACAGGATCCGGTACAGTCACCGCTATAACGTCCCCTGTTTTTATCCTGTAATTTTTTGCGGGTACTTTCCCGTTCACACATACCAAACCGTCCGATATCAGTTTTGCGGCAGCCGAACGTGAAATTTCGCTGTCTGCGGAAGATATATAGCTGTCTATCCTTTGACCGTCGTCATCACGGCTTATCAGATAAGTTTTTTCATTCATCTGATACTTCCTCGCACTCATCATCAACGAGCTTCTTTTTTTCGGATTTATCAGGCAGGAAAATCGCATAAATAATAAACAATACCGCACCTATTGTAATGCAGTAGTCGGCGAAATTGCACACCGGAGGAAAAAAGGAAACCGAAATATAGTCTATTACAAAACCTCTGAATATTCTGTCGATAAGATTTCCTACACCGCCGCCCAAAATAAACGTAACAGCAGTATAAAACAGCATACCACTACATTTTTTGCTCAAGAGAAGATACAGAAAAACACCAATAAGCGCAGCGGTCAAAACAGCAAATACAAGTGTTCCATTCTGAAAAACGCCGAATGCTGCTCCCCTGTTCTCGGTATAAACAAACGAAAGCAAATTATCTATTATAGTAATACTGCCGTCCGGACGTAAATGTATATAGATAAGTATTTTTATCATCTGGTCGGCAGTTGCCAAAAGACCCGCAATTACAAGTACCAAAGCAAAAGTCATTTCTCTCCCCCTTTATTTAAACAGGCGGTGTATCCGCAGAAACACCGCCTAATATATTTTTGCCTTTATATCAGTTGGCGAATTTTCAAATGTTCATAGCCTCAATAACACTTGCGCAGCGGCTGCAAAGAGAAGGATGACTGCAATTTTTTCCGACAGTATCGCTGAATACCCAACAGCGTTCGCATTTTTTACCCTCTGCCTGAACAACTTCAACCTCAAGACCGTCATTATCCGTATTCACAATTTCAACGGCAGATACGATAAATGCAGCGGAAAGCTCCTGCTCAACGGATTTAAGAAAATCATACTGTTCGCCGCAGCATTTGAGAATAACTTTTGCTTCAAGGGAAGAACGGAGCTTTTTACTCTTTATCTCAACCTCAAGTGCTTTTTTAACGATATCCCTCGTTTCATGTATTCTGTCCCACATTGAGGTAAAACTCTCATCAAACTCAATACCCGTGAGTTTCGGCATATCGTTGAACAGCACATTTTCGGGATTTGCGGAACTGTCATGCGGCATATGCTGCCATATCTCATCAGACGTATACACAAGTATCGGTGATATCAACCTTGTCATGGCATCGAGTATGGTATATATAGCCGTTTGAGCGGCACGGCGTTCCTTTCCGTCAGGTTTTTCGGTATAAAGTCTGTCCTTGAGAACGTCAAAGTAGAAGTTACTCATATCCACAACGCAGAAATTATGAATAGCCTGATACACTATATGAAAATCATAAGTATCATATCCGTGCCTTACCTTTTGATTAAGACTGTCAAGTTTCATCAGCGCCCACTTATCAATAGGCATCAAATCACTTTCGGGAACTCTATCCTTATCGGGATCAAAATCACTTATGTTTCCGAGAATATAACGTGCCGTATTTCTGATTTTTCTATACGCCTCACTGAGTTGTGCAAGAATTTCATTTGAAATTCTTACGTCTGCATGATAATCACTCGATGCTACCCACAATCTTAAAATATCCGCACCGTACTTATTGATTATCTCGGCAGGCATAATACCGTTTCCGCCGGATTTCGACATTTTCTTTTTCTCCATATCGACAACCCAGCCGTGTGTTACTACCGATTTATACGGAGCTTTGCCCATTACGGCAACAGACGTAAGAAGTGATGACTGAAACCAGCCTCTGTACTGATCCGCACCTTCAAGATACATATCTGCCGGGTGCTTAAGATAAGGACGCATCTGACATACGGCAGCGTGAGAAACACCCGAATCGAACCATACGTCCATTATATCCTTTTCCTTATCAAATTCGGCAGCACCGCACTTCGGACATACCAATCCCTCCGGGATAAGCTCCGAAGCATCTTTTTCATACCAGACGTCCGAACCGTACTCACCGAATAATTTTGAAACATGGAGCATTACCTGTTTATCGAGAATAGGCTCGCCGCAATCCTTACAGAAAAATATCGGTATAGGAACGCCCCATTTTCTCTGACGTGAAATACACCAGTCTTTTCTTTCACGAATCATTGCCGAAATTCTGTCCTCGCCCCATGCGGGAACCCACTCGATATTTTTTATTTCATTTATTGCCGCATCTTTTATATCATCAACCGAACAAAACCATTGTTTGGTTGCTCTGAAAAGAACGGGCTTTTTACATCTCCAGCAATGCGGATATTGGTGGATAATCTTTTTAAGCGCAAACAAAGCACCTGTTTTTTCAAGATATTCCGCAATAGGCTTATTTGCATCATCTGTAAGCAGACCCGCAAACATTCCCGCCTCTTCCGTAAGTCTGCCTTGTGCATCAACGGGTACAACCATGGGAAGCTCATCATAGTTTCTGCATACATTATAGTCATCGACACCGTGACCGGGTGCTGTATGAACGCAGCCGGTACCGCTTTCGAGCGTTACATGATCACCAACGATAACGAGTGATGTCCTGTCTATAAAAGGATGTGCGGTTTTCATATATTCAAGCTCCGAACCCTTTATAGTACCTATAACTTCATAATTATCCTTATTTGCAGCCTCCATTGCCGAAGCATAAAGATCTTCTGCCATTACATAATACTCACCGTCACACTTAATAAGACTGTAATTAAATCTCGGACCGACACATATTGCAACATTTGCCGGAAGTGTCCATGTTGTCGTCGTCCATATTACAAAATAAGTATTTTTTATATCCGCACCCATTGCGGTCAACTTGCCCATATCATCAGTAACTCTGAACTTTACATAAATTGAATGGCAGGGGTCTTCCGCATATTCTATCTCCGCCTCGGCAAGGGCTGTCTGACAATCGGGACACCAATACACAGGTTTAAGTCCTCTGTAAATATATCCCTTATCTGCCATTTCAGCAAAAACCTCTATCTGCTTTGCCTCAAAATCATGAGTAAGCGTAATATAGGGATTATCCCACTCTCCTATCCCGCCAAGACGTTTGAACTGCTCACGCTGGTTATCAACATAGCTCATTGCAAACTCACGGCAAATCTTACGCAGCTCGACATCTGATATGGCATCGCTGTTGCTCACACCTGCTTTTTTTCTTGCTTTGAGTTCGGTGGGAAGTCCGTGTGTATCCCAACCGGGAACATACGGTGCTTTAAAGCCCGTCATATTCTTATATCTTACGATAATATCCTTGAGTGTTTTATTCATAGCATGACCGAGGTGTATATCTCCGTTTGCATACGGAGGACCGTCATGAAGAACATACAGCGGCTTTCCGTCGTTAAGCTGCATCAGCTTCTCATAAGTACCATTGTCCTGCCAACGTTTGAGCGTTACAGGCTCGGACTGCGGAAGTCCGGCTCTCATCGGAAAATCTGTCTTTGGCAGATTTAGTGTATTATTATAGTCCTGCGACATGGGTTCATTCTCTCCTCTTGCTTATAAATATAATTACAATCCAAATTCCGACACACCGGTGTCGGAAAATGCTGTTATATTTTATTTTTTCTTTTTATCTGCGGCAGAAATGACAACGGGCTGTCTTTTATTCAAGACTTCTTCTCCCGAATTTTCTTCCTGTCCGTCCGAAACTTCGGAAACAGACTCTGTATCAAAATTGATCTCTTCGTCCGCTTTCTCATCAAAAACCGAATCCTGTTCGGCATGAGAAAGTGTTTCTTCCGAATCGTCTGTTGAAGATGATTTTGTATCCTTTATCACGGTTTCAGGTTTATTGCCATGCATCGGGGGATAATTATCTTCAATCTCTTTTTGATACTTTTTGAAATCCTCACCCTTAGCCATGGAATTGATAACGCTCAAGTGTTCCTTGTATGCTCGCATCAAAGAACTTCTGAAATTAAGCGCCTCACCCATCAAACCGATAATCTTCTTTTTCTGGGCATCAAGAATTTCATTATTTTCCTCAATTTTATCTGACGATTCCCTAAGAGCTTTATTAACACGCTGTTCTATTTCCTCGTCTGCCTGTTTATTCAGCTTTTTACTGCGTTCCTTTGCCTCATTCAAGATCCTTTGTGCTTCTTCGTTCGCTTCGGAAAGCTGCTCCGTTGATTTTTGAGCTGCCTCCATAACAATTTGCTTTGCCGTCATTTGTGCGGTTATAATAGCATCTTGCACACTATCTTCTTTTTCTTTATACTCTTGAATTTTTTCGTTTAAGTTATCAATTCTGCTCTCTAACTCTCTGTTTTCACTTTCAAGAGCCTTAACCTTTTTTATAACCTTATCCACAAAATCATCTACCTCTTCGGCTCTGTAACCTCCGGGTCTGGATTTGCGGAATGATATATTTTCTATTTCTTCTAAAGTAAGCATACAGCGACCCTTTCTTCATAAATATACAGGAAAAACAAAAACATCAAATTAAAAATAAACGTTATCGCTTCCGACTTCGTCCATCGCATCCTGACCGGAAAGTGTGACATTGCTCGGCATTATAATGAAGGTATCCTCTGCTACTTTCTTTACACTTCCGTTTTGTGCATACGCAACCCCGCCGAGAAAGTCGATAATCCTTTTCGACACATCTTTGTTCGTATCCTCAACGTTAAGTATGACGGTATGTCTTTTAATAAGCTCATCCGCCATATCCTTTACCGACGGGTCAAATGCCTCCGGTTTGAAAAGCACAAACTGTACATTCACTCCCTCATTCATATTTATAACATTGTCGGAAGACTCTTCCTGTTCCTGTTCATCAGAAAATTCGTATTCCTCTTCGGTCTGCTCATCTTCTTCCGAACTTTCCTCGTCATCGTAGTAATCGTCGTAATTATTGTTTTCCTCCTCCGGCTGTTTCAGTATGCTCTTAAACTTTCCCATAAGTTTGTTAGCCATAATAATCCTCTCCTTTAATTTATCTGTAAACTCTGGCACCGAAAAGCCGTGAGCCGACTCTTATCATATTAGCGCCACACAGGATAGCCTCCTGATAGTCATCGGACATTCCCATTGACAGAAAGTCCATACATACATTATCCGATTTTTTCGGTGAAATGTCAATAAATAGTTTATACATATTATCAAAAAATTTTGAAATTTCCGTTTTTGTGTCGCAAATCGGCGGTACTGACATCAATCCTCTTATTTTTATATTCTCTAAAAGACTTATTTTCCCGATAAGTTCCTCTAAATTTTCTGTCAGGACACCTGACTTATTTTCCTCCCTGCCTATATTCACCTCAATAAGCACATCTGTCGTGACTCCGTTTTTTACGGAAAGTCTTGATATTTCTTTTGCAAGATGAAAACTGTCCACCGATTGTATCATAGACACCTTTCCTATTATCTGCCTCACCTTATTTGTTTGAAGATGACCTATAAAGTGCAGTTCACAATTATCGAGGTTATATTCATCATATTTCGATAAAAGCTCTTGTACCCTGTTTTCACCTATTTGTTTCAAGCCGAGGGATATCGCATAGTTTATAAATTCGGGTTCTACTGTCTTTGTTGCAGCAAGAAAGGAGATATCTTCGGGTTTTCTCCCGCTTTTTTCTGCTGCCCTCGCTATATTTTCGGTTATTTGAGAATAATTTGATTTAATCGCATCAAACATTTCCTTTTTTTTAATCGACAATTCTTCCGTCATACAGATTTGCTCCTTCCACCACGACATCGTCATAAACCTTCAGAACTCCGTATTCATCTGTAACGATATCTTCTTTTTCGGGCGAACTTTTTGATATAACAAAATCATCACCCGTATATTGTTCTATAATTTGCTTAAACTGTAATTCGTTTCCGATAAGCACATAAACTCCCTGCACGGTTTTTGTTTCTGTTTTTTCTTTTCCGTTCTCGTCCGTAAATGTTTCTGTCACCTGCTTTTCGTGAACCGAGCTTTTGGGTACATATATACCCTCATATGTATTTATTACAATAGAAATATTTTCTTTTCTTACATACGACATTTCCGGGTTCATGTAATTCCCGCGCAAAATCACAACGGCATCGGAGGTTTTCGATTCTTGATTTACGGAATAAACATCAACATCTATTTTTCTGTTATTCACCGTCGGAATATCGACCCTTAAATTATACGCTGTCTTTATTCTCAATGCATCTTCGGCGCTCACCTTACAGGCTATATACCAATAAACCCCCTGTATGGTTTTTCCTATAACGTTACTATCCACATCTTTAGGCTTCCACTTTTTATCCGATAAGTCATCGGGAGTTATTCCCTCAAGATCTTTCGTATTATAAATGCCCTCGAAACCGTCCGCACAACTTACAAAATATCCCGAAACAGGTGATTTGACCTGTTTTCCTTTAGAATTTGAGTAATTTTTTTTAAGCTCATCAATCTGTTTTTTGAGCTGATCGATTCTTTCGTCAAATTTTTCGGCTTTCCCGGTCAATATCTGTCTTTCATTTATATTATACAGTATATTTTCAACACCATTGTCCGCTTCAGCCATATTTCCGTTGCTTACGCTGTAATTTATTTGAGAAAGATATGCATTTATATTCTTATCCAAACTTTCCGGTGTTGCCGAGATATTCTCCGTCAAACCGTCAAGCTGTTCAAGTGCATCGACCTGCGATTGAAGTTTGTCTATTATCTTTTTATCGGCAGCAGCATTTTCGTTTGAGTAGATATCCGCAACCGCTTCGTTTTTGGATATTCTTCCGCCGTCATCGGTTCGGTATGTAATATAACCGTCCGCATCGCTTGTAATCAGCTTTTCATCACGGATAAAATATCCCGTTACTTCCACGGAATCGGAAACTGTCATTATACTTGCCGACTGCGTTTTTATCTGGGCAAAATTTGCCTTTATTATAACCGAAACGATGTACGCTAAAATTAAAAGCGTCATCACTGCGATAGCAACCTTTTTTATTATCAATGTCTTATCCTTATCCATTTTTACCCCCGATTTAAACAATCTATGACTATTTTACCACCTTACATCAGTTTTGTAAATATCATACATTATTTTCGTATTCAAAAATTCTTGCAGCCTCTTCAAAAACATCATCACACCTGTCAATTTCGATCCAATTTACATATTCATCACGTCTGAACCAAGTAAGCTGTCTTTTGGCATAATGTCTTGTTGCCTTTTTAAGACTGTCAACAGCCTCCTCCAATGATATATTGCCGTCAAGGTACGGCTTTAGTTCCTTATATCCTATTGCCGCAGATGCCGTACTCCCGGCACTTGTGCCGTAAAAATTCCTTGCCTCATCTATAAGACCCTGTTCGAGCATTTTATCCACACGTTTATTTATCCTGTCATACAGTATCTGCCGATCCGAATACGTAAGTCCTATAACCGTAGATTTATAGGGTGAGGGTGTCAATTTTGAACGTCTGATATGTTCACTCATTGTAATTCCCGTTATTTCATATACCTCTATCGCACGTATTATTCTTTTACGGTTCTGCGGCAGCAAACAAGCGGCAGTTTCCGGATCAAATCCCGCAAGATATTCTATCAGCTTTTCGCCGCCATCGGACTCATAACGTTCATTGAGCTTTTCTCTTATATCCTTATCGTAGGCGGTTTCGGAAAATTTTATATTTTCAAGAAAAGAACGGACATAAAGTCCTGTCCCGCCGCAAAGAATCGGCAGCTTTCCCCTGCTGTATATATCCGCAGCCGCCTTATTCGCAAGGTCAACATAGTCTGCTACCGAAAATTCCTTATCGGGTTCGAGAAAATCCATTAAATGATGTACAACCCCCTGTTTTTCTTCATCAGAGGGTTTTGCAGTGGCAATATTCATACCCTTATATATCTGCATAGAATCTGCGGAAATTATCTCCCCGCCGTAATATTTCGCAAGCCTTACCGAAAGATCCGTTTTTCCCGATGCGGTCGGCCCGACAATTGCTAAAAGTCTGATTTTCGCATCACCCATACAGTTATCTCCCGTTACCGCAAATTATTGTTCTTAACCCTTCGACTGCCGTCATTATTGCGATATCCGTTTTATCCGAGCCGTAAGCGGCAGTTTTTTCTTTCGCCTGATTCCACATCACATGGAGAACACAACCTATTTTTATTCTTCTTACCGATGCAACGGTAAATAATGCAGCACTTTCCATTTCGGAGGCAAGTACATTAAGTTTCTTCCATGCCTCCCACTTATTTTCAAGTTCATATGACACGGGCATACTTTCGGGTCTATGCTGACCGTAAAATGAATCCTTGCTTTGTACCACACCGGTATGATATTTCACACCGTTTCGTTTTGCAGCTCCCGCAAGTGCGCAAATAACATCAAAATCGGCACAAGCGGGATATTCAACGGGGGCGTATTCCTTTGACGTCCCCTCCATGCGTATTGCGGCAGTCGGTATGACTATATCCCCGCATGATACATCTTCGCTTATTCCTCCGCAAGTACCTATACGAACCGCTGTCTTTACACCGATAAGGGCAAGTTCCTCAAGTGCAATAGCTGCTGACGGCCCACCAATTCCCGTGGAGGTTATTATTACGGTTTCTCCCTCTATTTTTCCCGAAAACGACCTAAACTCCCTGTTTTGTGCAATAAAGCGGGGTTCTTCAATATACTCCGCAATCTTGTCAACTCTCCCCGGATCACCCGGAAGAATTGCATATTTTATATTCGTTTCAACAGGGATATTCAAATGCATAAGCGTTTTTTCATTCAATATAAATCACTCTTTTCGCAGTATCAAAACATATCTTTTCGTTTCAGTATAAGATACATTATCAGCATAAGTGCCGCCGACAATACAATCGGAAACCACCAAAAACCGTCAAACGGCAAACCGCCGATTATGTTCATTCCGTACACGCCGGTTATTACCGTAGGAACGGACACCAAAAGCGTAAGCGACGCTTGAATTTTCATAACTACATTCAGATTATTCGATATTATGGAAGCGAATACATCTATCGTTCCATTCAAAATATTAAGATAAAGGGCAGCCATATCAACCGCCTGCTTTATCTCGATAAGTACATCTTCAAGAAGATCCTGATCATCTTCATAAAGTTTTATATACCTTCCCCTCATGATTTTTTCAAGAGCCACCTCGTCGGCTTTAAGAGAGGAGGAAAAATAAACAAGGGATTTCTCCACATCAAGAAGTTGGTTAAGTTCTTTATTCTTTGTAGAGCGGCGGAGATTTCTTTCAAGACGGTTGCTTATCATATCAATCTGTTTGAGGTACTGTAAATATTTTGTTGCCATTCTAAGCATAATATGCAAAACAAAATGCGTCTTATAGTGCGTCATAACATTACGCACAACACCCTCGGAAAATTCCGTGAGGATAGTACTTTCTCTTACCGATACCGTTATAACATTGTTTTTAGTTATCATTATGCCTATCGGCATTGTGGAATATGATATGCTGCCCGACGTTTTTTCCACAACAGGAACGTCCATAATAATGAGAGTTGTGTCGTCCTCACTATCAATATGCGCCGACTCCTCTTCATCAAGTGCCGAGCGGAGAAGCTCCGGCGGTATGTTGAAAGAATCAAGAAGGTATTGTACTTCATCATCTTCGGGTGCGGTACAGTTCACCCAGCAGCCTTCTTCATATTCATTGATTTTCTCAATTCTGCCGTTTATTGTTTTGTAGTAATTTATCACATAGCTCGTCCTTTCCGTATGCAGAGTTGCGCAGTAATGCACAATACTCTTTATTTTCTAAAAATATAAAATGTTGACCGTAAGGGTCTGTACTCATGCATTACCACCTCCACATCGGATCAAGCTGACACAAAACGCTATAATAATTATAATCATTTTCGCCTATATAATCAAGGGTAATTTTAATATCACAATTTATTTTAAACAATCGGAATATCGCTGATATTTTTAAACTAATCGTATTCGGTTATTTTACATAGCTCACATTTTCTTCCCCTATCCTTTTCTTCAGTTCTCTAAGCATAACATCGTTTACATCTACCCGCATTGATGCAGGAGTACGCCACAACTTTCTGCTGTCCGTAAAAAAGATATACAGAGGTTCAATTCCGTCAAATATATCAATAATTTGTTTTGCCCTTATATATTCCGTACAGGTGTCATTTGCAACACGCAAATATAATCCTGACGGATTGTTTTTCTTTCGCATATCGGAAGTTTTAGAAACTGCATCGGGTTGTTTTAACGCAGGCATGACCTTATCACATATAATCTGTGGTGTTTCTTCCTCACGTCTGCTTATTGTTCCGAATACCCTTAATATATTTCCCTCGCAAATCATACCACCGTATTCGTCAAGAATTTTCGGAAACACAATCATTTCCGCCGAACCGTATTTGTCCTCAATATTTACAAATTCCATTCTTGCGTTATTTTTGGTTATTTTCGATTTTATGCCTGATATCATGCATATAACATCGACCTTTTTTCCGTCAAAATATACATTCGTATCCTCGCTGAGTATATCGCACAATCTGTCCGTCCCGGCTGAAGCAACCAGATCGTCATATTCCGACATCGGGTGACCGCTCAGGTATATCCCTGCCGTTTCCCTCTCCATATCAAGAATTTCACGCTTTGTAAACTCCTCAACGTCAGGGAGCGAAGGCTCATCATGAAATTCACCGTCATCTCCGAATAAATTCATTTGCCCCTCTATGGTCACTTTTTTTTCTTCCGCTATACTGTCAAGCACACTCGGAACAGCCATAAGCATTTGTCTGCGATTTGCCCCCATTCCGTCTAATGCCCCGCATTTTATAAGATTTTCAACAGCCCGTTTATTAAGCTCCTTACCGTAGACTCTCCTGCAAAAGTCATAAAAAGAAACAAATTTACCGTTCTGTCTTTCCTGTATTATCAATTCAATAAGATTTCTGCCAAGACTTTTTATTGCCATAAGACCGAAACGTATATTTTTACCGCTGACTGTAAAGCCTATATCACTTTCGTTAATGCTCGGAGGCAATACCTCTATGTTTTTTTTTGAACATTCATCAATATACGATGCTACCTTACCGCTGTCACCGAGAACGCTTGTCAATAACGCAGCCATAAATTCACAAGGGTAATGATATTTTTCATAGGCTGTTTGATATGAAATATACGCATATGCAGCTGCGTGCGCCCTGTTAAAAGCATATGAAGCAAAACTCTCCATTTCCGAAAAAATATCAAGCGCCGTCTTTTTCGGTATCCCCCTGCGTATGCAGCCGTCAACCGCAACATTACCGTTTTCGTCAACAAGTCCGTTTATAAATATTTTCTTTTCCTGCTCCATAACACTTTTTTTCTTTTTAGCCATAGCCCTGCGAACGATATCGGCTCTTCCGAGAGAATAACCCGCAAGCGTTCTGAATATCTGCATAACCTGTTCCTGATACACTATGCAGCCGTAAGTCACATCAAGAATCGGCTTGAGAAGCGGGTGTTTATACGTTATTTTTTCAGGATTATGCCGATTTTCTATATACCTCGGTATGCTGTCCATCGGCCCGGGACGGTACAGGGAAATTACTGCGATGATATCTTCAAGACTTTCGGGACAAAGACGTGTGAGAACATTTTTCATTCCTTTCGATTCAAATTGGAACACACCGTCGGTATCTGCCCTTGAATACATTTCAAATACCCCTCTGTCATTATCGGGAATATTATTTACCGAAAAATCTCTGTTATGTTTCTGTATCATTTTTTCCGCTTCACGGAGTACCGTAAGGTTTCTAAGCCCGAGAAAATCCATTTTCAGCAGTCCGAGTTCATCAAGCTCGGTCATCGTAAATTGTGTTACAACAGTATCGTCATTTTTTGCAACAGGTACATAATCCGTAACCGCCCTATCGGTTATAACAACTCCGGCAGCATGGGTTGTTGTATTCCTCGGCATACCCTCAAGTTTTATTGCTGTATCTATCAGACTGCGGATCTGTTCGTCACCGTCATAAAGCATTTTCAATTCTTTTGATACATTTAATGCTTTTTCTATTGTCATACCGATATCACGTGGTATCAGCTTTGCCACTTTGTCGCACACATTATACGGGACTGCCAACGCTCTGCCAACGTCACGTACAGCTCCCCTTGCCGCCATTGTACCGAATGCTGCTATCTGCGCAACATGATCGGAACCGTATTTCCTTATAACGTAATCTATGACTTCCTGCCTGCGTTCTGTACAAAAGTCTATATCAAAGTCGGGCATACTAACCCTTTCAGGATTTAGAAAACGCTCAAAAAGCAAATTATACTTTATCGGGTCAATTTCGGTTATACCGATACAATATGCCGCAAGGCTTCCTGCTCCCGAACCTCTTCCCGCTCCAACGGGAATACCGTGTGTCTTTGCATAGTTCACATAATCGGCAACTATAAGGTAATAATCTATATACCCCATTTGCGATACTATGCCTATCTCATATTCAAGCCTTTCCGTTACGGAATTGTCGGGATTATCTCCGTAGTATTTCCTTAGTCCGTTATAGCAGCACTTTCTAAAATACTCTAAATGATCCTCATTATTAGGAACATCAAAATGCGGCAGCTTTATTTTCCCGAATTCTATTTCTACATTACAACGCTCCGCAATTTTTACGGTGTTATCTATGGCTTCGGGTATTCCGGGAAATACTGCCCGCATTTCCTCCTCGCTTTTCAAATAAAATTCACTTGTGGGAAAAGCCATAGGATTTTCCTCATTGACGGTTTTATTCGTTTGAATACACAATAGTACATTTTGAGTTTTGCTGTCCGCTTTTTTTATATAATGACAGTCATTTGTTGCAGCGAGAGGAATATTTAACTCCTTTGACAAACGCATTATAAGGGGATTTATTCTTTTCTGCTCCGATATTCCATGATCTTGGATTTCAAGAAAATAATTATTCTCACCGAATATTTTTTTATATTCAAGTGCCTTAGCTTTAGCTCCGTCATAATCATTATTCATAAGCAGCCGCGGAATATCGCCCGCAAGACACGCAGACAGCGCAATAAGTCCCTCATGATATTTTTCCAGCAGTTCCATATCTACCCTCGGTTTACCGTAAAAGCCCTCCGTCCATGCAAGGGAATCGAGCTTTATAAGATTACGGTATCCCGTATTATTCTCGCAAAGAAGTATGAGATGACGGTTATCTCTGTCTATCCCGACTTCCCTGTCCGCACGTCCTCTCGGCGAAACATATACTTCACAACCGATTATCGGCTTTATTCCCTCTGCCCTTGCAGTTTTATAAAAATCTATAACACCGTACATAACACCATGGTCTGTTATAGCTATACTGTCCTGTCCCAATTCCTTTGCCCTGCTTATCAGTTCCTTTATTTTACACGCACCGTCAAGCAGGCTGTAAACAGTATGCACATGAAGATGAACAAAGCCGCCCATAGTTACTATCCTTTCCTGATATGATTTTTTCAGCTAAATAAATAATTCATACATAACTTCTTTTCTTATTTCATCGGAAATACGGTTTTTCCTTCCGCTGTATATATTTAAAAATGTCATACCCAATTTTTCCATTATGCGTATTGAAGCATGATTTTCACTGTCCGCATGGGCTATATAATGCGTAAGACCGTAATTCTCCCTGCAATATTCCATAAATGCCTTTACAGCCTCAAATGTATAACCGTTTCCCCAATAATTTCTATCAATTATCCACCCGAACTCACCTGTTTTTCCGTTATCGACAAATTCTATGCTTACAGCACCTATATGTACCCCGTCAAGTATCACCGCCACATCAAGATACTCCGGTTTTTCCTTTTCCCATTGCATAGCTGCTTTTCGGAGATAATCCGTTACCTCCTTATCGTCCCCGCATGGCAGAAATATCATCATTTCTGCATTTTCGGCGTCCGTCATATATTTGCAGGCTGTCTTAAAATGTTTTATACCAAGCGGTTCAAGGATAAGTCTGTCGGTCTTTATTATCATATCAAATCCTGCTCTCCTTTTAATTCCATGAAAATAATCATCGGAACATCATATATAATCACTTTTTATGCGGGATTTTTAAAGTACATATACACCTGACATTTTATCATACCGTTATACAGCTTTCTTCTTTTATCTGCCCGCCTGCCGAAAATATTTTCAAAGCTGTCGTCGGGACTTATTATTGTGTAGCTGTAACCCTGCCGTCTTTCAAATTTCCTGCCCATTATTCGGTATATATCCCTTGAACGGTCTACATCAAGAAGTCTTTCACCGTAAGGCGGATTACATATTACTGCCGCCCTTTCAAATTCCGCTTTAAAATCCGAAATATTACGTCTTTCTGCATGAATACGCTTTTCCACCCCTGCTTTTTTAGCGTTCGCCAATGTAAGCTCGACAGCATCGTTGTCTATATCATAGCCGTAAGCGGTAAATTCTGCGTTATGATTTACAAGATCTAAACATCTCTCCCTTTCTCTTGACCATATTTCCGCAGGTATGACATTCCATTTTTCCGCTGCAAATTTCCTTAATATTCCCGGCGAAATGTTTAACGCCTTTAGTGCCGATTCGATAAGTATTGTACCCGAACCACAGAACGGATCTATAACCGTGCCGAACGGGCGTACATGGGAAAGATCCGCCATAGCTGCGGCAAGTGTTTCCTTTATCGGTGCTGCCGCAGACTCCCTGCGATAGCCTCTTTTATGCAGACCCTCACCTGAGGTATCAAGCATTATGCTTACCTTATCTTTCATAATAAGAAATTGTATCTGGTGCTTACCGCCTGTTTCATCAAACCAATCCTTATGATATTTTGACGAAAGATGCTTTACAACCGCCTTTTTTATTATTTTCTGACAAACCGGAATGCTTGCGAGCTTTGAACTTACCGAATGACCCTTTACGGGAAATGCATCTTCCTTTCCGATCCACATCTCCCATTCAATTTTTTCCACACCACGGAAAAGCTCATCAAAATTGTATGCATAAAATTCTCCGAGAAGTATCTGTACCCTTTCCGCATAACGTGAGCAAAGATTTACTCTTGCAAGAGTGGAATAATCACCCTCAAAAAGCACTCTGCCGTTTTCTGCCCTTACATTGTCTATATCCATTCTTTTAAGCTCGTCTGCACATATACCCTCTAAGCCGAAAAGACATGGTGCCGAAAATTGTATTTTTTCCATAATTCTTCCCCATTTACATTTTTTATACCATCTAATTGTACTCCATTCGGCAATAAAAAGCAATATTATTGAAATACAAAAACAGGGCAACCGCATGAAATAATTATGAAAATTTGTTAAAAATAACGCTTGACAAAAATTCATCATCAAAAGAACATTTGAAGCGTTTAGCTTTCAGGCTTAACTTAACCGAAGTAAAGGATTTATAGATGTTTGTTGCAATATGACGCAGAACAGCAAAATTTTCACCACTATTATCTACCCGCATACGACAATGATCTTCGTCAAAGCACAAATCCAGACACCAATGCAGAGAGTTTTCAATACCCCAATGTTGCCGGACAGCCTTAGCAAACAATTTAACATCTGTAAGAGATGTTATGAAATATCTGACTTTTTGATTTTCTTTTAATGCAAGAATATAATCCGCTCCATTGTCGATTATGGATTTTGCAATATTTGTTTGTGTAC
>CANQBP010000014.1 GCA_947589415.1 uncultured Clostridia bacterium
GGATCTTCGTATCCTGGGTCCTCATAGTTTGGATCTTCGTATCCTGGGTCCTCATAGTTTGGATCTTCGTATCCTGGGTCCTCATAGTTTGGATCTTCGTATCCTGGATCCTCATAGTTTGGATCTTCGTATCCTGGGTCCTCATAGATTGCTTCATCGTAATACGGGTCATCCGTATAATCGGGTTCGGCACTTGCTGTAATTGCAAGAAAAGAAAGCATTGAAATAATAAGCCCGCCTGAAAAAAGAATTTTTCCGTACTTACTTCTATTCTTTATCATAATCATTTATCCTTTCGGATCGTAAGTTAATCTAATTTATAATATCATAAATCGACATCATATTACAATAATATTTTTATATTTCTGCAAATTTACGGGATATGGCTAAGCAAAACATGATTTAATGTTAATTTTTACTATTTTTAAGACCGATGATGTGTATTTTTATCCCGTTGGAGTGCGCATTTTCGGACGTGGCAGGTTAAAAGCGGTAAATTTTGCTGCTCATATTATTGCCTCTAATCGTATAACTTATTACAAGCTGCGATATACTTATTTTTAATATTGGTATTAAGTATGGGGTATTTATATGAATATTTTAAATCGAAAAGTAAAATCACAAATTAGAAATCGGGAGAATACGTGATTATATAAGAGAAAATAAAAGATTTTAAATGCTGGATTAAAAAAATTTAAAAAAAATCTTGACTTAATATAAATCGTGTGCTATTATCTTATCTGTAACTTGCAAAATTTGACTGTATGTCAGGTTTTATTAAGTATAAGTAAAGAAATTTGTTATTTTTAGGGAGGATTTGAGCTATGTCAACTTTTATGGCTAAGGCAGGCGAGGTTGAGCGTCAGTGGTATGTTATCGACGCAGCAGGCAAAACGCTTGGTCGTCTTGCCGTTCAGGTAGCAGATCTGCTTAGAGGTAAAAATAAGACAACCTACACGCCTCATGTGGACTGCGGCGATTTTGTTATTGTTATCAATGCCGATAAGATTGTTCTCACGGGTAAAAAAGCAGAGCAGAAGTATTATTATCATCATACGGGATACATAGGACATATGAAGTCCGTAAGATATGACAATCTTCTTGCTAACAGACCCGAACTTGCTGTACAGCTTGCTGTTAAGGGTATGATCCCGTCCAATACAATAGGACGCAAGGCTTTGACAAGACTTCATATCTACAAGGGTGCAGAGCATAAACACGCTGCTCAAAAACCCGTTGTGTTGGAATAATAAGAGGGGAGGCAATTTATTATGTACGATAAGACACCGTTTTTTTACGGAACAGGCAGGAGAAAAAGCTCCGTTGCAAGAGTAAGACTTTATAAGGGAACAGGTAAGGTTACGATCAATGATAGAGATATTGATGACTATTTCGGTCTTGAAACGCTCAAGCTCATCGTTCGTCAGCCTCTCGTTCTTACCGGAACCGACGGTCAGTTCGACGTCGTTTGCAGAGTAAACGGCGGCGGTGTTACGGGTCAGGCAGGCGCTATTCGTCACGGTATATCAAGGGCTCTTCTTAAATTCGATACCGAAAACCTTCGCCCGAAACTCAAGAGAGCAGGTTTCCTCACTCGTGATCCGAGAATGAAGGAAAGAAAGAAATACGGTCTTAAAGCTGCACGTCGCGCACCGCAGTTCTCAAAGAGATAATTCAAAATTTGCGAAAGAAATTTGTAAAACCGCCGCTGAAAAATAACAGCGGCGGTTCTCTGTTTCAGGTTCTATCGACAGGCTATATATGAATACTATAATTGTTCATTGTCTGCGGTATTTTGTCATCTTTTTCTCCCTGCCGTAAAGCGGCATAATTTCTGCACAATTTCTTATTTTAAAAATCATAATTTGACTATTGACAAAACCGAAATAATGTGTTAATATAGACATTACGTTGAGTACAGTTGAATATAGGGGTATAGCTCAGTTGGTAGAGCAGCGGTCTCCAAAACCGCGTGCCGAGGGTTCAAGTCCTTCTGCCCCTGCTTAAAAGAGCCTTGAGATCGGTATCGGTTTCAAGGCTTTGTTTTTATAAAAATTTATTTTAAAATTTGCGAAAGTAATTATTGCAGGGTTTATGTAAATTCAAAAAATACTTAATTGAAAATCCGAAATTTCGAAAAAAGCACGAATAATCACTTGAGTATGTTGTGCAGATATGTTAATATTATTAACAAGATATGATTTGTTAAATCGGGGGTGTTTGCATGTACAATACGTTAAGTAAAACAAACTATATTTGGATGCATATAATTATGGGTGGCATAATTTTAGATATAATGAAGGAATTGCTGCTGAGTTATACATTAGTGCCGAACCTCAAGACATCAGGTATTATGTTCATTTCAATATATGTTCTCTGTATTTTCGGGGGCTTCATTCTAAGATTTGAAAACAGACGAACAATCGGTACAGTTTGCCTTAATGTTTTTTTTCCGGTGGGTGTATATGTGGTAATAGCATACATAAAAATAAGACCGGTAGTCATTTTTACATTATTAGGCATTTCACTGGTGTTGGCATTGCTGCTTTCAATTTTTATCCTGTGCGGAAAAATAAAGACAGATGACAAAAACAGGCGGCTGCGCATAATAAAAAGTCGTATTCGTAGGGCGTTGTCTGTTTCGCAAACCTTACTGACTTTGGGTATGTTCGTTATCGTTACGATAATTTCTGTTGAAATATTATCAACGGGAAAGTTGGAAGAACCCGCATCAGTAAGTTCCGAATCGTACAAAGGCGATGCTTACGTAATTTCTGAAAATATGGATATGCTCATGCTTTTGGACGATGATAGTTGGGATAATCTTGATATAACACAAAAAATGAAGGTTCTATATACCGTGGTGAATATAGAAAAGCAAAAACTCGGACTGACGACTAAGTTGGATATTACATATGATGTACTTGAAGATGAGTTGATGTCTTATTATAGCGACTCATCTAAAATGATCGTCATGAATGTGAGTACATTGCTTAGTGAATCGTCATGGGGAACGGTTATGTGCGTTTGTCATGAAGTATATCATAGTTATGAACATAGATTGGTAGATATGTATAATTCTGTTGGCGACGAATATAAAAATCTACACATATTTTCAAATGTTGATGAATATGAGCAGGAGTTTAATGACTATATTACCCCTGAAGTAAGCTATGAAGGCTACGTTGATCAAATTAGTGAAAAAGATGCCAGAACGTACCAGCAGAGCAGGGGCAGAGATTACTTTTATTGGGTAAATTATTATATGCTCAAAAACGATAAAAGCGGCTGAATTTTGTCTGCCGATATGTCCGCCTGTTGTATTCTGCTGCAGCAGAATTGATTTGTGAAGATGTACTGCCCGCTTCGGAGGACATAAAGATTGCTGTTGAACTGATGGACAGAGGGGGGCAAGCGGAAAGTAGGGATTAAAACGTAATTCTTACCGTAAGACAATGTCAAAGAGATGTTCGTAAAGTGTTGATCATGTGATAAAGCAGTTTACGGTTTTTTAAAAGAATTTGTGTCGGACTCGAAACAGACAGACTATACTTCGAGTCCGACCGATTTTGTTTATATGATATTAGCGTGCAGTTACGAATAATTTTTAAAAATCAGCAAATACATCGGTTTTTGACAACGTGCTGTTATAAAGGAAAAAGTGATTGAAGTACGAAAAAGAACCGTTGACCTATCCGGCGGAAAATTACCGCAGGAGCAGGAAAAATTTTAAGGCAACACTTATCGGTACATGACTTGTATGACAAACGGATTTTCGTGCTTGAAAGATACAAATAAAATAATGTATAATCACTAAATTATTACTTGCATTTTTAAAAAATGTATGCTATAATACAATGGTATTGAGAATTGTGTTTTTATTTTTCGTTCATGAGGAGAGTTGTCCGAGATGGCCGAAGGAGCACGATTGGAAATCGTGTAAACGCTAACCCCGTTTCGAGGGTTCGAATCCCTCACTCTCCGTACTTCATAAAAGTCGCACTTTCGGGCGGCTTTCTTTTTTTGCTGTAATATAAGCGGCAATGTAACGTGAAAATATTTCATGCAGATCACAATACGGTAAATCCTTTGGAATATGTTAAAAAAATGGAACTGCTGCGTAGGGTGACGGGGGGTATATATGAGTTTTTTAGATTTTCCGAACGAAGGGAAACAAATCAACAGACCGCAGGAAAAACCGCTGAATTATTGGGAAGAGCAATCCTATATAACGGCGGTATCAAATAATAATAACGGGATAGATTTTGATGGCATTTTTGACAGAGTGGAAGCTGTTGAGGGGATAACAATAAAGCAAAAACAAAATTTTACCGCCGATCAGAGAATACTCGGAAGTGTTGTTGCGGATTATTACGGGGAAGAATTTGAGATATCCTTTTACTATGATAACTTTGAAAATCGCTCAATATACGGAATGGACATGACGTCACTTTCAAAAAATGAAATTTACGCTATCAAAAATGCAAAAATGTCGCTGACGGTATTTATGCACTTTAATAAAAATGCACTCAAGTCATATCACCTCCAGATTAAGTTTATCCTTGCAGCAATGCCGGATCTTGCTGCCGTTTATGATGAAAGTGCCGAAAAGATAATCTCCGGCAGACAGATAAGGCTGTATGCGAAGTCCGATATTTTGCCGACCGCATTATTTTCAATACAGTTTATAAACAGCAGAGAAAAAGGCGGCGGGGCGTGGCTGCATACCCACGGACTATGCCGCTGCGGACTTACGGAACTTGAGATTTTAAAATCATGCGGCAAATGTGCGGAGATACACGCCAAAATGATAAATACGCTTGCGGTCAGACTCCTTGAGAAAGGCAGCAGACATAGGGCATATCGTATCGGCAAATTCGGTAACGAAATGCCGATAGTAGTAACATATGTTCCGTGGACAGAGGCACTTGAAGAATATAATGCGTTCGATCTCGGAGGATATAGGGACAGAGAAAACGGACACAACAGCAGAACCTCCGTTATATTTGCATACAAAAACGAAAGAGATGTGTTTTTGGACAATTATAGCAAGGTGAATATATATGATGAATTATGCGAAAGCAGTGATCCCGTATTCTTTCTGAGCATTGAACAAACGGAGAAAATCAGGGCAATATCAAGGGAACGCTTTGAATATGTGAAAAAGGCATGGGAAACACTTGATTGTCATGTACTTATAGAGATAGGTTTTGAAATTGATGAAAAATATCGGCAAGATGCGGGAAAAACGGAAAAAGAATGTATATGGTTTGAGCTTGTCGATATCAAAGAGGACAGTTTTACCGCCAAACTTGCTCAAAATGCTTATTGGGTTGATGACATACATGAGGGCGATATAATGGAGCTGACGGTTGATGATGTGACAAATTGGCGTATATACACGAAAAAAATTGCCGTTACTCCGGAAAACGTCTATTTGTTGTTTGACGATTAAATTGAAAATATATACAGTAAAAAACTCCGTGCTTTTATCAGGTACGGAGTTTTTTCTGCGGGGGAAAATACTAATTTTATTTTGCTGTTTTTAAACCCGAAAATTTGCGTAATATGAGATATTGGTAATTACCGATTGTATAAATAATACTAATAGTATAATTATATGCAATTTTTTTTATGGACTAATAATATGCGATTTGTTATAATTAAAAAGAGGAGTGGTGATATGGATTTTCAGCTTACAACACTTTGCTATATCGAGCAGGACGGGAAATACCTTATGCTCCATAGAACAAAAAAGAAGAATGACCTTAGCAGCAACCTTTGGTTAGGTATAGGAGGGCATTTTGAGCTTGGTGAAAGCCCGGAGGAATGTATTTTGCGCGAGGTTAAGGAAGAAAGCGGTCTGACATTGATAAATTACAGGCTTAGGGGAATAGTTACGTTTTCGGACGGTAATGTGTATGAATATATGTTCCTTTTTGATGCTTCAAAATATGAAGGGGAATTGATAGAGTGTGATGAAGGTGAGCTTGTATGGGTCGAAAAGGAGAAAGTATTGGAAGAACTTCCGATATGGGAAGGGGATCGTATTTTCTTACGCCTTATGCAGGAGGAAAGACCGTTTTTTTCTCTAAAACTGACCTATGAGGGAAGAAAACTTAAATCGTCGGTGCTTTATGAATAGTCGGGGTATTTTCGGATACCTGCCCGTTATTAACTATTGTGATATTATATCAATTTATGTTAATGCGGCTATATTGACAAAATGAGGTTTTTGTTTTATAATCATAAGGATAGAATAGATATGTTTATAATGGTGATTTTGTATAAATATTTCTAATAAAATTTAATATGTAAAATATCCGACGGAGGTATGATGATATGAGTTTTACAATATTGGGGACAGGAAGGGCAATCCCCGAATACGTTCTGACAAACGATGAGCTTTCGACAATGGTCGATACAAATGACGAGTGGATACGCACAAGAACAGGTATAGAGGAGCGTCATATATGTAAAAAGGAAACTATAACCGAACTTTGTGTTGAGGCTGCAAACAATGCTCTTGAAAATGCCGGAGTGACTGCCGCTGAACTTGATTTGATTATCTGTTCGACAATGAGAGGAGAAAATCTTACTCCGTCGCAGGGTTGTATGATACAAAAGGAGATTGGGGCAACCTGTCCGGCATTTGATGTCAATGCCGCTTGTTCGGGATTTGTTTATGCCCTCGATATTGCCGCAGGATATTTTGAAAGAAAGAGAGTAAAAAAGGTACTCATAGTTTCTATGGATAACCTTTCAAATATAACAAATTGGACAGACCGTTCTACTTGTGTCCTTTTCGGTGATGGCGGTGCGGCGGCTGTACTTGGGGAAGGAAATGACCTTCTGTCCATACACATTACGGCAGTCGGAAACGATGCCGCAATAAGAATACCGCACGGGACAAATTCTTCGCCGTTTTATGAACATGAAGAGGAAAGAGCTGTTCTGTATATGGCGGGAAATGATGTGTACAGATTTGCAACTGCCGCTATGACAAACGGTATAAAAAAGGCAGTTGAAGATGCGGGACTTGAACAAAAAGATATTGATTGTGTAATACCGCATCAGGCAAATATAAGAATAATAAATACAGCGGCTAAAAATCTTGATATTCCGAGAGATCGTTTCTTTTGTGATGTTCAGCATTACGGAAATACCTCTTCGGGAAGCGTACCGATAGCCCTTGATGAGGCTAACCGCAGCGGTGTTCTTAATAAAGGGGATATCATAGCAATGTGTGCTTTCGGAGGCGGTCTTACAACAGGAAGCTGCGTTATCCGCTGGAATAAATAATAACAGGAGGATATTGAAATGGGAAAAACCGTATTTGTGTTTTCCGGACAGGGGGCGCAGTACCCCGGCATGGGAAAGTCCCTTTATGATAATTCGCCTGCCGCAAGGGCAGTATTTGATATGGCGGAAAGAGTGCGTCCGGGTACAATAAATCAGTGCTTTGAGGGTACAAAGGAAGAACTTTCAATCACGATAAATACTCAGCCTTGTGTTTTCACGGCAGATTTAGCGGCGGCGGCTGCAGTAGCCGAAAAGGGTATAAAACCCGATTACGCTGCCGGATTTTCTCTCGGAGAAATCGCAGCGGCGGCTTTTTCGGGTATGCTTTCCTATGAAGATGCTTTCAGACTTGTATGCAAACGTGCCGAATATATGGACGAGGCAGCAAATAATGATAAGGGGGCAATGGCAGCGGTTCTGAAACTTACACCGGAAAAGGTGGAAGAAATATGCAAAGACTTCAAGAGGGCATATCCCGTTAATTACAACAGTCCCGCCCAGACGGTTGTCGCTGCATCGGAGGACGAAATTGATGCGATATGCAGCAGAGTTAAGGAAGAAAAGGGAAAGGCCGTCAGGCTTGCCGTTAGCGGAGCGTTCCATTCGCCTTTTATGTCGGAAGCCGCAGATAAACTCTCGAAATACCTTGAAACGGTTGAGTTTTCACAACCTGAAATTCCTGTTTATTCCAATTATACCGCTCAGCCCTATGACGGCGATTTCAGGGCGCTTATGTCAGCGCAGGTGCAAAATCCCGTAAAATGGCAGACTATTGTGGAAAATCTTGTTGCAGAGGGCGCAGACAAATTTATCGAAGTGGGAGTAGGAAAAACTCTTACGGGTCTTATAAAGAAAATCAATGCCGGAGTTACGGCAGTAAATATAGAGAATAAGGAGGGACTTGACGCTCTCGAATGAGTGTGTCGGGGAAATTATATGTTTGAACTTACAGGCAAAACAGCAATAATAACAGGTGCATCAAGGGGTATAGGCAAGGCAATAGCTCTTAAATTTGCAGGTCTTGGGGCAAATGTGGCTTTTATGCACGTCGGTGACGGAGAAAAAGCTGCCGAAACAGAGACCGAGCTTACGGCTATGGGTGTTAAGGCTAAAGGTTTTGAATGTGATGTTTCCGACTATGAGGCATCGCAGGCACTTGTTAATGAAATTATCGAGGAATTCGGAGAGGTTCATATACTTGTAAATAATGCGGGTATTGTAAGGGATAATCTTATTCTTTCAATGAAAGTGGAGGACTTCGATAAGGTAATAAGCGTAAACCTTAAAGGTACGTTTAATATGACAAAAAGTATATATAAGCACTTCATGAGAAAACGCAGAGGAAGAATAATCAACATTTCTTCCATAATAGGTCTTGTCGGAAATGCCGGACAGGCAAATTATGCATCGGCAAAAGCGGGTATAATAGGAATGACAAAATCTGTTGCAAAAGAGCTTGGCTCAAGAAATGTTACTGCCAATGCGATTGCCCCCGGATTTATTAAAACCGATATGACGGATAATATGCCCGAAAAAGCAAGAGAGGCAGCACTTTCTTCAATTCCGCTCAAGAGAATGGGTACGGTTGAGGACATAGCTAATACAGCCGCTTTTCTTGCATCTGATGAAGCTGCCTATATTACGGGTGAGGTTATAAGAGTTGACGGCGGTATGGCAATTTGAATGTGATTGATGCCGTAATTATGAATTTTGCAGAAAGGAAATACACAGATGAAAAGAGTGGTTATTACAGGAATAGGTGCAATAACTCCTGTCGGAAATAATACTGAAGAAATGTGGACTTCAATGAAAAACGGCGTTTGCGGAATTGATAAAATAACACGTTTCGATACTGCGGACACAAAAGCAAAGGTTGCAGCAGAGGTTAAAAATTTTGATCCGACAGAATACATAGAAAAAAGAGAGTGCCGAAAAATGGATCTGTTTTGTCAGTATGCGATAGCTGCGGCATCACAGGCTGTCGAGGACAGCGGCATTAACGGAAAAGTAGATCCTAAGCGCTTCGGTGTATATATCGGCTCCGGTGTGGGGGGAATTACCACATTCTACGAACAGAGCATCAATCTTTATACGGGAAAAAGTATTTCCCCGTTCTTTATTCCTATGATGATAGGAAATATCGCTGCGGGAAATGTGGCAATAAGGTTTAAGGCAAAAGGGCCGTGTTTGCCTGTTGTTACTGCTTGTTCGACATCTACCCATGCGGTGGGAGAGGCATTCCATGCCATAAAATACGGAATGGCCGATGCTATAATAGCCGGCGGTGCAGAGGCGACTATAACGCCGCTTGCAATAAAAGGTTTTACAAGCTGTAAGGCACTTACGCTTACAGATGATCCCACAAGGGCATCAATTCCTTTTGATAAGGAAAGAAGCGGCTTTGTAATGGGCGAAGGTTCCGGTATCCTCATACTTGAAGAATATGAACACGCCGTTGCAAGAGGAGCAAAGATATATGCCGAAATAGTCGGCTACGGTAATACCTGCGATGCATACCATATTACAGCACCGGATCCCGAAGGAACGGGGGCTGCCGAATGTATAAGGATCGCCCTTGACGAGGCAGGTTACAAGGGTACGGAGGAACTTTATATCAATGCTCACGGAACATCTACCTGCCTTAATGATTCCGGGGAAACAAAGGCATTTAAGAACGTTCTCGGTGACAGGGCATATAAGGCACATATAAGCTCAACAAAATCAATGACGGGACATATGCTCGGTGCGACAGGAGCGGTCGAGGCTATTGCGGCTTCACTTGCACTAAGGGACGGTATTGTGCCGCCGACAGTTAATTATAAAGTTCCCGACCCGGAATGTGATCTTGACTACACGCCGAACAAGGCAGTTGAGGCACCGCTTGAAATGGCTATATCAACGACCTTTGGCTTTGGAGGTCATAATGCCTGCATTGCTTTGAGGAAATGATGCATAATAAAATTGAGGTGAATTTCAATGTACAGTGTTGATGAGATAAAGGAGCTTCTTGCGGCTTTTAATTCTTCCAAGGCAACGGCTCTTGATATACAAATAGATGAAAACCAATTTTTGAGCATACGTCAAAAAAACGCAAAACAGGATATCGTGCAGACTGCTCCGACTTCCGTTGAGGTTTTGACTCCGATAATCGAACCCGCAGCAAAAACGGTCAGCGAAGAGAAAAAATCGGACGGAACTCCGATAGAATCACCTATGGTCGGGGTGTTCTATGCTGCCCCGTCGCCTGACAGTGAGCCGTATGTTTCTGTCGGCAGCACAGTCAAAAAGGGTGATGTCGTCTGCATAATAGAAGCTATGAAGCTGATGAATGAGGTTACAGCGGAAAAGAGCGGAGTAATTACGGAAATATGCGTTGAAAACGGACAGGTAGTGGAATACGGTCAGCCGTTGTTCTTTATAAAGTAAAAAAGCAGGTGAAAATATGAATAAGGAAGAAATTATGCAGGTAATACCCCACAGAAATTCTATGCTCCTTATTGATGAGGCTGAAAAAACAGGAGAGAATACCTGCGAGGGTAAGAAATATATAACGGGTAAGGAATGGTTTCTTGACGGACATTTCCCGGGAAATCCGGTTGTTCCGGGAGTGATACTTTGTGAGATGATGGCGCAAGCAAGCGCGGTTATCGTGTCCGAGGTATCCGCTCAAAGTATTCCGTTCTTTGCGGGGATAGATAAGGCAAGATTTAAGACGAAAGTTCTTCCGGGAGATACATTGGAGATTAAATGTGAGCTTACCGGACAAAAAAGGAATTTTTATTTCATAAAAGGCAAGGGATATGTAAACGGTAAATTGGCAGTTGCGGCAGAGTTTTCGTTTGCACTTATTCCGAAAGAATAAATCCGGCGCATTACGTTATGTCGTTATATTCGATGTCCGACAAAAACTTAAACTTTTTGTTATATGGAATGGTTAGGGGGAGTATTCGGATTGTTTTCAAAAATATTGATTGCCAACAGAGGTGAAATAGCCGTAAGAATAATCCGTGCCTGTCGTGAAATGGGTATATCTACGGTTGCTATATATTCTCAGGCGGACAAGGACGCCCTGCACGTTACAATGGCTGATGAAAGCTACTGTATAGGCGGCCCGCAGGTTGCGGGGAGTTATCTTAATATGGCAGCTATACTGGAGGTGGCTGTTGTTTCGGGTGCGCAGGCTATACACCCGGGATACGGGCTGCTTTCCGAGAATGCAAAATTTGCGGCACTTTGCAAGGAATGTAACATAGAATTTATAGGGCCGAGTGCGGAAATGATAGAAAGACTCGGTGATAAAGATGAGGCACGAAGGACTATGCGGGAGGCAGGTGTCCCCGTTACGCCCGGAAGTGATATCATTGATGATATAGAGCAAGCTCGTGCTAAGGCTATGGAGATAGGTTTTCCGCTCCTCGTCAAGGCACGTTCCGGCGGCGGCGGAAGAGGTATCCGCAGGGTCGATTCCATTGATGAATTTGATAATGCGTTTCTTTCGGCAAGGGCGGAGGCAAAGAGTGCTTTCGGTGATGATGCGGTATATATGGAAAAATACCTTTTCCCTGTTAAACATATAGAAATGCAGCTCCTCTCGGATAAATACGGTAACGTTGTTTGTCTTGGCGAGAGAGAATGTTCGGTTCAAAGAAAAAATCAAAAGCTGATAGAGGAAAGTCCGTCGTCTGCCATAACACCCGAAATACGGTCGAAAATGATGGAGGCTGCCGTTAAAGCGGCTAAGGCGGTAAATTATGAAAATGCGGGTACGGTAGAATTTCTTTTGGATAAGGATAAGAATTTTTATTTCATGGAAATGAATACCCGTTTGCAGGTAGAACACGCCGTGACCGAAATGGTTGTAGGCATAGATATCGTCCAGTGGCAGATAAGAATAGCTTCAGGAGCGAAACTTACCGTCACACAAGATAGGGTGTTTATGCACGGAAATGCGATCGAGTGCAGAATCAATGCGGAAGATGCGGAACACGATTTTCGTCCGAGCTGCGGAAAGATAGATTTTATCCACGTTCCGGGAGGCCCGTGTGTGAGATTTGATACGGCTATTTATCAGGATTATACTGTTCCGCCGTATTATGATTCCATGGTGGGAAAGCTGATTGTACAGGCACGTTCCCGTGAGCTTGCGATAAGAAAAATGAAGATGGCTTTGAGTGAGCTTACGATAAACGGAATAAAGCATAACAGAGATCTTCATATAGATATACTCTCCGATCCGGCTTTTGTTTCGGGGGAATATACAACGGGATTTATGGAGGAACGCCGTCAGCGTAAGGAAAAGAAAAATTCCGAGGGCGACGTGTGAATACACAATTGTCGGCGGCAAAGACCGCCGATATGTTCCGCAGGGGCATGAGCCGAAATATGCGGGGATAGGTAGGGGGCAAATTGAATACGTCAGATATATTTAATTTTTTGAAACCGAAAAATGAACTTGAAAATCAGGGAAACGCCGTAGATAACCACCCGTATATTCCCGATGAATTATGGGTGAAGTGTCCCGTGTGCAAGACTCCTGTGCTTTCTGCGGATCTTAACGAGAATTATAAGGTCTGCCCTAAATGCGGATACCATTTCCGCATAGCTGCAAGACAGCGTTTGGAATGGACGGTTGACGACGGGAGCTTTGAGGAATTTGACAAGGATATGGTGTCCGAAAATGTGATAGATTTCCCGGATTACAGCCGAAAACTGAAAAATGCAAGACTCAACAGCGGCGAAAACGAATCCGTGATAACCGGAAAAGCAAAAATAGGCGGATATCCCGTTGTTATAGCCGTTATGAATTCTCAATTTATGATGGGTTCAATGGGAACAGTTACGGGCGAAAAGATAACCCGTGCGTTTGAATATGCTGTAAATGAACGACTCCCCGTGGTTGTTTTTACCGTATCCGGCGGAGCAAGAATGCAGGAGGGCATACTGTCGCTTATGCAAATGGCAAAGACAAGCGGTGCGGTTAAACTGCATAGTGATGCGGGACTTCTGTACATAACCGTACTTACAGACCCGACAACGGGAGGCGTTACGGCGAGCTTTGCAATGGAGGGAGATATTATTCTCTCCGAGCCGAGAGCGCTTATTGGTTTCGCAGGGCCGAGAGTTATAGAGCAGACAATAAGACAGAAACTTCCGAAAGATTTCCAGACGGCAGAGTTTTTGCTCGATAAGGGATTTATTGATGCCGTTGTGCCGAGATCGGAAATGAGGGAAACATTAGCTAAGATTTTGAAACTTCATTCGTTTGATACTAAAACAACAGAGGAGGGCGGCAGAAATGAGTGCATTTGACAATGTGACTGCGGCAAGAGCCAATAATCGCCCCACCGCTGTGGATTATATATCGAGGATATTCGGGGACAGTTTTATTGAACTGCACGGCGACAGACGTTTTGCGGACGATAAGGCTGTGATAGGGGGAATTGCCGAGCTGTGCGGAAAGCCCGTAACCGTTATAGGACTTGAAAAGGGACGCAGCCTGAAAGAAAGAATGGAAAGAAATTTCGGATCGGCTCACCCCGAAGGATACAGAAAAGCATTAAGACTTATGAAGCAGGCAGAAAAATTTAAGCGGCCGGTCGTATGTTTTGTCGATACGTCGGGAGCATATTGCGGCATAGGAGCTGAAGAGAGAGGTCAGGGACAGGCAATTGCCGAAAACCTTATGGAGATGATGACGCTTAAAACTCCGATACTGTCTATATTTATAGGTGAAGGAGGAAGCGGCGGAGCTTTGGCACTTGCCGTTGCTGATGAAGTGTGGATGCTTGAAAACGCAATATATTCTGTAATTTCGCCGGAGGGCTGTGCAAGCATACTTTGGAAGGATTCGGGCAAGACAGCAGAGGCTGCCGAGTGCTTGAAACTCACTTCGCAGGATCTTTTCGGATTGGGCGTTATTGAAAGGATCATACGTGAACCGAAAACGGTTGACAGCATTATGTTTGACAGCCTTAAAAATCTTATAGCACAAACTTTTGACAAGCTCGGTGCTTTGGATACCGATGCACTTGTTTTAAAACGTTATAACCGTTTTAGGAAGTACTGATAATGTCAGTTTTTGATGTGCCGAAAACAGAATAATCAGCAGATTGAATACAGTTAAGATTGAGTTTTTGGTAAAATCCTTTACAATAACTGCGGTTCACGAAGGAATGACCTTTGCTGACGTCCGCCGGGCTGTTTTTATGAGGGGTCGCCCTGCGAGAGGGTGACCCCTTACGGTTCTTTTTCGTAACATTTTTTGACACGATATAATTGCAGGCTGCATGATAAATAGGAAAAAGCAAAGTAAATGTAGGAAGCGTAATTAACGGAGGCATGAAAATTCTTCCGAACAGCGATTGGGTGATCATAAAATGAATTATCACATGGATTATAATATGACAAAGCGGGACAGAAAGGGAGGAAGAAAGAGGGCAGGTCTGTTATTTTTAATTTGCGGCGTTTTGTTGTTTGTTTCTGTATTTGTGACAGTTGTCAGGGAATGGCTGAATACCCGTAATATTGAAGATATTTTATCCGCAGATGTGAATGAAGATACAGTGATAAGCGGTGAGATATCCAAAGACAACCTTTTGGGGGAGTTGAGTACGGGCGGTTTATTTGATGAAACGGAGCATTATTATTTTATTACTGCGAAAGATATAAATGTTGCAGCTGTAAAAATTACCGATAAAGAACAAATAGGTGTTATGAATGAAATCTTTGACGGAAAAGACGAAACCGTGAAGTTGTCCGCATCGGCAGACATAATGGAAAGGCAAGAAAAGGATAAGATGTCCGATGCACTCGTAAAAATGGGTGTTTGTGACGAGGAAGTTGTCGATAAAATATTATTGCCGTACGTGTTGAAAAACTATAACGGTAAGCTCGGTTACGGTACTAATATCGGATTTGCCATGGCAACTCTTCCTTTTTTGACGGGACTTATTATGCTCATACCGGAAATAAGCGATCTTATACCGGGCAGGAAAGGCAGAGGGCGTAATAAATCCGTTGGGAACGGCGGTACATTTTACGGGGATAATTATGGAAATAACAATCAGTCGGAAATAATGATGAGTTCAAAGTATGATCCGAATATACCGTACAGCGGAATTACGGAGTCGGAGTATGACTGCATGGTGTCCGACAGCGGTGTACGGGGCGGTGAGGTCAATGAGCCTGCATACAGCCGTGATACGTCACAAGGTCAGATGAACGAGCTTGAATATGGCAATGATACGTCATACAATGATTTATACGGTTCGGGCTGCGATCCGTATAAGGATATGACGGCAGATGATGTTATTCGTGACTTGAAAAGCAAAAATTATGATGATAAGTTTTGTAATTTTTAGTATGCGGAAAAATAAAAAATCTTTAAAATGAAAAAACGGTGATAAAATTATGTCGGAACTTAATATAGTTCTTGTTGAACCGGAAATACCGCAAAACACGGGAAATATTGCCCGCACTTGCGCAGCAACGGGTTCACGCCTGCATATAGTAAAACCTATGGGGTTTACCCCGTGTGATAAACAGTTAAAAAGGTCGGGACTTGATTATTGGAAATATCTTGATTTGACTTATTATGAAAATATTGAGGATTTTTTTGAGCGGACAAAAGGCGGAAAATATTACTATTTTTCTACAAAAGCACCCAGAAAATATACGGATATAACATATCCCGAAAATTGTTTTATTGTTTTCGGAAAGGAAACAAGGGGTCTGCCGGAAAGTCTGCTGCATGAAAATCCGAACACAACCGTGCGCATACCCATGGGGGAGGAGATACGCAGTCTTAATCTTTCAAATTCCGTTGCCATAGCGGTATATGAGATTCTAAGACAGTGGGATTATCCGAAACTGAAAAATAACGGAAAACTTAATGAATTTGATTGGGATAACTATGACCCGAACATCTGTTTATAGACAGTGTCGGGACATATACGGGAATAAAAGAATTTGTTTTAAAATCATCGGTTTGCTGATGATTTAATATAATAAACGGGAGAATGGGATAATGATAACAGTAAATAATGTGAGTGTGAATTTTAGCGGAACTCCGCTGTTTTCCGATGTAAATTTGAAATTGACCGATGATAACTGCTACGGTATTATCGGTGCAAACGGTGCGGGAAAATCTACGTTTCTCAAAGTACTTTCGGGAGAACTTGAGCCTACAAAGGGAGAGGTTATAATACCCGAAAATACCCGTATGTCTGTGTTGAAGCAGGATCATTTTGCTTTTGACAATTATACCGTGCTTGATACCGTTATTTACGGTAATAAAAGGCTGTATGACATAATGAAGGAAAAAGATGCAATATACATGAAAGAGGATTTTTCCGAGGAGGACGGGATAAGAGCCTCCGAGCTTGAGGCTGAATTTGCCGAACTGAACGGTTGGGAGGCTGAAAGCGATGCATCGAAGCTGATACAGGGGTTAGGTCTGTCCGATGAGATATTATACAGCCCCATGAGTACATTGACAGGTAATGAAAAGGTAAAGGTACTCCTTGCGCAGGCACTTTTCGGAAATCCGGAGATAATACTTCTTGACGAACCTACAAATAACCTCGATATCAAGGCTATATCGTGGCTTGAGGATTTTATACTTGATTATCAGGGGACGGTTATTGTGGTTTCTCACGACAGACACTTCCTTAATACCGTATGTACACATATGGTTGATATCGACTATAATAAAATCAAAATGTATGTCGGTAACTATGAGTTTTGGTATGAATCAAGCCAGCTTATGCAGGCTATGGTAAAACAGCAGAATAAAAAAACCGAGGAGAAAATTAAGGAGCTGCAGACATTCGTCCAAAGATTTTCGGCAAATAAGTCAAAATCAAAGCAGGCAACTTCAAGAAGAAAACTCCTTGATAAGCTGACGGTTGAAGAAATGCCCGCCTCATCACGAAGATATCCCTTTGTCGGTTTTACGGCGGATAGAGAGGTCGGCAAGGAAGTGCTTACCGTTGAGGGGCTTTCTAAAACTTCCGAGGACGGAGAAAAAATATTAAATAATGTATCGTTCCGAATAGAAAAAACGGATAAGGTAGCATTTCTCTGCGATAATGAATTGGCGGTAACGGCATTATTTGATATACTTATGGGAAAGGCTGAACCTGATGAGGGAAAATACAAATGGGGAATAAGTACCTCGCAGTCATATTTCCCGAAGGATAACACGGAATTTTTTGAAGGGAACGATATGACCGTTATAGACTGGCTGCGCCGTTATGTCAGGGGAAATGACAATACGGATACATATTTAAGAGGTTTTCTCGGAAGAATGTTATTTTCGGGCGATGATGTGTTTAAGCCTGTAAAAGTATTGTCGGGAGGCGAAAAAGTACGGTGTATGCTTTCGAGAATGATGATGTTCGGGGCAAACTGCCTTGTTCTTGACCAGCCGACAAACCACCTTGATCTTGAGTCGATAACAGCGGTAAATAAGGGATTACAGAATTTTAAAGGTGTTGTACTGTTCACTTCACATGACCACGAATTTATATCTACTGTTGCGAACAGAATAATTGTTATAGAAAAAGAGGGAATTAAGGATATTACAAGAAGTTATGATGAATATATAGCCGAAAGATACGGCGCAGACTGAAAATGATCCGCAAAGGGGTGTTTCTTATGGGCAGAGCAGAGGAGTTTCTTGATAAATACAGAGTACTTGAGGAGGCTCTTTGTAAAAAGTATAATATGGACGAAAAAGGCGGAAGTCCGATCATGCGGTTTATCAATGACAAGGAAAGCAGAGAGTATAGAGATAAGCTCGACCTTTGCCGTGAAATACGAAATTTTCTTTCACATCATTCCGAGTTTGGCGGTGAACGTATAATTGAACCTTCGCAGGTGATGATAGAATTTATAGAAGAGGTTACTGACTACATACGCCAGCCCCCGCTTGCAATTACACGTGCAACGCTTTTTAACGATATACTCAAAACCTCACCTTCGCAAAAGGTACAGTCAGTGATGAAGAAAATGCAAAGATTGGGTTTTTCTCATGTCCCCGTTATAGAAAACGGCAGTTTCGTCGGAGTTTTCAGCATAAGCACGATCTTTACGTATGCTTTGAGAAACGGCATGACCTCCCTGAATGATGATATGACAATATCGGATTTTGCGGAACTTCTGCCGCCGGACAGACACGAAACGGAAAGTTTTCGCTTTGTCGGTAAACAATCAACATTATTTGATGTAAGAAATGAATTTGATAAGAAATCCCGCCAAAGCAGACGTCTTGCTGTTATTTTTATCACGGAGAACGGAACGCCGGGGGGACGTATTCTCGGTATGCTGACCCCTTGGGACGTAATATCGGAATAAATTTTACGGGGTGTGAAATGAAAATTTTTTCTATACATGGTTATAAAGGATCGGCGCATAATGCACTTTTTGGCGCATTGATCGAAAACGGTTTTGAGGTTTGTTCGTTACAAATTGATTATGACGGCAGCTCCCCTAAAGAGATTTTGCATTACCTGATTGGGGAATATCAAAAGAATAATTGTGACGCCGTTGCGGGTACGAGTCTTGGCGGCTTTTATGCCGCACAAATTTGCGTTTTGAACGGATGCAGGGGACTATTTATAAATCCGTGCCTTACGCCGTTCACCGTCCTGCCGGGATTGGGCTACTCAAATAAAGAAGGTATTATGGAATTTTCACGAATGTTCGATAATATCACACGGATTGACAAAAATAAAGTTTCTGTTGTTGTGGGAACGGACGATGAGATAATTCTAAATCATGATTTTACAAAAATAATGTTTGAAAACGAAAGGTATTTTGAGATAAAAGGCGGCAGGCACAGCGGAGCAACATTACCGCTTAAAGAAATAATCGGACGGTACGGAACAGAAATTTTCGGATAAGAGGGATATAATGAGCGAAAGAAAGAAGGTACTTGTCGCTATGAGCGGCGGGGTAGACAGTTCGGTTGCGGCTATAATTCTTATGAAGGATTATGATGTGATCGGGGCTACATTAAGACTTTTTACAAATGATGATATAAAGCTGAGCAAAAACAGAAGCTGCTGCTCGCTTGATGACGTTGAGGACGCAAGGTTAGCAGCGAATAAGTTGGGCTTCAACCACTATGTGTATAATTTTGGCGATCGCTTTAAGGAATGTGTTATAGATAAATTTAATAATTCATACATAAACGGTCTTACTCCTAACCCGTGCATAGACTGTAACCGATTTATCAAATTCGATGCACTCCTTAAAAGGGCAGAGCTTTTGGAAAATGATTATATAGCGACCGGTCACTATGTGAGAAGGCGTTTTAACGAAAAAACAGGCAAATTTATGCTGCTTAAAGGTCTTGACCCCTCAAAGGATCAAAGCTATGTATTATACGGTCTTACCCAATATCAGCTTTCCAAAACGCTTTTTCCGATAGGAGAGTTTACAAAAGATCAGACAAGAGAAATTGCGCAGCAATACGGTCTTGCCAATGCCTCTAAACCGGACAGTCAGGATATATGTTTTGTTCCCGACGGGGATTATGCTTCGTTTATAGAAAAATATACGGGAAAAAAATTTCCTGACGGTGATTTTGTCGATAAAAACGGCAATATTCTCGGCAGACACCGAGGTATAATAAGATATACCGTCGGACAGCGCAAAGGTCTTGGTATTGCACTCGGCACACCTTCATATGTTATATCAAAAAATATTGAAAATAATACTGTTACCGTCGGAAGTAATGAGGATCTTTTTACGGATACCGCTTATGCTTGTGATGTGAACTGGATATCGGGAGATGCCCCGAGAGAGCCTGTCAGAGTTACAGCAAGGGTGAGGTATAATCAAAAAGAACAGCCTGCAACACTATATCCGCTTGAAAACGGGGATATAAAGGTTGTATTTGATTCCCCGCAGAGGGCAATAACATACGGTCAGGCTGTTGTGTGTTACGACGGTGATGTCGTTCTTGGCGGGGGAACGTGCAGATTTGACGGCGAATTGGCTTAAAACTACTTGAAAACTGCAATATTATAGTATATAATTAACAAAGTAGGATCATAATATTCCGGAGGATGAATATGAATTTAGACAGAAAAAATATTGAAAAAATATTATTTATCGGAATAATATTCATTTTGATTTACCTTGGACTTCAAAATATGAGCGTTGTTGTTGCCTTCCTCGGTTGGGTTCTGCAGGTGGCACTTCCGTTCATTATAGCAATTTGGTGTACGTTGTTTTTGAATGTTCCCCTAAAGGCTATTGAAAAAAGACTTTTCAGACCGAAGCCGGGAAAAGAAATTAAGCCTATATTTGAAAAAATGCGCCGACCGGTTGCCCTTGTATTGTCTATACTGCTGTTTGTAGTTGTGGTGGGGGCATTTTTGGTGATTATAATACCGGAGATCGGAAGAAGTCTTAATAATCTTGCGGCTGCAATACCGGGTGCAATAAATCAGTTCAGGGATTGGATAACGCAGCTTGGCAAAGAAAACGAATTTGTCGGTAATGCCCTTGCCAATATAAAAATAAACTGGGACGATGTTACAAAGTATATCACGAGCTTCCTGCAAAATGATGCGGCGGGCGTTGTGGGATATGCTATGGGAATGGTTTCATCTGTTGTTGGCACGGCAATAAATGTCTTTCTCGGAATTGTTCTTTCAATATATACGCTGATACAAAAAGAAAAAATCACGTCAAGTGCAAAACGGCTTATATATTCCGTTTTTCCGATGAAAGCTGCCGATTTTATCGTAGAGGTTGCTTCCCTTACAAACCGTTCGTTTTATAACAGTATCACCGGACAAATGATGGAATGTGTTATTTTAGGAAGTCTTACAGCTCTCGGAATGACAATTTTCGGATTTCCGTATGCTGCCCTTATTGGTGTCATGGTGGCTGTGCTGTCTTGGATACCGATGTTCGGTGTGGGCATAGGAGCTGCAATAGGTGCGCTGTTTATTCTTACTGTAGATCCTATGCAGGCTGTGTGGTTTGTTGTATTTATGATATGCCTGCAGCAGATTGAGGGCAATTTTATTTTTCCGAGAGTTGTGGGAAATAACATGGGATTGCCGCCTATTCTGCTTGTTTCCGCAATTATACTTTTCAGTAATTTCTTTGGCATTATAGGACTGCTTATAAGCGGGCCGACTATGTGCGTTATATACACTCTTATAAGAAGATTTACTTTTACAAAACTCAGGTCGAAAAAAATACCGCATGAAAAATATGCTGTTAAACCCGAAAGATTTAAACCGAGAAGGCGTAAAATTATTTCCAACATGAATAAATTCAAAATACCGATGAGGATAAAAAAGAAATGACACGGAGGGGTAGAGTTGCACGGACTAAAGAAATTTTGCGGATTGATGCTTGCTATAACAACATTATGGGGAGGAAGTGTAATGTCAGTGAATGCAGTTGAAAAAGAGGAAAACAAGAGTGATGTCACATATGCGCATGAGCTTGATAAACAGGCCTATGACGGTGACGACTTGGGGGCTGTGTATAAGAAGTCCCAGACAACATTTAAGGTATGGGCCCCGACAGCGCAGAGGGTTGCCGTTAAGCTGTATGCTACGGGAAGCTCGGAGGAAGAGGGGGCGCAGGATATTTCAACTACCGCTATGAAGAAAGGCAAGAATGGTGTATGGAGCCTTACAATTAAGGGGGATAAGAAAAATCTGTATTATACATACCTTATTACGAATGACGGTGTGACAACGGAAACGGCAGATGTATATTCTAAGGCTGTCGGTGTGAACGGAAACAGGAGTATGATCGTTGATCTTGATTCAACAGATCCGAAAGGGTGGGACAAGGATAACCATGTATTTTGTGAAGATCCGACCGATGCAATAGTGTGGGAAGTCCATGTTCGTGACTTTTCAAAAAGTGAAATATCGGGGGTATCACTGAAATACAGAGGAAAGTATCTTGCCTTTACGGAAAAAGGAACTACTGTGGGGGATAAGGGAGATGTTTCAACCTGTGTGGATTATCTGAAAAAATTGGGTGTGACTCATGTACAGCTTATGCCCGTGTATGATTATGCTACGGTTGACGAAACGAAAGATGACCCGAATGAATATAACTGGGGATATGACCCGAAAAACTATAATGTGCCGGAAGGCTCTTATTCTACAAATCCGTATGACGGAAATGTACGTATAACGGAATTTAAGCAGATGATTAAAGCACTGCATGATGCGGGTATAGGTGTGATAATGGACGTTGTTTATAACCATACCTTTACGGCAAAGGGAAGCTGCTTTGAAAATACCGTTCCGGGGTACTACTACCGACTTAATGATGACGGCTCTTTTTCGGACGGTTCGGGCTGCGGGAATGAAACTGCAAGCGAACATCTTATGTACAGAAAGTATATGACGGATTCAATTCTTTATTGGATAAATGAATATCATATAGACGGTTTCCGTTTTGATCTTATGGGTGTGCATGATGTTCAGACAATGAACCTTATCCGCAAAACAGTCGATGAGAATGTGAAAGACGGTAAGAAGATTATCATGTACGGAGAACCGTGGACTGCTTCAACACTTGCAACAAAGGAAAAGACAGCTGTCAAGGATAATGCAAAATTGCTTAGTGACAGAATAGGAATATTTAATGATACTTTCCGTGATGCAGTAAAAGGTCATGTGTTCAATGCGCAGGAATCCGGTTTTGTACAGGACGGAAGTAATACCGAAACTTTGAAAAACAGTATTGCGGCAAACAGTTTAGGTGCATCGGCATTCCTAAAACAGCCGTCGCAGTCCGTAACATATACATCGGCACATGATAATTATACTCTGTACGATAAGCTGGTTCTGTCGGTTAAGAATGACGAGAGCTTTGATGAAAGGGACGAAAAAATCGTAGGAATGAATAAGTTGTCCGCAGCAATTATGTTTACATCGCAGGGCACGGTATTTATGCAGGCAGGTGAGGAATTTGCAAGGACTAAGCTGGGCGACGAAAACAGCTATATATCATCGGATAAAATAAATCAGCTTGATTGGAACAACCTTATAAAGTATGCGGATCTCGATTCGTATTATCAGGGTCTTATAGAAATAAGAAAGCATTTTAAACCCTTTAGGGACGCAACGACCGAATCGGCAAAGAAGATTGCATTTTCCGATACCGAAAACGGTGTTATAGCATATACCCTTGAAAACTCGATAACAAATGATAGTGAATGGAAATATGTTGCCGTATTGTTTAACGCTTCGGACGAAAAGGCGGAGGTTACACTAAAGCAAAGCGGAGATGCCGCTCTTCCGAAAAAATGGGAGATAGTTGCAGACGGAAGTCAGGCAGGAGTTGAGGGTATCGGAGTTGCGGAAGGAAATAAGATAACTGTTGAACCGAGATCGGCTCTAATATTGGCTGACAAGGAAAGTTTCGATAAGCTCGGACTTCGTTCCGATAAATGTATGGTAACTGTTGAGTATAAGGACTCCGAAAGCGGAGATATCATAGAAAGGCAGGTACTGAAAGGAGCAGACGGTGACGGATATACTGTCAACAGGAGTAATTCGTATGACGTTGAATATGATTATGTAGGTGTTGACGGTGAGGAAATGGGGTATTTTACAAAAAGCCCTAAGACCGTTACGTATAATTATAAAAAGTTTGAGGGTAAGATTGTCAGGCTTACGGTAAATTATATGCAGGAGGGTAATCAGCTTCTTCAAACGGGTGATACGGAGGTCGCCTTGAGTCATATACAAAATATACGTCAGGGAAGTAAATATAATGCACCGATAAAGGTCATAGACGGTATGAGGCTTGATATTGATAAATTCCCGAAAAATTCTTTCGGAACAGCGTATGAGAATGATATCACTGTAAATTATTACTACAAAAAGAGCGGCTCGGAGGATCTTGTTCTTCATTATTTTGATAATTCGGACAGGGACGGATTGTGTGCATATGTATATGCCGAAACCGATGACGGGGAAGAGGTCTATACCGAAAAAGCACCCGGAAGCAAGATGACGCCCGACAGTAAATTAGGCAAAGGGTGGTACAGTATCACTTTAAAGGATAAGGGAAATATAAGCGGTCTGAAAGCAAAATTTAGTGATCCCAACGGCAAAAATCCCGATACTGCGGAATATTCCGTCAAAAATGAGTCTTGGATAGAAAACGGTAATGTTTTGCTCAAGGGTGAAGTGAACGTCATCTGTCTTGACGGAGAGGGAAATGTTCTTAAATCCGATGTTTTCAGCGGAAAAGAGGGCGACGACTATCAGACAAAGAGTGAGAGCTTTGAGAATATGAAGTTGGTCGGTTCTACCGAAAATACCTCCGGAACATATACGGAAGTGCCGATATATGTCATATACAGTTATGACAAATTAAGTATAACGGAAAAGCCCGACATAATGAGGGTGGCAATTGTTTTATGCTGTTCTTGTGCGCTTACTCTTGCTGCGGCGGGAATACTTACGGCTATTTATTTCAACAAAAAGAAAAAACTAAAAATAAGATAATTTTGCCGCAGCTTTGATTAGCTGCTCCGCTGATAAAATTTAGAAATTTGAAATTAAATGGGGCTGCCGTTTTAAAGGCAGCCCCGTTTTTGGTGGGAGTATTTTATCCGTAAATATACAGTTTTTTGCAAGGGGTGAGAAAAGCTACTTTTTTCCCGAAAACGGAAAAATACAGTCTTGGTGTGTCAGCAGCAAACCGCTGCGGAGTTTTTCTATAAGATAGACAGATGTTTCTTCGGCTTTGTCCGTGAGGTCAAAGAAACTTTCATTATGCGTATTTCCGTCATAGGGTGATACCCACGGTTTATGCAGCAGGTTCGCCGGGTCATCCGTTGTATCAATGTGAATATTTCTTAGAAATACAGACAAAACGGGCGGAAACTTAATAAGATTTTCCAATGCCGAAACGGAGAGCTTTTTCAGTGATATTTTATCGTTAAGAAGATGAAGAGCTGCCCTCCAGTCCTTTGCCGACTGTATGATTTCATGTTCGTTTATATCCGGCACGATATCGTACACAACAAGATATGAACAAAGGACTTCGGCAATTTTGCGGTATGCCGTTTTGTTTTTCGGGGAAGTATCTTCAAGTCTGAATTTATATACGGGGGTTTTTCTCTCGTGCATTAGTAATAAAGTATCAAGTTCCCCCTCTAATTTATTGTGATATACCGAGTTCAATTTTATTTTTGCGGCAATTTTGGAAAAATGACTTTCTGCCGGGATAACGTCACATACGCTTTTGCCGTCGGAAACATTGTCGGCATAACTGACGATATACGGGTGTGCGGCGGAGTCGTATGCATAATGTGTTGCAAAACCGAGAGCATAGCTCATAATTGCATTGTCGTTTCTTGTTTTTGAATATCCGTAAAGATAATTGAGAATTATTTCGGCACTTGTGCCGTGCATGATATGTGATACCTTTGACAGGCTTCTTTGTGTCTGCCAGGGCATAAGTCTATGTGCGAAAAAGATATCAGGGCCGTTTGCTCCCCATAAAAAGAGATCATGATCAAGCTCCGGCATTTTCGGAAGGAGTCTTTTATATACACGTTCGGCTAAAAGATAATGTGATAATACGGCAGGCATTTAAACACCCCCATGCTTATAAAATAGTCAAATTTGTGTAATTTGCCATTAGCTTTTTTGTTCCCGCATTATCGAAAGCAATTTCAAGCAATGTATCCGATGCCATGCTTTTCGTATTAAGTATTAGTCCGTCACCAAAAGTTTTATGCCTTACTCTCATTCCTGTCGTATAGGTTTGGGAGTTGTTTGTTTTTGACGGAGCAGAAGATATTACTCTGCTGTGCTGCATATCGTTTTGACGTTTCATACCGGACTGTATGTGTCCGAATCCGAGGTTTTCGGGCTGCTTATGTTCTTTCTCCTCAATAAGCATGACGGGAAGTTCCTTGAGAAAGCGTGATGGTCTGTTTCTTGAGGTTTTTCCGAAAATGGTTCTTGAGCCTGAATTTATAAGGTACAGCTTTCTTTTTGCTCTTGTTATGCCGACATAGGCAAGGCGTCGCTCCTCCTGCATATCATCTTCGTACATGGTAGAAAGGTAGCTCGGAAAGAGGTTTTCTTCCATTCCGGGAATGAATACCGTGTCAAATTCAAGACCTTTGGCAGAATGTAGGGTCATGAGTAAAACATAGTTTTCTTCATTTTCGGAATTATAGCTGTCTATATCCGTAAGAAGTGCAACCTCCTCAAGGAAACCCTGAAGTGTGGCATCGTCCGGATTTTCCTGTTCATATCTGACAATGCTTGATTTCAGTTCCTGTATATTTTGTACAGCTTCTTCACCGTGATCACTTTCTTTGAGTATATACGGAATGTACTCTATTTTTTCAACCAGCCTGCTGTACATATCGGAAATGGGTGTACCGGAGTCGAGTTCATCCGACATCGTTTCAATAATTGAACAAAATTCTTCGAGTTTCGGATAAGACTTTACAAGAATATCAAACTCATTGGCACGTTTCATTGTTTCAAACATACTTTGTCCGAGCATTTCCCCGATTTCCTCAATTCCTGAAACGGTTTTGTTTCCTATTGCTCTTTTGGGAACATTTATTATTCTCCTGAGTCTTATATCGTCATTATGGTTTGATATGACGCTGAGATAGGCTATCATATCACGAACCTCACGTCTTTCATAAAATCGTCTGCCCCCGACTATTCTGTACGGTATTGCCGAGCGTACCAGGGCACGTTCAATGTTCTGTGACTGTGAATTCATTCTGTAAAGTACAGCATAGTCACCGTACTTTTTCCCCTCGGAAACGCCGTTAAGAATAGCAGTCGAAATGAAATTGCTTTCGTCACGCTCGTCAAGTGCCGTATAGTGTACGATCTTTTCGCCCTCTTCATTATCCGTCCAGAGTGTTTTATCCTTTCTTGCAATATTATTTTTTATTACATTATTTGCCGCCGAAAGAATATTGCGTGTTGAACGGTAATTTTGTTCGAGCTTTATCGTGCGTGCGTTGTCGAAGGTATTTTCAAAATCAAGAATGTTCCTTATGCTTGCGCCGCGGAATTTATATATACTCTGATCGTCATCACCGACAACACAAAGATTATTATGCACACTTGAGAGCAGTCTTATGAGTTCATACTGCATATGGTTTGTATCCTGATATTCGTCCACCATGATATATTTGAATTGGTTTGCATATTTATCCGATACATCAGGAAAATTCTTTAGCAGCATTACAGTATTAAATATCATATCGTCAAAATCCATGGCATCTGCTTTTAAAAGTTTGTTTTGATACAACTTATATACTTTAGCTATTGATGAGAGCCTGTCATCACTTTCGGCATATACCGAAAATTCGGCAGGTGTCATAAGATTATCCTTCGCATTGGAAATTTCCGTAAGTATTTCTTTCGGGGGCAGCATTTTTTCGTCTATGCCGAGTGTTTTTAAACAATCTTTTATAAGGCGTTTCTGATCATCGGTATCATAAACCGTGAAGTGGGAACTGTATCCGAGATAATGTGCGCATTTCCTTAGTATTCTTCCGCAGGCGGAGTGAAATGTTGATGCCCATATATCAAGACCGATTTCGCCGACTCTGTCGCAAATACGCTCTTTCAGCTCGGTCGCAGCCTTATTTGTAAAGGTTATCGCAAGTATTCTCCATGGTGCGGGGGCGGATACCGACAGCTTATGTGCGAGATCATCGTTCAGAAATGTCCCCGATGCGGCGGAATTTCTTATCTCCTCTATTTCCTCATCAGTATATTCGCCATATACCTCGTCTGTTTCATATGCTCTTCCCCAGCGCAGAATATTGGCAATTCGATTTACGAGTACGGTTGTCTTGCCGCTGCCTGCTCCCGCAAGTATCAGTAAGGGAGAGCTGACTTTATATACTGCCTCCCTTTGTTTATCGTTTAATTGTGAAAATTCATTTTCAATAATTTTTTTTCTGAGAACCGCAAGTTCGGAATATATTTCCTCGTTCATGTATATCTTCTCCTGTTTCCTTTATTTTTTATATTGCTTTCAGTACAATACTATTTTACAACAAAATAATAATAATATCAAATGAATTATGCCTTTGATTATCGTCAATTACGTTTTTTTCATAGTATATTATTAAGGATTACACTTTTATGTATATTTTTTCGATAAATTTAACCTGTTCAGGTATAATTTTATCTGATCGGTTCGGACATATGAAAGGGTAAACCCTTTACTATATTAAAACGGAGGTTATATATTATGAAAAGTAAAAAAGGCATAGATGTATCCTATGCGCAGGGAAATATTGATTTTGATAAAATAAAAAAATCGCAGGTGGAATTTGCGATAGTGCGCAGCAGCTTCGGCTGGGAAAAGGGACAGAAAGATGATAAATTCGACCGCAATATAAAGGGATTTCAGTCAAAGAATATTCCGTGCGGAGCTTATCATTATTCCTATGCAAAAAGCAAGGAGGACGCCGTTAAGGAGGCTAAATATTGCATTGAGTGTATAAAGGGTAAAAAACTTGAGCTTCCCGTATTCATAGATCTTGAGGACAGTGCTACCGCCGCACAAGGAAGAAGAGTATGCACGGATATAGCTAAAACCTTCTGCGATTATATGAAAAAGGCGGGTTACAGTACGGGCATTTATATTAACCCCAACTGGCTGAATAATTACGTCTATAAAGACGAGCTTATAGGTAAGTACACGATATGGCTGGCGCAGTGGGAAAGTGAAAAGCCCGCATTTGAGTGTTCTTTGTGGCAGTATAATGTCGGAGGTAACGGTAGCATAGACGGAATAAGCGGACGTTGTGATCTCGATATAATGTATGTTAAGGAAGATGATAAACAAGATGATAAGCAGTCTGCGGATAAAAAGCCGCAGCCGGAAAAAAAGCCTGATGATAAGAATAAAAAAACGGTATTCAAAGTCGGAATGGAGGTCGAGGTGCTTGATCCGATAAATTATGATAACGGAAGTAAATTTATAGTATATCCGAATGAAAAATATACCGTTATAGAGGCTGTTGGCGACAGGATCGTGATCGGTATAGACGGTCAGGTTACGTCGGCAATAAATGCAAAATATCTTCGTGAGGTTGTCAGGGACAATAAAAAGAAAACTTACACCTACACCATACAGCCCGGAGATACGCTCAGCTATATTGCTCAAAAATACGGTACTACCGTAGAGAAAATCGCTAAGGAGAATAATATCAAAAATCCCGATTTGATTTACGGGGGAGATAAACTGAAGATTACAGTAGGCTAAGATCTTATATCAATTCGAGTAAAAAATACTGTTAAATAAATTATCCATAGCAGATCCCGTTATGAAGTTGAGTTTTAAAACCTCAATTTCTAAGGGGATACTGCTATGGATTTTTTACTGCGCTCATAACGTTGAAAACATATAATGAATTATATTGTATTTATATTGACATAATCCAAAACCGTATGATAAAATTTTATGCGTAAATCAAATACCGAAGGTGATTTTGTTATGGATACCGTTAAGTGGTGTATAACGCTGTATTTCGTTATTATCAATATCATATCCGTTATTATAACCGTATATGATAAAAGGGCAGCAAGGAAACATAAAAGAAGAGTGCCGGAAAAAGAATTGATGATGTTTTCGGTACTCGGCGGGAGTTTGTGTATGTATATTACCATGATAACAATTCGTCATAAAACCAAACACCCTAAATTTATGATTGGTATTCCGCTGATATTTGTTTTGGAAATGCTTGTTTTTGCGGCAGTATATTTTTTCTCCGTATCATAATCAATTCATGAATTTTATATTAGGGAAACCATAAAAATTTGCTACAAGTATTATTTATGATATGACAATGCTAAGGTTGGCTTAGTAATGACTTTTTGAAAAAAGATATTTTCGGTGAAAATTAAACGTCGAAAATTATTTTCAAAATTATAATCTCAAAAAATCAGATGATATTGCTTGTAAAATGAGAAGTGCAAGAAATTTTACCGCACATCGTAATGCTTTGAGCCATTACGATGTGCGGCGTTTTCGTAAAACCTGTTCATACTACTTGGAAAAGATAGAATTTAAGGTATTCTGTTTCCGGAACATTATACAGAACCGGGTGGTCGGGGGATTGCTGTCTGTATTCTATGCGCCGCAGGGAAACGTGGGCATCAAGCGCCGCCTCTCTGAGCATCTTTTCAAAAAGCCCCTCGGACATGAAGTGCGAACATGAGCAGGTTGCGAGATACCCTCCCATGGGCAGAAGTTTCATTGCACGAAGATTGATTTCCTTATATCCTCGGTAGGCGGATTCAACGGTAGCACGGGATTTTGTAAAGGCGGGAGGATCAAGAATGATAAAATCATATCCCTCTTTGCCTGTCATTGATGAAAGCAGATCAAAAACATTTTCGCATACAAAACTCATTTTGCCGGAAAGATCATTCATTTCGGCATTGATTTTTGCCATATTAACAGCGTCCTGCGAGATATCGACCGCACAAACCTTTTCCGCACCGCCGAGAGCTGCATTAAGTGCAAAAGAGCCTGTATGTGTAAAACAATCAAGAACCTTTTTCCCCTTAGCTATTTTTGCGACCGCAAGGCGGTTATATTTTTGATCGAGGAAAAAACCTGTTTTTTGCCCGTTTTCAAAGTCTACATTATACTTAATTCCGTTTTCTGTTATTATAACGGAGGTACTTTCGGGTACGGGAAGATTTTTTAGCGGATAAAATCCCTTGCCCTGCTCCATGCCCTCAAGCTCACGTACACGAACATCGTTTCTTTCAAATATTCCCCTTATACTGTATCCGTCCTCGGAAAGTACTTTATAAAGGAGGGGAAAAATAATATCCTTGCGTTTTTCTATTCCGAGAGAAAGCGTTTGCGTTACCAGTATATCATTGAATTTATCGACTGTCAGTCCCGGAAAAGTATCTGCCTCGCCGAAAATGACACGACAGCAGTTGAGGTCATTTCCCATGACGGTTTTTCTGTATTCCCATGCATATCTTATTCTTCTTTCAAAAAATGCGCTGTCAAACTTATCGTTGGCATTTCGTGAAATGAGCCTTATGCGTATTTTTGAATTACTGTTAAAAAACCCCGAACCTATAAATCTTCTCTTATGGTTTACAACGTCAACTATATCCCCGTCGGTAGGAGTACCGTCCAATGAACGTACCTCGGTATCATATATCCAAGGATGCCCTTTAAGCAGGCTTTCCTCTGCTTTTTTTGATACCTCTGCAACTATATAATTTCTTTTTTTAAATCCCATAATATCCCCCGATATGTGTAAGTAAAATAATGGGGTTGTCGTATTAAGCTCTAATGAACTTAATCGAAACCCCTTATCGACAGTATAAGTTCCAATACCGTCAATTTGTAAATATTTTGTGTTTTTATTGATTAACCTATGACCCGACCGTTTCTGCCTGCGGAGTGTCGCCCCGCCGCCAAAATTTTAGGCAAAGGGGCGAATCGGGAGTGACCTCCCGCCGCTTACCAGTTGGTGAGATTATAGTAAAGCTGTTCATATCGTTTTGCCGAACGATTCCAAGAATAATCCGTATTCATGCCACGCTCGGCAATTTCGTACCAGCGGTCACGCTGAGTAAAATATACCGTCTTTGCGTAGTTTATCGAATCCATCATTTCATCGGCATTGTAATTTGCAAACGAGAAACCTGTACCCGTATTGTCATACCAGTTATACGGCTGAACAGTATCACGAAGTCCGCCGGTTTCACGCACTATCGGAACAGTACCGTAGCGCAGTGATATGAGCTGCGTCAGACCGCACGGTTCAAAGCGTGACGGCATAAGCATAGCATCAGCGGCAGCATAGAGTTTATGCGCTCTGTTATCCGAATAATATATATTGGCCGATACCCTGTCGGGATATCTTGACTGATAATATCTGAAACTGTTTTCGTAACGGGGATCGCCCGTGCCGATAATGACAAATTGTGTATGTTCGTCAACAATTCTTTCGATAGAATAGTTTACAAGGTCTATGCCTTTCTGATCCGTAAGACGGGAAATTATTGCTATCATGAATTTATTGTCGTCGATCGGCAGACCGAGTTCCTCTTGCAGCCCTCTCTTGTTAAGGACTTTCTTTTCGGGCAGTGTATCTGCCGTATAATGCTCGTATATCTGAATATCCTCGGCAGGATTATAAACATTGTAGTCTATACCGTTTACTATTCCGCAGAGCGAATGGTTTTTGCTCCTTATAAGACCGTCAAGACCCTCTCCGTAATACGGCATCTGAATTTCGCCTGCATAGGTGTCGCTTACGGTCGTTACGTAATCGGAAAAAACAATACCCGCCTTTAGCATATTTCCGTCTTTGTAATATTCCATGTTTTGCGATGTAAAAACGTATTCCGGAAACGCAGTAAGGTAACGGAACAGTTTGAGATCCCATATACCCTGGAATTTCAAATTATGTATGGTTATAATGGTCTTAATACCCCAAAAAAATCCGTTATCCCTAAAAAGCGTTCTGAGAAATACGGGAACAAGCGCAGCTTGCCAGTCATGACAATGAATGATGTCGGGCTTGAAGCCTATGACGGGAAGTATTGCAAGCGCAGCTTTACTGAAATACGTAAATTTTTCAATATCCCATTTAATATCGCCGTACGGACTGTCGCCGCCGAAGTATCCCTCGTTATCAATAAAGTAGTATTTAATTCCCTCATGTTCGTACATCATTATTCCTACATACTTATGTTCCTGTATGTAGCCGAGATCCATGTAAAAGCTCGTGATATACTGAAAATGCTGCCTGTACTCCCACGGAATACACATATATTTCGGAACAACAACCCTTACGTCAAATTCGTCTTTATTTATCATCTTCGGAAGTGCGCCGACTACATCAGCAAGTCCGCCTGTTTTTACAAACGGATAACATTCCGACGCCACAAACAATATGTTTCTCATACACATCCTCCTTAAATTAAGTCTTTCGGTATAACACCGTAAAGTTTTCAGAATATAATAATTATAATCTAAATTTACGAAATATTCAATACATTTTTTAAAGAATATCCGTATTTTTTTGTTTATATTTTTATTAAATAAAAATTATCACTATGCTTGTCCGTATAAAACGGGAGAAAAAATTACGAATTATTCCATTTTGTGATAAATGCTTAAATCTTGCTTTTATTTTCTACATAAATATTTACTTTTAGAAAATTATTTTCACTAAATATTATTGACAATTATTGGACATTGTGATAGTATAATTGCGGATGGAATATGTTTTGAGTAAATTTAATGTATGTATTTTATATTTTTCTGTTTATATACATAGGGGGGAGAATTATGCTTCGGTATAATAAAAATTATGAAAAAATCATAGCGGTAATGCTTGCGGTGTTACTGTCTGTCAGTTGTATAATGAATTTAACATCCACAAGTGTAGAGGCAACACAAAGTTCGGAAAATTTTAACAAAAACTATAAACTCACAGGAAATTATATTGATGACATTGTCGAAGTAGCTAAGGCACAAAATGGTATGGAACAATGGCAATTGGGATATAGTGAAGGTGAGGCGTGGTGTGCAGATTTTGTTACGGATTGTGCACGTTATACAGGTATGCCTGACTCAACAATACCATATAATGCAGCAGACAGAGGTATTGTTTGGAATCTATATCAAAGAATGATTAACAATTGCGGTGCTGAAATAGTATCATCCCCACAAAAAGGAGATTTTGTTTTCTATTTTGATGGTACATACTGGTCTCATGTCACCTTAATGATTGATGGAGTAAATTGTATAGGTGGTAATCAATATTATCCGACAAATAGGTCACATGTCAGTATAATGAAATATAATCAGAATTGGTATCCTGAATCATCAAAACCGAGTGGAGCATATTGGGTATTTGTAAGACCAAACTATTCTGCTGCATCACACCATACTCATAATTACAACCAATATGTCTACTACTGGAAAGCACACCCGCATTTTAAGTGTTACAAATGCAGCTGCGGCGATGTAAAGGAAAACAGAAATGAAACTGTACCGTTGAGTACTTGTTCATCATGTCTTTCTGATTATAAAGCTGTTCTTAAAACCGATAAGATGATTTATCAACCCGGAGATACTGTTAATATATCGTGGAACAAGATACCAAATGCCACACACTACAATCTGTGGTTATATAAGATGAATGATGATAATAGCGTAAGTCTGATATCAAGAAATGATTTACTCACCGATACTGAGTTTTCATTTTATAACCTGCCGGCAGGAAAATATTATACATCTTTCAATACGTATAATCGAAATTATTGGATGCAGGATAATTCGGATTGGTTTCATTCTGAATCTGACAGGGTGATAATTGAGGTGGCAACTCCCTCAAACTTTGGGGACGAATTTAGAGCTGAAATTGTTTATAATAAAAATAATGAAATGGCTTTAGCCAATATAAACGGTAATGTTGAAATCCAAAAAAGAGATGCAGAAGATTTGAGCAAGGTTTGGGATTTTAAAAGGCAGACTGACGGCTCATATGTTATTACAAGTTGTTATGACGGCAAGGTCATTGACGTGAGCAATGCTAAGGATGAAAATAAAACAAATATTTGGTTATACGAATTTAACGGGAGTTTTGCACAGAAATGGTATATTTTCGGAAATCCGGACAGTTTCATAATGAGGTCGGGTTGTTCGAGAACTCGTGTACTTGATGTAAACGGAGCAAATACCTCAAGTGGTTCAAATGTTTCATTGTATGACTCAAATGGTACAGCCGCACAAATTTTCTCAATCGTAACCTTGGAAAATAACAGAATCGTTGGCGATGCCAACAACGATGGTGAAGTGAATATAGCAGATGCACTCGTAATATCTCGTTATGATGCGGGAATAATAAGTATGGACAAAAATAGGCTTGCCGTTTCAGATGTGAATAGGGATGGAGAAGTCAACATAGCTGACGCATTGATGATTTCACGACTGGATGCTGGTATAATCAATTCTTTTGATCTGCCAAATACATGAATGTACACATATTAATCTAAAATTGTTGAATGGGGCTTTTATGGGATAAGAAATGCCATAAAGCCCTAATTTTTTGCATAATAATTTTAGAGATAATGCATCACTATTGGAAGAATTATGTATATAAAGTTTATTTATATTCCATTTTGTGATAAATGCTTAAATTTTGCTTTAATTTTCTACATATAAATATTTACTTTTTACATTTTTTCGCTTTACAGAAAGAAAAAAAAGTGTTAAAATGTAAAAGGTACATTGCGAAAGTACCAATGCCTGCTTAAATTAACTTTTTTAAGTAATTTTATTCATATAAGGAGGATTTTTAAATGGCAAGAAAAATGAAAACCATGGACGGCAACAACGCTGCTGCACACGTAGCATATGCGTTCACCGAAGTTGCGGGTATCTACCCGATAACACCGTCCAGCCCGATGGCAGACTATGTTGATCAGTGGTCGGCCCAGGGACTCAAAAACATCTTCGGCACGACAGTACACGTATCCGAAATGCAGTCGGAGGCAGGTGCTGCCGGTACAGTTCACGGATCGCTTAATGCGGGTGCGCTTACAACTACATTTACGGCTTCACAAGGTCTTCTCCTTATGATACCTAATATGTACAAGATTGCCGGTGAGCTTCTTCCGGGTGTGTTCCACGTTTCCGCTCGTTGTGTAGCTTCTCACGCACTTAATATCTTCGGCGATCATTCCGACGTTTATGCCTGTCGTCAGACCGGTTTCGCAATGCTCGCTGAAACAAATACGCAGGAAGTTATGGATCTTGCTCCTGTTGCCCACCTTGCGGCTATCGAGGGAAGAGTTCCGTTCATTAACTTCTTTGACGGTTTCAGAACTTCTCATGAGATCCAGAAAATCGAGATATGGGATTATGAGGATCTTAAAGAAATGTGCGATATGGATGCTGTTGATGCATTCAGAAAGAGAGCGCTTAATCCCGAACACCCCGTAATGCGCGGTTCACACGAAAACGGCGATATTTTCTTCCAGCATAGAGAGGCTTGCAACAAGTACTATGACGCAGTTCCGGAGATCGTTGAAAAATACATGGGTAAGATCAACGAAAAGCTCGGTACCGATTATAAACTCTTTAACTATTACGGTGCAGAGGATGCAGAGCGTGTTATTATCGCTATGGGTTCTATCAATGATGTTATCGAAGAGGTTATCGACTATATGAACGCCAACGGTGAAAAGGTCGGCGTTGTTAAGGTAAGACTTTATCGTCCGTTCAGAGCAGATAAACTCGTTGAGGCTATTCCTGCAACCGTTAAGAAAATTGCGGTTCTTGACAGAACAAAAGAGCCGGGCGCTCTCGGTGAGCCTCTTTACCTTGATGTTGTTGCGGCTCTTGCAGCGCAGGGCAAAACAGGTATTAAGGTTATTGGCGGACGTTACGGACTCGGTTCTAAGGATACACCTCCTTCAAGCGTGTTTGCCGTATATGATGAGCTTGCAAAGGACGAACCTAAGTCGCAGTTCACTATCGGTATAAACGATGATGTCACAAATCTTTCGCTTGAGGAAAAACCCGCTCCGAATACGGCAGCAGAGGGAACAATCGAGTGTAAGTTCTGGGGTCTTGGCGGTGACGGTACTGTTGGCGCAAATAAGAACTCCATAAAGATAATCGGTGACTATACACAAAAATATGTACAGGCTTATTTCCAGTATGACTCAAAGAAAACAGGCGGCGTAACAATTTCTCACCTCCGTTTCGGCGACAAGCCTATAAAGAGCCCGTACTATATAAACAAGGCTGACTTTGTTGCCTGCCATAATCCCTCATACATTCTAAAGGGTTATAAAATGGTGCAGGACGTTAAGCCCGGCGGAGTATTCCTTATAAACTGCCAGTGGACTCCCGAAGAACTTAATAAGCACCTTAATGCCGAAACAAAGCAGTATATAGCAAACAATAATATACAGCTTTATACGGTAAATGCTATTGACCTTGCAGAGCAAATCGGCATGGGCAAGCGTACAAATACTATCCTTCAGGCTGCATTCTTTGCTCTTGCGCAGGTTATGCCTATTGACGAGGCAGTACAGCACATGAAGGACGCCGCTACAAAGTCCTACCTCAAGAAAGGTCAGGAAATTGTTGACATGAACCATAAGGCTATTGATGCCGGTGTAAACGCATTTGTTAAGATTGATGTTCCGGCAGATTGGGCAACAGCAACGGACGAAAAGACCGAAACAAAGCTCGAGGGTGCTGAAAAGACCGTAAAGATGGTACAGAATATTCTTGAGCCTGTTGACAAGATGGACGGTGACAGCCTGCCTGTATCTGCATTTATTGAGCATACGGACGGTACGTTCGAGCTTGGTGCATCTGCTTATGAAAAGCGTGGAGTTGCGGTTATGGTTCCCGAGTGGAATGAAGCAACTTGTGCAAAATGTAATAAATGTTCGTTTGTATGTCCTCATGCTACGATTCGTCCGTTCGCTATGACAGAGGAGGAAGCAGCAGCAGCTCCCGAAGCAACAAAGATTGCTCCGAAGCCCGTTGTTAAGACGGAGTACAAATATACTCTTGCAATTTCTCCGATGGATTGTATGGGCTGTTCGGTTTGCGTAGGTGTATGCCCGACAAAATCGCTTAAAATGGTTCCTCGTGAAACCCAAGACGCTCAGCAGGCAGTATTCGATTATTGTGTTGCTAATGTAACGGAGAAACCCGAAACCACGAATACGGCAACGGTTATCGGCAGCCAGTATAAGAAACCGCTCCTTGAGTTCTCAGGCTCATGTGCAGGCTGTGCAGAAACGTCATATGCACGTCTTATTACACAACTTTTCGGTGACAGAATGTATATCTCCAATGCTACCGGCTGTTCTTCAATTTGGGGTGGTCCGGCTGCTACATCACCGTACACGGTAACGGCAGAAGGTCACGGTCCGGCATGGGCAAACTCACTCTTTGAGGATAATGCGGAACACGGTTATGGTATGTACCTCGGACAGAAAGCTATCCGTGAAAGACTTATAGCAGATCTTGAAAAGATCGCTGCCGGAGAAAAGGCATCCGAATCTGTTAAGGCAGCTATTGCAGAGTTCATTGCTACAAAAGATGACGGCGAAAAGAACGGAGCTGCTGCAAAGGCAGTTGTGGAGGAGCTTGAAAAACTCGACTGCGATTGTCCGACAAGAAAAGATGTCCTTGAGAATAAGGAATATCTTGCTAAGAAGTCCGTATGGATATTCGGCGGTGACGGTTGGGCATATGATATCGGTTTCGGCGGTCTTGATCATGTTCTTGCAACAGGAGAAGATGTAAACATCATGGTATTTGATACCGAGGTTTACTCCAACACGGGCGGACAGGCATCAAAGGCTTCACAAATCGGTCAGGTTGCTCAGTTTGCGGCAGCAGGTAAGGCAATAGCTAAAAAATCGCTTGCTGATATAGCTATGAGCTACGGTTACGTATATGTTGCCCAGATTGCTATGGGTGCAGATCAAAATCAGACACTCAAGGCTATCAAAGAGGCAGAGGCTTATCCGGGACCGTCACTTATCATCGGCTATGCACCCTGCGAAATGCACTCAATTAAGGGCGGCATGAAGAATTGTCAGGCTGAAATGAAGAAAGCGGTTGACTGCGGTTATTGGAATATGTTCAGATATAATCCGCTTCTCAAGGCTGAAGGCAAGAATCCGTTCACGCTTGACAGCAAACCTCCGAAGGAGAGTTATCGTGACTTTATTCTCGGTGAGGCACGTTACAGTGCGCTTACACGTTCCTTCCCGGAGAGAGCAGAGGTTCTCTTTAAGAAGGCAGAGGAGAAGTCCGTTGAAAGATATGAAGAGCTTAAAGAGCGTTCCGGTAACTGATTGAATATCACAATATAAAAAACAGCGGCAGTCGGTTTGGCTGTCGCTGTTTTACATATTCCAACATTAAAATATTATTATCGGTATATTGATTGTCCCTGCAAATTTTTATAGACCGGCATCGATCATCTTGTTTACGGAACAGACAAACCGAAGAACAATATATAAAATGCAGCCGCTTTCTTTTATGAAAACGACTGCATTATTTATATTTTATTTAGACCGCGCCGTCGGCAGGTCAGCAAAACCGCACGAAATCAATCGGCATATTTGTCGTCGGTTTCGTTCCAAGCATACATCTTGCGGATTTCTGCTCCTACTTTCTCAAGCTGGTGTTCAGCCTTGAGGGCACGTGTAGCGTTGAAGTGCGCCCTGCCGTTTTTGTTTTCGGCAATCCACTTTGATGCAAATGTACCGTCCTGAATTTCGGCAAGAATTTTCTTCATTTCAGCCTTTGTCTGATCCGTGATAATTCTCTTGCCTGTTTCGTAGTCACCGAATTCTGCCGTGTCGGAAATTGAATATCTCATCATTGAGAAGCCGCCGGTATAGATAAGATCTACTATCAGCTTCATTTCATGTATGCACTCGAAATATGCGTTTTCGGGAGCATATCCTGCTTCAACAAGAGTTTCAAAGCCTGCCTGCATAAGTGCCGTAACACCGCCGCAAAGAACAGCCTGCTCGCCGAAAAGGTCGGTTTCTGTTTCAATTCTGAATGTTGTTTCCATAACGGCAGCACGAGCAGCACCGATACCTGCACCGTATGCAAGAGCAATATCAAGAGCCTTGCCCGTTGCATCCTGATATACGGCAACAAGTGCGGGAGTACCCTTGCCCTCAACGTACTCTGAACGTACGGTATGACCCGGAGCTTTGGGGGCAATCATGAATACGTCAACATTCTTAGGCGGAATGATCTGCTTGAAATGAATGTTAAAGCCGTGTGCAAAAGCAATAGCCTTACCCTCGGTAAGATTAGGCTCGATATCATTCTTAAAGATATCTGCCTGCTTTTCATCAGGTGTGAGGATCATTATAATGTCAGCCTTTTGAGTAGCCTCGGCGGTTGTATAAACCTCAAAGCCAAGCTCCTTAACATGATCCCAACGTCTGCTTCCCTTGTACAGACCGATTATAACATTGACGCCGCTGTCACGAAGGTTAAGAGCATGGGCATGACCCTGGCTGCCGTAGCCTATAATAGCGACTGTTTTGCCCTTGAGGACATTGATGTCACAATCAGCATCGTAATAAATTTTTGGCATTTTAAAGACCTCCAAATAAATTTAATGATATGTACCACAACGGTACAAAATTTATATGAAATCTGTTAGACCGCTATTTGCGGGAAACTGCGGAATCTTTTTCGATTGCGACAGTCCCCGTTCTGACGATCTCACGGATACCATATGGCTTGAGAAGATCAATCAGTGTTTCAAACGCTTCAAGCGTATCCGCAAACTGCAGAGTCATTGTATTGACTGAAACATCGACTATTCTTGCCCCCATAAGTTCTGATATTTTCATAATATCGAGCCTTTGTTTTGACGGGCAGCTTACCTTTATGAGCGACAGCTCACGGCTTATATATTCCCCCTCTTTATAGGTTCGTACCTTAATTACGGGGATAACCTTATTCAGCTGCTTTTCCAACTGCTCAATAACATATTCGTCACCGTCCGCAACAATTGTTATTCTCGAAATATCGGGATCTTCCGTTATTCCCACGGCAAGACTGTCAATATTAAATGCCCTGCGTGAGAAAAGACCCGATACCTTTGAAAGTACACCGGGGTGATTTTCCACAAGTACAGAAAGCGTGTATTTCATATCGGCGTACCTCCTTATCTTGATGATGTTTTGGGGTGTATATTGCATACAAGCACAAAAGGCTTATCGCTTTTAAGCATTATTTTTGCATATTCCTCGGCTTCCTCGTTGCTTGATGCCAATGCGGAATCTATTCCGTAAGCCTTTGCAAGCGCTACAAAATCCGGGATTGTATCAAGCTCCGTTATAGCATATCTGCTGCCATAATGTACGTCTTGAAGCTCATGTACCATTCCGAGAACAGTATTTCTCATCACAATAATTTTAATGTTAAGATTTTCCTGCGCTATTGTTGCAAGCTCATTCATCGACATCTGAAAAGCACCGTCGCCGCAAACGGCAACAACATCTCTTGACGGTCTTGCGAGTTTTGCCCCAACGGCTGCGGGAACGGAATAACCCATTGTACCCATGCCGCCCGATGTTAGAAAACGACCGTCACGGATACGGTAATTATTTGCGCACCATATCTGGTTTTGACCCACGTCCGCCGCCATAACGGCTTTTGGTTTGAGCATAGTTGAGAGCTTTGCTATAAAGCTCTTCGGCTCTACATAACCTTCAAAAGACTGCGGTACTGCGGCAAATTGTTCCTTCCATTTTTTGATTTGCTCCGCCCATTCTTCAGGGGCGGTATAATCAATTTCTTTAAGCATCTGACCGAGTACGTTTTTCATATCCCCGACTATGGGAACGGTGGTTTTCATGTTCTTGCCGATTTCGGCAGGATCTATATCAATATGTATGACGTTTGCACGTTCAACGACCTGATCGGGAGATGCCACGGCACGGTCGCCCACCCTTGCACCGCAAAGTATAATAAGGTCGGCATTATGCATAGCCGTATTTGCAGCCTTGACACCGTGTGAGCCTATCATACCGACGTAAAGAGGGTCGTCCGAGGGCATAACTCCAATGCCCATCATAGTGGAAATTACGGGTATTTTCGTAATTTGGGAAAATTCACGAAGTTTCGGCTTTGCACCCGACGTAAGAACTCCGCCGCCGGCACATATTATCGGACGCTTAGAGTCCTTTATCATTTCAATAGCTTTTTTGACCTGCATAGGGTGTCCGTGTACACTGGGTTTATATCCTATAATATTTACCTTATCCGGGTAAACAAATTCTTCAACGACACCTTGTTGTATATCTACCGGAACATCTATGAGAACAGGCCCCGGTCTGCCGGTTGAAGCAATATGGAAAGCCTCTTTGAATACCCTCGGCAGGTCGGCTGTATTTTTCACAAGGTAGCTATGCTTTACGAAAGACTCACAAGCACCTGTTATATCCGCTTCCTGAAAAACATCACGTCCCAGAACATCACTCTTCACCTGTCCCGTTATACATACAAGGGGTATAGAATCCATGTATGCGGTAGCAATACCGGTAATAAGGTTAAGCGCACCGGGACCTGATGTTGCCACGCATACGCCCACGCAAGACAATGCCCTTGCATAGCCGCTGGCAGAATGTGCGGCATTCTGTTCCTGTCTGACAAGAACGGCTTTTATATCCGTACGATAAAGTTCATCAAAAAAAGGGCATATAACTGCACCGGGGTATCCGAATACAACACGGACGCCTTCTTCTTGAAGACATTTTACCATAATTTCTGCGCCGCTTATCATATCATCACTCCATAAATCCAATTGCACTAATTATACCATTATAGAAAATGAGTGTCAAGCAAATTAAGGAAACCGGTCTGAATTTTGTTGATTTGATATTTTCATATACAATAATGTTTATTATCTCATTTTTTTGGCAGTAGTTCGGTTTGACTTTTTGGGGAATATATGAGAATTACAAAAACAGATCGCTCTTAATGTGCGACCCGTTTTTGCATGAAAATTCAACTTATTTCGATTTTTAAATGTATTTAGAAAAGTTACTTTTTGATTTTGTTGCAGATCAGACTTACATTTCCTGAAATCATTCCTTGGTTCTTACTGTTGTTGCGATGTAGGCAATCATTTCCTTAAACTCCCCATTTTCCGAACCGTCCTGATTTATCTCCTGAAAATACATACAGACAAGACGGGAAAATGCAGTACCACGGATTTCATGCCTGTAACGGTCACTAAAATCAGCCCTGCAAGTAATAGTTTTTAACGAAATTTTTATATGCTCTTTTGAAGTCGGCTAAGTGATTTCTGCCAATAATCGCTTTTTCGCCGTTTATCATAATAACCTCATTGCCGCTGACAGATGCAATACAATACATATTGACTGCATATGATTTATGTATTCGGTAAAAACAGTGTTGGGGCAGTAAATTAAATACCCTTGAAATTGTCTTTGAACTTTTGAAAACATGATCGAGCGTTCGCACAAGACAGTATCTTCCGTTACCCTCAAGATAAAGTATGTTTGCCGAATTTATGGTTATCTGCTCTCCGTTCTCAATTATTATTATCGGATTAAGTAAATTCTGCTGCTGAAGATAGCTGTCCATAGCGGATATCAGTTTATCCTTTTCAAGAGGCTTTACGAAAAAACGGAACGGCTGTACTTCAAAGGATTCAAATACAAACTGCGGGTAGCTCGTGATAAATATAATACTGCATATACAGTTTTTAAGGCGCATCTTTCTCGCAGTTTCCATTCCGTCTATACCCGGCATCTGATAGTCTATGAATACCATATCAAATAACTGTTCCGACTCAAGCAGACTCTCTCCGTCGTCAAACTCAAAGATATCCATATATATACGTTTTTCTTTTTTGTATTCCAGCAGGATCTTTCTCAAATCGGTTCTGAAATTACACTCATCATCACAAATTGCTATTCGCATATATCATTCCCCTCAATCCGAACATTTTACATATTGTTAAATGATTCCCTCGGTCAGCTAAGACCTATATGGGAACAAATAAAAACCTAACATTATTATAAATATTTTTACTTTCCTTGTCAACTTGTTTTCTGACAGTATTTTCTAATATACTTTATTTTATTGAGAATGATTATTAAACGGTTATAGTAACTATGTAAATTTGCTAAATGTTTACATACGGTTCATGCTATAACAGTATAGGAGAAATTATAATACGCACGGAAAAGTGCGGAAATAATGCTTGACTGTTTTTGTATTATGCTGTTTTGTGTTTAAAGCAAAATTAAGATATTCTATATAAGTCAGTTTAACACGATAATTAAAAAAATTCAATATATTTTGCCGTTTTTATTAGTGTTTTTTGTGTCTGTAACTTTGATATCGGTTTGCGTTTTTGTTCGGAATACCGTATGTTTTTATGAAGTACGGGAATGTAGTTGGAATTATTAGGACACCCGTAATACATTTCAAACGTACCGTGTACAGTCTTTTCTAAAGATAAATTGCTTTCTTTTTTACTTATTGTAATATGTGTTTTGTAAGTCTGCAAAATCTTATCAAAAAAAATTATAAAAGACCTTGCAATTCGAGAAATTATATGTTATAATTCGTTTGTTACTCGGTGATGATCGAAAGAGGTGAATTTAAGTGAAAAAGAATATTCATCCGAATTATAATCAGACTACAATTACTTGTGCTTGCGGTAATGTAATCGAAACGGGCTCTACAAAGAGCAATATCCGTGTTGAAATCTGTTCAAAATGTCATCCGTTCTTTACGGGCAGACAGAAGCTGGTCGATACGGGCGGACGTGCTGACAGATTCAATAAGCGCTACGGCATCAATCAGAAATAATTTACTTAAAGCGGTACACGGAACAGTGTACCGCTTTATAGTATGTTTTTGAAAGGATATTTTTATGGATATATCTTACAAAACAACAGATACAGAGGCACAAGACGAATTTGTTGAGCAAAGATCCAAATTTATCGGGTATGTTAAACCTGTCAGGACTGAAAAAGAAGCACTCGATTTTATAGAGCAAAAGAAAAAATATCATTGGGATGCAACTCATAATGTGTATGCATATATTATAAAAGACGGAGGCATACAAAGGTGTAGCGACGACGGTGAGCCGCACGGAACGGCGGGTGTGCCCGTGCTTGATGTTATGGTTAAATCGGAAGTTACGGATACGGTTGTTGTAGTTACAAGATATTTTGGAGGAATACTGTTGGGTGCGGGCGGATTAGTCCGTGCATATACGAGGGGTGCAAAAATTGCACTTGAGGCGGGCGGTATTGTTACAATGAAAAAATGTAATATATGCTGCTTGAGATGTGACTATAATCAATACGGGAAAATATCGGGACTTATATCGGCAAACGGCGGAGTTGTTGACAAGACCGAGTTCGGGGCAGATGTAGAAATGCATTTTCATATAGTGCCGGGGGCGCAGACTATTTTTGAAAAGCAGCTTGCAGATGTGACTTGCGGAAGTGTTGGAACAGAAGTAATTGACGAAAAGTTCTTTAAAATGAAAAACTGATTTTTGCGGGTGATATCATGGCAAAAGTTACCTTTGACGGCAGCAGGGTGAATTTTAAAGCCCTTGGTGTCTTTGGATTTGTGAAAAAAGATAATTTTTACATATACACAACGGATATTTTAGACGGTCAATTTGAAATGTCTGTTAAAATAGGGCAGGACGGCGGTCTTGATACCGGTGTTACGGATAAATTATCCGGAGATGAGTATGTTCTGCATCTTACGGAGTCCGAGGGCGCATTTGTGGGTGCCGTGAGAGAGGAATACGAAAGTATTTTGAATGATATACGTAAAAAGTGTTATATAGGCGGAAATTTTGATAATACATTAGTTAAGAAAATTGAAGAATATGCTATGTCAAAATATGGAGATTGTCTTGAATTTCTTTGGGAAAAATCCCCCGACAGTGCGGTTTTGAGAAGAAAAGACAGCGGAAAATGGTATGCCGTCATAATGACTGTCGGAATGGATAAGTTAGGTTTTAATTCAAGCGGAAAAGTATGCGTTATAGACCTCCATGCGCTCCCGAACAGGGTTAGCGGGGTGGTTGACGGGGTAAAATTTCTGCCCGGCTACCATATGAATAAAAAAAGCTGGTACACGATACGTCTTGACGGCAGCGTCGGAATTGAAGAAATTTTACCTCTGATAGATGAAAGCTATGCACTCGCAGTTAAAAAATAATCATCTGTACGGGAAAATATGCCGTTAATTATAAATGATGATATCATCATATTTGTTTTAAAAATCCCGAAAACGGTAATAATGGCGGAGAAACAATCAAGTGAAAAGTATAGGGTAAGAATCGGGATTGACGGCAGATTAAAAAAGATTTGAATGTCCCTGCCTTGACCAAACGGCTTTAAACAGCTAAATTAAGTCAGACCAAAGTGAAATTTTGTGTTATTACTGTATTGTGCGAATACAAAAATCAGACATCGGATTATATAAAACAGTTTTATAATAAAAATAATTACAGGTCAGTCCTTTTTCGGGCTGACCTGTAATTTAAAGTGTGCTGCCGGTTTTAAAATTATGATATGAACATCTGCGTCCAGTAGTTGCCGTCGGCTACATAGCCTACACCGATTTGTGTGTATGTCGGATTGAGGATATTTGCTCTGTGACCGTCAGAATTCATCCATGCTGTCATGACGGCTTCGGGTGTTCTTTGACCCATGGCAATGTTTTCACCGGCTGTGCGATAGCTTATGCCGAACTGCTTCATCATCTCAAACGGACTTCCGTATGTCGGAGAAGTGTGGCTGAAATATTTCTTGTCTTTCATATCTTGAGATTTTAATTTGGCAATTTTTGATAATTCCGTGTTTAATTTCAGCGGCTGCAGTCCGTTTGCCGTACGGTTGCGGTTCACAATCTCAACAACCTGTTTTTCATATTCCGATACGCTGCTGTCTGCTGACGGCTTTTGTTCGTTTGTTTCGTTGTCTTGTGAGGGTTTGCTCGGCTGGTTAGACGGTTCTGAAGATTCACTGTTTCCGCAGTCCGTACATTGGGTGTTGTCGGGAAGAATACCAAATTTTGAAATTAAATCACTTAAATCAATACCCGCATTTGCACATTGATTTGTGATAGTTTTGATATCGCAGTTTCCGTTACAGTTACCGATAATATCTTGAATTTTTGACATATCGGGAGTCGAGCAGCCGTTTGCCGTAATAACATAAGATTTGATATTACCGCAATCGGTAATTGTTGTCTGACCGGCAGCATTCGCCGAAATTACGGCACATGAAACCAATGCTGCGGCTGTAAATAAAGACATAGAAAAACGTAAGATTTTTTTCATGATAAAACCTCCATGTAAATAGTCGGCGGTTATCACCGCTGCGATTAGAATTATAACGCTGTTCGGGTGATAAATCAACACACAATTATTTGAAAAACTTGAATTATAAGGAAAATTACATATCTTCGTTGACAGTTTTGCGGTATATATGATATATTTTTTTAAAATAAAAAATTATAAATATCAACTTATTGTATATTATTTATATATATATTACAGATTGTATATGTAGAACATGAGTCGGTAAGTATAAAATACACATTGTAATATTGATATAAAAAATACTAATAGTAAAAAAGTGGGGCTATCATGGATTTTAGTAAAAAATACACAAACAGAGATGAAGAAAAAATATTGCTTAAAAAAATAAATGATTTAATAAGCAGAAGTGAAAAGACTTACAGCGTTTTGTACTCGCATTTTCTTACACCTGCCGAGCTGACCCTCTTATCAAAAATTGATGAGTTTTACGGAATAATCAGCTTTGAAGGCGGATATCCTGAAGCGGAACGGAGAATGTGTAAAGTTAAACATGACGAATACGCATATGATGAAGGTTTGCCTGCCGTGTTGTACAGTGTAGAAATCAGCGACAGCAGGGCGGAAATTTCTCATCGTGATGTGTTGGGTTCGCTGATGGGACTCGGAATAAAGAGGGAAATGCTCGGAGATATTTTAGTAAACGGAAATAAAGCACAATTTTTTTGTCATAAATCCGTATGTGATTATGTGGAAATGAATTTGCAAAAAATAGGCAGATACAGAGTAAGGGTAAAAAAAGGAGAGCTTTCGGATATACCGAAACCCAAAACGGAAGCAGTATCTGTAAATGTAAGTTCAATGCGTCTTGACAGTTTGTGCGGCGAGTGTTTCGGCTTATCACGTACAAAGGCGGCGGAGGCTATTAAAAGAGGGGAAGTATCCGTAAATTGGCTGATAATATATGATACTGACAGGGAAGTCAATGCCGGTGATAAGATTTCCATGAGGGGCAAGGGAAAGGCGGAAGTTGTAGGAGTAACAGGAATGAGTAAGAAAGGAAGAATTTTTGCCGAGATAAAAAAGTATATATAGGTATTCGTTTATAAATAAAACTGACTGTTGAAATAACAGACCTAAATGCCTTATCTTATATAGTATATAAAGTTACGGTGGGGAAGTATATTATGGTTATGTTTAAATATGTCGGGTAAATTACAAATAGTATTATTCTTAAAGAAAATAAAGAAAAAGAATACAATATGTAGAAAAGGAAAAAAAGTAGTTGACAAAAAGGAGGAGAAGTGTTAATATAAATAAGCTGTCGCACG
>CANQBP010000015.1 GCA_947589415.1 uncultured Clostridia bacterium
CTGCGGTGATTGAATTTATAACAGGCGGTATAATAATCGTCGAAAATACAAAAAATCGGGGCTGTCGCAAATGAGTAAAAAAGATTGCGACAGCCCCATTTTTTTATATGAGCGGGTGAGTTTTCGTCTGCGTACACAGCCTAAAGACTTTACCTTTAAAAACCGCAGGACTTTTGAAAAGTATTGACCTAAAACTTAGCCCTTTAGTCCCATAAATTTCCTATTTAGGATTTAGTTATTTTTCGGTACAAAATTCAACTTTTTTGCCTTCAAGTATCATATTTGTTGTACGTACAGCACACATTTTGCCGCACATCGAACAGGTATGACGGTCGGCAGGCGGCGTACTTTCAAAATATTCCCTTGCCTTATCCCCGTCTGCTGCTATTTCAAACATTTTATCCCAATCAACTTTATGACGTGCCTCCGCCATTTCATTATCCCTATCTCTCGCATGGGGTACACCTTTTGCGATATCCGCAGCGTGTGCGGCAATCTTACTTGCTATAATACCCTCTTTTACATCGTTTATATCAGGCAAACGCAAATGCTCGGCGGGAGTGACATAGCAAAGAAAATCCGCTCCGCTTGCCGCAGCAATAGCACCGCCGATTGCTGATGTTATGTGGTCATATCCGGGGAATATATCGGTAACAAGAGGGCCGAGTACATAAAATGGTGCGTTATGGCATATACGCTTCTGGAGTTTCATATTAGCCGCAATTTCATTCATTGCCATATGTCCCGGCCCTTCTACCATGACCTGAACATTCTTTTCCCATGCACGTTCTGTAAGTGCGCCAAGTTCTATAAGCTCCGCAATCTGACCGCCGTCCGTACTGTCGTCAATGCAGCCCGGACGCAAAGCATCGCCAAGACTTATTGTAACATCGTATTCTGCGAGGATATCAAGAACCTCATCATAATGTTCATAGAAGGGATTTTCATTCCCTGTCATCATCATCCATGCAAAAAGAAGAGAACCGCCACGTGACACTATATTCATTTTTCGTTTGTCACGCATAAAGGATTCAACGGCACGTCGGTTAATTCCCGCATGGATAGTCATAAAATCAACGCCCTCCTCGGCATGGGCACGTACTACTCTAAGAAAATCCTCCGCCGATATTTCAAGCAAATCTTTTTCAAGATATCCTATGGCATCATACATGGGGACAGTTCCTATCATGGCAGGAGATTTTTCGATAAGTTCACGGCGGAACGTATTGGTTTTTCCGTAATTACTGAGATCCATAATAGCCTCTGCACCAAATTTAAGAGCCATATCCACCTTTTGCATTTCATTGTCATAGTTTTTGCAGTCGCCCGAAATACCGAGATTGACATTTATCTTGGTTTTCAGACCTGCACCTATACCTTCCGGCGAAATGGACTTATGGTTGATATTACATGGAATACATACCTCACCCTTTGCAACAGAGCAGCGTATTTCCTCCGGTGTTTTATACTCCTTTCCAGCAACAGTTTCCATTTCGGGGGTGATGATACCCGCTTTGGCGGCTTCCATTTGTGTTTTGTAATTTCTCATATCTGTTTTTCCTTTCTTATTGATAATATTAAGCCTTATCGGCAAAACGACTGTTTAAATCAAAGGCATGATTCAGCGGCCCGGAACCGTTTCCCAAGTCAAGCATGGCACTTATTGCACCCGATATATACTCTTTTGCCAATTGTACGGCACGGTCAAGCTCAAAGCCTTTGGCAAGATTTGCGGCTATTGCCGAGGACAGCGTACAGCCTGTACCGTGTGTATTTGTGTTGGCAATCCTATTCCCCTTAAAGAAATGACAGCATTTCCCGTTGTATAACAGATCATCAGCATTGTTTAGGCTATGTCCCCCCTTTATTAAAACCGGAGAGGAATATCTGTCATATATAATTTTTGCGGCACACACCATGTCGTCCGATTTTTTAATTTCCATTTCCGCAAGTACTTCGGCTTCGGGAATATTTGGTGTTATAAGTGAGGCAAGCGGTAACAACTTATCCTCAAGAACCGATATAGAATTATTATTTAAAAGTTTTGAACCGCTTGTGGAAACCATTACAGGGTCGATAACGATATTTTTAGCATTGCAGCGTGTAAGTCTGTCGGCAATAACGGAAATAAGCTCCGCTGAATATGTCATGCCGATTTTTACGGCATTCGGCCTTATATCTTCAAAAACCGCATCAATTTGTTGTCCTAAAAAATCGGGCGGAACGCTGTATATATTTTTGATGCCCAATGTATTTTGGGCGGTCAATGCGGTTACTGCACTCATTGCATACACGCCGTTCACGGTTATAGTTTTTATATCGGCTTGTATTCCTGCTCCTCCGCAGGAATCACTGCCGGCAATGGTTAATACTGTTTTCATAAAATTTTATCTCCTTAAAAATGACAAAACTTTTGTCCGATTTAAAACAATGTATATTTGCTATTTTTTCCCTATAATGTTATAATGGAAAGAGTAAAAATTCAGATTCTATAATGTGACCGGAGGGATCATATATGAGAGAAGTTATAAGAAACAGACAGTATGATGAGGAACGTGCGCTTTATCATACACTACATACCGATATTGCGGATTGTATATTTGCAGGCCCTGCCGACGGCGAGTCGGTTCTCAAGGAGTCAGCCGATATTCGGGTTATCAAATGCAGTTTTTCACTCAGATATCCGTTATGGCATATAAAAAAATTCAGTGTGGAAGAATGTGTGATGGACGAAAAGACACGTGCGGCAATATGGTATTGTGAAAACGGAAGAATTACGGGCAGTGAACTGTCCGGCATAAAGGCAGTAAGAGAATGTCGGAATATTGACATTGCGGATTGTCACATCATATCACAGGAGCTTGGTTGGAAATCCGAAAATATAACTCTCACAAATACCGAAATCGTTTCGGAATATCTTTTTCTTGACAGTAACGGTGTCAAGCTGAAAAATGTGAAGATGAGCGGAAAATATTCATTTCAGTATATGGAAGATCTGCAAATAGAGTCTTCAGTACTTGATACAAAGGACGCTTTTTGGCATAGTAAAAATGTAATCGTAAGAAACAGTATTGTAAAAGGCGAATATCTCGGTTGGTTCTCGGAAAATCTTAAACTGATAGACTGCAAAATAATCGGAACACAACCGCTTTGTTACTGCAAGGGTCTTGAACTTATAAACTGCACAATGGAAGATACGGATCTATCATTTGAATATTCGGAGGTTGAAGCTGAAATTTCCGGTCATGTAATATCGGTCAAAAACCCCAAATCGGGTAGGATAATTCTTGATAGTGTGGGGGAAATAATTCGTGATAATCCTGTTATGGAATGTACAGGCGAAGTTATTATCAGGAAGTAAGCAATAAATTTTCGGATCTGCACGGTTCGTCTGTATAAAAAAATGAGAACGTTAATAACAGCGTTCTCATAAATATACGGACATCCCGTACAAAAAATTTCGGTCGAAGCTAAAGGCTTCCTCTCACGCCGCAACACGGCTTCCCTCGCTGCTATTACATGACAAAAGGCGCTCCCCTCCTGTCCGCCCGTTAAAACGGAATATTTTACATAAAAAACAGGGGGCGCAGATACAAACAGCGTCCCCGAAAAAGCATACTAACTTCCTACGGCGGCATTATCCGCATCAGGTTTAGGGTCGGAATAATAATTCCCTCTCAGCCAGTTTACAAGCTCCCCTGTCAAGATACATTTTAACATATTATTTTTATATATTCAATAGTTACGGATAAAAAAGAATTGTAATTTGTGAATTTATAAGTATTCTTCTTTTATGCAGAAAGAAAATTTACAAGCATGACTGTTGCCGTTAAAAAGAGAAAAACTCCTACAACTGTAAGAAACTTACAAAATCCCGGTATTGAATCGGAAACCGAGGTCAACCGTTTGTCAAGTATAACTGCCATTGGACGACTACTTCCCTTGGTGAAAAAATACCCTATTTTAACTTTATCACCGCAATTGAAGTTCTTTGCTCCTGATGAATAGTGTTCTGTTTGTGCGGTATAACTGTTCCCGTTTTCAGAAAAGGAAACATAAAACTTCGTATTCCCTCCTTTGGATTGTACGATCCTCTCAATTATAGCGGATGTCTGCTTATATTCATTTCTTTCTTTAATTTCACGCTTGTGGGACAGCCACATTTTGAGGGAAATTGCAAGAAAAATCAATGATATTACAAAGACTTGAATGATTTTTACCATTCCGATTACCTCTCTACACATATATGACGTGACGTACTTATGAAAACATTACAGGATTATTTTTGGGAGATAACCCCCATTATAATACGGTGACAGAAGTTGCATTTATAATGTTCATCTACTGCACCTACAATAGCACCGCCACAGTACGGGCATATATCCTTTACAATCTTTTTAGCAAGAGCTATTTTAAAAATGCCGCTATGCTTTTCAATGGAGCAATTTTTTAGATATCTGTAATTGATTGCCTTTAGTATTGATTTAAGACAATGCTTTGAGTTATTACTTCCTATTGATGTGCTTAATTTACCTATATTCAAAAAAGGTACGGTACATTGTGAAAATTGATATGAACACTTGTCGGCAGTGCGAATAGCAAGAAATCTTTTTATAAGGAAAAATAACACAATTATAAGAACAGGTGCAAATACAGCGGAAAGTAAAATATTATCCGTCAATTCTCCCCTTATAAGTTCAAAGGATGAGTAACTTTCGCCTGACAGCAATATGTTCGTCAAATATTCCTCATTGAAATAATTAGCAACAGAATCTAAACCAAACGCAAGAAATATAAATAAAAGGACAGATATAATACAGATATTTATTATACATAAGCTCTTTTTGGCGTTAAAAAACTTCGGGGTATAGTAGGACGGGTTATTTTTTTCGCATGATATATCGTTTGAAATGCTGTAAAATTTATTGTCTGTCAGTACTCGTGCAAAAAGGTCTGAACCCTTGCAATAGGGGCAAATCCCCGTAAAATATATGCGTTTTTCAATAGGAGCTCCGCAATTTTTACATTCACATAAAACCTTCTTGCTGAAAAGCGTGATTGTTTCGTTTCCGTCCTCTTTTGAAAAATCGAACTTTTTCATATATAATATGCGAAACAATTTCAGCTCGAATTTTATGCGGCTTTTACTCTTTAGCATAACCTCGGATAATTCTTCATAGCTTATAACACCGTCAAGATCACCCTCAAAATAGCTTGAATAAAAGCTTGCCTTGCCTGTAAGTATTCTTGATATTACAGAATCTGCTATAAAGATAATGCCTATTATAGAATATAAAATACATTCGGGTGTGGCTTTCGCATTTATTACGGTTTCCCAATCCCCCCAATATGTTGACATCAATGATAACATAATCCATACGGAAGTAAAAAGCAAAAATATTCCCGCAACAAGCAGTATGATGTTTTTAACTTTTAAAAATCGAATCAATTTTTCTTTTAGATACAATTTGAGTCAACTTCCTTTGATATTACCTAAAATTATTTTATTATATTATATCTTAAAAAATCGTTTACTTCAACAAAATTATAGTTACTACTAAAAAACTTTATATCACCGTAATAAAAAAAGTACCCGAATCGCTTCGGGTACAAAACAAAAGCGGATGACGGGGCTCGAACCCGCTACCTCAACCTTGGCAAGGTTGCGCTCTACCAGATGAGCTACATCCGCATATTCGGTTACATCGCCACACTTTTCCGCAGCGACCTCAACAACGATTAGTATTATACCGCATATATGACCTAATGTCAATACTTTTTAAAAAAATATCTAAAAAAATTTATTTTTTCCCCTATTACGGCATATTATTGCTTTGGGGGTGGTTGAAATGTTTGATTTACTGTCGGATATAATCAGCAAAATTTCTTTTTTATTTATTCTCCATGTAACGGGTGCGGGACAGTTTCCGAAGCCTCTGTCCGATGAAGAAGAAAAAATATGTCTTGAAAAATATGCGGCGGGAGATATGGAAGCGGGAGATAAGCTGATAGAGCATAATCTAAGACTTGTCGCTCATATAGTAAAAAAATATTATGCTACCGGAGCCGATCCCGATGATCTGGTGTCCATAGGCACAATAGGTCTTATAAAGGCTATAAGAACATTCAGACCGGACAAAAAAATCCGTTTGTCGAGCTATGCATCACGTTGTATTGATAATGAAATTCTTATGTATTTTCGCAGTATTAAGAAAAGCTCAAAGGATATATCAATAAATGAGGAAATAGATTCCGACAGTGACGGTAATGCACTTACGCTTATGGATATAATGTCGGTTGACGACACTATCGTTGATGATCTTGATATCAAGCTGAAAACAGAAAATCTCGCAGGATATATAAAAAGTCTGCTGCCTCGTGAACAGCTTATTATACGGTTAAGATACGGTCTTGACGGCAGAGAACCTCTTACGCAGAGGGAGGTTGCGGCACTTCTTAAAATTTCACGTTCTTATGTATCAAGAATTGAAAAAAGGGCTTTGCTCTCTCTAAAAAAGAAGTATGAACAGGCTGACGACGATCAATAGCGAAAAATTATATGTTGAAAAAAATGTCTGTATGTGATATATTGATTGGGTAAAATAAGTATGGGTGGTATAATTTTGGATAAAAAGCATGAAATATTAAAAAAATATTTTGGACATTCCTCATTCAGAACAGGACAGGAATTGATTATTGATAAACTTTTGTCCGGAAGTGATGCACTCGGCATAATGCCCACAGGGGCAGGAAAATCCGTATGTTATCAGATCCCGGCACTCATCTTTTCCGGTATAACAATAGTAATTTCCCCGCTTATATCCCTTATGAACGATCAGGTATCTTCACTTGTGCAGGCGGGAATATCTGCGGCATATTTGAACAGCTCATTGACAGCACAACAATACGGCAGGGTGCTTTATAATATTGAAGCGGGAAAATACAAAATAATTTATGTTGCTCCCGAAAGACTCCTCACAAATAATTTTATCAGCATATGTCAACGAATAAATATATCAATGGTTGCAGTAGATGAGGCACATTGTGTATCTCAATGGGGGCAGGATTTTAGACCGAGTTATCTTAAAATTGTTGAATTTATAAATTCCCTCGTTAAACGTCCGATAGTGGGGGCATTTACGGCAACCGCAACACGATCGGTGCGTGATGATATACTTAAAATTCTAAGGCTTAACGACCCGTTTGTCATAACGTCGGGTTTTGACAGACCAAACCTGTATTTTTCTGTTATAAGGACAAAGAAAAAGAACGATAAGCTGCTTGAACTGCTTGAAGAACGCAGGGAAAGTGCAGGAATAGTATATTGCGCAACGAGGAAGTGCGTGGAAGAGGTTTGTGAATTATTGACAGTCAACGGATTTAAGGCAGCACGTTATCATGCGGGCTTGACGGATAATGAAAGAAGATGCAGTCAGGAAGATTTTGTATATGACAGAAAAAGTGTAATGGTAGCGACAAATGCTTTCGGAATGGGTATAGATAAGTCAAATGTATCTTTTGTTATTCATTACAATATGCCTAAAAATATTGAAAGCTATTATCAGGAGGCAGGCAGAGCAGGACGTGACGGAGAAGAAGCAGAATGTTTTCTTTTATACAGTCCTGCCGATGTCAGAACCAATCAATTTCTTATTGAAAATTCCGAGCCTAACCCCGAATTGAGCCGTGAGCAGCAGGAGAATATAAAAAATATCGAGTATGCAAGGCTCAAATACATGACGTATTATTGTACCACGAATGATTGTTTGAGAAATTTCATATTGAAATATTTCGGTGAAAAACAAAAGAGCTATTGCGGAAAGTGTTCTAATTGTCTGACGCAGTATGAAACCGTTGATGCAACGACAGATGCACAAAAGATACTTTCGTGTATCATAAGGACGGGTCAGAAATACGGAAAGAAAATGATATGCGATGTGCTGCGCGGCAGCAAAAACGAAAAAATAACACGGCTCGGTCTGGACAATCAGTCAACATACGGAATTATGTCTGAAACCGGTGAAACTAACATACGCAATATCATTATGTGCCTTGAGGAACAGGGATATATCATAAGCACGGCGGGAGAATATCCCGTCTTAAAAGTTTCACCGAAATGTTCGGAAATATTGAAAGGAAATATAGAATTTCAGATAAAAACGGTAAAAGAAAGACGAAAACCCGATAAACAAAATATTGTTGCCGATACAACTGTTGATGACGGGCTGTTTAATAAACTGAAGCTGCTGCGCCGTGAGCTTGCGGAGGCTGCGAAAGTTCCGGCTTATATTATCTTTTCAAATTCGGCACTTACGGATATGTGTAAAAAGAAACCGCTGACAAAAGATGAATTTCTTAATGTATCCGGTGTCGGAAATAAAAAAGCTGAACTTTACGGTGATAAATTTCTAAAATTGATAAGAGAGCATACGGAAAGTACAGGAGAGTAGCATTACATATACAATTTTATTTTTCGTTTACGAATAGCAGAATGACATAACCTCTTATTTGTGTGTCCTATTTTTGACATAAATAATCCCCATAGCGTAGCCTTGAAAACTTCTTGTTTTTTCAAGTGTCTGCACTATGGGGATTATATCACCGCACTTAATAAAACGGCATATTTTATTTTGTTTTTTTCTGTTTTTGTACGTTAGATCCATTCCTTGCTTTGAGCTTTTTTTGATATGCAGTTATGCTCCTCATTTCGTCAGGCTTGAGTTCCCTCCATTTTCCCGGTTGGAGCATACCGAGTTTTACCGGGCCTATTGCTGTACGCTTTAATCTTGCCACTTCAAGTCCGACAGCCTCACACATTTTCCTTATCTGACGGTTTCTCCCCTCTTCAAGAACAATTTCGAGAACCGTCCTTTCCTGCTCGCTTGATATTACCCTTATTGAAGCGGGCATTGATTTTCTACCCTCAATTACAACTCCTGTCGTGAGCTTTGTAAGCTGTTCGTCGGTTATCCTCGGGTGTACGGTAACACGGTATGTTTTGGCAAAATGCGTTGAGGGGTGACTTATCATATTCGCAAAATCACCATCATTAGTCATGAAAAGCATACCCTCCGATTCCCTGTCAAGTCTGCCAACGGGAAAAAGCCTTGCGGGTATTTCGTCAACTAACTCCGCAACACATTTTCTGCCGCCCTCATCACTCATCGTTGTTATAAATCCCCTCGGCTTATACAGGAGAATATAATATTTTTTCGTATTCTTTCTGATAACAATATCCCTGCCGGCAACATTCAGCTTATCCTTATACGGATCAGCCTTATCTCCGAGTTTTACTTTTTTCCCGTTTACGGTAACTGCACCCGAAGAAATAAGTTCTTCCGCTTTTCTTCTTGATGCTATCCCCGCATCGGCTATGATTTTCTGTATCCTTACTTTATTTTCTCCGTTTTCCATATTTAAACCCTTTCTATTTTACAACAAGCCTTGCTTTGGCTATTACCCTATCATTCAATTTATATTCAATCTCTCCGACAGCTTCACCCGCCGTCAGAGGTGCGTAAACGAAATGCGGGGCATATATTTTCTCCTCAACCTTACCGACGTCTCCGTTTTTTAATGTAACCTCACATTTTTTATCGGGTACAAGGCATACCTCATCAGAATTATCCCCGTTTCCTACAAGCGGCAGCGTTATACTCTTGTTTCCGCCTGTAAGCTCTGCTCTTTGTACAAGACCGAAACCGTAGTCGTATAAGGCACAATGATCGTTCCAGTCGTTTCCGTCACCCAATGTGACGACTATCAGCCTGACTCCGTCACGTTCTGCACATGATGTCAGTGTTCTTCCTGCTTTCATAGTATATCCTGTCTTTATCCCTATACACCCTTCACACATTGAAAGTAATCTGTTATGGTTTACAAGTGTCTGCTTTTTACTTTCAGGATACACATACTCCACATCAACAGTTTTCTGCGAAACAATCTCCCTAAAGACCTCGTTATCCATAGCGTATGAACAAAGTACAGCCATATCGTATGCGGTAGAATAGTGCTGTTCGCTGTCAAGTCCCGACGGTGTTACAAAATGCGTGTTTTTCATGCCGATCTGTTGTGCTTTCTCATTCATCATTTCGGCAAACTTCTCACTATTCCCGCCCACCGTAACAGCAACTGCATTTGCTGCATCATTCCCCGATACAGCCATCATTCCCTTCACTATTTCGCTTAGCTTTATTATTTCTCCTGCTTTCAGATACATACTCGATCCCTCGGCATACATATCCGCAGTTATTTTCACATCTTTATCTTTTGATGCACAATATTCAAGTGCAATAACGGCAGTCATAATTTTGGTAATGCTTGCTATTGCTCTTTTATCGTTTATATTATGCCCGTACAGCACCTCTCCGTTATCTGCACAATATATTACAGCCGCGCAGGCACTGTCCGAAATACCCTCCCCCTTTACGTCAACTGCCGATCCCATCGGAACAGCGGAAACTATTCCGACAGTATTGTTATTGACATATTTTGAAGTCGTTTCTCCGCACCCGCATAATGAAAAAATAACTGCACATATTACAGCAGCGGAAATAATTTTTCTGATAAACAACTCCCCACCCCTTTTAAGCATTTTTAAATTATATGCAGGGGCAGGGAGAAAATGAATATTCAAAACTATATTTCGGGATCCTCAAGACCCTCTTCGGTTTTTTTCTGACTGTTTTCTTTTGATTTATCCTTTTTTATAAGATTTACTATCTTGTCAAATAATTCGGGAACTAATGCGATAGCTTTTTCGTTAGTATCGGCAGCTATATTAAGCAGCTTTACATCACCGTGAGATATAGCTATAAAAGCTACGGGATTGATAGTTACACCGGCTCCGCCGCCTCCGCCGAACAGATTTGCATTTGCCTGATGTTTGCTGGCAAATTCCGAACCGCCGGAAGCAAAACCGTATATAATCTTAGAAACAGGTATAATAGTTGTACCGTCCGGTGTGACGATAGGGTCGCCTATAACCGTATTTACATCTACCATACCTTTAATTTTTTCAAGAGTAGTATCCATAAGTCCGTTAATCGGATGATCACTCATTTTTAACACCGCCTTTTATGTCTAATTATAAACCAATTACATCATTTTTGCAATAGCCGTTACAAATTTCACAAATGCAGAAATTCCCGTTGCTAAAATAAACCACGGTTTTATACAAGCGTAAAGCGTAAACTCGGCAGCGGTGCTTTCCGCAAGAAATCCTGCGACTATTTCCTCGTTATGTTTCTTTATTTTAAGATTATTTTCCAACAGCGATACCGCAGGGTATATTACCGAACAGGCATAGCCGTATTTTATTGCCGTATCCGCACTATCCTCCCCGACAACAAGCAGTTTGACATCAAGCATTTTTATCACAAGATGTTTAGCAAGTTTTTTAGGTATATCCGTAAGAATGTCCAACAGCTTTTTGACTAAATCAAAAATTCCTCCGAAACCGTATTTGTCTTTAAATTCAAGTATAGGATTTTTTTTCTGCTTACTGTCATTCTTTTCGACTTTTCCGTTATCGTCACGGGATTTATTTTCGGAGCTGTCCGAAGATTTTTTTTCGTTTTCTTCGTGTTCGGGATTATTCTTTGATTTAACGCTTTCCGTATCATCAGACTTATTATCTTTGTTTTGCGGTAAAACATTGAAATTCAAAAAAAGATAACCGATCCGTAATTTCAATTTATCATCATAAACAAGTTTTATTCTTATCGGACACATAAGCAATATTATTATAAATGCTATTATACCGAAAATTATGTATAAAGCTGTCATGCCTGCTCACCGTTACCGTCTTTATTTTCTTCATTATTAGGAATGGGAGGAAGTTCATCAAGAGATGATATATTAAAACACCTCAAAAAATGTTCTGTCGTGCCGTAAACAAGGGGTCTGCCGGGAAGCTCCAAGCGGCCTTTTTCTTCAATAAGCTCTCTTGATAAAAGATTAGCAACGACACCGGAGCAATCGACTCCCCTCACCTGTTCTATGAACGCCTTTGTGACCGGCTGATTATAGGCAATAACAGCCAACACCTCCGAGGCTGCTTGTGAAAGCGGCGTGTTCCTGCGAAGATCCAATACAGAACGTATCACATCGGCATATTCCTCAACGCTGCACATTTGAACCGATTTTCCAAGTCTTACGATTCTAATTCCGCTTTGTCTTTCAGCATATTCTTCGGAAAGCTCCCTGCAAATCTTTATTACAATATCTTGTGATATTTCAAGAGATTTTGCTATACTCTCAATCTCAACAGGTGTACCGCAGGCAAAAATAACAGCCTCTACCGCACTTTTAAGTTTCTCCTCCTGCATTTTCTTCACCCTCTCTTCGTCTTTTCCCTCCGCTTATAAGCATAAGAGTCTGAGCATCGCCTTCGCCCTCCACCCTTACTCTTTTTCCTTTGATAAGCTCCAGCACGGCAAGAAATGTTGCAACAAGCTCACTCCTGTCAGAAGCATCATCGAATATACTGCTGTATCCGACTTTTTTTCCGTTCCACAACCTTTTCATAACACCTATTATCTTTGAGCTTACGGAAACTATTTTTCTTTTGACAATACCCGAAAACGCATCTTCGGGGGGCGGCAGTTTCGCCTTACCCCTGCCGACTGCCGCAAGATATGCCGCAACAAGATATGTCGGCTCATGGTTTCTTCTGTATTTCATATCTGCCTTAATTTTTTCCTGTTCACGGCAATAACTGTCAAAACTGATTTTTTCCGAAAGGATCTTAGCAACCTGCTTGCATTTCTTATATTCGATAAGCTGTCCCGAAAGTTCTTTTTTCATTTCCTCAGCTTCTTCATATTTCGGCAAAAGCATTGCTGATTTTATCTGCACGAGTCTTGACGCCATATCCAAAAATTCTCCGGCTATTTCAAGATCCTGCTCCTGCATAAGCTGTATATGTTCCATATACTGATCCAGAAGTTCGGAAATCAAAATATCATATATATTCAGTTTATTTTTTTCTATAAGGTGCAGCAAGAGGTCGAGCGGGCCTTCAAACGTACTGACCTTGTATGATAACACTTCCAAAATTACAACTCCTGTCAACCGGCAAAGAATGAGAAAGGAAGAGATGTCAGCCAAGAAATACAATTGTAGAAGAAATTGTTGGCTCTGCCGAGTATTCCGTCCAAACCGCCAAATATAATCACTACAAACAAAACCATAGAAATTATACCCATTCTTTGCTCTATCCAGATTATTGCCTTATCGGGAAGGAATGCCATGAGAATTTTTGAACCGTCAAGCGGCGGAATAGGAATAAAATTGAATACCGCAAGACCTATGTTTACAGTAATAAGAAATTCAAAAAACATAAGTACATAGCCAATAAAAGTACTGCCCGGTATTATACCTTTAAAGATCATAAACAAAATTCCGTTTTGAATAAGACCTGCAACTATTGCCGCAAGAAGATTGGATACCGGGCCTGCAAGTGCGGTAAGCGCCATTCCTGCTTTAGGATTTTTAAATCTCCTCGGATTTATCGGCACGGGCTTTGCCCAACCGAAGCCGATAATAAGCATAAGACAAGCTCCGAGATAATCAATATGCTCAAGCGGATTAAGTGTGAGTCGGCGCTGTCTTTTCGCGGTATCGTCACCCAACTTGTACGCAACAAGACCGTGGGCACATTCATGAAGCGGAAGTACAAGAAATATTGTAAGCAAAACCGACAAAATATACATTAAAACAGAAATAAGATTTCCCGATTTTAAAAGACTGAACAGCATTTAGTTCTTCCTCCTTCGTCAACCAAAAAGCAGAACCCTGCTTTTATTTCAGGCAAGATTCTGCATACTTGATAAAATTTATTATTCCTTTTCGTCAAGCTCGTCCTCATTATAATCAAATTCAAGAGTTTCATTACAATTAGGACAATCAATTACGCCCTCGTTAAGAGCATCTTCGCTTATATATGTCACACAGCCGCAGTTAGGACAAGTAACCTCATACGACATTTCATCACTGTCCGAGTCATCATATGTGATATCATCGGAAAAATCCTCATCACACAGTATATCCTCGACACCCGAAAGATCCTCACTTATTCCGTCGATCTGATCACAGACATCGTCATAACACTGTTCCAATTCTTTTATTTCGTCTGCCATGTCCGCAAGAAGATCGGCAATGAGCTTAAAAATCTTTGTCTGCTTATCTGCGGGGTCAAGCTCAAGACCGTCTATAAGTCCTTTTACATAAGCTGCCTTTTCACTAAGCTGCATAATAATTACCTCCGATATCAACAGACTTACTGCGCTCTTGACATATATTCGCCTGTTCTTGTATCAATCTGAATTTTGTCACCCTCATTTATGAAAATCGGAACTTTTATCTCTGCTCCGGTTTCAAGTGTAGCGGGTTTTGTAACGTTCGTTGCGGTATCTCCCTTAACACCCGGTTCTGTCTGCGTTACCTCAAGCACAACGAATGTCGGTGGTTCAACACCAAAGACGCTGCCCTTATATGACATAATCTTACATACCATATTTTCCTTTACAAACTTGAAGTTATCCCCAAGAACGCTCGCATTGATAGGTGTCTGTTCGTAAGTTTCATTATCCATGAAATAATACAGTTCACCGTCATTATAGATATATTCCATGTCTTTTCTCTCAATAAATGCGGTCGGGTATTTATCATTGGGGTTAAAGGTTTTTTCAACCACCGCACCTGTTATCACATTCTTAATCTTCGTGCGGACAAAAGCTGCGCCCTTTCCCGGTTTAACGTGTTGAAATTCCACGATAGTAACCACCTGTCCGTCCATCTCAAATGTAACGCCGTTTCTGAAATCACCTGCTGTAATCATTTAAAAACCTCCTAAATAATTTTACACAAAATACAACCCCGACAGATGTCGGGACAAACAAGCAAATACGCTCGTTTAATTATACTATACAAATTGATAAAATGCAAGTTTTTTAATTATTTTCTTTCGCATCTTCTTTCGCATCTAAACATTGTCATTCAGTCTTTTTCTGTAAACTGTGGTTTTTAACTATAAGTACCTTTGATATTCTCCTGCTTTCGACCTCTTGAACGGTAAAACGTGTACCGTTTATAACAACCGAAGGGTGTTCGCCGCTTTTAGGAATATGTCCCATTCTGTCAAGCATTATCCCCGCAAGCGTATCATTATTATCCCCCTCAAAGGATATTCCTGTAAGTTCGGTTATTTCATCGAGAGAGGTTGCTCCGTCAACGGTGAAACTGTATTCATTAAGCTGCTTTATCTCATCGTCCTCATTATCATATTCGTCCTGTATATTTCCCACAATAGACTCTATAAGGTCTTCCATGGTTATAATACCGCTTGTTCCGCCAAATTCATCTACTACAATAGCTATCTGAATTTTATGTGACGTCATATATTCAAACATTTCACTGCATCTTTTAGACTGCGGCACGAACACTGCCGGCTTTATGATATCCCGGCATATTTTTCCCTGCGGAGGGGCAGTATTTATAAATTTAAGCAAATCTTTGACATATATTATACCTTCTATATCGTCTATGCCCTCATCATAAACAGGTATTCTTGAGCGTCCGCTTTTTATTGCGGTTTGCACTATATCGTCAAGTTCAGTATCATTTTTGACTGCAACGACATCTTTCCTATGAGTCATTATCTCACTTACCGCTCTGTCGTCAAAATCAAAAACATTTTCGATCATATCCCTTGTATTTTCCTCGATAGACCCGTTTTCTTCGCCTTTATCGACCATAAGCAATATTTCTTCTTCCGTTTGACGATTAGATACTTTTTTTGTATTATATCCGAATAATTTGACAATAATATTTGAAAGGATACACGAAATTCCGACAACAGGCTGAAATACCGCAGAAACTATTCTGTACAGCCGTGCAAAGCGCAGCGCCGCCAAATCAGCTTTAGCCTCACCGAGCCTTTGCGGGAGCAGTATTCCGAAACACAAAAATACTATGCAGGGAATTAAAAAAAGTGCCAAAACCGCAGCATAAAAACCGACATAAGCGTTTGAAAACACTTCCGACAGCCACGCTCCCGACGGCGGCATAAACGAATATTCACAAATAAGCAGAACCGCCGCCAAACAAAGGCTGCTGCCCGCATTGGCAAAATCCCGATATTTTACTCTGTTATCGAGCATTTTTAAGACTCTTGCTGTTTTAGCGTCCCCCGATTTTTTTTTGATTGTACCGGCTGATGCTGCGGAGATTGCACCGCTAAAATATGACAGAAAAAAACTAAGTATAAAAAGAAAGAAAATAATAAAAACTGCTGCCGCAACATTTACCGAATTACGGTAAATCAGCATAAAAATATTAGAATAATTGCCGTCGGAGTCACCGGACATAAAAACATACACCTCTAAAATCTAATCTGCATATAAATAATATAATACGAAAAAAGCAATGTATTGTCAATCGGCAATATAACACATATTTCATTTTACAAAAAAAATATTGTAGGCATTTTATTATGACATATTTATCAGACGCAATAATTTATTATTACTTTAACCCGTAATATTTGTATTTTATGAAAGGAGAAAATTTATGTTTGAAAAATCCTTGCTTAAACGGCCATGCGACAGAAAAACAAGAGAAGCCCTCATAGGCGGACTGCTCCTTGATTACGGCTTTATATCCCGTGATACCATTGGTGAAAGCCGATGTTCCAGACCTATTGATATGCTTTGCATAGGCAACAGAAACAAACAGGTACTTCTTGCGGGAGGGTTCCACGGTATGGAATGGCTGACATCAGCTCTGCTTATCCGTTTCTTTGACGACATATGCACAACGGTAAAAAACGGCGGTTCTATGTGCGGTATTCGTATCGGGACGTTTCTCAATATGAGGGGGCTTGCAATGGTGCCGTGTGTAAATCCGGACGGTGTAGAAATTCAGATAAACGGAGCAAAAGCAGCAGGAAATTATGAAAGCCTCGTTAATCTGGCAAGCGGAGGAAATACTTCCCGCTGGCAGTCAAATGCCGCCGGAGTAGATATCAACCATAATTTTTCGGCAAATTGGGACGTTCTTCATCAAATGGAAATAGACAACGGTATAAGTAACCCTGCGCCCACCCGATACGGCGGGGAATTTCCCGAAAGCGAACCCGAAAGCCGAACCATCGCATCATATTGCAGAGCCGGAAACATCAGTCATGCACTTGCATTTCACAGTCAGGGCGAGGAAATATACTGGAGCTTTGGAGATTATCAAGATGACGAAGCACATAAAATGGCACAAGCACTTTCGGGAGCAAGCGGCTATCAGATAAGTGAACCCGAAGGACTTGCGGTAGGCGGCGGTTTCAAGGACTGGTTCGTTGAAAAATTCCATAGACCCGCATTCACGGTAGAAGTCGGCAAAGGAAAAAATCCGCTTCCGATAGATGATATAGATGATATTTATGATAAAATAAAGGAAATGCTTGTTCTTTCTCTCGTTTTATAGCATACAATTTATTGTACGATAATTTATTTTAATTAAATGATTATTGAAAAAAAATATTTGATATGCTATTATAAGAATACAAAATAAAGGAGGTCAAATATAATGTCTAAGCATATAAGAAAAATTATGGCATCGGTACTCTTCTGTTCTCTTATTATTGCGGGCGGCTGTTCAACACATAGTGCCGATACCGAAAATTCTGCGGAAAGCTCTTCGGGTCAACAGCAAAGTGAATACAGCGAGCCTGATGTAAACAGCGAGATAAGCAATACAAGTGATATTGTTGACACGAGCAGTGATATAACCGATACCGAACCCTCCGATGACAGTTCCGAAAGCGATGATGTCGAGTCGGAAATTTCTACCGAACAAAGCATTGAGGAGAGTACGGAAGACAGCAGCGATACGGAAGACGAGTCGTCATACGTGAATACACCTGACGAATCATCTGCTGCGGAAATAAGCATTGACGGCTATCAGTTTGACGACGAACAAATTGTAAGCGATTATCATACTGCGACCGTATTTACTTCCAACGATGAATTTAATGAGATATTTTCTCAAAATGCCCTTGATACCCAATATAATACCGAACAGCAGCTTGCGGGAACGAGTAATGAAATGAGGCAATTGACCCTATCGTATTCGGGAAAGTGGAAAGCCAAAGCAACCGAAATATTTACGGAACTCGACAATCTGCTTGCAGACAACCCTGAAGAACATGATAAGCTCATACAATCGCAGGACGAATGGACAGCGGGACTCGGAGAAGCCGAAAGCAGCTTCTATTCCGAGGCAAGCGGTACAGGAACGGAGGGGCTTATTGCAGCAGAGGCCGCAGTTATGAACTACTATAAGGGCAGAGCGGCAATACTGCTCGAACAGATATATGAGTTAAACGGGGAGATTGATCTCAGCCGATACGGTCTGTAATTGCAGGAGATATATATGAAAACTAATAAGAATATAAGGTTGATATCCGCAGTACTTTTGCTGCTCGTTATTGTTGCCGCCATGTCCGGCTGTTCGTTTAACAGCAGTATAAGTATAGGGAACTATGTTTCGGATATTGACAGCGATGTCCAGCAGATTGTCATTCTTACAAGAGATTTTAAGGAGATAAGAGAGGATATTGACACGAGAAGTCCCGATGATGCAAAGGCGTATGTTGAGATCCTTGACAAACTTGCCGATTTATACACTGAAATATTGAAAACCGAAGCCCCCGACAGATATGACGATATTGATAAGGAGCTTAAAGACAATTCTTCTGAAGCACTGTCGATAATATCCGAGTTAAAGAGTCTGATAACCGCTTCCCAGAATACGGGTGATGACACTTTATATAAACGTGAAAGCCAATCTGCCATTGAGAAATATGATGAAATCTATACCGATATAGTTGATTTGTGCGCACAAGCTCGGACACGTTTCAGAAATGACTGAATTTTGTTTTGCACTATGACTTTAAACAAAGCAACAATTAAAAAATAAAAAAAGGTTGTCACGCAGACTTACAAAAGTCATTTCGTGACAACCTTTTTTATGCATATGTCAGCTTAACATCAATCGTCCATATCGGGCATATCCCAGTTATGATATACATTCTGCACATCATCATTATCTTCAAGCATATCAAGCAATTTCTGCATTTTTACGGCAGCCTCTTCGTCATCTATCTTTGTATAGGTAGAGGGTATCATAGACACATCAGCCGAAACAAACTCATATCCTTTTCCGCCGAGCGACTCCATAACCGTACCGAAATCTTCAGGTTCGGTGTATATTTCAAATACATCGTCACTTTCGGAGTTGAAATCGGAAGCTCCCGCTTCAAGCGCATCTTCCATTACCTTTTCTTCATCGTTATCCTCTTTTTCTATCAGCAAAAGTCCCTTTTTACTGAACATAAAGGAAACGCAGCCTTGAGTTCCCAGATTACCTCCGAATTTATCAAAATAATGACGAATATCCCCGGCAGTACGGTTACGGTTATCCGTAAGCGTTTCAACTATGACCGCAATACCGCAAGGCCCGTAACCTTCATATGTGATATTTTCATAATTGTCCCCGTCGGCACTTCCGGCAGCTTTTTTTATAATACGCTCAATATTATCATTCGGAACATTGTTTGCCTTTGCTTTTGCTATACATTCACGCAGTTTTGAATTTGATGCGGGATCTGCCCCGCCGCCCTCACGCACGGCAACGGCAAGTTCTCTTCCTATTTTCGTAAAGACCTTTGCTCTTGCGCCGTCTGTTTTTTCTTTTTTTCTCTTTATTGTACTCCATTTTGAATGTCCTGACATATAAAGAATTCCTCCTGTATATAATTTCGGTTTCTATTCTAACACAAAAAACAGCTTTTATCAAGCATTTTATCTCAAGTATCCGTCAACAGATCGTTCCCGCCGAGGTTTTAAGTTCCCTTTGACCCCGAACAGCCGTTTTTTATTCGGTCGGCAATTTTATGACGTTTATCCGACCTGATTTCTGCGGTTTTCAGATAAGAGTTCTTCCCTCGCAATATTTACAAAGAAGCATATCCCCGCCTGCCTCCGTGAATACAGCAGGCAAATATTTTTCGCTTTTTGTAATACAATCCGGATTTGAACATTTAAAAGGGTGTGTCGGCATTACCCTCGGAGCAGATATTTTTTCTTCATTTTCCAGCATTGTAAGAATAAGTGCCATTCTTCCGTACATTCCGTAAACCGTCTGTATATAATACTTTGCCCTTTCGTCATAATCCACCTCTACATCTATTTCATCAACTCTCGGAAGCGGGTGGAGTATCTTCATTGTTTTCTTGGCATATTTCAGTTTTTCCTTATCCAAAACAAACACACCGTTCTGTTTTTTATACTCTTCTTCACTTGAAAAACGTTCCCTCTGTATCCTTGTCATATATAGAACGTCAAGTTCGGGCATAGCCTCAACAAGGCTTGTAACCTCGCAGTAATCGCACTCGGAGGCGTTTATTACATCTTTTATATACTGCGGAACAGAAAGCTCCGGAGTGGATATCAGCACGAACCTGTTTCCCTTAAAAGTTGACATAGTTTTTATAAGAGAATGTACAGTTCTTCCGTTTTTCAGATCCCCGCAAAGTCCTATGCAAAGATTATCAAGTCTGCCCATTTCATTATAAAGGGTTATAACATCAGTCAATGTCTGCGTGGGGTGAAGATGTCCTCCGTCACCCGCATTTATTATCGGTACGGGAGAATACATTGCCGCCGCCGAAGCAGTCCCCTCACTGGGGTGTCGTATGGCAATAATATCCGAATATCCGCCTATAACGCTTATTGTATCCTTTAGATTTTCACCCTTTGCAACAGACGAATTTTGAGGATTGTCAAAACCTATAATTCTGCCGCCCAAACGCAGCATTGCTGTTTGAAAAGACATTTGTGTCCTCGTTGACGGCTCGTAAAATAAAGTTGCAAGTATCTTTCCCCTGCACGCATCAAGATAATCCTTCGGATTATCCTTTATTTGATTTGCCAGCATGATAATATCCGTAAGTTCCTTATGTGAGAGGTCGGTAAGATCAACAACGTGTCTGCTTTTCATATAATTATCTCCCTTTCGTTTTCCTTTCATTCGTATTATCCGATTTGTTTTTTGAAATTTCTCAAATTCAAATCACAAATTCATTCCGAGCAACATTCATACGGTTATTTTACTAAATATTTACCTCTTTGTCAACCATACCGATCGGTATGTATGCGTTGCGCTTATTTATCAGTATATCCGAAAACAGAGCCTGCCGAAAACGGCAGGCCCTAATAATCATTTGTTATTGAAAAGAGAAATTATATCCATATAGGAATCATCGGAATCACCGTTTGTTTCAGGCTTGGACTGTTGTGTGGTGCGTGGTGTCTGCTGTGACGATGTATTCGCATTAGGATATGAAGTATTTGCGTTAGGATATGTAACACCGGCAGACGGATATGTCTGGCTCGGCTGTGCTGTCGGCTGCGGAGCAAAGGGATTATAACTCGGCTGCGGCCTGGGCTGTTGGGTCGTTTTCTCCTGCGGTCTTGTTACTGCACCGAAACGTGACGGTTCTGTCCTTACAGCGGCAGGATTGCTGCCGTACTGGAATTGTGAAACAGGCTTTTTATCGTCCTTTTTGCTTATCGGCGCATAACTGTCGGCAGTAGGGAAACCCGTTGCTATAACAATAACGCTGATTGCATCTTCCATTTCCTCATCAAGAGCAGCACCCCAAATGATAATAGCATTCTCGTCTGCCTGTTCGGAAATCATGGTCGATGCTTCCTGTATCTCATCAAGTCCTATATCGGGTGATGCTTTAATATTAACGATAAGACCCTTTGCACCCTGTATAGATGTTCCCAAAAGCGGACTCGATATAGCATTTTGTGCTGCAATCTTAGCCTTATCCTTACCGGAGGCAACTCCCACACCCATAAGTGCATAGCCGGCATCTTTCATAACGGAAGTAACATCTGCAAAGTCAAGATTAACAAGACCGGGAATTACTATAAGGTCTGTTATACTCTGAACGCCCTGACGGAGTACATCGTCTGCTGCAAAAAAGGCATTTTGCAGTGTTATCTTTTCCTCACTTATATGTTTAAGTCTTTCATTAGGAATAACAATAAGAGAGTCTACGTGCTGTTTCAGCTTAGATATACCTCCCTCAGCCTGTTCCATTCTGCGCTTGCCTTCAAACAGGAACGGTGTTGTGACTATTCCTACCGTGAGTATTCCCATTTCCTTTGCAACCTCAGCAACTACCGGAGCAGCTCCCGTTCCGGTACCGCCTCCCATGCCTGCTGTTATAAACACCATATCTGTACCCTTAAGAACTTCGGCGATCTGTTCCTTACTTTCTTCGGCAGCTTTTTCGCCAACCTCCGGCTTTGAACCTGCGCCCTTTCCGTGGGTAATCTTTTCGCCTATCTGCATTTTTTGTGTTGCTTTGGAACGATTAAGCGCCTGACGGTCTGTGTTTATGGAAATAAACTCAACTCCGGTAACATAATCCACCATTCGGTCGATAGCATTACCTCCGCCTCCGCCTACACCGACAACTTTTATGTTGACAATATTATCGATCTCATTATTTTCGAATTCGTAAGGCATTTATTGTGCTCCCTTCAAGTTAATATCCGTATATAATTGCAAAAAGCAAAGCCGGGCATGATTACCCTTATAATTTTTACAACTACATACTAATTTACCACTTTTCCGTTTCAATTTCAATATCTAAACGATAATTTTCGTCATATTTATCATTCTTAATTTATATTGTACAAATGAATTGAATAATTTTTGTGCAATCATACAATCAATAGTAACCGTCATCAGTATAACCGTCGTCTGTATAGCCGTCGTCGGTATAGCCGTCATCGGTGTAACCGTCATCGGTATAACCGTCATCGGTGTAACCGTCGTCGGTATAGCCGTCATCGGTATAGCCGTCATCGGTGTAACCGTCGTCTGTATAGCCGTCGTCGGTGTAACCGTCATCGGTGTAATCGTCGTCTGTATAGCCGTCGTCGGTATAACCATCGTCTGTATAGCCGTCGTCGGTGTAACCGTCGTCAGTATAGCCGTCATCGGTATAGCCGTCATCGGTATAACCGTCGTCTGTATAGCCGTCATCGGTATAACCGTCGTCTGTATAGCCGTCGTCTGTATAGCCGTCGTCAGTGTAGCCGTCATCGGTATAGCTGTTATCCGAATAACTGTCCTCCTCACTCGTCGAAGTTTCTTCCGCAACCGACTCTTCAGAACTCTCCTCCGGTTTATCGGATTTTTCCTTATCTTTACTTACCTCGGAAGTCTTACTGCTTTCTTGTAACGGACTTGAGGACGTTTTGCTGACATCTGCCGAGCCGATTTTGAGATACGATTTTCCGCTGTCGGACGAAGCAAGTGATACGTCAAGCGTTCCCGTAACATTCTCCCTAACGTTGTCCGAAATAATACGTGCGGCTGTTTCGAGCTTATACTCAATATTCTCAAAATTTCCGATAATTATTGTAAAACCGCTGTTTTTAATCAGTTTTACCGCATACATATCCGAAATATCTATCGTTTTAACCCCGGTTATCTTATACTTACCTATATTATCAACCAACTTATCAAGATATTTGGGAAGATTTTTATCATTGTATTGTATTTTAGACGAGAGCTTAACATTTTTAAGTTTAGCCCCTAATATTTCGGGAATATCCTTGTAAGCGTTTTTGCTGTTGATTTCAATAATTTTACCGCTCTTGCCGAGAACAAGATACTTGCCATTATTCTCAACAACATATGTCGGCTTGGCTTCCGTTACTTTTATATTGATTTTGTTGAACGGTTTCTTTTCAATATCCACCTCCTCAATGTACGAAAACTTTTTCTGTATTTTATCCTCTCCTAAAGAGGTATCGCACATAATAAGATTGTCACCCTTTTTTATCATAGAAGCGGCAATTATATCATCATTATTATATCTGGTCTTTCCTTCTACCGTTATTTCGTCAATTTTGAAAAAATATTTGAGCGACACACCTACACATATAACAATTAAAATTGCTATCGTTGCCGTTGCCAACAAAAATCTGCGAATTTTCTTTATGTACGGATTGACAGGCTCCTTTGGGGGAGTTACTATCCTTGGAGCAGGTACTTCATTTTTTTGGGGCGGCAAACCCTTTTTGGCAGCGGGCTTTTTATCGGCTGTCGGTCGTGCTTTTTTCGGCAGATCCGAAACCGCTTCCGACTTAGTCGGTCTATTGTTCGGGACACGCTTTTTTTGCTTACCACCCGTAACATTAACGCTGCCCTTCGGGATATCCCTTGACCTTTTGTCCGTATCCGATTTTGAATTAACCTTTTTTTGTCCGTCACTTTTAGACGGAGTCGGTCTTTGTACCTGTTTGCCCTTTGATGCTGTTGTACGTTTTGTCGTATCGGGGGCACTCCTGCCCCCCGGCGGTCTTTTTCCGTTTCCGCCTTTTAAATTATCATTCATTTTAATTCCTCCGTTGAGGGATTTTGTCTGTTAAGTTTTAAGATACTACTTTCGGCTCTTTGATGCAATAACTTCAATTATTACCGAATAAATTCTTTTTACTGCATCACGAACCGCCATTTTTGCGGCGTTTTCGGAATATTCTTTCAGCCGCTGCGGGTTAGAAGCAAGGCGGTCAATTTCTTCCGTAAGCCTTTCGGGTGTGAGATCCTTTTCCTCGATCATTACTGCCGCATTTTTCTCAACAAGTGCCATTGCATTATGGAACTGATGATTTTCGGCCACATTAGGTGAAGGTATCAATACCGACGGTTTTCCCTTAACCTGAATTTCGCTCAGCGTTATTGCCCCTGCTCTTGCAACGACAACATCGGCTGCCGCAAGACATACGGGCATATTATTTATATATTCCCTTATATCAAGATTTTTCGCCTTTTCAAGATCAGCACCTTTTTCTCTTAACAGATCGGGAAACCATTTCCCGTATTGACCATATGCATGGATATGCTGATATCTTCCGTCATTTGCACTCCTTACAATTATATCCGCAAGAGATTCATTTACTATTCTTGCTCCAAGACTGCCGCCAAATGAAAGTATAACCGGTCTTTCATCAAGTCCGAGTTCTTTCCTGCTTGCTTCTTTGTCAGCAGTAAGTATTTCTCCCCTCACGGGATTTCCCGTTATAACAAATTGAGGTTTTCCCTTAAAATGTTTTTCTGCCGCGGGCATCGCAAGCATAACTCTGTCAGCGTGTTTGGAAAGCATTTTATTGGTAACGCCCGGAAAAGCATTTTGTTCGTGTATGACCGTAGGGACATCCAACTTAGCAGCAGCCCTCAAAACCGGACCGCTCACATATCCACCCGTACCGACACAAATATCAGGCTGAAATTCCTGTATTATTTTTTTTGCAGCCCTGCCTCCCGCAACAGCTTTTTTTACGGTAATAATATTATCCTTAATTCCCTTCGGCGTGAGCTTACGGCTGAAGCCCTGAACGGATATTCCCCTAAATTCAAACCCTGCTTGGGGCACGAGTCTTTCCTCCATTCCGCCTGTCTTTCCGACATACAGTATTTCAGCGTCCGGCTGCCGTTCTCTTACATAACCGGCTATTGCAAGTGCGGGATTTATATGACCCGCTGTTCCGCCGCCCGCAAAAAGTATCCTCATAAAAAACTCACTCCTAAATTTTTTCCAAATTAGAGGTTCTGGAAATCGAAAGTATTATTCCCATTTGTGCCATCAACATCAGAAGCGATGTTCCGCCGTAGCTGAAAAACGGAAGTCCTATTCCCGTATTCGGCAGCCAGTCCGTTATAACCAATATATTAAGTATGACCTGCACTCCGATCTGTACAGCAAGACCCGTTCCAAGCATAGATCCGAACGGATCTTTTGCCCTCATTGATATGGTTATACCCCTCCATACGAGAAGAACAAATACAAGAAGTATAAGAACAGCCCCGATAAATCCGAGTTCCTCACAAACTACCGCAAAAACAAAGTCATTCTGCGCTTCGGGAATATACATGAATTTTTGTCTTGACTGTCCGAGACCTAAACCCCATATACCGCCGGAACCTATTGCATAAAGAGAATTTCTTGTCTGATAAGTAGTCTGCCACATATCCTCTGTTGTATATGTCAGGGCTTGTCCCCAGCCGTCAAGCCTTTCCATGGCATATCCTAATTTGTCCGTTAATACGAGATATGCGACGGCAGCGCCAACCATAAGACCGGCAATCACGAAATACCTCAGTTTTACTCCTCCGAGATACATCATTACTGCTCCGAGGATAACCATTATAACAATTCCGGAATAATGCGGTTCTTTAAGCAAAAGCACCACATACAATCCTAACATAATCACAGGCGGCAACACTCCGTAACGAAATGTATGCATATCCCTGAAATGCTTTGATGACCAATCGGCAATAGCAAGAATAAGTGCAAATTTTGCAACCTCAGATGCCTGAAACGAAAAAGCGTCCCCCAAATTTATCCATCTCTTGGGGTCTCCCGGCATAAACAGCACAACTACAAGGAGCAGCAGACCAAAAATATATATAAACGGTGCAAAAAAATGAAAATGGTGATAATCAAAATACGACAGCAAAAGCATCAGCACCAAGCCGATACCTGCAAAAGCAGCCTGTCTAAACAAATAATACTGACTGGTCATGCCGCTTGACAATGCATAAGGATAACTCGCGGAATACATCATTATCAACCCGATTATTATCAGCACAATCACAAGAAACAGAAATGTCATATCCATTCCCAAACGCACCGAAAAAACCTGCAATCTGTTCTTTACCTTTTTTAATCCTTTTTTATCGGTTACTTCCTTTAGTTTAGGAGACTTATTTTCGACGGGCTGCGGTTTGTTTGCCGGCAGCTTTCGTGCCGGGGCTGAATTTTTAGGCATTTATAACACTTCCTTCCAAAAAATTATTTATTACGTTCAAAAAGCCGCTCCGCCGTCAAACATTACTACTGCAAGAGCCAACACACCGCACAAAGCCTCTACCAAACTGAATACGGCAACGATTTTAACCTCGGACCAGCCGCACATCTCAAAATGATGATGTACGGGACTCATCTTAAAAAGCCGTTTTCCGTTCGTCAGCTTAAAATACAAAACCTGCAATATAACGGAAAACATCTCCGCTATATATACAAATCCTATAAGCACCAACAATATTTCTCTGTCAAGACCGAAAAGAACCGCACATACATAACCTCCGAGGAACAGCGAACCCGTATCCCCCATAAAAACCTTTGCGGGATGAAAATTCCACAATAAAAAGCCAAGGCAGCCTCCGGCAAGTGATGCGGACATAATCGAAAGTCCTATTCTTGACGTAAGACTCGAAATAAGCATCATAAAGATAGCCGCAAACATAGTCACCGAACCATCAAGTCCGTCTATACCGTCCGTAAGATTTACGGCATTAACTATGCCCACTATCAAAACGGCAGCAATCGGATAATACATAATTCCTATATCTACCGACCCCACAAAAGGTATATACGTATCCGTGCCCTCTCCAAAAAGGTACATGGTTACAAGATATGTTATCGCAACAATAAACTGAAGTGTCAATTTTTGTATAGGCGTCAGACCGAGATTTCTTTTTTTTGCGACCTTTACATAGTCATCAAGAAAGCCTATCGCACCGAAAGCCGCCGCCATAAATAACCCGCCGAATATTTTTGCGCTCTGCAATGATGTTTCAGCCGGTATTCCGGAATTTTCCCCAATGTTATGGTACAGAAGAACACATATCACGGTTGCCGCAATACTTGCCGTTATAAACATGAAACCGCCCATTGTCGGTGTTCCCTGTTTTCCCTTATGCCATTTAGGGCCCTCTTCACGTATCGTCTGTCCGAAATGAATTTTTTTCAAGAAAGGAACAAGCCATATTCCGAGCAAACCTGCCGCTGCAAAGGAAAGCACCGCTGCAATTACCGTCCAAGCTCCAGACATTACATTATCCACCTTTCATAAACCTTCGTTTTGTACAATTATACTACTGTTTGATGTCACTTGTAAAATACCCGGATATCGCCGCCAACGGAAGTCCGGCAGCAGTGAGGACACCTATACAGGCAAGCACCTCCGCAACAGTACATTTATTCTTATCAAGACTTATTCTGCTAAGTATTCCGCCCCCGACAATATTAAGGCAAATCTCATTCCCGCACTCGGATATATTTCGGCAGGCAAGATCAGCTCCGTAGTTATCGGTCGAATACGTAAGCGCTTTTTCATCGTCCGTTTTTATATTTTCGTATGATGTTACTTTCCGTCTGAACTTATTGATACAGTCGGAATTATTTTTTTCATCATACAGAACCGTATCCGCTATCATATTTTCGGGGCATTTTCCCCTATATTCGGAGGTCACTATAACAAAATCCGTATTTTCGGAAAAATCGTCTATGCAATTATTATAGGAGCAAAAGTCCAGAATATCGGATATGATATTTGCGAGCTTTTCGGAGTTTTCGCAGGCAAGAAAAAGCACTCTTGCCTTCTGTACCGTTTTCATTTTATTTGTCATTCCGGATCCCTCCTGTTTACTTCCGTCAATGTAAATATTACTCAATACCGTTATCCTCATTGAACTCAACGGTTATAACCGTATAAGGTTCGACCTCTGTTCCGGGTTCTATGTCTTGAGATTTAGCATACGCCTGGCTGTTATTTATTGCAGACCCCGACAGACATACGTTAAGATCGTTTGTTGCCGCAAGGTAGTTTACATCACTAAGACTGCAATTTCTGAAATCAGGCACTTTAACTTTTTTCTTTTGACTCTGTTCATCGGTATAAAGAACAACCGTACCTTCTTTCGGGATACTTGAATAAGCCGAAGGATTTTGTGCGATAACGGTATTTCCGTTTCCAACAACCTCTGCTCTCAAGCCATCATTTTCAACCTTATTTTTTGCCTCATCAAGACTCATATCGTCATATACCCCTACCGTTGTATCAAGCTGTTCAGCCTCTTCATCTGTATATACTCTTTCCACTCCGAGATACGGCAAAACTTCTCTCATAATATTTCTGAAACACGGGCCGGCTACGGCAGAACCGTAATAATTTATTTCCGGATCCGGTGTATCAAAATAGCAAAGCAGCGCTATTTCGGGATCGTCACACGGTGCAATTCCGCAGAAGGAAGCTATATAATCATTTGTCGGATTACCGTCCTCATCAACTATTTTTTGTGATGTACCTGTTTTTCCGCCTATGCGATAACCTGCAACATATCCGTTGGCAGCACCGCCTCCGGGCTTTGCATTTCTTTCAAGCATCGAAACAACCTTATCCGCAACCTCTTCACTTATAGCTTGTCTTTTTACGGTAGGCTCGGCAGACCTGACAACATTTCCGTCGCTGTCAACGATTTGCGAAACAACATACGGCTGCATTAGCTTGCCTCCGTTAGCAATAGCAGAACAAGCCGTTATCATTTGAATAGGGGTGATCTTAAAGTTTTGACCGAAAGACGATACCGCAAGATCCATAAGGCTCATTCCTGCCGGCTCGCCTTCCTTATTGTAAAATATGCTTTCGCTTTCTCCCGGAAGATCTATTCCGGTTCTCTCGGAAAATCCGAGAGCTACATAATACTCATAAAATTTTTCTCTTCCCAGCATAAAACCCATTTGCATAAATGCAGGGTTGCACGAATTACACAATGCGTCCTCTATATGCTGTGTACCGTGACCGGAAGTTGTCCAACAGTCTATCGACTCCGCCCCCTCATACGGCACATACGAACCTGTACAGGTAAAAGTTGTATCCTCCTTTATAAGTCCTTCGGACAAAACAGCGGAAGCCGTAACCATTTTAAACACGGAACCGGGGACATAGGTATCGCTGACTCCCTTGTTTCTCCATTGAGCGTGCTGAGCCTTAGCTATTGCCGCGTCCTGCTCGGACTCCGGCAGCTTTTCGATTTCTTTTTGCTTATTTTTATCGGTAATTTCAAAAGGATTATTCGGGTCAAACGATCCCTCACAAGCAAAACCGAGGATCGCACCTGTTTTCACATTCATCATAATGGCGCAGCCTCTGTTTGCGACATTATATTCCTTTATGGTCTGACGGACATATTTTTCCATTATACTTTGGATATTTTCATCGATCGTAAGAACAAGGTCATTTCCGTCCGAAGCCTCTACCTTTTGTTCATACTGATACGGAAGCGGATTATTCTGCGCATCTTGTGCTATTACTATACGTCCGGAATTTCCGTTAAGCTCTTCGTCATATTCATATTCCAACCCCGACAGTCCCTGACTGTCACTTCCAACAAATCCGAGAATTGAACCTGCAAAGTTGTCATTCGTATAATATCTCTTATAATTTTCGATAAAGTTTATTACCCCGCTGATTTCATGCTCTTCATACATTTTGTCGCAAAACTCAAGCACCTTATCCCTGAGTTCGGCATCTGCGCCGCGCTCCAGCATAACATAATAAGAATTTTCTTTTGTTTTCTTAATTATATCATCTTTATCAAGGTCAATTATTTTTGAAAGTCCCTGCGCAAACGATTCTCTTTTTTCATCGTCCCAGTTCTTAAAATTTGCGGGAGCTAAAACTATATCCCATACTGTTATGCTTTGTGCAAGTATATTCCCGTTGCTGTCGTATATACTTCCTCGTTTTCCCGAAACCGTCGTGTCATGGAGCTGCTGTTCAACGGCTCTTTTTTGCAGTTCCTCCGACTGATATACCTGAAGATAAAATAATCTTGCTATAATCGTTCCGAAACCGAGAAGGATTATTATCAGCATCGTTATGGTTGATCTGCGCCACAATGTAGCGGCAGCACCTTTTTTAGCCATTTTCTTTTTCCTCCCCTTAATTCATGCAAGAAAACCGCATCAAAAAAGCAGAAATATCTGCCTCACTCTTTTTCTGCGGCTTACTTTACTATACTATACATATACATACTATTGAAAATTTTTTATTTTTATGAACCTGTAACATAAAACAATTCATTGTCTACATAAACGCACTACTGAATGCGTCCAAAACAACGGTAAAAATATTTCCTGACGAATCTTCCTCAACAACCTCTCCCTTATCGCCGTTTGACAAAGAAAAGAATTTTTTCTGTACATTTTTCGCCGGTGTCATATTCAGTTTTGTTTCAGCATAGTTTCTCACATACGAATCCGTAAGTTTACTGTCTATTTCCAACTGATACTTTGCCTGCAAATTCTGAAGTTCCGTCAGCTTTTTATTTTTTTCGACTATATCTTCATTGATTTCATTCAGCTCCGCATTGAAATGTACAAACAGAATTGCAACCGAAGCAAGCACCACCGTAAGCAGGCTTACAAAAAATATAACAACCGGATTTCTCTTTCTTTTATGCGCCTTCGAGGAGGAACCTTGGCTTATACTTATAATCTTACCGCTTTTTTTCTTCTTTCTTAATTTTTTTTCTGCACTTGACATTTGCATATCGTTGTTTTCTTCAAACAGCGAAAGATCGTATGCCTGATTTTGCTTTTTCTGATCCATACCTTTCCCTCCCTATCTATATTAAAAGAAAATCTATATTATTCTTATCCTTTCGCAGCATCTCAGCTTTGCACTTCTGCTGCGGGGATTTTCCGCAGTTTCATCGGGTTCTGCTTCCACAGGCTTTTTATTTACAAGCTTTGCACTCGGTTTTCGTCCGCAGACGCAAACCGGAAAATCTTTCGGACACACACACCCCTCGCACCACTTTGCCATTCTCTGTTTTACCATTCTGTCCTCAAGCGAATGGAAGGTTATAACCGCAAGCCTGCCTCCGATTTTAAGAGAAGAGAATGCATTGTCAAGCCCATCGGAAAGTCTGTCAAGCTCACCATTAACAAATATTCGGAGTGCCTGAAATGTCTTGCGGGCAGGGTGTTTATCGTGGCGTTTAGACGGCGGGTAAGCAGCCTTAACTATTTCAGCAAGTTGTGTAGTTGTATTTATCGGTGTCTTTGCCCGTTCTCTTTCTATGGCACGGGCTATATTTTTAGCAAACTTTTCCTCGCCGTACATTGTGAGTATATGTACAAGCTCCGAAAAACTCAAAGAATTGACATAATCCGCAGCGGTAGGCCCGGTTTTGCTCATTCTCATATCAAGCGGCGCTTCGTTGTGGTAGGAAAAACCCCGTTCCGCACAATCAAGCTGATACGAAGATACCCCTATGTCCAGCAGAACACCGTCAAGACACTCTATTCCGAGAAATTTTATTACGGACGGTATTTCCGAAAAATTCGACTTAACCACGGTCACTCTTTCGTCATTTTCAAAACGTTCATTCAAAACCCTGATTGCATCGGGATCCTGATCCGTACAAATCAGCCTCCCGCTTTCTCCGAGTTTTTTAAGAATACCGGCAGAATGTCCGCCTCCGCCCGCCGTACCGTCGAGATACACACCGTCTTGTTTCACATTAAGAAACTCAATGGTCTTATCGAACAATACGGGCTTATGAGAAAATTCCATTACTTCACCTCATCATAGCTGCAAATCGCCCATGATAGCGTAAACCTCGCTGTCGGTCAGAGAAGCATTATAATCGATCCACCGCTGCAAATCCCAAATTTCCGCGTGTTCGCCGGAACCGGTTATCACAACGTCCTTTTCTATTTTTGCATGATCCCTTAATATTTGAGGAATAAGCACTCTTCCCTGCTTATCCGGAACAAGCTCGGCAGCTCCCGCAAAGAAGAACCGTTTAAGTGCAACCGTATCCGCAGACGGCTTTGAAGCAATCTTTTCACCAAGTTTATTCCACTGTTCCTTTGACATAACCATGATAGTATCATCTTTTCCTTTGGTGGCATAGAAGACCTCGCCGAGTTCTTCCCGAAATTTAGAAGGAATTATAATCCTGCCCTTAGAATCTATATTATGCTGATATGTACCGATTAACATAATATAACCACCACTCAATGTAATACATCGTTATACCCGTGGGATTTCATGGCACAATGTTGCACAAAAAACCACCATGTTTTTATTATAGCGTAATATACATAAAAAAGCAAGACATTGAAGGTATTTTTTTGGTATTTAATTTTTCACAAAAATGCCCGTTAAATTTCTAATTCATATATAATAGTGACTAAACACAGCTTTTTGCCTAATTATAATTCCATAATAAAATATAATTTTTAAATTATTTTGAGTATTGCATAAAATCACATTTATAACAAAAAATATATCCGAGGTGATTAAAATGCAGTATTTATATGCTTTTATTGTCGGAGGGATACTTTGTGTAATTGCTCAAATACTTATTGACAAGACACAACTCACTCCTGCACGAATACTTGTAATCTATGTAGTAGGCGGAGTTATTCTGACGGCAATAGGACTTTATGAACCGATAGTCAATTTTGCGGGTGCGGGTGCAACCGTTCCCCTTACGGGTTTCGGATATTCTCTTGCCAAAGGAATTGAGGAGGAGGTCAATGCCAACGGACTTATCGGAATACTCACGGGAGGACTTACCGCTTGTTCCGCAGGTATTGCGGCGGCTGTCTTTTTCGGGTATATAATGGCAATATTCAAAAAACCGAGTACAAAATAAACGGAAATGTATCACATTTCCCGATGTTTAGAGTAAGCGGTCAGCCCATGTAAAATAACTTTCTATAACAAATAAGAAATACGACCACCGAACACATTATAATTGTCATCGGTGGTCATTTCTAACAGCTTAGCTCATGCAATTACTTTTCTCATACCTTTCGGATAACCGTATTTTCGTATTATCAACGAAAAATCAGTTCAAATTTTTTCTGCCCGCTCTTTTGTTCGGGTATTTTAAATTTACCATTATGAACCCGCACTTTCATATGCACTTATGCCTTTGTGCCATACCGCAAGGGATATTCCAAAAAATATAACCGATATAAGTACGGTACACCCTATGTTAAACAACGGATTTTCCCCTGTCAGAAAATATACACACGGATAATAACCGGTAAAAGCAAACGGTATTATGAATGTCACTATCAGCCGCACAAAATTACTGTATATTGTAGTCGGATACTTTGCAAATTCATTCATACCGTAAACCATCTGAATTATAAATCCGCTGCTTTTTATCCAGAACGCTACCGCCGCGGTAGTAATTTTTATTGCTGTATAAATTAGCGCAGAAAACGGTATTACAAGAATAAACAATATGACGCTAAGCGGCGTTATGTACAATCCTGCACTCGGAGCAGCGTAAATCATCAGGCATATCCCCACAACAAGCTCACCGACCGCATCTATCTGAAAGGTTTCGGCAATTACATGAAAAAGAGGATTTACGGGTCTTGTCAGATATTTATCAAAATCACCCTTGCGCACTATAAAATATCCGACACACCACAAATTATCCGTTAAGAGGTGATCCAATCCTTTCGGTATCTGCGAAAAACCGTATATAAACACTATCTGTTCAAATGTAAAGCCGGCAAGCTGCGGTATCTGCGAAAAAATTATGAATATAAACGCTATCCCTATTGCCTGGTCTATAAGAAAACTCACGGCTCCGGTAAGAAAATCCGCTTTATATTCCATAAGCCTTTTTAGGTTTTGTGCAACAAGTATTCTGTAAATTTTCAAAGCTCTTCGCATAGCCTAACCTCCCTGCACACTTAGTTTCTTTATGGCTCCGAGCCATATTATTTTTGAAATACCGTATATTATAACTGCCCATACGGCTTGTATTCCAAGCCTGAATAATATTTCGTTTGTATCATATTTCCCCATATAGATCATTACGGGAGTATAGCTCATCGAGGCAAACGGCATATATTCAAGCGCAGTTCTCAGCCAATCAGGCATAAACGCAAGCGGAATAAGAGAACCCGATAAAAAGTTTACTATACTGTTTTTGAGTATGCCCATACCCCATAAATTTTTTACATAAAATGCCATAAATCCGAAACAAAGGTTTACACGAAAAGCAACGAGATATGCAAGAACTATACTTAAAAGGAACAGCAGCAAATTTACGGGATTAAACATTACCCTCCCAAGTGTCACATATCTGTATATTTCAAGCGCAATTATTACCGGAAATGCAAATGTAACAGTCCTCATAGCCGTTCCGCCGAGTTCTGTCGCAAGATAGCTCAAGTCGGTATTAACGGGCTTGATAAGACGCATTGCAATACTGCCGTCCTTTATCTCCTCTGCTATATCATTGCTTACGGAGCTGAAAGTAACCTCCCCGGCAACATTCGACAGAAAAAGATACAAGACCATATCCGTCATTGTAAAGTTCATAAATGTATCGCCGCCCGAAGCCATAAATACAGACTTCCACAAATAATACATTACAAAACAGTATATAAGTCCTCCGATAATAAAACCGAGAAAATTCATTCTGTATGCAATAAGATTTTGTACTCCTGCCCGTACAAAGGGCAAATACTGTTTTCGCAGCTTATTCACTTTTATCTGCCCCCTCTTTATAAAGGCGGCGGATAATCTCCTCGATATCCGCATCTTTTACGGCTATATCCTTTACTTTGGTACAGGATAAAGTATAGTTGAGCATATCGCCGACAGGCATGGAATCACTGTTAAAACGTATGCTGAATACATTCTTGTCATTTTTAATGATTAAATCATCATCGTTTAATTTCAGATTTTTGCGAAAATCCTTAACCGTCAGATTTGACGCAGGGTCAGCTTCAAAAGTTAATTCACGCATTTGTCCGTAATTTTTTTTAAGTTCCCTTAAAGAACCGTCATAAACATTTTTTCCGTGATCTATCATGACTATACGATCGCACAAAAGCTCTATGTCGCTTATGTCATGTGTTGTGAGTACAACGGTAGTCTGCTCTTCCTTATTGATTTTCATTATCGCACGACGTATGTTATCCTTAACAACAACATCAAGACCGATTGTAGGTTCGTCAAGAAAAAGGACTTTAGGACTATGAAGCATTGATGCCGCTATATCCGCCCGCATACGCTGACCGAGAGAAAGTGTCCGCACGGGAGATTTTATAAAATCCTCAAGCTCAAGCACCTCATTCAAAAATTCCATTCTTTTTCTGAATTTGTCCTCACCTATCTCATAAATCTCTTTCAGAACCGTATAGGTTTCCACAAGCGGCAAATCCCACCATAACTGCGTTCGCTGTCCGAAAACCACTCCTATTTCCTTAACGTACTTTTTTCTGTCAACAGTAGGATTTTTACCGTTTATCGTGCAGCTGCCCGAAGTTGGTGTGAGTATTCCCGTAAGCATTTTTATAACCGTGGATTTGCCTGCCCCGTTCGGCCCGATAAATCCGAGTACCTCACCCTTTTCCACTTCAAAACTTATATTGTCAACAGCCGCAATGATTTCATGCTTGGGACGAAAAAGAGCCTTTATTGCCCCCTTCAGCCCCGGATCTTTTATCACTTTTTTAAATTCTTTTCTTAAATTATTTACACTAATCATATTATTCTCCATTTATTATTTGAACCGATTTTTGTCTAAACCGATAAACTCCGTATTTTTGCGTATTTGATCATGAATTTGGTCTTCTGTAAAAATTTCCCATTACCTCTTCCGATTTCATTACGTTTATGAAACAATTCGGGTCACATTCCTTAATTTTTGAAATTACCCTGCGTATTTCATCAGACGAAACAACTGAATAAATCATATTTCTCTCCTTTCCTTTGTAAAGACCTACACCCTTAAAAAGCGTTCCGTCATGATTTGTACATTCCTTTATAACAGAATATACCTCTTCAGGCTTTTTCGTTATAATAAACAGGGTCTGTTTCTGGTAACGTCTGTACAACAGTTGTATGACCGTAGTCGAGGCAAACTGTAATATAATCGAATACATAGCTCCCGTCCAATCAAACAAAAGTCCGGAAAACAGAAGTACCACAATATTTCCTGCTAAAATATAATCCCATGCGTCCTTGCCGTAATGCTCTGATATAAATATCGAAATAAAATCCGTACCGCCGCTTGTTGCGTTGTTGAGCAGACATATCGCTATGGCAACGCCGTTTATAATTCCTCCGAAAACGGCGCAAAGCAGCATATCATTTGTGAGATGTAAATTCGGAATGATATCCGCAAAGGTTGAGGAAAGAACGATCATTATAAGCGAATAAATCGTGAACCTCTTACCTATAAACTTAAAGCTAATCAGCGCAGGCACGGCATTGAGGGGAATATAAATGACACTAAGCGGAATTGATATATCAGCAAATTTCAGCAACACCTGCTGACCGAGAAGTGATACCCCGGTAAAACCTCCTGCAAGAAGTCCCGCCCCGTGAAGGAAATTACTAATCGAAAAACCGTAAAGCACTGAAGCTATAACAACACATATTATCTTTCTCATTTCTCTAAGTATTACTTTTGCCATGCCGTTTCCCCCTTTATTTGAATATCCGATGTATTATCGATCGTAAAAACGGGATTTAATAATCACCGTCATCGTCTTCCCCGACACCGTCAAAATCTTCCATTACCTCCCTCTGTCTGAGCCGCATTCTTATTTTATCCTTTTCAACAGCTTCAGAAAGAGTGTCTTTAAATAAACGGATATTTTTGATATTTTTTATCACAAGTGTAGGATTGGTTTTATCATGCGCATAAACTGTAAGCGTACCGAGTCCGAACATTTTTTGAAAAAGCGTTCTTGTCATGCTCATATCCGAAACACGGTATAACAGTATTTCATTTTCTGTACTTCTTATCAAACCTGTTTGTATCACGATCTTTTTCTCTGTAAGTATATATTTTGTGAAAGTCCACGGTATTCCGAAAAACCCCCACCTTTTTCTTTCACGCATAATCTCATTATTCTCTCCGATTTTTGCAAAATCAGCCATCGTATTTCCTCCTTTTGATTTACTCATATATGTAAAATTCAGTTATGACAAGACACTCCTGCCATAACTGAATCCAATTGTTTGTGTCACTATTATACAATTATATAACCCGAAAGTCAATACATTTTTTAGGTGCGGGGGCACTATTCTTCAAAAGAACAATAATCCGCAATAATCCCCTCCCGGTCATATCTCTGTAATTTGCGAAATCAATCCCCAAAACTGATGCCTATACTCTTAGCATCTCTTATGATAGGACTGTCCGCAGGTACACATTTTAACTTTCCGGCAACCTCACTTAGCGGAACGGGTACAACCTCTCCGTTTATCATAGCTGTCATAAAGCCGTATTTTTCATCAATAATAAGCTGAGCGCAGGCTGCGCCGAAGCGTGTTGTTATAAATCTGTCATAAGCATCGGGACTGCCGCCTCTCTGAAAATGTCCCGGAACGGTCACTCTTGTTTCCTGACCGGTAGCCTCCTCTATTTCGTGTGCGATCTTATAGGAAATTGAAGGGTACATCATATTAGCGATAGCCTCCTTTTTCTTTTTCTTTGGAAGCTCTGCTATATCCTTTGAGATAGCACCCTCTGCAACGGCAAGGATAGAAAAGGTCTTGCCGCTCTTTGTTCTTGCTTTTACTGTTTCAATTACCTTTTTAATATCATAGGGAATTTCGGGAATAAGTATAACATCGGCACCTCCTGCTATACCCGCATGAAGTGTGAGCCAACCTGCCTTATGACCCATACATTCAATTATGAATACTCTGCCGTGTGAGGTGGCGGTCGTATGTATGCAGTCAATAACATGGGTAGCTATATCGACCGCACTCTGAAAACCGAATGTTATATCCGTTCCCCATATATCATTATCAATAGTTTTAGGCATGGAAACAACGTGAAGTCCCTCCTCTGCGAGCATATTGGCACTCTTATGCGTACCGTTTCCTCCGAGGACAACAAGACAATCAAGTTTGAGATCCTTATAAGTTTTCTTCATTGCCGCAACCTTATCCACATTTGTTTCATCATCTATTACTCTCATCTGTTTAAACGGCTGCCGTGAAGTACCGAGTATAGTACCTCCTCTTGTCAGTATTCCCGAAAAATCCTCCGGTTTCATCAGACGGTATTCCCCGTTTATAAGACCCCTGTATCCGTCTATTATACCGTAAATCTCAACTTTTTTGCCGTAGTACTCATACAGCCCCTTTGCAAGACCTCTTATTGCCGAGTTAAGACCCTGACAATCTCCGCCGCTGGTAAGCACACCCACTCTTTTCATATCGGACACATCCTTTTCAGTGAAATATATTATTATTTTACACTAATTTTTCCTCTATTTCAAGTAAAATTTATTGATTTTATCAAAATTTTCTTCCTTTATTTGAGAGAACCGCCGCCCGTAAGGGGTTTAAATCTATTTTCCTCTTTTTCTACCGTCTTTTTAGATGCAAGAGCCTTTTTTGCCATATCAGAAAATTCCCTTTGACAGTTACGCGGCTTTTTTCCTCGTCTGTCGAGAAGCTCATACGTTGTATCGGGATTTTGTATTCTCGTATTGAGAACATCTTTTAGCATTGTTTCAATAATTTCCATAGATCTTTCAACCAGCTCCGGATCTTCTATCGGAAACACAAGCTCTACCCTTTTATCGAGGTTTCTCTGCATCCAGTCCGCAGACCCCATATATATCTTTCGCTCACCGCCGTTTTCAAATACAAAAATCCTGCTATGTTCAAGAAGCTGACCAACAACGCTGCGAACGGTTATATTTTCGCTTATACCCTTAATTCCGGGAACAAGGCAACAAATTCCACGTACTATAAGTGTTATTTTGACCCCTGCCCTTGACGCATCGTACAAAAGTCTGATTATTGCAGGATCGACAAGAGAATTTACCTTTGCCACAATTCCTGACGGCAGACCCGCAAGAGCGTTTTCGGTTTCCTTTCGTATCATTTCTTCAAAGAAGTCACGCAGCCCCGTAGGAGCAACCTTCATTTTATTATAAACGGGCGGTGTGCTGTATCCTGTTATGACATTAAACAGGGACGATGCATCTTCACCGAATGATTCATCGCAGGTGAACACACCGATATCCGTATAGAAACGTGCCGTGCTGTCGTTATAATTGCCCGTGCCCATATGAAGATACCTGCGCAGTCCGTCCTCTTCTCTGCGAACAACAAGCACTATTTTACAGTGCGTTTTAAGCCCCTGCAAACCGTATATTACATGGCAGCCCGCTTTTTCGAGCTTTTTTGCCCAACCGATATTGTTTTCCTCATCAAATCTCGCTTTAAGCTCAACAAGTACCGTGACCTGCTTACCGTTCTCGGCAGCTTTTATCAAAGCTGCTATAATAGGTGAATGTCCGCTTACTCTGTAAAGAGTTTGTTTTATGGCAAGCACATCGGGATCGGCTGCCGCTTGATTTATGAATTTTATAACCGAATCAAAGCTCTCATACGGGTGATGCACCATTCTGTCCTTTTCCCTTATTGCCTCAAACATATCATCATAGCTGAAGAAATCAGCCGGAGGATTTACCGGAATTATAGGCTTAAATCGGAGTGAGTCAAGTCCGTCAATATGACAGAATTTAGACAGGAACGTAAGATCGAGAGGCCCGCTTACCTCATATATTTCCTTACTGCTTACACCAAGCATATCAACGAGAAAATTTTTCAGTTCCCCGTCGCACTTTGAAATTATTTCAAGGCGTACCGGATCACCTCTCTGACGCTTCTTCAATGAATGTTTAATTTCCACCAGAAGATCATCGGCTTCCTCATCAATATCAAGGTCGCTGTCCCTTGTTATCCTGAAAGGACAGCAGGCTTTGATTTTATACAGTTCAAACAAATCCGAAAGCCTGTTGATTATTATATCCTCAAGCATAACAAATGCTCTTCCGTTATCCGTCTGTACCTCAAAATATCTCGGCAGTATTGACGGGACTTGAACCACGGCAAAAATATCCTCGCCCTCCTTTGAAAGGCGGACGGCTATATTCAGACTTTTATTGGCAAGCAGCGGAAACGGTCTGGACTTATCAACGGCAAGCGGCGTGAGAACGGGAAAAATAAATTTATCAAAATATTTATCCACCTGCTGACGCTGAGCCTTTGAAAGTTCCTCCGTTTTCAAAAAATACAGCTTACATTTTCTAAGTGCAGGCATCAGTGAACGGTTCAGACATGAGTATTGCTTTTTTGCAAATTCATGGATTTTTAATGTAAGGCTTTCAAACTGCTGAATTGAGTTCATTCCCGACTCGTCAGCCTGGTGTGATTTGGAAGAATGCAGCTTATCCATAACTCCCGCAACACGCACCATAAAAAATTCATCAAGATTAGATGCCGTTATCGCAAGAAAATTCAATCTTTCCAAAATCGGATTTTCCTTTTCAAATGCCTCTTCAAGCACCCTGCTGTTAAAATCCATCCAACTGAGTTCTCTGTTATGATACGGGAAATCCGATTGCGAATATAACTTTGTCGGTTTTAGTTGTGCCTTTGATAAATTTTTGGTCTTACCGTCTTTTTTTTCTTTTGTGTCTGTTTTTTTCTTATCGCTCAATGTTACCACCTTTTCAGAACAAGTTTCCTCATAATTTATTTCATTATAACAAAGAAAAGTAAATTTAGCAATATATTTTATATAAAATGTTAAAAAGAAAAATTAAGAAACGGACTCCGCCAAAGCAAAGTCCGTCTTTCGGTTGCAAACGCAATATTCAGTTTTCTTTCAAAGCCTTTTGAAGCCATACATAGCCGGTATCCAAAGCCGCAAACAGATTAGGCTGCTCTTCCGTTTTTTCAACTGCCTTTTGGGGGCTGACATTTATATCCGTATTGAGAAGCTGCACAAAAACCTTATCAGCGATTTTCATACTCTGCATGGAACTGTTTCCATCGGGCTGTATCTCCTTTTTGGACTTTATCTGCATTCTCACCACATAACTATCCCTCATATCCCCGTAATACAAAAGATCTCCGTTTCTAACGAGAGGTTTTCCCTTATACATGGGAAAACGTGTCTTAGTTTCCGACATCACAAGACCTCCATTCTTTAATTCTGATATCATCATCAATACACGCACATATCACACGCCAAGATAATTCCTCAACAGAATTTCCAAGAGGTCATCTCTGTCGATCTTTCTGATAAGATTACGTGCATTATTATGGGTGGTGATATAGGTCGGATCCTCCGAAAGAATATAGCCGACCATCTGATTTATTGGATTATACCCTTTCTCTTTAAGGGAATTATAAACCGTTGTAAGGATAGTCTTAACAGATTCATCACGATTATCAGGAATAGAAAATACTATTGTCTTGTCAGTTGCGTCATTACGCATTCATACCACCTCCGCATACTCTATATTCTAACACATATCAAAGCGAAATACAATAACAAACCGCTTATTTTTTCGTTTGCCCGCCGATACACAAATATCATGCGGTCTTTATCACAACATTCATTTCCGCCAACTTGTCGGTAATTCTGTCTATAACTTCCTGTACTTCGGCAGCCGAAAGTGTTCTTTCGTTTGAAGAAAATTCAAAACGTACGGTAATTCTATGAATTTCATCTGTATCATAAGTATCTGCAATACTTACATTTTTTATAAGTCCGCTTTCGTCCGATTTCCAACAATGTGTAAGCTCCGCAAAAACCGTTCCCTTCGGTATATCAAGGCTGAGGTCATATTCCATGGTCGGATATTTCGACGGTTCATTATATTCAATAGGTCTTGTTGTAACAGCGGCAAATTTGCTTACGTTGATTTCGGCAAATACTATATTTCCCTTTTTGTCTATATTTTTTCTGACAGTCGGGTGTACCGTTCCTATAACGCCTATATCAGTACCGCCGAGTATCACCCTGTTTAAATTTACGGGGTGTTCATAGGAATGTGCGGGTTCTGTCTTAACAAATTCGATCTCGGAATGTTTTATATCCCTTGCAAGCTCGGTAAGAATATCACGAAGTCTGAAATAAAGGTCTTTGAGTTCCGCTGACCTGCTGTATAGTGTTATGCCGAGATTTTTATTTTCTATACACATATTATTCTCATCAAGTCCGTTTACAACTCTTCCTATTTCAAATATACCAAACTCCGGCATATATGATATATTTGATTTTACCTGACAAAGTTGTGTAGGCACCATAGAATTTCTAAGCGTTTCGATATTCGGGTTTGTCGCATTCGCCAGCCTTACATTTTTCTCTACCGGAATACCTATTGCTTTCTGCTCGTCATTATATGCCCATACGTATGAATGTACCTCGTGCAGACTGAAACGTTTAACAAGTATATCCTTCATTTTTTCCTCGTCCGTCTTTACCTCATCAGTCCTTATAGGATAGAGCGGTGAAAGCGCAGTATTTACCTCAAAGTTATCATAGCCGTAAATTCTTGTTATTTCCTCTATGATATCCGCATTCATCGTTACGTCCTTTGTTACTCTCCATGATGGTACATCAACGGTATAATTGCCGTCCTTATGACTTACGCCGAATCCGAGATCCGTAAGGGTTTTTACAATCGTATCTCCGTCAATTTTGATACCCGTGTATCTGTCAACAAATGCCTGATCAAAATTAAGGGTAACGGGCGGGAATTTTTCCGTGTATTCATCTGTCAGCGATGATACTACCCTGACCCCGCCGTCATATTTTTTCAAAAGATACAAAAAACGTCCTATTGCCGGTACTGTCATTTCGGGGTCAAGACTTTTTTCGTAACGCATTGATGCATCTGTTCTATGTGAAAGCCTTACAGTTGATTTTCTTATGCTTGCCGCATCAAAATTCGCAGACTCAAGAGCAAGAGTTGTCGTATCTTCTACTATCTCACTGTCAAGACCGCCCATAATACCTGCTATTGCAACGGGTGTATCACCGTTACATATCATAAGCGTATTCTCGTCAATATTTCTTTCAACACCGTCAAGCGTTTTGAAAGTAAATTTCTTATCAAAGCGTTTTACCCTTATCTTTTCTACCCTGCGCGCATCAAAGGCGTGCATCGGCTGACCCGTTTCAAGCATGATATAGTTCGTCAGATCGGTAAGGAAATTTATCGCTCTCATACCGCAGTAATACAATCTTATTCTTATGTTTACCGGACTTATGTTTCTTTTGATATTTTCCACCTTTATGCTGCTGTATCTCTTGCAAATCTTGTCCTCAACTTTAAGATCTACACACGGTAAATCCGAATAAACAGTAAGGTCATCTGTTTCCGGCACTCTCAGCGGTCTGCCCGCAAGTGCGGCAAACTCTCTTGCTATTCCGTAATGTCCCCATAGGTCGGGACGGTTTGTGAGGGATTTATTATCTACCTCAAAAATTATATCATCAACATCATAAATCGTCTTAATGTCCGTACCGTTGGGAACATCGTCCGTTATTTCCATTATGCCCGAATTATCGTCGGATAAACCTATTTCGGATTCACCGCAGCACATACCGTTTGACACATATCCTGCGAGCTTTCTCGGTGCTATGGTAATATCGCCTATTTTTGCACCGAGTTTTGCAAATGCCGTTTTCATTCCCACACGTACATTTTTAGCTCCGCATACAACATCTGTAAGTTCCCCGCCGCCCGCATCAACTTTTAAAAGATGCAGTTTTTTTGACTGCGGGTGTTCTTCCACGGACTTTATCTCCGCAACCACTATTCCGCTTATATCCGAACCCTTATAAAATATTTCATTCTCCACCTCGGCGGTAGAAAGTGAAAACCTTCGGATAAGCTCAACCTTATCCAATCCGTCAAGATCCACGAAGTCGCAGATCCAATTCATTGATAAAAACATATTATACTCCCTGTCTTATTTTATTATTTTTAATTATCATCTCTGAACTGCGAAAGCACTTTAAGACTTCCGCTGTTGAGATCACGTATATCCTTTATACCGTATTTCATCATTGCGAGCCTTGTAAGACCTAATCCGAATGCAAAACCCGTATATTTATCGGGATCAATTCCTCCCTCTCTCAAAACATTCGGGTGTATCATTCCGCACGGGCAAAGCTCAAGCCAACCGCTGTGCTTACATGACGGGCAGCCGTCCCCGCCGCATATAAGACAGCTTATATCAAGCTCAAAGCCCGGCTCCACAAACGGGAAAAATCCCGGACGAAGGCGTACTCTGATATCCTTTCTGAATACTTCCGAAAGCATTGTTTTCATGAAATAAATCAAATTGGAAATTGATATATTTTTATCTACCATCATACCCTCCATTTGGAAAAAGGTATTTTCATGGCAGGCATCGGTAGCTTCATTTCTGAAACAGCGTCCCGGAAATATTGCCTTTATCGGCACTCCGTCATTTATCAGGGCAGGACCGTATTTTTTAAGTATTGCATTCTGTGCTGCCGAGGTCTGGGATTTAAGAAGCTGACCGTTTTCAAGATAATAGGTATCCTGCATATCTCTTGCGGGGTGATCCTTTGGAATATTCACCGCCTCGAAACATTCATAATCCGTAACTACCTCGGAATAATCCTCAACCGTAAAGCCCATTGACCTAAACACGGCTTCACACTGTCTTTGCACAAGCGTTATCGGGTGATATGACCCCGAATTATCAGGGGACGGAGCCGTTATATCAAAAACGGGCATAGATGCTATTTCCCCCTCAATTTCTTTTTTTCGCAGCACCTCTGTTTTTTCTTCGATTTGACTTGCCGCAAATTCCTTAAGTTTGTTGACATCGGCACCGAACATTCTTTTTTCTTCGGGCGTCAGCTCTTTCATACCCTTAAGCAGTGCCGTAATGCTTCCCTTTTTTCCGAGATATGCTACTCTCAGCTTATCAATTTCGGGAAGCTCCGAAATGACGGAAAGTTCATTTTCAAATTTTTCTTTCAATTGTAAAATTCTTTCGTCCACTATTATACCTCCGTTTTATAATGCATAAAAAATCCCCGTACAGACAATTTCCGTACAGGGACGAAATAACAAATATTCCGCGGTACCACCCGTATTTTTGCATAAATGCAAACACTCTTTCGGCATATAACGGTACCGACCCGTTGCGGCTTACTGATATCCGTTCGGCCGCACCGCTCCAAAGCGAACTTCACACGTCTGTCCGTATGCCGTTTCCAGCCAAGACGGCACTCTCTTTGAGCGGACACTGCGTGTTACTTTTCTTTATCAATGCGTTATAAGGTAATTATAACATATATTTGGAAAAATTCAAGACAAAATTTAAAATTACCGCCTTTATTCAACTTCTACATTATCCAGACCGTATTCAAGTATAATTCCTATAATTTCATTTCTTGATCTGTTTGTTTCGTTTACAAGCCGATCCAAGCGTTCAATAGTTTCATCTTTAAGCCGAACCGAGATCACCTTGCTTCCGTCCTCTCCCTTGAGAGGGTTCTTTTTCTTAATTGTCAGTTTATTTTCTTTCATTGATACCGCCCCCTATTACAAATTGTATAATTAAATATTCGATAAGTATATACTACAAAATATATTATCAATATTATAATTGTAGTTAAATATTTTTTATTTTTATAATAATTATTGACAAATTTCGATTTATGTATTACAATTTGTAGTGTAATACATATTACAATTTTCTTATTTATTTAACAGGAGGGCTGTTTATGAATCAACAACCAAACAATTTCCAAAGACCAAATGACCCCGGCAAAGGAACAGGTGCTGCATCGCTCGTATTAGGCATTATCGGATTATGCACGGGTTGGCTGTACGGTGTCGGGTGTGTGCTGGGTATAATCGGCGTAGTTCTTGCTGTTGTTTCCGGCAACAAAAGCTCGGCAGTCGGACTTAACCGCAACGGTATTGCCATAGGTGGTCTGGTCTGCTCAATTATTGCAATCGTATCGGGTGCAGGCTGCCTGATATGTACGATTTGTACGGGAGCTGCCGCCTCCGGTGCAGCATCGAGTCTTTATACCTACAACTTTTAAACATATCTGTTACCTTGCACTATGGGGCGGCATATACCGCCTCATAGTTTATATTTAACATAATAATGCACAGTAATACTTCTTATATTATATTTTTGTCTGAAAGGAAACATTATGTTGCCGACAATATCTGTTCTTGGATTTAATATTCCCGCATATACCGTAATGGCTTTGCTCGGACTTGCCGCAGCTGCTCTCTTAATCTTTTTTCGATGCAGGGAAAACAGTCAAATCAACCGTGTGCAGATAGTAAATATACCTGCGGTTTCTGCCATAGGCGTTTTCTTTTGCGCCCATATTCTATATGGAATTACACATTTTGACAAAATTCTTTTATGTCTGAATAACTTACCGTCGGTTTTTTCATCTTGGAGCAGTTTTCTGTATTATTTTACCGATATCTTTGGGGGAATGGTTTTTTACGGAGGACTCATAGGAGGAATAATAACAGCATATATTTATTGCAGATGTCTGAAACTCGATATACCTACCTATTTTGACGTACTTACGCCGTCAATACCGTTATTCCATGCTTTCGGCAGAATCGGCTGTTTTCTCGGCGGCTGCTGCTACGGGATAAAAAGTTCATGGGGATTTCAATACGAACACTCACTCGTCCCCGAAGCAGACGGTGTCACAAGACTCCCTATACAACTGTTTGAGAGTGCGGGTAATTTAATTATAGCTGCAGTACTTATTTTTCTATCCAAGAAAATACATAAAAAAGGACTTCTCCTTCCCATGTACTTACTTATGTACGGTATTTTAAGGTTTACGACGGAATTTTTCCGCGGCGACGAAATCCGTGGTTTCCTCTTCGGAATATCAACATCGCAATGGGTAAGTATCTTTACTACGCTTGCCGCCGTTACTATTATGTCAAAAAACTTATTGTGGAAAAAGAAAAATGATTAAATAAAAATCTTCCCTGCTTATCTGACAATAAAAATGAATAAGCAGGGATTTTTTATATTTCATTTGAAATTCTTCATTGATTTCCATGCAAAATGGCAGGGTTTTTGAATGAGTAAACAAATTGTTAATGAATAAAAGGGATAGATATGATATACTTGTATAGAGGTGGTCATATCATGAAAAAATTAAGTTTAATGGAAGTGTTGGAAG
>CANQBP010000016.1 GCA_947589415.1 uncultured Clostridia bacterium
ATGCCCATAAATTTACCCCCACTTGAACTGCAAAGCCAATTCGCCGCCTTTGTAGAACAGACCGACAAATCGAAATTTATCGCTATCAATATAAAGAAAAATATAAGGAGAGTGAAATTATATGACCAATTTTGAATTTCTGAGCAGTATATCCGTTTACACTCTATTTTCGGCTGCTGCCATCGAAGCCGAAAAGGTCTACTCCACCTCTCCGGCAATGTGTGCCGTGGGCTGTCGTAAGGCTCTGGAGCTTGCAGTAAAATGGGTGTATTCCGCCGACAACACGATCAGTATGCCTTATAAGGACAATCTGCAATCGCTGATCCATGAACCGTCATTTCGTTTTGCCCTCGACAGCCGGACCTGGGGAAAGCTGCCCTTTATTATCAAGCTCGGCAATCTTTCAGTGCATACGGAGAGAACTGTAAATAAGGCTGATGCTCTGCTTGCTCTTGAAAACCTGTTTGAATTTATCGAATGGGTGGACTATCACTATGGCTCGGACTATCAGGAACGGCACTTTGATCCTGCCCTGATACCTTCGGAAAAGATAATTATCGACACCAAAAAAATAAAAGAACAGGAGTCTCTTATTGAGCAGAAGGACAGCGAGATCAAGGCATTACAGGCTAAAATCGCCGAAATGTCGGCTTCCCTCACTGCCGGAAAGGAAGAAAAGCAGAAAAGTCGAACCTTTGCCCCTTCCGATCTCTCGGAGTTCAAAACCCGAAAGATATACATTGATGTTGACCTCAAATCAATGGGCTGGAAGTTCGCCGGTACCGATGCCGATGTCCGGGAAGAATACGAAGTGACCGATATGAACGGTGTTTTCGGACAGAAAGGCTACTGTGACTATGTGCTGTTCGGGCGTGATGGTCTGCCTCTTGCTGTCATAGAAGCAAAAAGGACGAGTAAAGATCCTAATATCGGCAGGAAACAAGCGGTACTTTATGCCGATTGCTTAGAGCGTAAATTCGGGCGCAGACCCATGATGTTTACCTCAAATGGCTTTGAAACATACTTTTGGGACGATTTGTCCTCGCCGCAGCGGAAAGTAAGCGGCTTCTTCACAAAATCCGACCTTGAAAAGCTGATGAACCGCCGTGAAACCCGCAAGAAGCTCAGCACTATCCCCATAGATGACAGAATTACGGACCGCTATTATCAGAAAGAGGCTATCCGCGCGGTATGTGAGCATATCGAGGATGGCTTTCGCAAGGCTCTGCTTGTCATGGCTACAGGTACAGGCAAGACCAGGACAGCTTCAAGCCTGACAGATGTACTGAGCCGCGGCGGCTATATTACAAATATTCTTTTCCTTGCTGACAGAACAGCTCTTGTCAAGCAGGCTAAAGACGCTTTTAAGAATTATCTGCCCGATATGTCGCTGTGCAACCTGTGCAATAACAAGGATGATCGAAATGCCCGCATCGTGTTTTCTACTTACCCCACGATATTGAATGCTATTGACAGCACAAAAACAATTGACGGAGTGCCGCTGTTTTCTCCTGCTCACTTCGACCTTATTATCACGGACGAGAGCCACAGGAGCATTTTTAAGAAATATCGTGCTATCTTTGAGTATTTCGATGCGATCATGGTCGGTCTGACAGCTACCCCTAAAACCGATGTTGACCGCAACACATACGATTTCTTTGAAGTCGAGGATGGTGTGCCGACTTATGCATACGATTATGAAACTGCAGTACATTCCGATCATGTGCTTGTGCCGTATTATAATTATGAAGTAACGACAAAATTTCTTGAAGAAGGTATTACCTATGACGACCTTTCAGATGAAGACAAAAAACGCTATGAGGATGATTTTGCCGAGGACGGCTATGTTCCCGATTTTATCCCCTCGGCAGCACTGAACAAGTTTGTTTTCAACGAGAATACTGTTAATACCGTCCTGCAAGACCTTATGGAGCATGGTATCAAAGTCCACGGCGGTGACAGGCTCGGCAAAACGATCATATTCGCTCAGAATAAGGTACACGCTGAATTTGTTGTGCAGTGTTTTAACAAGCTCTATTCGAAACTTGGTAACGGACATTTTGCCCAGCGTGTCACCTGTGATGACAGCTATGCACAAACGATTATTGACGATTTCAAGATACCCGATAAAATGCCCGTTATCGCCGTTTCGGTAGATATGATGGACACAGGCATTGATGTTCCCGAATGTGTCAATCTTGTATTTTTCAAGAAGGTACGCTCAAAAACGAAATTCTGGCAGATGATCGGCAGAGGTACAAGACTTTGCAAAGATCTTTCCTGCATTGACGGTATAGACGGTGAATACACAGGCAAGTGCCGTTTTCTGATATTCGATTACTGCGGTAACTTTGAGTATTTTAGGGAAAACAAGAACGGCTACGAAACAGGTGAAACAAAGTCCCTGACCGAAAACATCTACTGCAAGCAGGTTCGACTCATATTCGCATTGCAGGACGGTAATTTCTCCGATGACGCGTATCAGGATTTCCGCAGACAGCTCACAGATGATTGTCAAAGCGGTGTCAATGCTCTGTCATATGACCTTGTATCAGTAAGGCTCAAAACAGAATACGTCGAGAAATTTAAAAAGCCCCCAAAATGGGCATCCCTTTCCGATATGGATATATCGGAGCTTCAAAAGCATATTGCTCCTCTTATTACTACAAATGACACAGATGAGTATGCAAAGCGTTTTGACAACTTCATGTACGGAATGATGCTTGCAAATATTGATAAGCTGCCTACAATGAATTATCTGAAAAATCAGCTCTGCCTGACTGCTGAAGCATTGGAGCATAAAGCCACGATACCTCAGGTCAAGCAGAAACTTTCACTTATCAAGGATATTCAGACAGATACATTCTGGGATAATATCAGTATTCTGACAATGGAAAAAGTCCGTCAGGAGCTTCGTGACCTGATGCAGTTCCTCATTGGCGGAGGAGAAAAGCCGAAGATATTTACAAAACTCGATGATCCTGTTCTTGGCAGCAAGGAGGGCGATGTTCTTGGTGCGGCATACGACTTTGAGGACTATCGAAAGAAGGTCAACCGCTATGTTGAGGAGCATAAGAACGATACCGTTATCTATAAACTGAACCATAATCTCCCGCTTTCAAAAGCAGATTATGCGGAACTTGAAAGGATACTCACGCAGGAGCTTGGTAACAGCGAGGATTACAAGCGAGAGTATGGTGACACTCCCTTTGGTTTGCTGATCCGCAAGATAGCAAAGCTCGATCATGACAGTGCTATGTCTGCATTTTCTTCATTTATCAATGACAGCTCGCTCAATCAGAAACAGATCGAATTTATTCTGAAAATCATCAACCATATTGAAAATAACGGCTATATCGAGGATATTAAAATACTGATGAAACCGCCTTTTGATAAACCCTACAGCTTTATCAAGATGTTTGATTCTAAAACAAGAAATGCTATACTGCTGACTATTGAGAGTATCAAGAATAATGCTTTGCAGGTAGTGGCATAAAACAAATAGGATATAAATCTGACGCTTCATGTTGCAGATAATAAAAACTATAAAACATGACAAATAAACACAGTGCGGTACCTTAATTTCTCCTCAATGGTACTGCACTGTTTTTTGGCTTTATCAAACAATATATAAGCAAATCATTCTACAATAGAATAATCAAAATATCAAAACTGCCTGTTGATATTTGTTTTGTTCAGAGGGATATATAGTATAATGTAAGCGTTGCTGTTGCAAACTATACATATCTATTCCGTAGAAATCCAAGATTATTTGGAGAGCAAAAAAGAAATATGGAAATTGAAAGATTTGCCCATTGCTCCTGTCAAACACAAAAAATCCATACTATCAAAAATACTTTATCCCGTGATAATGCTAATGGCATACATTTTAGTGGTGTAAGTTATGATCAGATGATTGGTAAAATTCCAAAGAATTCTTATAGATGGAATTAAAAAGCATTGTAATGTAGAGTATGAATATTTTTATGACAACAACTTATTTCTGTATTCTTCCGCACTCTGTAATAATTCCTCGTCTGTTCCGTCTGTATTGACTTCATCAAAGTTTTGGCATATTCTCCGTAGTCTTTTCAGAGTTACTTCAATACCTCTGTTCTTAGTTACCAAAATCCGACGCATCTCAAACATAAACTCTTTCATTTCCTTGTTGGCTTCTTTATCATAATCGTCATCTCTGATGATTACACAGCCACTTTCGTATTTTCTGAGGAAACTCTCGCAAACTTGCTCAATAATAATTCTTGCCTCATATACAGACATTTCAAGAATACAGGCGGCTGCATGATAATGCCCGCCTCCGCCAAAAAACCGGAATATTTCATCAGCAGAAATGCTGTCACTTGTTCTCATAGAGCATCTGGTGTTACCGTCCGGCATTTCACGGATAGTAACCCCTATTTTTACACCTTCAACCTGATCTACAAAAGAGTTTATTCCTTCAAGTTCAGAATCCTTTATGTCAGCCGTCTTTAAATCATTCAATGTAATTATGCCTGTCAGAATCTGATCATTACAGCTAAAATGAAAACTGTTTTTCAAAAGCTCCTCCAAAGCCATTCTCTGCTTTGACTTAACAAACATATTCTTACGCCCAATACCGGCGATATCGACTTCACAGTCTGCCAATTCTTCAAGAGAAATTGATTTCATCATTAACCTCCTTAAAACAAGTTCTTATCCCGACAATGCTGTGCGATCAAAAGGCAGTGTAGTATATTCCCATCTCCTGCAAATATTTCTGTATTATCAAAGTCTGCACCTTCAATGCTGATCCACTCAAGCTCATTGCCGCCTGATTCCTGAACAAGTTCAACTTCCTTTGTCAATCTGCATACATAGCACTCTATAATTCTATTCGTGCGGTAATATGTAACATCCGTCAAATGATAAAGCGTAGTGATTGATTCTTTGTCTATACCTGTTTCTTCTTCAAGTTCACGATAAGCCGCATCAAGAAAAGTTTCTCCTTCTTCCCACTTACCTCCGGGAAAGTTCAGCTCTCCGATATAGGGAGGATTTTTTCTTTTGCAAAACAGTATTCTGCTGTTATCGGAACTGTATACCATAAAATATATACATGGTAATTTTATCATATTCTACATAATTATACAAGTTATATATTTTTATTCACTTTTTGTATTTTCTTTTAATCACTTTTCATTGAAATACAAAAAAATATACCGTTTTCTTGACTTTCAGGTTCTCTCATGATATACTTAGGCATAATATATATTATACTGAACAGGAGAAGTTTTCGCTTTATCCGGGTCATATTCATGACAGCGGTGCAGTTGCCCGCGGGACAGTGATTTTGATTACTGTACCTGCGGTTTTTTAATACCCGAAAGAGAAGTGATAATATGAGTATTTATCCTCCCGCTTCAATTAGAAACAATGATAAAAATGAGTTACGGACAGCGGTCAAGGTTTCAGTGATAAGTATTATTTCAAATACCGTTCTTTCACTGTTCAAACTTGCTGCGGGATTTTTTGCAAATTCCGGTGCTATGGTAAGTGACGGTATTCATTCCGCTTCCGATGTCTTTAGCAGTATTATAGTGATAATCGGAGTAAAATTGGCAGGAGATAAACCCGATAGCGAACACCCGTACGGTCACGAACGCTTTGAATGTGTTGCCGCGATAGTACTTGCCGTACTTTTGTTTTTTACCGGAGTAACAATCGGAGCAGAGGCGGCGGAAGATATATATTCCGGCAGCTATAAGGATTTTGTCCCGCCGGGAATATTTGCGCTTATAGCCGCTGTTGTTTCCATTGCCGTGAAAGAGGCTATGTTTCACTACACCAAACATTATGCAAAAATCATAGATTCGGGTGCGGTTATGGCAGATGCCTGGCATCACCGCAGCGATGCCATGTCATCTGTCGGCGCACTTATAGGAATAATCGGGGCAAGAAGCGGATTGCCCATACTTGAACCCGTTGCAAGCATTCTGATATGTCTGTTTATTATTAAGGCGGCATTCGATATTTTTAAAGATGCAGTAAACAAAATGGTCGATCGTTCATGTGATGATGAAACAGAAGATGCGATCCGTGAATGTGTTCTTGCACATAGAGATGTAATCGGAATCGACCTGCTGAAAACAAGAATTTTCGGAAATAAAATATATGCTGATATAGAAATATGCGTGGACGGAAACAAAACTCTAAGTGAGAGCCACGAAATTGCCGAACAGGTGCATAACTCCGTTGAAGAAAATTTCCCTAAGCTCAAACATATTATGGTTCATGTAAATCCGGAATAAAAATTTAGTATTCCTATTGAAAAAAATAGCAGGTTATGGTAACATTAGTTTAGGTTGAACATATAAGCTGCCTGCTTGATGTAAAACCGTATCAAAAATAACTGCTTCTAAGGTCAAAGGCTTCTCCTGAACCAAAGGGTGTGTAAAATACTTCGTTCAAATCAGCACCCTTGTATTATTCACGGGTGCTTTTCCTTTACGGGCAAATAAGGAGAGATTTTTATGGAAAGTCATGTATCAATAATCGGTATCATAGTCGAAAATCTTGATTCCACGGATAAACTCAACGAGCTTTTGCATGAATATGCTAATTTTATTATAGGCAGAATGGGTCTGCCCTATCATAAAAAAAATGTCAATATTATAAGTATTGCTCTTGATGCACCCGCTGATGTCATCAATACTCTTTCGGGAAAAATCGGTATGCTTGACGGAATAAGCTCAAAGGTGGTATTTTCCAATAAATGAAAAGTCTTATTGACAAACTCGAAAAAAACTCTATTCTAAAATTATCGGAATATACCGAACTAATAAAAGGTTTTACTCCGGAACTGTCAGAATATCTTTTCCGAAAATCAAGGGAAATACGGCATAAATATTATCGGCACGATGTATATATACGTGGTTTGATCGAATTTACGAATTACTGTAAAAATGATTGTCTGTACTGCGGGATAAGGCGCAGCAATAAAAATGCCGAACGTTACAGGCTTACTAAGGAACAAATTCTGAGCTGCTGCGAAAACGGTTATTCCCTCGGATTTCGCACATTTGTACTTCAAGGCGGTGAAGATCCCTATTTTACGGACGAAAGAATAGTTGATACGGTTCGGTCTATAAGGAAAAAATATCCCGATTGTGCTATAACACTTTCGATCGGTGAAAAAAGCTATGACAGCTATAAGGCTTTTTTTGATGCAGGTGCAGACAGATATCTTCTGCGCCATGAAACAGCCGATTGCGAACATTACGGTAAGCTCCACCCGAAAGAATTGAGTTGTGAAAACCGCAAACAATGTCTTTATAACCTTAAAAAAATCGGTTATCAGGTAGGCTGCGGTTTTATGGTAGGCTCACCTTATCAGACTGCGGAAAATCTTGCGAAAGACCTTCTTTTCATAAAAGAACTTCAGCCGCAAATGGTCGGTATCGGTCCGTTTATCGCACAACATGATACTCCGTTTAAGGATTTTAAAAGCGGAACGCTTGAACTTAGCCTTTTTATGTTAGGTCTTGTACGTCTTACGCTCCCCGATGTACTCCTCCCTTCGACAACGGCTTTGGGTACGATCCACCCGCAGGGAAGAGAATTGGGAATACTTGCCGGTGCAAATGTTGTTATGCCGAATTTATCACCAACGAACGTCAGAAATAAATATCTGCTGTATGACAATAAGATATGTACGGGAGATGAGGCGGCGGAATGCAGGCATTGTATGGAACTGAGAATGAAAAGTATCGGTTATAATGTTGTGGTAGACAGAGGAGATGCCGTAAATTTCCGCAAATCCGCCCGTCTTAGCGAAAATCACATATAAGAAAACCATGCGGTAAATGAAAAAGTACAATTTTAAAATAAGGAATAAGGAGAATTGTTATGAGTTTAAATTCAACGCCTTCGGCTGACAGGCTTCACATTTCTTTCTTTGGAAAAAGAAACGCAGGAAAATCAAGCATAGTAAATGCCGTAACGGGTCAGGATCTCGCAATTGTATCGGAAACACTCGGTACAACCACCGACCCTGTATCCAAAGCTATGGAACTTCTGCCGCTCGGTCCTGTTGTAATAATTGATACACCGGGTATTGATGACGAGGGCGACCTCGGTGAGCTGCGCATAAAAAAAAGCTATCAGGTACTAAATAAGACGGACATCGCAGTTCTCACGGTTGCAGCCGACAAGGGTATATCCGTTGAGGACGAAAAACTTATAAAAAAATTCAAGGACAAAAATATACCCTATATTGTAGCATACAATAAAAGCGACCTTAAAAACATTTCGGTCACGGGCGAAAATGAAATCCTTGTAAGTGCAAAAACCGGTGAAAATATTTTTGAGCTTAAAGAGCTTATCGGAAAGCTGTCAAAAGGTCAGGAAAATAATAAACATATCGTTTCCGATATGCTCAAAGAAAATGATATAGTCGTTCTTGTAGTCCCGATTGACGCTGCTGCCCCCAAGGGAAGACTTATCCTGCCGCAGCAGCAAACACTCCGAGATATACTTGATTGCCATGCGATTTCTGTTGTGACACAAGATACGGAGCTTACCACAACGCTTAATTCTCTTTCTAAAAAACCTAAGCTCGTTATAACAGACAGTCAAGCGTTTGCAAGGGTCAGCAAGGACACTCCGAAAGATATTCTGCTAACGTCCTTTTCAATTCTTTTTGCTAACTATAAAGGCAATTTAAGACTGGCGGTCGAGGGTGTACGCACTTTATCCGAGCTTAAAGACGGCGATACTATCCTCATTTCCGAGGGCTGTACGCACCATAGACAATGCGGGGATATCGGTACGCAGAAACTGCCTGCCCTTATTAAAAAATTTACCGGACTGAGCGGCTTAAATTTTGAATGGACGAGCGGAACAGAATTTCCGGACAGCCTTAAAAAATACAGGCTTATTTTACATTGCGGAGGCTGTATGCTGAATGAAAGGGAAATGAAGTACCGTCTTAAATGTGCGGGCGATGAGGGCGTATCCATTACAAATTACGGAACAGCTATTGCATATATGAACGGAATACTCAAAAGAAGTCTTGAAATTTTTCCGGATATTGCCGAGCTGATTTAGAAATGATTGAAAATTAACGGGGTCACCCTATTGAGGGGCGACCCCGTTGTTTAAAATAATTTACCGAGCATAAACCGTAAAAATTTTGAACACTTTAACACGCACTTCTCATATATGCAGTACAGCTCACACACATAATCAAAAATTTATAACCCGCAAAGGAAACCGGTGCAGCAAATCAACGCCACAGCTATCGTCCGTCCCTATGCTTGAGTATTACACCCGCAGTTTTAAAAATAATCTTGATGTCCGTCCAAACACTTCTTTCGGCTATATATTTTCTGTCAAGCTCCATCCATTCTTCAAACGAAATATCGTTGCGGTTAGGTCTTGACTGCCAATAGCAAGTAAGCCCCGGCTTTACTTTCAGTCTGAATTTGTCTTTTTCCGTATATTCCTCTACCTCATTCGGAAGAGGGGGGCGCGGACCTACAAAAGACATATCCCCCTTTAATATATTAAGCATTTGAGGCAGCTCATCAATATTGGTGGCACGTAAAAACTTACCCGCTTTTGTGATCCTGGGATCATTTTTAATTTTAAATGCCGGCCCGTCAGCTTCATTCATTTCCATTAACGAAGCCTTTTTTTCCTCTGCATCAACGCACATGGTACGAAATTTATACAGCTTGAATTTTTTTCCGTTCATACCCACACGCTCCTGAACAAAAAAGGGTTTTCCTTTCCCGTCAGATACCGACACTATTACAGCTATGATTATATAAAAAACAAAAAATACCACTATGAATAAAAATGAAAAAAATATATCGAACAAACGCTTTACAAAATCGTAAATCGGCTTTCTTTTATATTCCACTGCAAATCCTCCTCGGACACTAAAACCACATACCCATCACCTTTTTGGGACGCTTAGGCATGGTCATGTCCACATATCTTCCGTTAAAAACATCTCTTGCATTCTTGTCAAACCAGTCCGCATATTCGTCGCCGAATTTTTTTTCGATAAATCTGTATGCGTCCTTCAAATTAGGTACACGCCGTTTCATATTGTGACAATCCGAGGAAATGAGTTGTGCCATACCCCACTTTATATACTTTATTGCAATTTTATTGTTTTCAAGGACAGCGCCGCTGTTTATTTGAGCTATACAGCCCTTTTCAATAAGGTCATACAGCTTTGTGGGGTCAGACGTAAAATAGGGATAACGCTCAACATGAGCAAGAACAGGCTGATACCCCCTGTTTATTATGTCAATAAGCGTATGTGTAAGACCATACGGACGTTCATCGGTAGGAAACTCTATCAACAGATAGTTTGTATCCGTGAAGCATAATTCGTCAAGGTCAAGATCATTGAGCTTTGTGGAAAAATATATTTCCGCTCCGAGTTTGAATTTTATTCCCAGATCATTTACTTCCGGCACCGACATCAGTTTATTATAGCTATGTTCTCTCGCACGGACAAAATCATCAAGGCTTATCCTGTTTACATGGAAATGCGGTGTGAAAGTAATAGCCTTTACGCCCTGTTTTTTTTCTTCTTCAAGAAGTTCAAGCGAAACATCAGTATTTTTTGCGCCGTCATCGATTCCCGGCAATATGTGACAATGTAAATCAAGCATTTTCTATAATCCTTCTGTCCTTTTGAAATTTTTATCCCTTGTTAAATTCCTTTGCATCAACTTCGGGAATAATTCCGAGCAAAGGTATATGAAGATTATTAACAATATCTTCCTCGCTCTTGAATGTATTGTTCGCAAGCTCTCTTGCCAGTACGAATACAAGTACGAGAACAAGACCTATAACTCCGCCCAAAATTGCATTTCTCGCGGAATTAGGGCTTACGGGTAAGCCGTTATTAGATATTCTTGCTTCACTTATAACCTTGACCGAACCTGCTTCGACCTTTTCTCTTATTATCGGAGGCGCAACATTTACTATTTCCTCGACTATCATATTAGCATATTCCGGACGTGTGGAGCGCATAGAAATATTTATTACTTGTGTCGAATCAACCGTTGAAACACTTATCGAATTTTTTAAAGTTTCGGCGGTCGCAGATAAATTCAAATTACTGATAACTTCATTCAAAACGGTATCGGACTTTATTATAATTGAATATACGTCCGCAAGACTTCTTGCCGCATTAAGCTCCGCCGAATTGACGGTCGCACTTTTATCCGACATATTATTAACTATAAGCACAGCATTTGCTTCGTATTTCTTAGGAATAAAAAACCTCGAATACAGATAAAAGCAAACCGCAAAAACTACCGTAACCAAAATTATAACCACAATATGCTTTCTAATTACATTAAAAACAACTTTCAGATCTAATTCTTTTTCTTTGAAATTTTCTGTTTTTTCTTCCATAAATATTCTCCTCGGCTGACACCTTTCATACAGACGTCGTTAATCAAATTACATAAAAATCTACACAATACAAAATTATATACTTGTTTTGCATTTTTGTCAATAGCATTTGTGATGAAAATTATATTCAAATTTCTTTTGGGGAATTCATCAAAATTTTCCGCATAATGGATAAATTAAAAACTATTTTGTATAAAAAAATGGTGTATATTTTATCATCGTCAAATGTTATAATATTGTTATATAAATAAACTAAAGAAAATGAAAGGACGAATAGCATGAAACGTGTACTCATAATAGGTTCGGGCCCTGCCGGAATATCCGCTTCTCTTTATCTTGCAAGAGCGGACATAGACGTAACTGTAATCTCCGCAGGAGAAAGCGCCTTAGAAAAGGCAGGCAAAATTGAAAACTATTTTGGTTTTTCGGAGGCTGTTTCCGGAAAGGAGCTTATTGAAAACGGAAAATCGGGAGCAAAAAGACTCGGTGTAAAGTTCAGAGAAGGTGAAATTGTCGATTTGAATATTGATGCAAATAACAAAATCGAAGCATATACTTCTTCAAATAAGGAGGAATTTGACTGTGTTTTGCTGGCAACCGGTTCTCAAAGGAAAAAACCCGATATAAAGGGCTTAAAGGAGCTTGAAGGTAAAGGCGTAAGCTACTGTGCGGTTTGCGATGCATTTTTCCACAACGGCAAGCCTGTGGCTGTAATCGGCAGCGGAAGTTACGCTATGCATGAAGCTGTCTATCTTGCACAAACATCTCCAAAAGTTACAATTCTGACAAACCATGAAAATACAGAACTGTCAGCCTGTGATAATATTGACATATGTGACAAAAAAATAGCCGAGCTTACAAATGTCGGAAACCTTCGCCATGTAATATTCGATGACGGTTCTCATATAGAGGTTTCAGGGATATTCGTTGCTGCGGGTATTGCCGGAAGTACGGATCTCGCAAACAAACTCGGTGCATTCATTGAGGGAAATACCGTAAAGACAGATAAAAATATGTTCACGGGCATTCCCGGATTATATGCCGCAGGTGATTGTACGGGCGGTCTGTTGCAGGTGTCAAAAGCTGTTTACGAGGGTGCGGCTGCGGCTATGGAAATAATTAAATATTTAAGAAAAAATTGATAAAAAATATCCCGCAGAACCGATAACCGTGTTCCCGGCGGGATATTTTTTACTCTTATATTGATTTTTGACCTATCCCAAATACTTGTCGGCAGTACCGTACGGTATAGGCGCATTACTTCCGCAGCCGTTTGGTGAAAGCACCTGCGGTGACGATCCGGTCGGAGATACATTGGAGGGGCCGTTTTCTGTATCACTCGGCATCATCGAAATAACGGAACTGTATGAATCATACTTGTAGTCATATGAACCTACGGGAAGAAATTCTCTCTTTACTTCCTTGCCGTTTTTAAAATACACCTTTGCTCCCTTTGCCGAATACGAACTGTCGTATGCACCGTTTACCCAGCCGACGGGAACGATCTCATCATATTCCGACGAAATCGGGCCGTACATCTCAACACACAACTCGTCACATCCGTCGCCGTTGTAATCATATACATAGGTAGCTATATATACCGCATAGTCTTTTGTGTTTTTAAACTGCATATCAAGGTTTCCGTAGTCCACGGTAGCATCAAGACCTCTGTCCGCATATACGGACGGATAAGCGTGTGCGTGTCTTTCAACAACCTCCATATCCGCCTTCAATGCACAAATATAAATCGTGGTTGATGCCTGACATATACCCCCGCCGTATTCCTGTACATATTCACCTTGTACTATCGCAGTTGAGGGAACATAACCCAAATCACCGTTTGTCGTATCTCCTGTCATAGTATTGAAAGAGAATGTTTCACCCGGCTTTACTACATATCCGTTAGCGGATTTTATGGCAAGCTCCATATTATAGTTTGATGCCCACCGGTTATTCGCCGTAGTATAGTGAGATGCAATCAGCTTCGTATTGGCCTTTATTTTATCAAGACTTACCTTGAACGGTGTCCTTACCGTTGTCATCGTTATATTTCCTATTTTTGATGACTGTTCAAGTATTCCCGTAATTTTTTGCGTCAGCTCATCATGGTCCACAAGAAAGCCGTCAGAACCGTCCTCATATGTAAACTTCTCGGTTTTTGTAGGCTCAAAGCTCTTCACATGAGCATCAACGGGCTGTACTTCAATTTTTTTGGCAACATCTTCAACAACCTTGTCAATCGAATCCTTATTGAGTACGGACGTTACCGTAAAATCAGTCTTTCCGTCATTATACACAGTTCCTACCGTCGGTTCATCAAGTTCGCCTCTGCTGTAATGATATGCCTGAATAAGAACATCGGAAACATCGGTATCAAACTCAAAATCGTCCTCCGTCAGCTTGACAGTCTTTCCGTCACAACTAACCGTTATATCAACATCATCACGAAGTTCAATCAGCTTATCCTGCATTGCATCATATGCCTCGCTTAATGTTTTTCCGCTCATATTTACTCCGGAAACCGTAACATTATCTCCGAATACAATAGTCGCCGTATTTATTGTCTTTATTTCCGCAGCTTCATCTCTTATGACCGGAATTGAAGAAATTTCGCTGTCTTGTTTTTCGGATACTCCCGCCTGTTTTGATGCCTGCGAAGCCGTACTTTCGGTTTCCACAACGGCAGGAGCAGAATTTCTGTTGTAACTGAGGGCGAACACGATGCCTGCGGCAGCAACCGCAATAAGGGCGCACGCCGATGTTATCGCTATAATCTTTCCCTTCTTTTTCGCCTTCGCCGGCTTTCCGTGTCCCGTAGGAAGTCGCCTGTTTTCCGACGGTTTATTATTGCTTGTTCCTGCAAAAACTACTGTTTCATCTTCCGAAGAATTACTTCCTTCAGTTTCGTATATGTTGGTAATTTCGGATTGGTGCGAAATATCACCGCTTTTCAATTCACCGTTTTCGGACGAAAGACTGTCCCCTCCGAACACTACTTCCTCCTCGTTTTCGGCTTCGGACTGAACACCATCAATATTATTATACTCCTCTTTATCCATTGAACTGACCTCCAATCAATCTGCGCCAACTTATATCCTTCTTATCCGTCTATAATAATACAACAAAATACCTTCAAATGTAAAGTGTTTTTTTATCAAACAAAGATGTAAATACTTACAAACTTTATTTTGAAATTTTTATAAATTTAGATTTTTTAACTATTCAAAAAAAATTATACATAACATACAACGAAAATAATTATTTTTTGTTGAAATATTTACATAAATGAAGTATAATATTGGTAGTAATATTATTTTTTAGAGTCTTAACTATGGAAAGGAGAAAAATATGAGAGTACTTATACTTTCCGCCACAACCGGAGGCGGACATATGAGAGCAGCAGCTGCTTTGAAAGAATACATAGAAATGCAGGACAGCAATGCTGTTGTTAAAATATCCGATGCAATTGAATACGTCAGTCCGTTTCTGAATAAAGCCGTGACCGGCGGGTATGTCTATATGGTCAGAAATACCCCCAAAATGTACGGAAGCATATATAAAAACGCAGACAAAAGCTCCACCCCTATAAACAAAACCGTTGAGCTTACAACAACCTCTTTGAGAAATAAGCTGCTTCCGCTTGTATGTGACTTTCACCCGGATATTGTCATCACCACCCACCCATTTGCAGCTGAGATCGTCACATCTCTTAAACAGAACGATATCATTGATCTTCCCATAATTGATATAGTCACGGACTTTGCAATACATCAGGCTTATATCAGCGACGGCGTAGATGCCTATATCGTTTCAAGCAGGGAAATGGTAGATCAGGTCGTTGAAAGAGGTGTAAAAAGAGTCCATGTATATCCGTACGGTATCCCCGTAATGCAGAGTTTTTATCGGGAAATTGACAGAAATGAAGCATTTGCAAGCGAAGGTCTTGACCCCGATATTCCGACAATACTTATAATGGCGGGCAGCTTCGGGGTAACAGATGTTCTGAAAATTTATCAAAAAATAGTAAAATCACCCGAAAATTTCCAAATTATTGTCATAACGGGCAAAAATGAGAAACTGTATGAAACCTTTGACAGTTATCTCAAAAGAATAACCTTAAACAATACCATTGTGGAATTAAAGCAGTCTGTCAAGGCGGAAAATGCCGCCAAAGCAGCCGCTGCAAAAGCGGCAAAAAGTGTCAAAAATGATAAATCGAAAGCGGCAGTTAAACAAAAACCGCATGACACCTCCCCGAAAAAGCTAAAACCCGCAAAGCCTACGGAATTATTGTATTATACCGATAATGTTGACAAGTATATGCGAATGGCGGACTTGATTGTAACAAAACCCGGAGGTCTTACGGTAAGTGAAGCGATAACAGTAGGACTCCCTATGGCTATTTTCAAGGCAATACCCGGACAGGAGGAGCAAAATGCAGATTTTCTCGTAAACAACAATATGGCTGTACGACTTGAGAAAAAAGATTCCTGCACCTCTGTCATTTCGGATCTGCTCAGAAATCCCGTAAAACTGGAAAATATGAGAAAATCAATAAATTCATTTTCCAAAGGAAATTCAGCGGCAAATATTTATTTGCTTATGCTTGATCTGATAAAAAAATATAAGAACAGATAATAATTTTTCAAAGCTGCTGCATTAAAAACAGCATCATTTAACACAAATACAATAAGCAGTTATCTAAAAGACACAATCCTGAAATCAGAAACCGCCGCCGAACATGGTATCATTTATGTTTTTGAGCATCAGCCGATTAAAATACGGTTATTTTATACCCCGTGAATTTTTTAACATAGTAAGTTCCGAAAGATGTCATTCGGCGGGTACATTTCATTTATTTTACATTTACAGCATATCAATTACGCCCTTTCTATCCCCCCGAAATTTTCAGCCGTAATTTTGTATGACAGCATTGTTTTTCTAATACAGCCTAATAATTATTTGTTTAATTCTTATTCTTGGAAGATATTGATTTATCAGTAAAATAATGTTATTATAAGATATACGGTTGTTTACCGAGTTTTTTTATGTTTTGGGAGGAATTATGGATAATAAAAAGGAAAAAAAGTTTCATATTCCGTGGGGATTGATATTTAATATCGCAATAATTGCATTGACAATATTTCTTATAGTATATTTTATTTTTTCCGAAGGCGGATTTATGGATCTCCTCAACAGCGGTGTCCATATAAGTTTGGCATGGCTTATTACTGCTGTTTTTGTTCATTTGTTGAATATTGCCCTTGATATGACGGTAATATATCTTTTTACAAAACAGACAAACAGCGAATTTACCGTGTTTAACGCTCTTATTGCCTCAATGACGGGACAGTTTTTTTCCGCCATAACACCGAGCGCTTCGGGCGGTCAGCCGATGCAGATTGTTGCAATGTCGAGAATGGGCATAAAACCGTCAAACTCCACATCTACACTTATGCAGAAATTTCTTGTGTGGCAGTTTACAATGGCAGCTTACTGCATAGTTGCGGTTACCGCAAAATTTTCTTTTATTTCGCAGCAACTTAATCCTACCATGTGGGTTTTATCCATTGTCGGCTTTGCGGCTCAAGTCTTAATGATTGTCATTCTTTTGCTTGCCTCTTTCTGCAAACCCGTCACCACTAAGGTCGTAAACTTTTTTTTAAATCTTCTGGGAAAACTTCATATCGTCCATGATGTCGAGGAAAAGAAAAAAAGTATTGAAGCAACTCTCACTTCTTTTCACGAGAGCAATAAACAGCTTAATAAAAATAAAGCCCTGCTCGTAAAAATATATGTGATCACGGCAATTCAGATGACTTCATATTTTCTTGCGCCGTACTGTATAGCCATGGCTTTCGGTATTCACTGCGATATTTTCGATATGCTCTGCGCACAAGCCTATGTCAGCATGGTTTCGAGCCTTATTCCCCTGCCCGGCGGATCGGGAGCAGCCGAATATTCATTCAGCGTATTTTTCGGAACATATTTTTCCGCACAAACAATAAAATCCGCTATTCTTCTATGGAGAACAATAACGTATTACGGAACTATTGCGGTTTCGGCCCCGTTCGCATGGCTTAGAAAAAAGAATAAACAGATAGAGTCAGATGTTAAAATTGATACCGACTGATAAAGGAAAAATTAAAATTGCCGTACATGATGCGGGCAAGTATAATCACAAAGACATTAACGTCCTAAGCAGTTTATGTAGTGTTACACAAGGGTTAAAAGTGTGGTACACACATGATTTTCCCTACCGTTTTTAACAGTACGAACGGACTTTGAGGAAGTTATAAAATTACGGATTTGAAGAAATAAAAATTTTGTGATGTTCTGATGTATCGCTCGCAGCAAGCACGGTAACTAAGGGGCGATATACTCAAATAACAGGAGGTTAAATTATGTCAGAGCCTGAAATCTCAGTCATAGTCCCGATTTATAATGTAGAAAAATATCTTGATGTCTGTCTTGAGTCAATAAGAAATCAGACCTTTACAAATTTTGAGGTTCTTATGGTTAATGACGGAACTTTGGACAATAGTGTCGAAATTGCAGAAAAATATACAAAACTTGACAGCAGGTTCAAACTTTATCATAAAAAAAACGGCGGTCTTTCAGATGCAAGAAATTATGGTCTTGAGAGAGCAAAGGGCAAATATGTGGCTTTTATTGATAGTGATGACCGCATAAGAGAACAATATCTTGAAAGTATGTATGATGCCATAATAAAATATAATGCCGATATTGCCGTATGTGATTTCTGTTTCTATTATCAAAACAGCGGAAAAATCAGAAAAAGTAATAAAAAACGTATTGACAATAATCGTGTGTATGAAAAAAATGATGCTGTAAGAGAGCTTGTGCGTGACAGACAATTCAGATTTTATGCTTGGAACAAATTGTGGAAAATATCATTATTTAAGGATAACGATATTAAAATGCCAATAATGATATATGAGGATATGGTCGCAAGCACAAACCTTTTCTGCCATGCAAAGAGCGTCGTTTCTGTCGATTATTGCGGGTACGTTTATACAAGAGCATTTTCAAAGTACAGAGAGGTTTCAATGTCCAAAAAGAGGATAAACGATTATATTAAAACCGTAGGCTGCATGAGAAAAATTCTCGAAGAATGCGGTCTTTATAAAACGGCAAAAAAACCTTTCTTCAGACACAAAATGCACGTATTTCTTTCCGTCCCCCTGTTGGTGATACAAGCACATAATGAACTTGAAAACGGAATTTTAAAAAATTCCTTTGCCGGAATGAAAAGGGTAATAGATTTTTCGCATATACCTGTTGATAAATTAGACGAAGTAATGGAAAACGGAGCAATATTTTAATTGGAGTGATTTCATGGGTGAACCAAAAGTGTCAGTAATAGTGCCCATATACAATGTAGAGAAATATCTTGACAGATGTCTGCGATCATTAAAAGAACAGTCCTACAAAGATTTTGAGGCTCTTCTTATCAATGACGGCACACCTGACGGAAGTATGAAAATTGCAGAAAAATATGCCGACAGCGACAGCCGTTTCCGTATTTTTAACAAAACAAACGGCGGTCTTTCAGATGCAAGAAATTACGGAATAGAACGTGCGAGAGGAGAATTTCTTGTTTTTGTTGACAGTGACGATTATCTGCATGAGGATTATCTGAAAACGATGTATGAAGATTGCATTAACAATAATGCGGATATGGCGTATTGCAGATTTAAACACACGGGTGATAAAACAGGGATTAAAATTCCCTCTTTAAACCCCAAAAAAGCGGTTATAGACAGAGATAAAGCCCTTGATATGCTTATAAGGGATAAACGAATGCATAGTTATGCTTGGAATAAGATGTACAGACGCTGCCTGTTTACCGATAATGCTATCAGATATCCCATAATGTATTTTGAGGACGTTGCAACAAGTGCAAGACTTCTTTTTCACGCAAATAAAATTGCCGTAACGGATAAATATTTGTATTTTTACGTAAGACGTACGGGAAGTATAATGTCTACAATGAACAGTAAAAAAATAGAACACCTTCTCCTCTCTATACTTATCACAAGAAATTATATAGAACTTCACGGAGAGTATGATAAATACAAAGATTCCGTGAAAGCTGTTGCCCGTAAAATGAGATTTATAAATATTTATTCCATAATAAGGCAGCACATTATCTGCTTCAACTTCAAGGGTATGAAAACTAACCTCCGCACCAATAAAAGACTTTATAATTACATAATTTCCGATGATTATAAACCCGTGGAGGGTTATCCGGAGCTGCCTTACAATATTATCCAGCCCGAAAGAAAAACAAAAAAATAACCTGATGTCATTATCGGCATTGTATTTTTACTGTTTGCTTTCATTTCCTGCCACACAAAATACTCTAAAAATATAAAAAGTTACAGTTAATATACCGTTGGTTATCCGTATATTAACTGCGTGATACGGGTTATCCCCCGTTTTATGTCTTTTTGTCTTACCGTATAAAAAGGAGACTGCTGCACAACCGCAACAGCCTCCTTTTTTGTGTCATCACAAGGTATATGTCAAACATAAGTCCCCCGAAACGGCTGCTAATTCACCGCCGCCGTTACACCGGACGACTTCTTATTATTCTTAGTTAATGTTGAAAATGCGATGTTTATACTATGATCGGCTATTCTCTCCAAATTTGTCAAAAGCTCCATAAACAATGTACCTACTGTTGCATTACATTTTCCCGTACTTAGTCTTTCGATATGGTTTTCCTTATATTCAGCCGTTTTATCATCTATCTCCTGTTCAATGCTGCTTACCATATCTGCGGCTTTGCTGTCAAAATATTGTGCCTTAAACATCTCCAATGACCTATCAAGAATACTATCCACCAAATCCTGCATCTTATTGGCTTCTTCAAGTGCCGTATCACTGAACGTTTCACCTTTTCTTATGATATTTTGTGCAAGCTCACATATGTTTTCGGCATGATCGCCTATTCTTTCCATATCACTTACAACATGATAATAAGAACCTATTTTTACACGATCACCGTCCTCAAGGTTAAGTCCGTTTATCTTGACAAGATAATTTGTTATCGCCATATTCAGATAATCAATTACCTCCTCATTTTCTTCAACCTCGGATATAAGTTTCTCATCTTGATTTATAAATGCCTGCATTGATTTTGTAAAGTTTTTCCTTGCAAGCATGCCCATTCTTTCAATCTCTTTCGTAATTTGTGATACGGCGAACGGAGGAGTTTTAAGCATACGCTCATCAACATATTTGAGTCTGCTTGCCTCCTTAGCATTTTCATCTTCACCCGGTATGACGATACACGCCAACTTTACTATTACTCCCTCAAGCGGAAGCATGACAAGTGTTGCTACAATACTCGATATGATATGCGCAAGCGATATCTGAAAAGCGACTATCCCCGTAAGGGATTCGATAAAGCTGTTAAACGGCGTAAACATTGAAAGCAGCGCAAACAGTATTGCTCCCAATGATGTAAATACAACATAGGATATTGCGGTTCGCTTAGCTGCCTTTGTAGCACCGAGAGAAGAAATGACCGCCGTTACACACGCACCTATGTGAATACCATACACCATATATACCGCATTGGGCAGCATCAACGCACCCGCCGCACCCAAAGCCTGCAATACTCCGACAGCAGCCGAAGAACTTTGTATTATTGCTGCGAATACTATACCGAAAATTATGCCTACAATCGGATTGCTGACCGAGGTGATAATATGTGAAAAAGCCTCCGACGATGCAAGCGGCTTGAGGTTTCCGCTCATCGTTGTCATTCCGAAAAACAAAATTCCGAAGCCTGCTATTATCTGACCGATATATTTTGTGTTATTCTTCTTACTGAGAACAACCATAAATGCACCTATAAATATCGCAAGGGGTGCATAATCCGCTATTTGAATTGAAAGGAGAACGCTTGTTACCGTTGTACCTATGGTAGCTCCCATAATAACGCCCATTGCCTGACTGATATTCATTATCGAGGCATTTACAAATCCGACACACATAACCGATACGGCTGTCGAGCTTTGTATAATTGCGGTCACTATAATTCCCACCAAAGCACCGAGAAAGCGGTTAGTCGTGAGCTTTTCGAGAAGTGTGCGCAGATTTGAACCTGCTGCAAGCTCCAGTCCCTCTCCCATCAGCTTCATTCCGTATAGAAACAGTCCCAATCCTCCGAGTGCAAGAATAATCTGCATCATTATTTCCTGATTGAAGGTCATACTCAAGTCCTCCGTTTTTCTGTTCTTATCATAACCGCAAAAAGATGTACCCCAAACTTCCGAGCCGACGGTAAACATCAATAGCTGAGTGAACGGCAACCTTCCCCCAATCACTCAATCAGCCTGAACACAAGCCTCCGGATCTTAATAAGCATATTTTAATCATTTTTATCCTAACACTTCAATGATATTACAACATACGACATTTAATATTCTTTAAAGGAATTATATTTTTTTCTATCTTTATTACAAAATCGTTTATCCATATGATTTATTTTTATATCATATGCAGAATATTACTTAAATTACTTATCACTCCGCACAAATGGCATTACATAAAGAGTAGTCTGGTTTACATATATCACCATTCCCGGTTTAGCACCTCTCGGTTTGCTTACATATCTTACCTTTGTATAGTCCACCGGCACTTTTCCCGCATCTCTTGCCTTACTGTGATAAGCGGCAAGCTGTGCCGCATAAATCAATGTGTCGTCATCAGGCTCTTTTCCGTCCGTAACGATTATTGTATGTGAACCGGGTATATCCTTAACATGAAGCCATATATCATTTTTATCGGATTTTTTAAGCGTGAGCATATCATTTTGCTTATTATTTCTCCCGACAAGTATCTTAAAACCGTTTGGTGAAATAAACTCAAGCGGCGGAAGAGGTTTTTCGCTCTTTTGTTTCTTGCCCTTTACTTTTATATACCCCTCCTCTGTAAGCTCCTGACGTATTTCGTCAAGCTCTCTGACACTTTCCGCCCTGCTAAGACTGTCGGATACCGATGATACATAATCCAATTCGGTTTCCGCTTGTTTTATCTGTACACGCAGCACCTGTTCTGCGGTTTTTGCCTTTTGGTAACTCTTATAATACTTTTGCGCATTAGCTGACGGAGAAATTGACGGGTCAAGTTTTATTTTTATTTTAGACATATTTTCATCATAGAAGTTTTCAACTTCACATTCCGACGATCCTTTTTCTATTCTGTATAAATTAGCCTGCAGCAGATCCCCGCATATCCTCAACTGCTCTCTGTCGGCGCAGGATTTGAGTTCATCATTTTGTATATATATCTTTTTTATAAGCCTTGTCGCCGTATTCGATAAGAGCCTTGTGAGATCCTCTGATTTTGCTCTTATTGCCGACATATTATCTCTTTTGGAATAATATATATCAAGAAGATCACTGAAAGTGTCACTTTCCTGCTTAGATCTTCCGGAACCGTACTGCTGTATATGTTCAAAGGTAAAGTCGATCGGCTTGTTGTTTCCGTCTGTTATAATACACGGTACACCCGAACATTCCCTTGCAGCATTGATATTTTTTTTCAAAAAATATGACAAGCGTGTCCTTTGTTCTTCGTTTATACTATTTGTGTATATATCTTCCCCTCTGCCCGTGAGGTATTCAAGTTCCCTGCATATTATAGGTGAAACACCCTGTATAATTGAAAGAAGTGCCTTTGAAAGCGGCTGTACTCCGGGAAGACTTTCCACTGCCTTTATAATCTCCTCGGCATCCGTGTCAAGCATACAAAGTTTTATCTGTTTCGGCGGCATTTCGTATTTTATACCGGGAAGAATAAGACGCTGCGATGACATAGAGGCATCAACACGCTTAACAGCATCAATTATTATACCGTTCTCATCAATAAATACTATATTACTGTACTGACCCATTATTTCAACCGCAAGTTTCAGCGTAATAATATCACCAAGCTCATTAACCGCCTCAAACTCAAACATGATTATTCTCTCAAGTCCCGGTTGGCTTACGGATTTTAACTTTGCTCCGCCAAGCCTTTTTCGAAGCAGCATACAAAGCATTGGCGGGACTTTCGGATTTTCCGGAGAAGTCGTTGTTATATTTATCCTCGGTGCGTCTGCTCTTGCGGAAATCAGCAGTTTACTGCTGCCCTCTCTCGAACGCATTGTGAATATCAAGCGATCCTTTGCAGGCTGATAAATTTTATCTATTCTGCTTCCGATCAGAGTTCTTTCAAGCTCCTTTTTTATATGTCTTAAAAATACACCGTCAAGTGCCATCATATACCCCCAAAAATCTGTCTTTGAACTTAATTAAATATACATCATAACATCCGTATCACGTTTTGCCTGTTTGAAAACGGTATTTCGGAATTTTTCGCTTAATATCCGAACGAACCTCGGTATTATAATATCCTCCGAACGGAAATGACCTATATCAAACACGGATATATTGTTTTCATATGCAAAAAGTATTTCATGATGCTTGATTTCACCTGTAACAAAAGCATCTGCACCCGCAGACACGGCGTCAAAAATATTACTTCCTCCCGCCCCGCATGATACACAAATTTTTTTTATCGATCCCGTTCTTTCGCAGTATCGCAGTCCGTTACATAATAGTGACGATTTGATCCTATATGCAAATTCCCTGCAGTCGGTTTCCTTTTCAAGTTCCCCAAACAGCAGACATTCCGAATTTGTCTTGTTTTCCGATATGACTCCTAAGGCTTCGGCAAGCGTATTATTCACTCCGATATCGGCAATATCGAGATTTGTATGTGCGGATATCACCGTAATATCGTTTTGCACAACAAGATAAGGAACGCTAAACTTTTCTATTTTTTTGAGCGGATTAAATATTATCGGGTGGTGACTTACTATTATTTTCGCCCCCTCTTTTACCGCTTCCTCTACTACTTCAGTCGTAACATCAAGTGCAAGCAATACTTTTTCCGATGTACAATCCGCACTCCCTATAAGCAATCCCGCATTGTCAAAACTCATAGCCGTATCAAACGGAGCAATCTCATTTATGTAATTAAATATTTCCCCTGCCGTTATCATTTTCATTCCTCCCTATCAATAATTTCCGTAAGCTCCGATATTAGTTTTTCCGCAGCATTATATTCCTCTGTCCCTTTTTCGTATCCCATCAGCTTTTTTTTAAGTTTTTCGTTTACAACATAAATATAACGTTTTGCTTCATCGGAGCTGTCACTGTCAAGTGTACCTATATATTTGAATTTCATCGGACACTGCCTTATTATTCCGTCATACGACACAAGCATTACGCTGTATGTCTTGCCAAAGGATATGCAGGCTTTTTCTTCTTTTATCCTAAAACCGCTGCCGCACAAATATTCACGCAGGCTTTCCGCTCTCGTCATAGGCTGAAGTATAAGATTTTTATCGGGATCTCTCAGCCAAGAAGTTCTGTCAATAATTTTTATCATAAGCTCCCCGCCCATTCCTGCCATTACCGTATCATCGGCTTCATCTGCACTTATCTTATCAAGACCGTCCGACAAAACGAGCTTGAGCTTTCCGTTTAATCCGTACCTCTCCGTATTTACCCTTGCCCTGCAAAGCGGGCCGCTTCTTACGTCAGAAGCAACAGCACACTTGATTTTTTTATTAAGCAAAAGCCATATCGGTAAATATCCGTGATCCGTACCTATATCCGCAACCGATACCCCTTCCCGCACAAATGATGCACATAGCGATAATCTTTGATCAAGGCTGAACATAAACCACACCCCTCAACACACATAGAGCCGCAAGGATCACCCTGCGGCTCTTGAGATAGCGCAAAACTATTTATTTTTGATATGCTCATTGATTTTATCAACAAGCTCGTCAGCATCTACACCGTGAACTGCACACGCCTGCTCGATAGTTTCACCTCTTGATGCGGGACAGCCCAGACAATGCATTCCTATCGAAAGAAAAATCGGTACTGTCGTTTCATCAATATCAAGAACATCTCCGATTATTGTATCCTTAGTTACTTGTGCCATAATTTCAATTCCTTTCTGTTTTTAATATATACGTATATTATAATACCCCGACCGTTTTTTTTCAATACCAAAAAAATATATTTAATAACATAATTCCAAATAATTCCAAATATTATAAAATTTTGTCCGCTATCTCACCTTGTTTTTTATAAATGCTTCCGCTCGGAATATATCCTCTTACCATAGACAAAGGATATACCGTGGTATTTCTGCCTATTACCGTTCCGGGGTTAAGTATGGCATTACAGCCTACCTCAACATTATCACCGACAACAGCTCCGAATTTTTTCAGCCCCGTGTTTATTCTTTCCCCGCCTGCCATTATTGTAACGGGAGTTTTGTCGGATTTAAGATTTGAAGTCTTTGCCCCGGCTCCGAGGTGAGCCTTATAGCCGAGGATAGAATCACCTATATAATTATAATGCGGTACCTGCGCATTATCGAAAATTATACAGTTTTTGAGTTCCGACGAATTTCCTATCACGCTCCCGCTTCCTATTATCGCACTTCCTCTAATAAAAGCACAATGTCTTATCTCCGCACCCGGACATATAATAAGCGGCCCGGTAAGATATGCGGAGGGCATTATATTTGCTGTTTTTGCTATCCAAATATCATTTCCCCTATATTCATATTCTTCCTTTGAAAGATTTTTACCGATAGAGATAATATATTCCGATATCTTCGGCAAGGCCTCCCAAGGATATGTCAAACCGCTAAAAATATCCGATGAAATACTTTTTGACAAATCCAGCAAATTTTCGACTTTAAGTTCATTATTTGTCATTGAGCAAACCCCCGTTAAAAAATAATATCCTCATCATCAAATTCCTTGAAAAATTCCCAGTCGTCGCCGTCGAATTTACCTGCAAGAAAAACTATATTTTTACCCGCCGTTTCTATTGAGTAAACCGAAAAACTGTACGGCTTCTTTGTTTCGGGGTGGAGTACTATATCACATTCCCCCAAGGAACGCCATTTTCGGGAGAAAACATCAACACCGTCTATACAAAATCTCCTGCCGTCCGATTTACCCAAATAAGTATATTCTTTCATAATTTCTATCATCAACCGTCAACCCATAACTCTTTCGGTTATATCCGATATCAGATATCTGTCCCCCTCATATACGATAATAAAATTTTTTGAATACTCATAATCCCCTGCACCCTGACTTATCCCGTTTTCATCTTTATGTTCCCCGGAATACGTCAGTTTATATGACAGCGGCATAACATAGCGGTTGTCACCGCATATAATGTGAGCTTTATCTATATCCGTAATTTCAAATTCCGCCGCATTTCTCGAATAATCATAAAAACCCGTTTCATTATAATTCCATATAAAATCCTCGGCGGTACAACTCAATATACCTGCATGATTCTGTTCCGTAACCGCCGTCAGATATTGCGTTACCGTTTCCTCAAGAATATCCGACACTTCCGCTCCGTACGGAACATAGCTTATATCCTCTGCCGACATATTCTCTTCTTCGGAATTTTCGTTACATGAACAAAACATAGTTAATATGCAAAGCGAAAACACACTCGCCAAAATACACGAAAAAACTTTTTTCATTATTTTATCATACCTCTTTGCCGCAGATATGATAAAATAAATACTGCCGTGCCTTCAATCCCCAGTTTTCCGCTGTTTATGCACAAATCATAATTATTTGGATCTCCCCATTTTTTTGATGCATAGAAATTATAGTAATTCGCCCTGCTCTTGTCCGTTTTTGCAACAACACTCTGCGCTTTTTTGGGATTTACATTATACTCCCTTACCGCATAATCGACACGCTTATCCATATCCGCATATATAAATAACCTCACGATATCCTTTCTCTCGGAAAGTATATAATCGGCACATCTTCCCACAATAACACAAGGTTTATCCGCCAATTTTCTTATAACATCGTGCTGCGCAAGAAAAAGTCTGTCGTTAAGCGGGAGCTGCGGTTCAATTCTGAAACTGCTGTCATATACCGCAGCAGCACCGATAGAAAGCGAATACAACAAACTGCTTGAAGATTTTTCGTCCATTCCCTCTACTATATCGGGATCAAGTCCGCTTTCCTCCGCTACAATATTGATAAGATTTTTGTCATAATAAGCTATTCCGAGTCTTTCGGCAAGTTTATATCCTATTTTTCTTCCTCCGCTGCCGAACTGTCTTGCTATCGTTATCACCATAATAAAGCCTCCCCTATACACCTGACCGAACCTTTCTTATTATTGTATCATATTGTTTATTGAATTTAAACAGTTTTATGATAATATTTTAAATATATTTTCGGAAAACATACTTGTAATAATTTCGTTTCCTTTTTGTAGTTGACTTTATCAATGGAAAATCTTATCATATTAAGTATGATATATAAATATTTTTTGAACGGAGCTGATAATTTGAAATATTTTAAAAAAATCCTCTGCATAATGCTTTCATTATGTCTTGTTATATCCGTATGTGCCTGTAACAGAGAAACAGAACCGCCCGAAGAACAGATAATATACTATAATACCGATATTGAGCCTGTTACACTTGATCCCCAGATTGCGAACGATGCGAGTGCAAGGCTGTTGATTATGAATATTTTTGAGGGACTTGTCCGTATCGACCGCAACAACAATGCAATACCCGGTGCTGCCGAAAGATGGGAGATAAGCAAAGATAAACTCATGTACACATTTTATCTGCGGGACGGATTAAAATGGAATGACGGAACCGATCTCACGGCTAATGATTTTATTTACGGTATTCAAAGAACTCTTATGCCGCAAACATCTTCACCTACCGCATCAACCTTGTTTGTCATAAAAAATGCGGAAAAAGTTAATTCCGGAAAATCCGATATTTCCACCCTCGGCGTATTTGTCCCAAATGACAGCACTATAATCTTTCAACTTGAATATCCCGATTCGGATTTTTTACAGCTTCTCGCCACGGCTCCCGCTATGCCGTGTAATAAAACATTCTTTGAAAAAACTGCCGGTCAGTACGGCAGAGAGGACGATAAGCTGCTTTGCAACGGTGCTTTTTACATAAGGGAAAACGGTTGGGCTCATGACGAATATATTTACCTTAGAAGAAACGAAGAATATAAGGGTGAGGATAAGCCTGTACCGTTAGGTGTTAATATCACAATCGGAAATACCCCGGACGATGTGTGCAGTGCTATAAATGACGGAATTATTGATTGCGGTGCAATAACCTCGGCCGATACCGAAAGAGCCGAAAAACTCGGATTTAACCTTACGGGCTTCGGTGATACCGTGTGGGGAATATCATTCAATAATGAGGACGAACTGTTTAAAAACAAAGATGTTCGGCGAAGTCTTTTATCTGCACTTGACAAGGATTATATCCTTAAAAACATTCCTGACAACTGTATGGTGTCGGGTAATATAATCCCGGACAGTGCTCGGCTTGACGGAAAAAAATACAGGGATATTGTAGGAAATGTTTCTTTTGAACCGACAGAATTTCCCGAAAAACTGCTTGCTAAAGCATTAAAAAATTCTAATACAGACAGCATTACAAACATAACAATATTGTGCTGCGACGACGAAAAGACACAATCATTTGTAAATAATATGATTGAAACATGGAATGACCTTTGCGGCGGCTATTTCAACAAAAAACCCGTTTCCTTGTCCGAGCTTAAGGACAGAGTGGCGGACGGTAATTTTGAGGTCGTTATCGCACCGCTTACTATTCAGGGCAATACACCGCTAAGCACATTGGAATTATTTGAAACCTCAAGCAAATACAATACCGCCGCCTACAAAAATGCGGAATATGACACTCTTGTGGAGGAAATAAGAAAAACGCAGCTTGCCCAAAGTGCAGAAAATATAAAACAAGCTGAACAAAGTCTGTTGAATGACGGTATATTCTATCCCCTCTATATTGAAAACAGATACTATGCAAGTGCAGGAAATGTCAAGGGAATAATTTTCCACCCTTTCGGTGCGGAAGCGGATTTCTTTCATGCATCGAAAATCTCGGAATGATACCCGACTTTTGATTTATGTCTTGCAGTATTGAAAAAAAAATGTTACAATATGATATATGAATTTAATTGGAGGATAATAAAATGAAAAATACGGAAAAAAATCTTGATACTATTTCCAATCTTTGTAAAAACAGGGGTTTTGTATATCCCGGTTCGGAAATATACGGCGGTCTTGCAAATACTTGGGACTACGGTCCTCTCGGTGTTGCTCTTAAAAACAATATAAAAAATGCATGGCTCAAAAAATTTGTTCAGGAAAATAAGTACAATGTCGGTCTTGATTCGGCTATTCTTATGAATCCGCAGACATGGGTTGCTTCCGGACATCTCGGAGGATTTTCCGATCCTCTTATGGATTGTAAAGAGTGTAAAACAAGACATAGGGCGGATAACATCATTGAAGATTTTGACGGCACAAACGTTGCGGGTTGGACAAATGAACAGCTTGCAGATTACATAAACGAAAAGAATATCCCCTGCCCCGTTTGCGGTAAGCATAATTTTACGGAAATACGTCAGTTTAACCTCATGTTCAAAACATTTCAGGGTGTTACCGAGGACAGTAAGGATACACTGTATCTGCGCCCCGAAACAGCGCAGGGTATTTTTGTGAATTTCGCAAATATCCAAAGAACAACAAGAAAAAAAGTTCCGTTTGGCGTTGCACAAATCGGTAAGTCATTCAGAAATGAAATAACTCCAGGTAAATTTATCTTCCGTGTGCGTGAATTTGAACAAATGGAGCTTGAGTTCTTCTGCAAACCCGAAACCGACCTCGAATGGTTTGAATACTGGAGAACTTTCTGCCGTGACTGGTTATATTCACTCGGAATAAGCAGCGAAAACCTAAGACTCCGTGACCATGACCCGGAGGAGCTTTGTTTCTATTCAAAGGCTACAACCGACTTTGAATACCTGTTCCCGTTCGGTTGGGGTGAGCTTTGGGGCGTTGCCGACAGAACCGATTATGATTTGACACAGCACATAAATACAAGCGGAAAGAGTCTTGAATACTTTGATGCCACAACAAACGAAAAATATATTCCCTATGTCATTGAACCGTCACTCGGAGTTGAACGTCTTTTCCTTGCGGTTCTTTGTGAGGCTTATGATGAAGAAGAGATTGACGAAAAAGACACACGTAAGGTTCTGCATCTGCACCCTGCTCTTGCTCCGATAAAGGCTGCCGTGCTTCCTCTTACGAAAAAACTCTCCGAGCAGGCTGAAAAAGTGTTTGAACAGCTTTCAAAAGATTTTATGGTTGATTTTGATGAAACCGGTTCTATCGGAAAACGTTACCGCCGTTACGATGAAATCGGCACACCTGTATGCATAACTTTCGATTTTGACAGCCTTGATGACGGCTGCGTGACCGTTCGTGACAGAGATACCATGAAACAGGAGAGAATAGCCATAGATAAACTCAATGACTATATCGCCGAAATGGTTAAGTTTTAATTTTATCCCCTGCACCTTGTAAATCGGGTGCGGGGGTTATTATATACGGTGTTTTTTTCCGTTTAATAAATTTCTGCTTGCATAAAATGAAATTTTTTATTATTAAACTTGCAAAATTTACAATTGCAAAGCTAAAAATCATTGACAGATATTATAAACAGTTATATAATATACATATATTTTAAATTTGCCGAAAGGAAGTACTTACAATGGAAAAGAAAAATATCGACTGGGAAAACTTAGATTTTAACTATATTAAAACCGATAAGCGTTATGTTTCGACATACAAGGACGGAAAATGGGACGATGGCGCTCTTATTGATGATGATATGATAACAATGAGTGAGTGCGCCTGCGTTTTGCAGTATGCACAAACTATTTTTGAAGGTCTTAAAGCATATACCACACAAGACGGCAAGATCGTTGTTTTCAGACCCGATCTTAATGCGGAAAGACTCGCAAACTCGGCAAGGAGAATGGAGATGCCCGTACTGCCCGAAGATAAGTTTATTGATGCCATAGTTCAAACAGTAAGAGCTAATGCGTCTTATGTACCTCCCTACGGTACGGGCGCAACGCTTTATGTTCGCCCCTATATGTTCGGTATTAACCCCGTTATTGGTGTTAAACCCGCTTCTGAATTTCAGTTCAGAGTATTTACTACTCCCGTAGGGCCGTATTTCAAAGGCGGTGTAAAGCCCCTTACAATCAAGGTAAGCGATTTTGATAGGGCTGCACCTAACGGAACCGGTTTCATTAAGGCAGGTCTTAATTATGCAATGAGCCTCCATGCTATCGTAACGGCACATAATGAGGGTTTTGCGGAAAATATGTATCTCGATCCGAAAACGAGAACTAAGGTTGAAGAAACAGGCGGCGCTAATTTCCTGTTCGTTACGAAAGACAATAAAATCGTGACCCCGAAATCAAACAGCATACTCCCCTCGATAACAAGACGTTCACTTATGACTGTTGCAAAAGATTATCTCGGTTATGAGGTTGAGGAACGTGAAGTATATCTTGACGAACTCGGTGATTTTGCAGAATGTGGTCTTTGCGGTACGGCTGCCGTTATATCACCTGTCGGAAAAATCAACGACCACGGCAGAGAGATTTGTTTCCCCAGCGGCATGGAAAAAATGGGTCCTGTCACGCAGAAACTGTATGATACACTAACAGGTATGCAAATGGGTAAGCTCGAAGCTCCCGACGGTTGGATAAAGGTTGTCGAATAATTTTGTCTTTTCCGACATAGAAATTTTTCTTATCAAAATATTAACGGTTCTCCGCCCGGTTTTAAGATCCGAACGGAGAACCGTTTTTGATTTCTGTCATAAGTTTTGCAATTATACGCAGAAGTAAATATCTTCTCATAAAAAATTGCCTTGTTATACATCTGCACAAAATATATTGTGATTAAAATTCAGGTTTGATAGCTCTTAAAAACAAATCCGTGAGAGCTTTTTCCGCCGACACTCTTCCCTCTATAACATCATTTACACCTCTGCATATCGGTAAATCAACATTATATTCGGAGGCAAGAAGTACAAGTGCTTTAGTCGTATCAACACCTTCCGCAAGCAAACCGTACTTTTCGCCTTTCACAAATTTTTCACCAAAGCAGCGGTTGTGACTGTATTTTGAAAAAAGAGTCGCTTCATAATCTCCGAGGTGACAAAGACCGTATGCGGAAAGTTCATTTCCGCCCATTGCCTTTATAAGCCTTGATATTTCCCTCGTTCCCCTTGACATCAAAGCACCTTTGAGAGAGGATCGGTTAAGACCGTCAAGCATACCCGCCGCAATACCCATAGTATTTTTTGATGCAGCACCTATTTCACTTCCTATCAGATCCTGACCGACATAGAAACGTATAAGGTCACTCGAAAACTCCTTTATAAGCATGGATTTTAATTCGTCATGTCGTGAATCTATTACCATACAGTTAGGAATACCGTTGCTGAAATCCTGCGGGTGACCGGGTCCTACCCATATTGCAACTTCGGTTTCGTCCGTGACATATTCCTCAACTATTTGTGTAAGACGGCAGCCTGTCGCCGCCTCTATCCCTTTCATACATAATACGATTTTTTTACCCCTTATATCGTACCTGATAAGTGACTGTATAAAAGAACGCAATGCTTGAGAGCTTATGGAAATTATAAGTATATCCGCACTGTTTACGGCACTTTCAAGATTATCCGTAATATTTATGCTCTCCCTAAAACTAAGCATATTATTTTTTCTCGTTTCTTTAAGTTCAATAAACTGCGGGGCATCAGACAATCCCCATATGGTAACATTGTGACCTATCTTATCAAGATACCAACCGATAAACGAACCCCATCTTCCACAACCTAACAGCGATATATTCATTTTAACAACCTCCGGAAATAATTATAAGTCTATGATAACATATTAGGGAAAAAAAATCTATACCGCAAACAAAAAAAGACAGACTTACGTCTGTCCGATTTTTTTCTCTGTATCAACGGAAAAAATAAATTTTTCAATTTTGTACGTTACTGCCGCATTTATAATTCCGAAAATCATTCCGAACAATACATCTGTCGGAAAATGAACATACAAATAAAGCCTTGAAACTGCTATCGCAAGCGCAAGCAAATACATACAAACACCGAGCTTTTTATTATAGATAAAGAATACCGTTGCCGTGCTGAATGCAAAAAAAGTATGACCCGACGGAAATGAAGCATCTGTTTCCGGCGGTACGAGAAGATTTACAATACCGTTAAGCTCATACGGACGTATCCGGTTCACAATAGGTTTAATTATCAGATTGCAGATTATAAAACCGCATATAAGACTAAAAGTCAGTGTTTTTCCGAAATTTCGGTATTTTTTAGTTATAAGGGCAACTACCGCAATTATTATCCAAAGCACACCCGCCATACCAATCATTGAAATAAACGGCATAATATTATCAAGACAATTTGTTTTAAAATTATTTTGAATATAATTCAGTATATAAAATTCCCAATCCATAAAAAACCCCCAAGACAAATACACATATTTCTGATTTGACGGGATATCCCGAAAGTAATTATATCATATTATAAGCTCGAAAATTAACATATTTCATAAATATTAAAAATTTGGTGAATATTTATATAATTTTTCTCCTAAAATTTGCTTTCGGTAAGCTATTTGACATATTTCCTCCGATAACCCCGCTTTATAACCGTGTAAATGTAAAATCTTTGCATTTTTGATATTTTATTTTACAATCCGACTACAAAAATCGTACAAAAATTCATAAAAGCAGTTGTATGAAAATAAAATATCTACTATAATATTACTAACAACACCATAAGTTTAAGGAGTTCGGAACATGAGTAAGGGTATTATTTTCTTTGATACGGAAGTCTGTATTGATGATAGAAAAATACACGATATAGGAGCTGTTTCAGAAAACGGCTCGACATTCCATTATTCATCTGTTTATGATTTTATTGACTTTATTGAAAATGCGTCCGTACTTTGCGGACATAACATAGTACACCATGACCTTGTGTATATTGAAAAAGCATTAGGTAAGCCGATTGACCTGCCTGCTATTGATACTCTTTATCTCTCCCCCCTCCTGTTTCCAAAAAGACCTTACCATTCTCTGATTAAAGATGATAAACTTCAATCAGATGACCTTAATAATCCGGTAAATGACAGTAAAAAGGCAATGCGGCTGTTTTATGATGAATTAAATGCCTATCACGACTTGCCCCGTGAACTTAAGGGTATTTTTCAGGCTCTTCTCTCCGAAACACCCGAGTTCAAAGGTTTCTTTTCAATTGTTGATGAGGTAGTATATAATGCCGATACCGATAAACTTATACAAGATTTTTTTACGAATAAGATATGTACAAACGCAGATATCAGACCGTTTATAAATAACTATTCGTTGGAGCTTGCTTATGCTCTTGCGCTAATCAATACAGATGATCACCAAAGCATCACCCCGCCTTGGCTGTTACATAACTTCCCCCAAATAGAAAACATTATCCGACTCCTTAAAAATAAACCGTGTAAAACAGGGTGTCCCTACTGCAACAGTAAGTTAGACATACATAGTAAGCTAAAAGAAATTTTCGGTTATGACGAATTTAGAAAATACAACGGAGAACCGTTACAGGAGAAAGCAGCACAAGCCGCTGTTGACGGTAAATCTTTGTTAGCTGTATTTCCTACCGGCGGAGGTAAATCTATCACATTCCAACTTCCCGCATTGATTGCGGGACAAGCTGCCCATGCCCTGACAATCGTCATATCCCCCTTACAATCACTAATGAAAGATCAGGTAGATAATCTCAACCATATAGGCATTAGTGAGGCAGTAACCATTAACGGGTTATTAGACCCCATAGAACGGGCTAATTCTATTGAGCGTTTGCTGAACGGTTCAGCAACACTTCTTTATATTTCTCCCGAACAGCTTCGGTCAAAAACAATTGAAAAGATACTGACTTCACGAAATATTGCACGTTTTGTTATAGATGAGGCTCACTGCTTTTCTGCATGGGGGCAGGATTTTCGGGTAGATTATTTGTATATCGGAGATTTTATAAGACAGCTGCAACAATTAAAGAAAAGTAGTGAACCTATACCTGTTTCCTGCTTTACCGCTACCGCAAAACAGAAGGTCATTACCGATATATGCGATTATTTTAAACGCAAATTAAATATCTCACTTGAGATTTTCGCATCTTCAGCTACTCGTGAAAATCTGCACTACACAGTTCTACATCAGGATACTGACGAAGAAAAATATAATACCCTCCGAAATCTGATTGCCGAAAAGGATTGTCCCACTATCGTTTATGTTTCACGCACCAAAAGAACCAAAGAGCTTGCCGATAAATTGACAGCAGACGGCTTTCCGGCAAGACCTTTTAACGGAAAAATGGATCCCAATGACAAAATAGAAAATCAAGAAGCGTTTATCAGAAATGAGGTCAAAGTCATTGTTGCTACATCGGCTTTCGGAATGGGTGTTGATAAAAAAGACGTCAAACTTGTAATACACTATGACATTTCAGATTCTCTCGAAAACTATGTTCAGGAGGCAGGCAGGGCAGGACGTGACCCCCATATGCAGGCGGAATGTTTTGTACTGTATAATGACGACGATCTCGATAAACATTTTATTCTTCTAAATCAGACAAAACTCAGCATCAGTGAAATTCAACAGGTATGGAAAGCCGTCAAAACATTGACACGATTCAGACCTAATGTCTGCTGTTCCGCACTTGAGATAGCAAGACAGGCAGGTTGGGACGATTCGGTAAATGATATAGAAACCAGGGTAAGAACTGCTATATCTGCCCTTGAAAATGCCGGATATGTCAAACGGGGACGGAATGTCCCACATGTATATGCGACAAGCATACAGGCAAAAAACATGAATGAAGCCTCTTTCCGTATAGATAACTCTCCGCTGTTTTCCGATAAACAGCGTACAAATGCCAAACGAATCATAAAATCCCTGATTTCCAGCAGGAGTATCGCCAATGCCGATAACGATGAGGCCGAATCAAGAGTTGATTATCTTGCAGACACTCTCGGTCTTGAAAAATCAGAGGTTATATGTGCAATAAATCTGATGCGCCAAGATGGCCTGCTATCCGATACAAAGGATATGTCTGCCTACATTTACGGTTCGGAAACAGAAAACAAGTCAAAACAAACTCTGGAAAGATTTGCAGAACTTGAAAAATTTCTGCTTGAACAAATAACCGAAAACGAATGTGATTTTAACCTTAAAGAACTGAATGACAAGGCTTTGGACAGGCAAATAAAATCCAGTACAAAAAACATAAGAACACTGATTTATTACCTTACGGTCAAAAACTATATTATTAAAAACGGCAGTGAGGGTTCCCATTCTTACCAATTATCCGCTGCCTTTCAAACTGACAAAATGCTTTCTAAATATCAGCGGCGTATCGATCTGTGCAATTTTATCCTCGAATACCTCTACCGAAATACCGAATCAACAAAAAGAAATAAAGATGAAAAACCGGTTCAATTCTCCGTGATTGAATTACTTAATGAATATAAAAACAGCCTTACTTTGGAAAACGACAAAACTTATACTTCCGCTGCCGATGTGGAAGATGCCTTACTATACCTTTCTAAAACAGGTGCATTAAAGTTAGAGGGCGGTTTCCTTGTTCTTTATAACGGTATGGAAATCAAGCGTCTTATAACGGATAATAAAATCCGTTATAAAGTCGATGATTACCGTTTTCTTGACGAATTTTATAAACAAAAGATTCAACAGATACATATTGTGGGCGAATATGCTAACCTTATGGTTAAGGATTATCAGGCAGCATTACAGTTCGTTCAAGACTATTTTCAAATGGATTTCAAAAAGTTCATTTCAAAATATTTCAAGGGTGATCGTGCTAAGGAAATCAAAAATAATATTACGCCTAAAAAATATCATCAACTATTTGGTGAATTATCCGATTCTCAATTAAAAATCATCAAAGACGCTGATTCAAAGTACATTGTTGCGGCAGCAGGCCCGGGCAGCGGAAAAACTCGTGTACTTGTACATAAATTAGCATCTTTACTGCTTTTGGAAGATGTAAAGCACGAACAACTTCTTATGCTGACATTTTCCCGTGCGGCTGCAACCGAATTTAAAAAGCGTTTAATAGGGCTAATCGGTAATGCGGCAAATTTCGTAGAGATAAAAACATTTCATTCCTATTGCTTCGATCTTTTAGGAAAAATAGGAAGCCTCGATGAAGTAGAAGATGTTGTGAAAAAAGCAGCGGAAATGATTGAAAACGGAGAGGTTGAACAGGGAAAAATAACAAAAAGCGTACTTGTCATAGATGAAGCACAAGATATGGACGAAAACGAATTCGGTCTTATCAAAGCTCTTATAAAACAAAATGATGATATGCGGGTCATTGCCGTTGGAGATGACGATCAGAACATATATCAATTCAGAGGTTCAGACCCGAAATATATGCGTTCGCTTATAGATGAATTTGGTGCTGTTAAATACGAAATGAATGAAAATTTTCGCAGCGGGGCTGAGATAGTCGCTCTTTCAAATTTCTTTGCGAAGTCAATAAATAATCGTATGAAAACCGAGCCTATTGTTTCTGCAGCCGGCTGCCATGCAGTGGTTACAATTGTTCGGCATCAAAGTAGATATATGTATGATGCTGTTGCAAATGATATTGTGAACCATACCATAACAGGAACTGCTTGTATTCTGACATCAACAAATGATGAAGCACTGCAAATGCAGGGCTTACTTATAAAATACGGTATCAGGGCAAAACTGATACAGTCTATTGACAGATTGAGTTTACGTAATCTTGCAGAAATCAGGCATCTTCTTAAAATAATCGAAGGTCAGCTCCGCTCACCTGTTATTTCCGATGAAACATGGCAATACGCAAAAAACAGAATTTCCTCTATTTATGCAAATTCAGGGTGTTTGGAGAATGTTCTCAATATGATGAAAGAGTTTCAGACCGTATTTCCTATAAAGTATTTTTCCGATTTCAAGGAATTTATCAATGAATCAAATTATGATGATTTCTATACCCAAGAACAAAATACCATATACATATCTACTATACATAAATCCAAAGGAAGAGAGTTTGACAATGTGTATATTATACTTTGTGATAATAACGCTACAACAGACGAAGAAAAAAGAAAACTTTATGTCGGTATGACAAGAGCAAAAAAGCAGCTGCATATTCACTGCAACACAAATCTTTTCTCGGACTGCACTATTCCGGGGGTCACTTTCCAAAGTGATAACAATGACTATCCGGAACCTGCGGAAATCACAATACAAATGGGATATAAAGATGTTTTTCTCAACTTCTTTTCCGGAAAGAAAAAGCTGATTTTTAGCCTTCATAGCGGTTCGGCCCTTGAAGTCGGAGAAAATCACTTATCTGCCGTCATTAACGGTAAGAGTGTTCAAATTCTTCAATTCTCAAAGGCATTCAAAAACAAACTGGACGGTTTAAAAGCGAGAGGTTATCTCCCCTATTCCGCTGTCGTACAATTTATTGTTGCATGGAAAAACGAAAATTATGATGAAGAACTGCCGATAGTGTTGGCGGATATATCACTGAAAAAACAAGCATAGTGTAAAAGATGTAAATGCCTCCGAAACTGACATCTCGGAGGCATAATTATTTTTACGGTGAACGGCTAAATTCATTTGGAAAAACTGCAATAACCGCAGATACTTTTTATGTCAATGTATTAAATATGTTAATATAATCGTCCATTTTTTCAGTACCACATGACTATTCTTTCTTTGGGAACTTCATCTGTTTCCCCTTTGTAAAGTTCATTCAAAGTACGCAGTTAATAAAATCATTCTTCTTTAGGTTCAAATCTGATACCGTTATCTCCGGGATAGGGCGTGTCGTGTTCCTCTCTATCAATTAGTTCACGAGGGATTCTTTCCGGAAAGGCATCACAGGTTAAATCTCTATGATTATGCTTACAATGATTACACATTACATCCCTTGCTCCCGGATCACAATACCATCTCTCACTTTCGTATGCCATATTTATCTCTCCTCCAATCTGTTAGTATTATCAGTACCACATCAAAATTTCTTGAGTTGGCAAATTGTCTTTATTTTTTAATGACCGAAAATATTGCAGTGCGTGTGAAATATGGGAGCTGCACCACTCATATCCTTTAGGTAGTACATATTTCCTTAAAATATCATTTTTTATATCATAAATCAATTCAAAAGGAAATTGACAATCCTCAACTTCCGCTGAACAGCGAATTTCAAAATCAGACTTAACTATATTGTTTAGTTTTATCATAATATTGTGTAACCTCGTTCTCCTTTGGTATAATGACTGCTGTCACCGTAACTGTCTTAAATTATAGCATTTATTATTTGGTTGTCAATACTTTTCCGAACCACACCTCACCTAATTTCACGGTTTGACTCGTATTAGTCGTATAAATTGTCTTATTCTTTAAATTTAAAAGGATATTGATAAGTTTTAAAGTAATTAAACCGCATTGGTAACGTGAATATATTTGTTTTTATTTACACGGCAATAACCCCATTATGTTTTGGTAATGCGGCGTCCGAACCTTTACCGCCATACCATAAATAGGTTATTATTTTGACTTCCTGACTCATGCTTAAGTTACCAAAAATACCGCCTGCAAAGAAATTGTCTTTACAAGCGGTTTTTAAACATATCAGATTGTGTCTACGTCGACAGCCCCCTTGAAATAAGTGAGGCTGTTAAATATATCTATCGGCAGGGAATTATTATTTGCGGAAAATCTGATTTTATCGTTTCCTATATTCACGGTATTACTTATACGGTCTATAACTATATCGGGCGTAACGGTTTGAGAAATATACATATAAGCGGTATCTCCTATATTTACATCTGTTCCGTCACTTCGGATTATTCTTATGTTTGAAAGGGAATGACCTGTTGATGTGTACAGACTTCTGTACCATGATGTGCTCAACCTGCCCAAAGTAATATATAGCCTGCCGTCAGTATTACATCTCAAAACGGGAGTTATAACATATCTGATTCTTCGATCTTGTTTTATATAAGTGATTATGAAATTCTCTACCGTACACGGTACAGGCTCAACATGAACAAGTCTGCCCAAACCGTGTATATACTTATGCCAAAAGAATATATCCAAAGCTATACACAAAATACCGACAAGTCCCGCAAAAAACAGGAATATAGGACTGACGCTGTCGGACCGTCCGTTAAAGACAGCCGCCAGCAGTACAAAAATTATTTGTAATGCAATAAAAACCGTAAGAATAATAATATTTTTCTTTCTCGCCATCAAAACATTTTGGTTTACTCTCATAATAACCACCTTTTTTGTATGTAACAGTAGATTTTGCCGTTAATAACAAGGGAAAAACGGCTTAATATCAGAATTTCAAATATATCTCCTCTCGGTATTCAATTGTGATCCGGTTATAAATTGTTTAATTGTTGCAGCTATATCCGACAAATTCGCTTACCGCACCCTCACTAACTGCCGTCATACCGACATTATTACCGTTATCGGGAAAATAGTGTCAATTATTGAGCCTGTTCACTAATAAGGATATATCCATACATTCCAATACTTCGCAGAAAAGGATACATAATCCCCTTTATTTATTTTATTAGTAGTGTTTTCGGGTATTTCTACCATATCAAGCCAATCATGTTGGAAACGTATATAATATACATCATCATCTATATCTTCACATATTCCATGAAAATGAACCGTGTTATCAATACCCCATATTTCCGCATATATCTCCTCTTGGGGTTCAATTGCAATCTGTTTATCAAATTCTCCAAATGATAATTCAACAGAATACGTTTTTAACAAAACAGGGCTTTCTTCGCATTTCCATATACCTTTTATTATTCCTATTTCTGTTATACCATATATGACCGTTTTTTCATTATCACTTTGAATACTGCTTACAATTACCCTCATCTTTGCTGTACCCCCCGTAATTCATTAACAACAAAGTTTCTAAACCACGTTTTCCTATGATAACGGAAATTTCCTGTACTGATTTCATTCATCTCATATAAACCAAATCTGATAATTCTCATACTAACGGCAGACCATATTCTATAATATAATCGTCCATAAAAACACTCCCGATAATTCTTATTAGATTTTACCATATTTATGTAAAAAATTCAATAATTTTTAAGTTGTATAATAAAATTGTATAATAAAATGTCAAAAAAGAATAGAACAACATTGAAACCGGAGGTAACAATATGGGCCGCTTAAATAATCGCACAAAAACAGAAAAGGTAACAACCGAATTATTTTAAATTGTAATTTATAGCGGACATCATTATTTTTATGTTGATTTTTACGCTAAATTTTACTAAATTTTACGTAAAAAGGTAATGATTTTATAATAGTGATATGGTATAATGCTATATGCATATGTGCGAAACGAAACTATCCGCATAATTTCGCGGCCTCGGATAGTTTTGATTTTGCGTTCGTATGCTTAATATATTTAGGAGGTATTCTATGCTGCAAATCAAGAACATTACAAAAAGCTACTGTGTGGGCGAGCTTGAACAGACAGCCCTTGATAATGTATCACTCAATCTAAGGGATAATGAATTTATATCGGTACTCGGTCCGAGCGGTTCGGGCAAGACTACGCTGCTCAATATCATAGGCGGTCTTGACAGCTATGACAGCGGTGATCTCGTTATTGACGGTATTTCCACAAAAAAGTATAATTCACGTGATTGGGATACATACAGAAATCATACAATAGGCTTTGTTTTCCAAAGTTATAACCTTATTCCGCACCAATCCGTACTTTCCAATGTTGAACTCGCACTTACTATCGGCGGTATCAAAGGTAAGGAAAAAAGAAAAAGAGCCGAAGAAGCCCTTAAAGAAGTCGGTCTTGAGGAACATATGCATAAAAAACCGAATCAGCTTTCCGGCGGACAAATGCAAAGGGTTGCTATTGCAAGGGCACTTGTAAATGACCCCAAAATCCTGCTTGCCGATGAGCCGACCGGCGCACTCGATACCGAAACCGGCATACAGGTAATGGAGATACTGAAAAAGGTTGCGAAAAAACGACTGGTCGTTATGGTAACGCATAACCCGGAGCTTGCCGATAAATATTCTACAAGAATAGTTAAGCTCCGTGACGGTAAGATCGTTGACGATTCCGACCCGCTTGACTCGAAAAGCAATACAGATGAGAATGGCAAAAAAGCAGATAAACACAATAAATCAAAAATGTCCTTTCTCACTTCCCTATCGCTGAGTTTTAATAACCTGCGGACAAAGAAGATGCGCACAATAATAACATCAATTGCAGGTTCGATAGGCATAATAGGTATTGCCCTGATACTTGCTCTTTCAAACGGTGTAAATCTTTACATTAGTCAACTTCAAAGAGATACAATGGAAAATTATCCGATAACAATAAATGCGGTAGAATATGTCTATAATGACAGCTACAATAATGACGATGATATTGATGACAGTACAGACGAAGATACTTTACAAAATCTTGACAATGTCATATTTTCTTCCATAAACGAAACAAATGAAGACGAATCCTATCAGCCGACCGTCAAGAAAAACGATCTTTCTTCTTTCAAGAAATTTCTTGATAAACCCGAAAATAAACTCAGCGAATATATCGGAACGGGATCTGTTATTCTCGAATATGATACAAGATTTTTCGCATATACCGATAATACCGAAGGTAAACTGATAAATACTTCAAATAACTTGTCCTCAAGCGGTGAATATTACGGTGTAGACGGATATACGGCAGACGGTTTTATCGAATTACCGCAGGGCATGGATTCAACAATCAGCCAAAAAACCGTAAACAGCTATGATCTGATTTACGGTAATTGGCCCGAAAATGAAGATGAATGTGTTATTATAGCAAATGCAGGCGGATACATTGACGCTAAAACACTTTGTCAGTTAGGTTACATCTCAACATCTGATTATGTCAAAATGGTAAACAATAATTCCCTCGCAGATAACGGCACACTCGGAACTGTTTCCTATGAGGATATATGTAAAAAAGAATTTACCATTCTTCCAACTGGTTTCAGATATGAAAAAAATGATCGCGGGACTTTTGATTATATAAAGGACAGCTCAAAAGAAATCAATAATATAATAGATAAATACGGTATTAAATTGAAAGTAAAAGGAATTGTTACGCAAAAGCCGTCACAAAATTCCGACAACAATTTATTACAGCAATCTTTCTCTAATTATTCGGGTAATCCCGTTGTGGGCTACACATATAAGCTCACAAACAAAATTATAGATATGTCAGCGGACTGCGATGTTATAAATGCCCAAAAAAGCGATACAAGCAAAAATATAATTACCGGTATCCCGTTTGAAGAAAAAGACAAAAACATATTAGTAAAAGCTATAAAAAATGCTTTTAAAAATATGGACGAAGGCACTAAAGTACAATTTGTATCATCTATGTTCGGTGATTCCAATTTGGACTCCGGCATCGGAGAAGGTGAAGAAACCGAGTATAATCCGATAAATCAATTTGATAAATGGCTTGAAACGGCAACTGACGATCAAATTTTTGATTTTTATGATAATGCCTGGTTCTTCCAAAAGGATCTTGATACGACCTTGTATGAAATAGGTTATGTTGCTTATGAAAATCCAACGTCAATAGTAATATATCCGGACAGCTTTGACGGTAAAGAAGGAATTTTGAAACTTCTTGACGAATACAATAACTCTGTCGGAGATAACGGAAAAATCAAGTATGTGGATTACATAAAGGACTTAACTGACCGCATTGCAAGCATGATAAATACAATTTCCTATATACTTATAGCCTTTGTTGCGGTTTCTCTTATTGTTTCATGCATAATGATCGGTATTATAACACACATTTCCGTTCTGGAACGTACAAAGGAAATCGGAATACTTCGTGCTTTGGGTGCATCAAAAGGAAATATCTCTCAAGTATTCAATGCAGAAACCTTTATTATCGGATTACTTTCCGGAATAATCGGTATAGCTGTCGCAGCACTATTCTGCATACCTGCAAATGCCGTCATCGGTTCTATGGGTATTGTTGAAAGCGGTGCGATAACGGTTTCACTTCCCGTACTGCCGTCAATAATTCTAATTATTATAAGTACATTCATTACAATGATAGGCGGCTTTGTTCCTGCAAAATGTGCGGCAAGAAAAGACCCCGTTATTGCATTGAGATCCGAATAAAATAAAAAAATCAGAGGATTTTAGCGTCCTCTGATTTTTTATTATGCAATTTTTCTCTTTTTGCCCGATACGAATATTCCGCATACAACAAATATTATCGTAAATCCGATGAGAATAAGCGAATTGACTGCAAGCATAGGCAAATCGGCATTGAGGTTTTCCGATGTTGTAATTATCTCACTGCTTTGAATGTACCAATAGGTCGGAAAAATACGGGCTATTGCTTTGACACCCTCTCCGAGGAAATCTATCGGAACAAATACACCGCATAAAAAACTCGAACCGAGAGTTATCACATTGACAAGACCTGTTATTGCATTTTTCGGGAAAAGAAATGTACTCAAAAAATATGCAAGTGCCAATGTCGTTATACCGAAAATAAACATATTAAGTATGTACATTGTCCCTCTTACCGTAAGCAGCGTATCCCCTATCATAATATAACCGAGGACAGCAAAGAAAAAACATACCGCCAAAACATATGTAAGACTTGACATGAACAAATCAAAATTATATTTTTTATAATTCTTGCTGCTTACTATTGTCCTCTTGCGTATCATCAAATTATTAAAACTCGACAGTACAAGACATATAATAAACAATATACAGGACATCAGACTATATGCCGCAAAGTTAAAATATGTCGCAGCCTTTGAAAGTGAAACCGTATCGAGCTTTGTTGTCATTTCAACTTCAGCCTTTTCGGATACTGCCTCATTCACAACCCTGATAAGCTCCTTTTCGTCCGAAATATCATCTGCATATACATTCAAAACCCGCATATATCTGCTTATAAGTATTTTTGTAAACGCAGCATCGCCCTCCCCTGTTGATCTTATCTCCGGTGCAGGTGATTTACCGTCAAGCGCATCTCTTCCGAAATTTTTCGGGATAGTTATAACACAACATATCTCACGATAAAAAAGTGCGTCCGAAATCGCCTCATCACCGCTTATTTCCGCAATTTCACAATTATTTCCGAGATATTTTTCAAAATCCTTTGATATTTCCGAGGTTTTGTCATTATTTATTACTAACACGCTCGGCTTTTCGCTTACAAATTTACCGTTTGTATTATCCGTCTGCATATTCAGACCCGCAAAAACAATTACTATCCCTGTATAAATGATTATCATAACTATATTTTTTTTAATTACCTTAAGAAAGGCACTAAATACTGTCATATCTCTGCCTCCTTAATCTGCCCCATGATATAATAAGCATTACAGCCGAGAATATTATCAGGCTGACCGCATCAATAATAAATCTTTCCATACTGTCATAATAATAGAGTGCATACAATCCGTCGGTTATCATTGCAACGGGATTTATCATATTAAG
>CANQBP010000017.1 GCA_947589415.1 uncultured Clostridia bacterium
CGTTCGTATTATAGTAATGCACAATTATTTTTGATAAGTCGGGCCTTTGATTATAAAAGCTCCCCGATTTGTACCACTTTTCACCGGAGACGGTCAAGCCTTCCTGATTTTGTCCGGGGTATTGATCCGCTCCGTTATTGCTGAATATAACCTTTGCAGAAGTAAAATTGCTTATTGTATAGCTGTACCAATTATCTCCGTCATTTTTCATGGCAGCGCCCGGCCAGTTTATCGGGGTATTGCCGTCACTATAATAATAAATATACGGATTTTCCCAGTTGTTTTCATTATAGTAATGTACAACAACTTCATTTTCTTCCACTGCGGCCGCCGGCATAACCAACACTGATAACATCATTGCCGCAACAAGTACGAACGATAACATTTTTTTAATTTTCATGTAAATACTCTCCTTTCATTCAAAAAACTGCCTGCTTTCCCCCTACACCGTCCGCAATCACTCTATTCGGCGGAGGTACAATAATGCACAACTCAACCACCTCCCGCAAATATACACGGTCACATATTTCTTTTTTACATTGTACTATGTATTCCAATGTTTTTACATATGCATTGTAGTTATCTGTATAAAAAACGTACTGAAATGTATATTATAAAAAAATTGCCGTGCAGCGTAAAAACTACGCTGCACGGCAAACTTCATTTAATGTATATAATTTTATCCTGCACTTTTCTTTGCTTTTTGTGCTTTGATAACCTTTAGCCTTGAAAACTCCTCTCTGTCCTTTTCCTCAAGTGCATCGGAAATGAACTTAACCGCTTCCTCGAACCTCGGTATCATAATATTTTTTAGTGCATTTGCTCTTTTCTGCGTTTTTTTGATAGCATCTGCAAGACGGTAAACACTGTTTTCAACTTCCGCAAGCTCTGCTGTCAGCCATTTAACTTCACGAAAACTCGCATAGGCTTCATCAATGGCGGGATTTGTCATTTGCAGACCATAAAAAAGCTCTGGCTCTGTTTCGTCTATCGTCACAATAGGTATCTCCACACCCATTACACTCCTGTAACTCAGTTTAAGAGTGTCCTCTTCAGGTACGGATCTTGCTATATCATCAATAAAGCCCATTGCGATATTAGCTTTTTGAAGTGCAAGATATGCTTTACTGTATGTCACGTCAATTTTATCTTGTATTTCGGACGCCCTGTCGATAAGAGTCATCATTTCCCTTACAAGAATATTTCTTTTTTTATCAAGCAGCTCATATCCTGTTTTGGCAAGACTAAGCGACTTTTTATTAGCCATCAGATTACCTTTTGTGGGTACTGCTCCCACTGCCATTGTTAATCACCTCCGCTAATTTTACTTATCTTCGGCACCTCCCGATGCGCTGTTGAACTTATCAAAAATAAGCTGCTCCGGATCATCAATATAATGCTGGTCAAGAAGGGCATCGTCAACACGGTCAAGCTCTGTTCTCGGTAAAGTCGAGAGCAATTTCCAACCGAGGTCTATACTCTGTTCAACAGTACGGTTTTCATTAAATCCCTGATTAACAAAATACTGTTCAAACAGCTTACCGAACTCAATATATTTTTTATCTATCGGTGACAATTCTTCCTCGCCGATAACACTTGCGAGCGAACGTGCGTCCTGAACCCTTGCATAGGCTGCAAAAAGCTGATTTGCAAGCGGCTGATGATCGGCTCTCGTATATCCCTCTCCTATACCGTCTTTCATGAGTCTTGAAAGTGACGGAAGTACGGATACCGGAGGGTAAAATCCCTGTCCTTCAAGATCACGGTCAAGAACAATCTGTCCTTCGGTAATATATCCCGTCAAATCCGGCACGGGGTGTGTAATATCATCATTCGGCATTGTAAGAATGGGGATCTGAGTAACGGAACCCGTACTTCCCTTAACCATACCTGCCCTCTCATAAAGTGATGCAAGATCGGAATAAAGATATCCCGGAAATCCTTTTCTTCCGGGGATTTCTCCCTTAGAGGACGAAAACTCACGCAGCGCCTCCGCATAGGAAGTCATATCAGTCATAATAACAAGAACGTGCTTGTTACATTCAAACGCAAGATACTCCGCAGCCGTAAGCGCACATTTTGGTGTAAGTATGCGCTCTATTATAGGATCATTTGCAAGATTAAGGAACATTACGACCCTTGAAAGAACTCCGCTTTCATCAAAACATCTTCTGAAATAATCGGCAACATCATTTTTGACACCCATAGCAGCGAATACAATACAAAAGTCGTTTGCTTCGGAATCGGATATTTTTGCCTGTCTTACTATCTGAACTGCAAGCTCATTATGTTTCATGCCCGAACCGGAGAATATCGGCAGCTTCTGACCTCTTATAAGTGTCATAAGTGTATCTATGGTAGATATGCCCGTATTTATATAGTTTCTCGGATATATTCTTGAAACGGGATTCATGGGAGTGCCGTTTATATTTGCTCTTTTTTCGGGGTAAACAGGACCGAAACCGTCTATCGGCTCACCCGCCCCGCTGAAAACTCTTCCGAGAATTTCGGGAGAAAGTGCAAGCTCCATGGGACGGCATTTAAGCCTTGTGCGTGTATTATCAAGCGATATTGACTTTGTTCCCTCGAAAACCTGAACGACAACACGCTTACCCTCAATCTGAACTATTCTGCCGTGGCGAAAACTGCCGTCATCAAGACGAATATCAACCATTTCCTCATACGAAGCACCCTCTACATCATCAAGTACTATAAGAGAACCGTTGATTTCCTTAACACCTACATAATCGAGAATCATTCATTTCACTTCCTTCTTAAGTGTATAAAAATCAGCCTGCCGACAATGTTGCAAAAGCCTTGTCCGTTTCACTGATAAGCTCATCGAACATTTCCGGCTTATCATTGGGGATATCATATTTCATTTTTGCCAGCTTTTCAAAAATTCCGAGAGAAATAATATTTGAAATAGGAATAGCAGATGCTATAACCTTTTTTGATCTTTCATAAACGTGCAATATTGCTTTCATCATCAACTTTTGTTTTTCAAGCGGCACAAACGTATCTTCGGGGTGAAAGGCATTTTGCTGCAGGAAACCGACTCTTATGGCTTTTGCAGTTTCTATGACAAGTTTTTGGTCATCGGGAAGTACATCCGAGCCGATAAGTTTAACTATCTCCATAAGCGAGCTTTCTTCATGCAGAAGAGTTGTTATCTTATTACGGTATTTTATAAAATCCTCACCGAGATTTTCTCTGAACCACGGGTCAAGATCCGTAAAATACTCACTGTAACTGTTCATCCAGTTAATAGCGGGATAATGTCTTGCATACGCAAGTGATTTATCAAGTGCCCAAAAGCAGCGTGTGAAACGTTTTGTATTTTGAGTAACCGGCTCGGAAAAATCCGAACCCTGCGGCGACACCGCACCGATTATTGTTACCGAACCTTCTTTTCCGTTCAGCGCCGTAACTCTTCCCGCACGTTCATAAAATTCGGAAAGTCTTGACGGAAGATATGCGGGAAAGCCCTCCTCCGCAGGCATTTCCTCAAGTCGTCCCGAAATTTCCCTCAACGCTTCGGCCCAACGTGAAGTCGAGTCTGCCATTATAGCAACGTGATATCCCATATCACGGTAATATTCAGCAAGAGTCAACCCCGTATAAATAGATGCCTCACGGGCAGCAACAGGCATATTTGAAGTATTGGCAATAAGTACGGTACGATCGGTCATAGGTCTGCCCGATTTCGGATCTATAAGCTCCGAAAACTCATCAAGTACCTGACTCATTTCATTTCCGCGTTCCCCGCAGCCGACATACACGATTATATCCGCATCACACCACTTTGCAAGCTGATGCTGATTCATTGTTTTACCTGTTCCGAAACCTCCCGGTATCGCAGCAGTACCGCCCTTTGCTATCGGGAACATAGTATCCATCACTCTTTGTCCGGTTATAAGCGGAATAGTGGCAGGAAGTCTTTCCAGACACGGGCGGGCCTGTCTTATAGGCCATGTCTGACAAAGCGTAAGCTGATGTTCGATTCCCTTATCGTCCTTTATAACCACGACCGTATCTTTTATACGGTATTTTCCGTTCGGCTCTGTTCTGATAACCGTACCCTCAAGCATCGGGGGCACAAGGCAGCGATGTTCAATAATCGCTGTTTCGGGGCAGGTCGCATAAACCATGCCTCCCTTTACCCTATCCCCCGGCTTTACCTTTATTTTTACATTCCAGTATCTGTTCAGATCCAGCGAAGATACAGATGCTCCTCTTGATATAAATGAACCGCTCTGTTCTTCTATTGCCTTGAGCGGACGCTCTATACCGTCAAATATATTGTCAATTATTCCCGGCCCGAGAAGTACGTTCATCGGCGCTCCGGTTCCGTATATAGGGTCGCCGGGCTTGAGTCCGGTTGTTTCCTCATAAACCTGAACGGTTGTAAATTTATCGTTGATACCGATGATTTCACCGACAAGACGGGCTTCACCGACATAAACCATTTCCATCATGGAAAAGCTCCTGGTATCCCTCACGGTTACAACAGGACCGTTTATACCAAAAATCACATCATTTGTTTCCATAAAATTCAGTCCCATCTTTTCTTTTTATTCTGTCACCCTAAGACCCGAAGTTTCACAAAACCATTCGTGCTGTTCCTCAAGCCTTGTATCAAGCGTTTCATCAATAAGCAAACCAAGACTGCGGCTTTGACCTGTCATTCCGCCGACAGCAATATCATCGGTCGTTTGAATTTCACACTTTTTACCGTTAAATATCTTGAGAATATTATCTTTATATTTGATATCATCATTTTTAACTTTTATAATGATATCGTCGGAATCAAGCCTATCGCAAATAAGTTTTGCGCTTTTCTCAAGAAATTTTGAATAATCCTCGGTTTCCATATACTGAAAGAGCTTTTTCCTTACTTCATCAAAAACCTCGATCTCAATTTCCCTGCGGCGCATGAAGTTTCTTTTTCTGCTCGCGTTTTCCGCTTTAGAAAACTCTGCCGCCGCACGCATTCTGATATCGGTCATTTCCTTTTGAATAAGGACATAGGCCTCTCTCAGTCCTTCTTCCTCCGCCTTGTTAAGTTCTTTCTCTTTGAAATCCTCGGCTTCGGATTGTATCTTTGTACGCTGCGCTTCAGCGTATTTTTCGATAGCCTTTAAAAAATTGTCTGTCTTGTTTACATTTTCAGGCATAATTCCACCTCCGCAGGCTTATATCTTAACGCCTATTGCTTCACGGACATAGCGGGTTATCGAGTCTTTAGCACGACCGCTTCCGTGTCTGTCGGGTATTTCGACGATAAGCGGCTGCTTGCGATTAAGTTTCAGATCATATACGAGTTCGGGACAAAGCTGCACAAGCCTTTCCGTCATAAGTATAACCGCAACGTCCTCCATATCCATAGCTTTTGTCAAAGCCTCTCTGACCTCATGGTCTTCATGGACAACAACACCTTCTATGCCTGCAAGGTGCATACCCATCATTGTGTCCACGTTATCGCTTATTAAATAGAATTTCATAAGCTCACCCTTTTCATATCAAGCATTGCTGATAATAAGAATTGAAACAAGAAGTCCGTAAAGAGCAACACCTTCACCGAGTGCAACGAAAATAAGGGATTTACCGAATGCTTTCGGATCTTCGCTTGTAGCTCCGATAGCGGCAGGAGCTGCGCCGCCGACTGCAATTCCGCCGCCGATACCCGAAATACCGGTTGCAAGTGCGGCAGCTATCATAGATATACCCTTGTTAAGATCCGGTGATGTTGCGGCTGCGGCAGTTTCACTCGGAGCAGCCATTGCAACCATTGATGTTATAAGACAAAGCGTTCCTACGAACGCAAAGGAAGCGATCTGTCTTATAACGGCGGATTTACGTGTTTTTTTACCTTTTAACACATCTTTGTAGGTAAAATAAACAGAAACGACCAAAAAGATAACCGGTACTGCAAGTAATACATATTCCAACATAATCAATTCCTCTTTCTTTGTTTATATTTTTATAAGATCGTAACGGCAGTAATCCGTACGTCTTATTTTTCACTTTTTTTAACCGTTATCGGTTTAAATTCTCTTCCGTCTCCGATATAGAAACGACTGAATATTTCATAGTAATCAAGTCGCAATACCTGTATTGCAACAAGCAGAGCTTCTAGTGCCATTACTATACCGTTTCCGACAATAACAACTATGGTGTATCCGACTGCCCCTCCGACCATTTCGGCGAGCGTGAACACAACGAGCATCATGCCTGCATGAACAAGTATATATGCCCCGACTCTTAAAAATGACATGGTATTTGTAACATAGCTAAGGCACATTTCAAAAAGTTCAAAGAAACTTTGCATAAAGTATTCGCCCCAGCTTTCGGGCTGCCATTTCTTCTTTCCCGAACAAAGCCTTCCAAGCGGTTCCCTCATAAACATCAGAAGCAGCGGCAATCCTATAAGCAAAATCACATACGCTGTATTCATTATGGGGATACCGAGGAACATCGTACATACAAGTCCGGCAACGAGTGATACATAGAATACAAATCCCGAAATACCGTTCGCACCGAACAGCGCACTTTCCATATCATGTCGTCGGAATGACGAAACTATATTCAGCAGCATTGATATTGCTATCGCAACAAATCCCAATGCGACCGAGCCGTAGATTATCATATTTATGGTTTGCGGTTCCATAACCTCGATCAGTTTGCCGTCTATCCCGAACAACAGCTTATATACGGGATTAAGGACATTTTCAAATCCGAACACCGAGCCGTACAGAAAACCGAAAATCATACCTGAAATGCCGCACGGGATAAGAATACGGCCTATCTCCATTTTTTTCAATTTCCACATCAGCGCACCGACTATTGCAACGATCAGTCCCTGTCCCATATCACCGAACATTATTCCAAAGAACAACGTATAGGTAAAGGCGACCATAGGAGTAGGATCTATTTCATCATAGCTCGGTAATCCGTACATCTTTACATAAAACTCATACAGTTTTATAAACGGCGGATTTTTCAGTATAACGGGCGGAGAATGTTTCAGTTCTTCCTTACCGTCGCTGAGAGAAAATTCTATACTTCGTATATCATGAAGCCTTTGGGTAAAATATTCCTCTTTTTCGGCGGGTATCCAACCGATAAGGATAAAGTTCTTATGATATTTGTACACGTATCTTTTTATGATGTGATACGATTCAAGCTCTCGCAGCTTACTGTAATACATCATGCATTTTTCTTTTTCGGATTTCCAAAAAATATCTATTCTTTTTTCTATTTCCCTGCTCTTTTCTTTCAGCTGTTTAAGCTCACCGTCAAGAGTCACAAGATACTGTTCGGGAGTACCCGCTATTTTGGGAACTTCAAGTCTTTCAAAATACAGCGAGGAAAAAATTCTGTCAATTTCCTCTTTGTTCACTATCGGGGAAAAATATGCCCCCCAACAATGGGTATCGTCCTCCGTACACGGTATGAACAAAACATAGGGATTATCTATTCTCGATAATTTACTCATGCTCTCTTTAGGCAGTCTTCCGAACGAGGGAGCGATATATTTACATTTTTTAATTTCCGTAAAATCTATATCACTTCCGACAAAATGCCCGACCTGCTCAATTTTTCTCAAGCAGTCATCTGTTTCCTGCTTATTTTTGAGTCTGTCATTCAGAAGCTCCTCAAATTTTTTAGTTACAAATCCCGCATATTTGAGTACACCGCTGTCGCTGACCGTAAAATTTACCGGTCTTTTATATTCAAGTTCAAAACCCATCATATCGGCTGCACTTTTTAATTCCTGAAGCGGCCCGGAAAAAGGGTTTTTATCATTCAGCGGCACAAAATCCTTTGTATCAGAATAAAAGGACATCGCATCATCGGGGTGAAACACACCCGAATCCCCGCAAAACTTAATAACCTTATCCAGTTCCGACATCATGCCGATTATGCTTATGGCTTTAACCGGTTTAACAGACACATAACCACCTCCTTATCTGACAAGCAGCTTACTTTTCTCATCAGCGGACAAGCCGTAGCGTGTCGCCTCTATAATATTTATTATATTTGAAAGCTCAATTTCCATAAGATATATATATGATATCATAACTATTGTCGGATTTGGCGAAAGTCTGAGATGATGTATGCAGTAGGTACTTAAAAGTACATCTGCCATCTGCGAAGTATCACTGTATTGCAGCTTTGACATGAGCTTTCCGAGATAGGTTGAGCGTGCAATATTGAATACTTCTTTCGGATCGGCCGCCGTGCAAAGTTCCTCTACGGTTTTCTTTGAGAGCTTTCCGCACGGGATAAGCAGCGGACGTATTCTTTCCTCATCATATTTAAAATATTTCTTCAGACGCATTATTCTTGAAACATTCCTAAAATCATACATTGCCATGAAAAGATCTCTAAGCTCTTCACGTTCTCTCCCGCTTGCGAGATTATCTATCGCTTCGATTATCATTACGTAGTTACGGTTGTTAAGTTCTGCCTCAAGCAGCGCAACATCAATCTTTTCGCCTTCATGTGGTCTGAACTTTTTCAGCACGGGAAGATATCCGCTTCCCGAAAGCACTTCAAGTACATCATCATATGACCTTACGGTTGATAATGCCTCAAGATCTATTTTTGCAAACTTACTCATGGAAAGCGGCATTGTATATACATAATCTTCGGCTCTCCCGATATTTAAAAGAGTAAGGCATCTTATAATCTGTTCAATCTCCATTTCGGATATAACAAAATCCGAAAATTTCAAAGTCCTGTCCTTTGCATATCTTGACAATGCAAAAATATCATAGTATATATTCTGCTTGAGCATCGGTTCAAGCTGACCTCTATGGGCAGAATTTTCATCAAGTCCCGTTAGGGCAGCCTTGTAGCTTGTACGGTTTTTAAGATAAGCTGCCACCTCGGAAACATTTCTGCAATCCATAAGCTGTTTGTAGTCGGTATCGGTAAGCCTTTTACCATACATTGCACGTGCCTTAGCAAGTATCGCATTTGATGCCATTGAGGACAACACCAGTATCACCTCTTTACAAAAAATCCTCCGACAGTACCGTTCCCCGTAATTGAGGTCATTTCCGTCGGTTTCCGAATAACTTACCCGATCACTCTTTCAAAAATTTCGTTTATCCATCTGTCCTTATTTGCCGAGTAAGTATCATCAAGTGATTTTATTATCGCAGAATTTTTTTGTTCAATAAGTGCAAGCTCCTCATCAGCCTTTTTTCTGATAGCCTGCTCATTTATTTTTATTCTTTCTTTTGCCTTTTCAAGGAAATTGTTTTTTATATTTTCCTTTGTTCGGATAACCTGCTTTTCATAGTCGATTTTGCTTTGTTTGACTTCATCTGTCAAGCTGCGGGCCTTTTTATCCATATCGACAATTCTGGATATCATATCCTCCATAAACACGCCTCCTAAAAAGTATGGGTGTAGAAAGAAAGAGAAAGCCCGTTCTTTCCACACCCTGCACTTCCAACATTATACAACTTTGATTTTTATTTTACAATAAAAAAACGGGAAAATTATTTTAAACCAATAGCATTTTTTTTGATTATTTTAACAATAAAATACAAGCAATCAGTTCTTCAGACTCTGCATCGGTGCGGGTATTCTTCCGCCCCTTGAAATAAACTTGGACGGGGATTTCATATTGACGTCCATAATAGGGCCTCCGCCGAGCAGACCTCCGAAATTAAGTTCCTCTCCTGCATTTTTTCCAATAGCGGGGATAAGTCTGACGGCAGTGGTTTTTGAATTAACCATGCCGATTGCAGCCTCATCGGCTATTATACCCGAAATAACATCTGCCGGTGTATCTCCCGGAATAGCTATCATATCCAGACCCACAGAGCATACCGCCGTCATAGCCTCAAGTTTTGTAAGGGTAAGCGTTTTGCTTCTTGCGGCATCTATCATTCCTGCATCTTCCGTGACGGGAATAAACGCTCCTGAAAGTCCGCCCACATGGGAAGAGGCCATAACTCCGCCTTTTTTAACAGCATCATTAAGAAGTGCAAGGCAGGCTGTTGTACCGTATGCGCCGCACTCCTCAAGTCCCATTTCTTCAAGTATATGTGCAACTGAGTCACCTATTGCCGGTGTCGGTGCAAGAGAAAGATCCACTATTCCAAACGGAACGCTTAACCGTTTCGAGGCTTCCCCGGCAACAAGCATACCGGCACGGGTTATCTTGAAAGCTGTTTTCTTCACTATATCCGCAACTTCCGTGATATTACATTCTCCCGCTTTTGCAACTGCCGCCCTGACCACGCCCGGTCCGGATACTCCGACATTGATGACGCAATCGGGTTCTCCGGGGCCGTGGAATGCACCCGCCATAAAAGGGTTATCCTCCGGTGCGTTACAGAATACCACGAGTTTTGCCGCACCTATACATTCACGGTCAGCGGTAAGTTCGGCACTCTTACGTATAACCCTGCCCATTTTAGCAACGGCATCCATATTTATTCCCGCTTTTGTCGTTCCGATATTTACCGACGAGCAAACTCTCTCCGTACCTGCAAGTGCTTCGGGAATACTCTCTATAAGGGCATAATCTCCGGGTGCAAAACCCTTATGAACCAATGCACTGTATCCGCCCACAAAATTTACCCCAACCTCTAAGGCAGCCCTGTCAAGAGTCTGAGCAAATTTAACCGGACTTTTTGTCGGGCAGGCTGCCGCAAGCATAGCTATCGGCGTAACGGCTATTCTTTTATGAATAATCGGTATCCCGAAGTCCTTGCTTATGCTTTCGCCCGTTTTTACAAGGTCTTTCGCATATCTGCATATTTTGTCATACACCTTTAAACAAGCCTTGTCTATATTCTCATCAATACAATCAAGAAGTGAAATACCCATTGTAATGGTTCTCACATCGAGATTTTCATTATCTATCATATTGATAGTTTCAAGTATATCATGTGAATTTATCATTAAACTAATTCCTTTCCTTTTAACAATGCTCAAATTTTATGCATTGCATTGAATATATCCTCATGCATCACATGAATTTTCACACCTTTTTCCTCACCCTTTGCCGTAAGCATATCGACAAGTTCCGAAAAAGGAATTGTAATTTTGCTGATATCCACAAACATTATCATTGCAAACATTCCCTGAAGTACCGACTGCGTCACTTCCACAATATTAACTCCGACCTTTGCACATTCTCCCGATACTGCCGCAAGTATTCCGACATTGTCCTTTCCGAGAACTGTTATAACTGCATTCATAAATTTAAACCCCCAATTCTTACATACAATAATTATCCTATTTTCGTCTTGTATTGTCAAGAGTTTTTCTTCTAAATCAGTTCATATATTTTTTTTGCGGTTTTCCAAAAAAGAAAAAACGCATAATTTATGATTTTTCGATAATTTAATTTGAAATTTGTTGGATTTTTTCAATAAGTATTGATGTATAAAATTCTTTAAAGTTATGATATAATCATTTAATAGAAAATCAAAACACAGATGATAAAACAATTAAGTTTGTATTTAACATCTCGATTTCAAAAAAGGATGTGCATTATGAGGTACAGATTTATTTCTGACAGTCATACCCACAGCGAATGTTCATTTGACGGAAATGACAGTGTGATAATGATGTGTGAGCAGGCCTCCGGAATAGGTCTTTATTCGCTGACAATCACAGACCATTGCGAATGTAACGAATACTTTGAAAAAAATGTACGTGAGGACATTTCCCGTTCGATTTTTCAAATTTCAAAGTCAAGAGCAATGTACCACGACAAGCTCCATGTATACGCCGGGATCGAACTGGGACAGCCTACACAAAATCCTGCTGCGGCAGAAGATGCGCTGACTTTGTGCGATTATGATTTTGTTCTCGGTTCGCTGCACAATCTCAAAAACGAACAGGATTTCTATTTTCTCGAATATACCGAGGAAAATTTATATTCCCTGCTTGACAGATACTGCGATGAGTTGTTAGAGCTTGCACAACAAAACCTTTTCGATTCACTTGCACATATCGACTATCCGTTAAGATATATTATAGGGAACGCAAAACTCAAGCCGGATTTGTGGCACTTCTATGAAAGAATTGACGAGGTTCTGAAAACGCTCATAAAAAACGATAAAGCACTGGAAGTCAATACATCGGGGCTGCGTCAGATAATAGGCAGGACACTTCCCGAAACAGATGTTATTAAGCGTTTCCGTGAACTCGGCGGAAAATACATAACTCTCGGTTCTGATGCACATCGTTGGGGAGATATAAGCTCCGGCATAGAGGACGGTCTTGATATGCTTAATGAATGCGGATATACACATTTTACCGTCTATGAAAAAAGAAAACCGAAACTGCTGCCGATTCTGTAAATAAGGCGTTAAACAGGCATATCAATGCCCGCGGGCAGATTATGTCACGGCAGGTATTTTTACGTTCGGCATTGTAATAACAGCGGTTTTGTATTATAATAAAATCATTAAAATAAATGGAGGAATAAAAATGATAAGAGAAATTTCAGAATCAATAAAGTACATCGGAGCAGATGATCCCGATATTGACCTTTTTGAGAGTCAATATGTTGTGCCGGAGGGAATGTGTTACAATTCATATATTATTTTAGATGATAAAATTGCTCTGTTTGATACTGTCGACACAAGGGTAACGGAGGAATGGTTTCAAAACCTTGAGAAAGTCCTCGAAGGCAGAAAGCCCGATTATCTTATTATAAGCCACCTTGAGCCGGATCATGCATCAAACATTCAAAAGGCTGCCGAAAAATATCCCGATATGAAACTCATAGGAAATGCAAAGACTTTTTCTATGCTTCCGCAGTTCTTTAATTTTGATACAGAGGGCAAAACGATTACCGTAAAAGAGGGTGATACAATAGACCTCGGCTCTCATAAGCTCACATTCTATATGGCACCTATGGTACATTGGCCCGAAGTAATGGTGACATACGAACAGACCGAGGGCGTACTCTTTTCTGCTGACGGTTTCGGAAAATTCGGTGTAATGGATGCCGCTCCCGATGACTGGGCCTGCGAGGCAAGAAGGTACTACTTTAACATCTGCGGAAAATACGGTGTGCAGGTGCAAAATCTCCTTAAAAAAGTAGGCTCGCTCGACATAAAAACAATATGTCCTCTTCACGGCCCGATACTCCGTGACAACCTCGGTTACTACATCGGACTTTATGATACATGGAGCAAATATGAGCCCGAAACCGAAGGCATATTTATCGCATACGCTTCAATACACGGAAATACAAAAAAAGCCGCTCTCAAGCTCTATGATATGCTGAAAGCGAGAACGAACGATAAGATTGCGATTTCCGACCTTGCAAGAAGTGATATGGGAGAAAACATCGAAGATGCATTCAGATACAGTAAAATGGTAATGCTTTCCCCGTCATATGACGGCGGTATTTTCCCGATTGCAAACGACTTCCTGCACCACCTTCAAATTAAGGGCTACAAAAACAGAAAGGTTGCAATCGTTGAAAACGGTTCATGGGCTCCGTCAGCCGGTAAGGTCATGCGTGAATATTTTGAAAAAATGAAAGGTATCGAGCTTTGCCGTGTCAGCGTGACGATCAAATCTACTCTTAACGATGATACCGTCAATGAGCTTGAGAAACTGGCGGATGCAGTTGTTAATTCATAAAATACAACGGCGAATATAAAAAATACTGCGCAGCAGGTTAAAAACCGACTGCGCAGTCTTTTTTTATTGTTGCGAATCCAATCCGCCGATATTCAAATGCACTCTTATGGTACACCTCTCCTCATTTTGAAGGAGTTTCATTCCCACACGGTCAACTTTATGGTTACTGTCAAGAAAACCGTTTGCAAGCTCGATATAGTGATATATTCTATGGTTCGGTGCTTCAAACAGGGTACTGAAACATTCCCCGTAATCCAGATCATCACCAACAGTAATATACAAATATCTGTTGTCGCTATTGACATTACCAACGATATACGCTACCATTTTTTGGTCTGTTTCATTATCGAACTGATTTATGCAAATTCCGTCAACATTATAATAATTCATCTGCATGGAATTACATACGGGCAGAAAAAAGTTTACATTTTTCTCCCCTTTTCCGCTGTCAATGGGATCAATGCTATGGCTTTTTTCAATCTCATATGTACTCAAATTGAAAAATTCATAGTTTATTTCATCATCGCCATCGTCCCACGTCGGATCAACATGATACCACTCATCGTCTATTTTTACAAGGTTCCACATATGTCTTACGTCATCGGCATATCCTTTGACCGTGTAACCCTCTATTCCCGCACACGAAAGAAGTATCTGAAATGCCTTAGAATACCCCTCGCACACGGCAGTCCCGTCCACCAAAGCTCCGTACGGGGTAAAATACTGCCACCCGTCCGAAATACTGCCTACGCCCTCGGCATATCGGCATACATCGAGCAGTCTGTCATGCAGCAGCTTTTCTTTGTGATATACGTCAACCACTTCGTCTGCTCCGTCAAGAAGGGTTTTTACTTTTTCCGACATACGGTCTATATATGAATTACACTCCTCTGCGGATAAATAGGAATAACACTCTATTACCGTACTTCCGTCGTCATGGGCATACCCGAATGTGTTATTTATCCAAAAAATTTCCGGGTGATCCGTCATGAATGCGTCCAATACCCTCTTTACGGAACTTTCGGACATCTCCGCACCGGACACAACAACATATTCGGTTTTATAGTATCCGTTCCCGCCTTTATTTTCATCAATACAATAAAGATTTCTGTTGAGTTTATGATAAACATATCTCTCATTCTCATCACTAAGCGTTTTATACGCATAATCACAATCCGGCTCAATCATATTTTCCGCATCTGCGTATATTCTGCTTTCCACTTTTTGATATGACGAAGGACTATCACTTACGGGTTCAATACTAACTGCCTCTAATTCCTTACCGGTTTCTTTGTTGAAGCTGTTTATCATAAGCAATACGCATGAAACAATAAGTGTGGCAGAAAAACCGAAAAACAAAGCATATAGTATTCGGGATAAAATTTTTCTCATACTATCACTCTTTATTCAGATAAAGTATTTTTAAAATATTACTGCTTTTTAGCTTTATTTTGTGCGCTTTCCTTTTGTTGGAGCGCTTGTATGCCCGCCCGTGTCTTTTTGAGATCCGAAAGATTTTTGCTAAGCTCTTCATCAGCCTTTTTCATAAGATTGTCGATGTAGTCATTAGCCGCCTTTTTTATTTGTTCAGCCTGATTGTTGGCATTAAATATAATTCCCTTTGCCTTTTCCTGCGCCAATCTTACAATTTCACTTTGTTGTGACATGGTTCTTACTCTTTCCTCGGCAGTCTGTACTATACTTTCTGCCTCTTCTCTTGCTTTATTCAGAATATTTGTCCTGTCCGCAACAATGCTCTTTGCCTGCTTTACCTCGCCGGGGAGGTTTGTACGTATCTCCTCCACAACCTCTCTCAGTCTTTCCGCATTGACAACAGTTTTACCTCCGCTAAGCGGAAGTGTAAATGCACCGTCAAGTATTTCCTGAAGTTCATCAATAAGTACGTCTATTCTCATTCTTGATTTCTCCTTTGTCTTATCCTAAGCATAATTTCGTCCTGTACACATTCCGAAACAAACGGTGAAATATCTCCCCCAAGAAGTCCGACCTGCTTAACTATACTCGAACTCAAATACATATTTTCAGCGCTTGTTGTCAAAAACACGGTTTCTATCTCGCTGTTAAGTTTATTGTTAGTAAGAGCCATTTGAAATTCATATTCAAAATCCGAAACCGCCCTAAGCCCCTTAACTATGACATCTGCGTTATATTTTGAAGCAAAATCCACCAGCAGACCGTCAAAGCCGGCTATTTCCACATTCGGTATATCGCAGACCGATTTCCTCAAAAGTTCCTTTCTTTCCTCTATGGTGAACCATGGATCTTTAGAAACATTGACGAGAACGGCAACAATAACCTTATCAAAAATTTTTGCAGCCCTTTTTATTATATCAATGTGTCCGTATGTAACGGGATCAAAACTCCCCGGACAAATCGCTATTGACACGTATAACCACTTCCTTAGTCCATATCCGGCTTTTGGTATATGCTTATCATAATTTTACCGTACCGATAACTTTTTTTGAGCGCAAATTCTCCCGCCGTTTCCGGCATTTTTTCTTCTGCGGGGTGTTCGCATATAATACAGCCCGACGGCTTTGTCACTCTTACGGAAAGTTCAAGTGATTTTTGCAGCAATCCCGTTCTGTACGGCGGGTCAAGAAAAACAATATCAAACGTTTCCGCTGTACCCGACAAGAAAGAAACGGTATCCGACGTTTTGACCGTCGCTCTGTCACCAAAACCGCATCTGTCAATATTTTTTCTTGTTATGTCAAGTGATTTTTTACTGCTGTCTATAAAATATGCTCTTTTTGCTCCCCTGCTTAAAGCCTCTATTCCCATTTGACCCGAACCCGCAAAAGCATCAAGAAATACACAACCTTCAACATAAAATTGTATTATGCTGAAAACAGACTCCTTTACCGCATCAGCAGTCGGTCTTACTTCATTTCCGGCAGGCGTTTCGAGTTTTCTTCCCCTTGCGCTTCCTGTTATAACTCTCATAAGGCTCTTTCCTTTTTCACAAAAATTTACCCGCACGTAAGAACACGGACAAAACTCCGACATTACATAAACGGGGGGGGAAATCTCCTCATTTTATTATCGGCAAAATACTAAAAAATGTCAATAGCTTTTTTGCATATCTATAAAAAATTATTGCGGGTGTTTATCATCACTATTTACAACACCCCCGTCATTTTCATCTTTATGGTAATAATTATACACCGACTCCGCAGCGGGCCTTGTTATGCCCTTAACCTGCATAAGTTCTTCTATTTCCGCCGTTTTAATTCTCTCCGACGTCTTGAACCGCAGCATAAGCTCCTTTGCTCTTTTTTCGCCTATCCCCTGTATCTCCGTAAGGGAACTCGCAAACGAACGCTTACTGTGTTTTTTTCTATGATAACCTATTGCAAAGCGGTGAACCTCGTCTTGAATACCCGAAACCAGCGTAAATGCCTTTCGCTTGGAGCTTATCGCTATTTCATGCCCCTCATCGGTTATCGCCCTCGTTCTGTGATGATTATCCTTAACCATACCGAACAGCGGTATATTCAGTCCGAATTTTTCAAGTACCGGACGAACCGCAGACACCTGCCCCTTACCTCCGTCAAGCAGAATAAGGTCGGGGAGCTGTCCGAAACCGTCACCGCTGTCGGGATCCTTGAAATACTCCTCAAAGCGTCTTGTAAGCACTTCAGTCATAGAGCCGTAGTCGTCTTGTCCCTTAAAGCCCTTGATTTGAAATCGGCGGTACGATTTTTTATACGGTCTGCCGTCTTTATAGACTATCATGCCTGCAACGTTATCACTTCCCGCATGGTGGGAAATATCATAGGACTCAATATATTTAGGCGGCTTAGGAAGTCCGAGGAGTTTTGCAAGCTCATCAAGTGCAGTCAATTCATACCCGAAATGTCCGTGGCTTTGCGCAAGGCTTTCCGCAGCATTTTCACGGCTCATTTCGATAATACGCATATTTTCTCCCTTTACGGGGTGTGTAATTCTTACGCTTTTCCCTCGTTTTTCACTAAGCCATGCAGATAAAAGTTCTTCGTCCTCTGCCTCACCGTCAAGGGAAATAACGGGAGGGATATCATTTCTCATAGAATAGTATTGCTGTATGAACTCACTGCGCATAGAAGCCAAATCGGGATTTTCTCCGGCATCACGGACTATGAAATCTTCCTTATCATAAAGTCTGCCGTTTTTAAAACGTATGACAGCAAAACACGCCTCACTGCCCTCGGTTATTACTGCTATGGAATCCTGTTCCCTGACATTAGTTTCAACAACATTCTGCTTTTCGGTTATTTTTTTTACGGCGGCTATTCTGTCACGCAGTCTTGCCGCAAGCTCGAAATCGAGCTTTTCCGCAGCCTCATTCATTTTTTCCGTCATAAGACGAACACAATCCGCATCTCCCGATTTCAAAAATCCGATCGCCGCGTCCATACTTTCGTTATAATCTTTAAGTGAAATTTTTCCGCTGCACGGAGCGGAACACTGTTTTATATAATAATTCAGACACGGTCTGCCCTTGCCGATATCACGGGGAAAAATTTTACCGCAGCTCGGCAAACGGAATATCTTTACAGCCTCATCGACTGCATTTTTCGCATACCATGCGCTCATATACGGCCCGAGGTACTGCGCCCCGTCGTCCTTTTGCTGCATTTCAAAGCTGATTTTTCTCCACTCATCATTTGATATGCGTATATAACTGTATCCCTTATCATCTTTCAGAAGTATGTTGTATTTCGGTTTATGCTGTTTTATAAGGCTGCATTCCAAAACAAGAGCCTCAAATTCGCTCTTACATATAATATAATCAAAATGATCAACATTCATAACCATTTTCCGAACCTTTTCGGAATGGTTTTTATCCGATCCGAAATATTGACTCACTCTGTTTTTTAATGCTTTTGCTTTTCCTATATATATTATTTCGTCTTTTATATTCTTCATTATATAAACGCCGGGTTCAAGCGGCAAACGCATCGCTTTTTCTCTAAGTTCACGAATATCCAAAAATATTCCCCCAAACACACAAAAGTCCAAACAACAGAATTTAAGTAATAAATACAGTAATTCGTCCCGGAAAATATATCCAAAAACGGGGCCGCCCTTTGAAAGAGGGCGACCCCTTACGGTTCTTCATTATGTCCGCCGCGGCGACGCCATACCGACATATCCGGCCACAAACAAAAAGCAGACAGCAGGCATTATCGGTGCGACCTTGCCGTGTTCACGGTTTAGACGCTTTATTACTCTGAAAATCCCGACTGTACGAGTTTAATAAGACTTTCAACAGCGCCTTCCTCGTCTACACCGTCAGCAATAACCTTTATGGTCGTACCGCCGACAATACCCAACGACAAAACACCGAGAAGACTCTTTGCATTTACTCTTCTTTCTTCCTTTTCAACCCAGATAGAAGATTTGAACTCATTAGCCTTCTGGATGAAAAAAGTAGCAGGACGAGCATGAAGACCTACCTGATTTTGAACCAATACCTCTTTTACGTACATAACTAAATCCTCCTCAAAAAATTCTACCCCAAAACATACTTTAACTTGCGGCCTTTATTTAATAATATCTATGCCGCTCCGTATAATGTAATTATAGCACAATTTTAACTATAATCAACTGTTTTCAAAAAGTTTTGAGCTTTAAACGATATAAAAAGGCAGTACGGCATATCTTTTTGTGCAAAGTAACAATAAAGTTAATTATTATTGTAGTTTTATAACCATTTTACGTCAAATTACAAGCTAAAATGAATAAATATTCTGTTTTTTTGTATAAATTTACATTACAATATTTCATTTTTCTGCGCTGCAGACTAAAACTCGGCAATTTTCGTATAAATGCTAAAAAAGTATTCAATAATTCAGAAAAAATTCATAAATTATACCTATGGACAATTTTTAATAATTGAGTCTACATTCATAAAAGGCTAAATTTTCATGCAAAAAATTCATTTTAGTGAGTTATCAAACACTAAAATTCCGACCGTTATTATATAAAATCAAAATTTCTCTTATAAATATTGTGCAATATGTACTATATTTATATTTACAAATATGAATAATATAATAATGTTTTTTACAGTAATTTTAATACAATAATATCCTCATCAACAATAAAAAGCCCTATATCAAATTAAAAACAATTATCATTCCCGTAACATTTCCGCACATAACTCTGTTCGGATATTTTTGATTTACAAAATTTCGGAGGTTTACTCTGTATTCTCTTTTTTCAAAAGATTTTCGAGATATTTTTTATCATCGTCCGTGAGCTTTGCATTTTCAAGCATATCGGGTCTTTTTCTGAAAGTTTCCTCCAATGATTTTTGTCTGCGCCATTTATCTATATTTTCATGGTGTCCGCTCATCAGAATTTCAGGTATCTCTATACCTCTCCAAACAGACGGTTTAGTATATTGCGGATATTCAAGAAGTCCGTCAAAATGACTTTCATCGCTAAAGCACAAATCGTCCGACAATACTCCCGGAACAAGTCTGCTAAGGGAATCGGCAAGCACAAGAGCCGGAAGTTCCCCGCCTGTAAGAACATAATCCCCTATTGATATTTCTTCATCTATAAACTCGTCAAGCACACGCTGATCCACGCCCTCATAGTGACCGCACAATATCAGAATACTATCGTTTTCGGAAAGCTGTTTCAGTTTTGATTGTGTAAGTACCTTTCCTTTGGGTGACATAAATATGCAATGTGGTTTTTTCCCGATTTGCCCGCATATATTTTCAATACAAAGAGCAATAGGTTCTGCTTTCATCAACATTCCCATTCCGCCGCCGTATGTTGTATCGTCTACTTTTTTATGCTTATCTAATGCATAATCCCTAAGCTGATGACACACGACTTCGATAATACCCTTTTTTCTTGCCCTGCCTATAATGCTTTCGCTCATAACAGACTCACACATTTCGGGGAAAAGTGTAATTATATCAATCCTCATCTTCAAATAACCCGCCAAATATATGTGTATTGATTTTTACCGTTCCGCCGTCAACGTCTATTTCCGATACGACTTCGGGTATTTTGGGGATAAGATAATTCTTTCCCCTGTTTGTGATCTGATATACATCATTTGCTCCGGTTCTCAAAACATCGGTAACTTTCCCGTATTTTACTCCGCTTGTTTCGTCGATTGCTTCAAGACCTATTATATCCCGAACAAAGTTCACCCCTTTAGGCAAATGCACATCATCTCTATTAAGATACACAATATTCCCTCTTAATTTTTCCGCCTGTTCTATGGAATTTATTCCTTCAAACAGTACAACAGCAATATTTTTATGTACTCTCGCCGATTTCACTTTCATTTCAACCTTACCGTCAAGAAACAGCCTTTTCAATCCGACAAGAAAATTCGGCCCGTCACACCACGGATCGATTTTAACCTCACCCTTGAGTCCCTGCGGGCCGACAATTTTTCCGGCTTCAAGATACTGTCTTTTCATTGTATCCCTCCGATTTTTATATATAAATCAAAAAGGGGATCCCGATCAAGCTCTGTAAAGCCAATCCGACGACCCCTTTCTGTATTTCGGTCAGTTTCCGAAAGCCGTTTGCTTCAAAAGGTATAACGGCTTTCAAATGTGTGACTTCCGATATATTTTGACATATTCGTCAATCACTCGATCTCCACTTGAACCTTTTCATTGTTTCTTGCAGCGGCAGCTCTCATTACTGTACGAATAGCCTTAGCTATTCTTCCCTGTCTGCCTATAACTCTGCCCATATCCTCGGGCGACACGTGAAGATGATAAACAACGATGTCTTCCTCGTTCTTTTCATCAACCGTAACTGCGATTTCCGAGGGCTTTTCAACAAGACCCGAAACTATTGCTATAAGTAAATCTTTCATTTTTTCCTCCGCAGGCTAATCATTCAATGATACCGTTTTTCTTGAGAAGTGCCTTAACCGTATCTGTCGGCTGCGCACCGTTTGCTATCCATTTTTTTGCCTTTTCGGCATCAATCTTAAATTCTGACGGTTCAACGAGGGGATTGTATGTTCCTATTTCCTCGATAAATCTTCCGTCACGGGGATATCTCGAATCTGCCACTACTACACGATAAAACGGTGTTTTCTTTGCGCCCATACGGCGAAGTCTGATCTTTACTGCCATTTTTCTTAACCTCCATAATTTATAACGGTATGATACCGCTTATTTTTATATTTCACCGACCGTACGTCGGGGAAAAGCTGTTATTTTTTCGGCGGTCTGCCCATTCCGGGCATTGCTCCGAAGGGGATTCCGCCCAACCCCGGCAAACGTTTTCTTTTGCCGTCCTTACCTCGTGAGTTCATAGATTTCATAAACTTACGCATTTGTTCATACTGTTTCATAAGACGATTTACGTCCTCCGGTTTCATTCCGCTTCCGGCTGCAATTCTGCGTTTTCGGGACGGGTTTATAATTGACGGATCTTCCCTCTCTTTTTTTGTCATCGAGGAAATTATTGCAGCTATTCTGTCGAGCTGCCTGTCGTCAAAATCCATTTCCTTTACCTGATTGCCTATGCCGGGTATTTTTGAAAGAATGTTCTTAACGCTTCCCATTTTTTTGATTTGAGAAAGCTGTTCATAGAGATCATTCATATCAAATTTATTCTGCTGAAATTTTCTTGCCATTTCCTCGGCTTTTTTCTGATCGAGGCGATTTTCCGCATCTTCTATAAGGGTAAGTACGTCCCCCATTCCGAGTATTCTCGAAGCCATTCTGTCGGGGTGGAAAACCTCAAGATCATCAAGTTTTTCGCCTATACCGGCAAATTTTATCGGTTTTCCCGTAACCGCCTTGACGGACAGAGCCGCACCGCCCCTTGTATCACCGTCGAGCTTTGTAAGTATGACTCCCGTTATATCAAGAAGTTCATCAAACGATTTAGCCACATTAACGGCATCCTGACCCGTCATCGAATCGACAACGAGCAGTATTTCATCGGGTTTCACTTCCTGCTTTATTTCTTTAAGCTCATTCATGAGCTTTTCGTCAATATGCAGACGTCCGGCAGTATCAAGAATAACTATATCGTTACCGTAATCTTTTGCTCTTGAAACGGCATTTTTTGCTATCTCGATCGGATCTCCCTGACCCATTTCAAACACGGGCGCTCCCGCCTGACCTCCGACAACCTTTAGCTGTTCAATAGCCGCCGGACGGTATACGTCACACGCCGCAAGAAGAGGTCTGTGTCCCTGTTTCTTATACATTTTCGCCAATTTTGCGCTATGCGTTGTTTTTCCCGAACCTTGCAGACCGCACATCATTATTATTGTCGGCGGTTTGGAAGCAAATTTTATCTTTGACTCCTCCGAACCCATAAGTTCGGTCAGTTCCTCGTTGACGATTTTTATAACCATTTGTCCGGGAGTCAGACTTTCCATAACATCTGCTCCGACTGCTCTCTCCGTGACCTTCGCCGTAAAGCCTTTTGCGACCTTATAGTTTACATCAGCCTCAAGAAGTGCCATTCGCACCTCTTTCATAGCACTCTTTACATCATCTTGTGTAAGTTTACCCTTACTGCGCAGCTTTCTGAATGCCGCACTCAGTTTTTCCGAAAGTCCTTCAAATGCCAACTGCTTCACCCCTTATTATTCGTTGAGTTTATCAAGTCTGTCAAGTTCTTTCAAAATCTGTTTAATACTCTCATTTATCTCATTAGAACGATAAACCCTCATATTTTTCTGATCTATAATATCGACTGCTTTTCTTACTGATACAAGCCGCTGTCTTATCTCCGAGAATTTTTCGGCAAGTCCCAACTTATCCTCCATTTGGAAAAGCACGGCTTCAGCCCTTTTTATATTATCCCTTACCCCTTGTCTTGAAATACCGAGGTTAGCCGCTATTTCTCCGAGGGACAAATCGTCATTGTAGTAGAAATCGAGAGAATTTCTTTGTTTTTCGGTAAGCAGATCGCCGTAAAAGTCAAGCAGCAGCGCCACCTTCATATTTTTAGCCATCACTCATGCCTCCCGAAAGCCTTCCTGTAAAGCTAAGTGCTTTACACTTACCGGTTTATTATACTACATTACCTATATTTTGTCAATACCCAATTTACGCATAATTTCTAAAATTAACGAAAATTAAATTGCAATATAAAATGTCCGTAAAGTCAGGTTACTAATTCGCCAATATTTTATTTTTCCGAAATCCGATAACAGACATTCAAAACCGTATGCAGTCCGCACGGCATTTTAATTATTTATCGGGGAACAGCATATATATTCAAGTCCCATGCCGGGATATACGGGTGTTGGCGCATATATATACCGTAACACGGTTCTATGGAATTTATCAGCAAGGGAAGTGAAAAAATATCTTCGCTCCTATGGTATGCGGAAACATTAAGTTTCGGCTTATCTCTTTTTATCGTATTTATTCCGCCGATAATTGCTTGACGTTCACTTCCCTCCACGTCCATTTTTATATAACTCACCCTGCGAACGGCATAAAGTGTATCTATTTTTGTTACAGCAAGATCTTTTTCGCCTTCCTCACGTATATTCGAGCCTCGTCCGAGCGAATTTTCAAAACTCATATTTCTATCTTCGCTCCAGATTCCCATGCGAAATATACGCACATTTTTCATATCGGATATATGCGATTTAAGTTTTGCAAAAGTTTTTCTGTCGGGTTCAAGTGCAGTAATATGGGAATATTTTCCCCCCGTATAGCGGAGAAATTCATCTATCGTATCACCACGGTAAGCCCCAAGGTCAAGATAGCTCTCATTTTCCCCCAACTTGAGTATGTTAAAAAACACTTCATCTCTGCTGCTGTAACAACCCCTAAGATAATCAAGCCGACCGCTTAATTTATATTTTATAATATTTTCATATACGTATTTGGATTTTTCATCTGCAAGAAGGTTATATGCCCTTTCAATATCGTCAATATTTTCACCGTAAAATTCCTTTGACCACACATTATCACCATACACGGGAACATCGGCAGCAAGTACGATATGTCGATCGGCTAAAGAAAATATGTGTTCCATTACATCGGGTAAAGACGTTCCGAAAGCCACTACTATAATGAAGTCAACAAATTCCCTTTCAAAATCCGATATTTTTCTAACCGTAAAATTGTGAAATTGCTGTCCTCTTACAAAATCATCACTTGCCGCTATCCCGCTTACGGTTATGCCGCAGCGTTCAAATTGTGCTATTATTTTGTCCGCACCGTTTCCCATTCCGTATATTACAATCGGCTTATCCGTATTTTTGAGATAGTCATAAATATCATTTTCGGGTATATTCAAATCCTCACCATGCCCTTGAAATTATTTTATGTACATAGAAATATCGAATGCTTTCACGGAATGTGTAAGCGCACCGACAGATATTATATCCACACCACTCTCCGCTGCCGCTCTCAAGGTTTCCTCCGTTATACCGCCCGATGCCTCAAGAAGTGCCCTTCCGCCGGTTATCTCAACAGCCTGCTTCATAAGTTCGGGACTCATGTTATCGAGCATAATAATATCCGCTCCAACATTCAACGCCTCTTTCAGTTCATCAAGATTTCTTGTTTCAACCTCAATTTTTGTCATATGTCCTATTTTACTTCTTAGCTTTGTGACTGCCGCTGTTATGCCTCCCGCCGCATCAATATGGTTATCCTTGAGCATCGCAGCATCGGAAAGATTATATCTATGATTTTTTGCCCCGCCGCACATAACGGCATATTTTTGAATAGGACGAAGTCCGGGCAATGTTTTTCTTGTATCGGCAATAGTTGCATTAGTACCCTCAACTATTTTGGCATATCTGTTTGCCGCTGTTGCAATACCGCTCATGTGCTGTATAAAGTTAAGTGCAGTTCTTTCACCTTTAAGCAAAACGGCGGTCTTACCCCTTAACTTCATTATGTCATCACCGTATTTTACACTTTCACCGTCATGCCTGATAATTTCGGTTTCTATGCTGTCATCAAGCATTTTAAACACTTGTGCCGCCACCTCAACACCGCATACAATACCGTCTGATTTTGCCATAAACCTGCCCACACCCGTTTGATCTTCGGGTATAAGGTAGTCTGATGTAACATCACAATAATGAATATCCTCCATAAGAGCAGTTCTTATTATATTTTCAACATAAAACTTATTCAGTATCATTTTTATTTAAAACCTCCTCAAGAATTATGACCGCAACCGCAGCAAGACTCCTTGCCTCAACGAAATCCCTGTCCGTTTTATAACCCCCGTTGTTGAGGTCATTCAATATCTCCTTAGCTCTTTTAAGTCCGTCGGGGACAAGCTCCGGTCTGGGTATAACAAAATGGCATTTCTGCATAATCTCCCTTATTTCGGTCCTATATCCGTGAGGAAGACTTTTTCCGCTTAGATCGTCACTATTTTTAAACTCACCAAAAGGCGTGTTTCTTTCGGTTTTAATTCTTTCAAGAATATCATTTGCTGCTCTTCTTGAAAAAACGAGTGCTTCGAGCAACGAGTTGCTTGCAAGTCTGTTTGCCCCGTGTACTCCCGTATGCGAACACTCACCTGCCGCATAAAGTCTGTCTACCGATGTTCTCGCATTGAGATCTACATCTATCCCGCCCATAAGATAATGCTGGCACGGAAATACGGGTATCCAATCCTTAGTTATATCTATATTTTCCTTTAGGCAATTTTCATATATCATGGGAAAACGGTTTTTAAGGAAATCAGCATCCTTATGAGTTATATCAAGATAAAATTTTTCGCTGTTTGTAGCTTGTGATTCAAGCATAATAGCATTGGAAACAACATCTCTCGGAGCAAGGTGTCCCCTCGGATCGTACTTTTCCGCAAAACGTTTTCCCTCACAATTGAGCAGTACTGCTCCCTCTCCCCTGACCGCTTCACTTATAAGAAATCTTTCTCTGTCGTTTTCGGCTGCAAATGCCGTGGGGTGGAACTGTATCCAGCTAAGGTGTTTTATATCTGCGCCGAGCATATATGCAAGTGTTATACCGTCACCCGTAGCTATTGCCGAATTTGTAGTATATTGATACACTCTTCCTATACCGCCCGAAGCCATAATACAATAATGTGACGCAACAATTTCCGAGCTGCCGTCGGCAAAAATAATACCCGCAAAAAAACCGTCATTCGTCTTTTCCAACTTATACAGAAGTGTATTTTCGCATATTTCAACATTACTGCGTTTTTTCACCTGTTGTATAAGCGTATCAACGATAGCCTTTCCCGTTGAATCCTTATGATGTACAATTCTATGTCTTGAATGTCCCGCCTCAAGTGTTTTCTGCATAACTCCGCTTTCGTCTATGTCAAAATCAACGCCCATTTCCTTGATTTTAAGAACATCTTCCGGGCCTTCTTTAACGAGGATTTCAACAGCCTTGATATTATTTTTGTTTTTACCCGCCGTAAGTGTATCGGCAATATGCAGTTCATAAGAATCATTTGTCTTGTCAAGTACGGCTGCAACACCGCCCTGCGCAAGCGAGCTGTTTGAAAGAGTCAGCTCTCTTTTGGAAATAAGCAATACACGTATATTTTTCGGAAACTGCAAAGCCGCATAAAGTCCTGCCGCACCTGCGCCAACAATAAGAACATCATATTCCTTGCTCATAAATTAAGACCTCTTTTTTTCATCTTATATTATATGTTTCCATATCACGTATAATATAAGCCGTGGTAAATAAGTACGAAAAATCCGATACTTATTCTATTGTAGCATATTTTGATTTGTTTTTAAATAGCTGATGCATATTTTTTAATATCACAAAAGACAAGATAAAACAAAATCTTGATTTTATCGACAAAAAGGGATATAATTCTTTCTATACATTCAAATTCCTCGAATTACATTTTATACATAATATCACAAAATTATGTTTTACGAATATTTTATATATATAGCGGAAAAATAAAAACTGCATATCCTACCGTACATATAGGATAAACCCACAATAGCAGCTATACCGAAAAAAACAAAACGGAGGTTTGGAAATGGATTATATTAACGACACGATTGAACAGAAATATTCTGTTCAGCTATTAAAAGAAATTTACAACAAAAATAATAAAATCGGGTTTGTGCTGTTCTGGCAGCCCGAATACAATAATAAAGGCAGACTGTCAAACGGCTGCCTTTCACAATGGCATATGTGCAGCTTTGTTGTTGACGGAATTACATACAACTGTATGGAACAATTTATGATGGCAGCAAAGGCAAAACTTTTCGGTGATGATGAGATATTAAAAGAAATCATGCAGTCAGCGGAGCCGAAAGAAATAAAAGCTCTGGGCAGGAAAATTCATAATTTCAACAGTACACTGTGGGACAGACAGAAATATACCATTGTATACTGCGGAAACCTCGCAAAATTTTCCCAAAATAAAGAGTTAGGGAAATATCTCCTTTCAACCGGGGGCAAAATACTTGCGGAGGCAAGTCCCTTTGATAGTATATGGGGAATAAAAATGGGTGCAAAAACAAAAGGTGCTGATAATCCCGAAAATTGGCAGGGAAGTAATTTGCTCGGATGTGCGCTTATGCAGGTTAGAGATGATCTTAAAAATAAGGAATGAACACCTCATCTAAGACCGCCAATAAATTGTTTGATTGCCCGATAACAAAACACTAAGATACTTTTTGAACACAAAATAAGTTTATATGTATTTATCCCGAAAATGAAATTATCTCTGCCATGGATTAGCAAACCCGACAAACAATTTTTATATCAAAAAATCTTATTTTCTAACACGTTGACCACACTTTTACGGGGAGGGGCGTTATGAGTAAATTAAAGAAAAAACATACGGAGGGCGATGGTATCCGTCTTTTGAAGCACTGGAAAAAGGGACTTTTTTCCGTAATTTTCAGTCGTCTTGGGATTGTCCTTATCTTATTGTTTATACAAGTATCGCTGATCTTTTTGGTTTGGCTTTATTTTGATGAGCTAATGGCTACTCTATCCCTTAACGGTCGTGCCGTTTATTATATAATATCCGTCACCTTTTTGATAATTGCCCTTTTGATACTATTCAACAGCTCTATGGATTCAACAGCTAAACTTTCGTGGATGCTCCTTATATCCGTAGTCCCGCTTTTCGGTACTATATTCTATATATGGACACAGGTCGAAATGGGACACAGAACAATAAAACGAAAGCTGAATATACTTGAAAAAAAGGGTATGAAAAGCCTTAAACAAAATACGGAGGTCTATGAGGAACTGAAAAATACCTCGCCGGAATCCGGAGCTTTGAGTAAATATCTTTTCGATATAGGAAATCTGCCGGTATATACAAACACGGAAATAAAATATTTTCCGATCGGAGAGGACAACTTTCCGTATATGTGCGCAGAATTGGAAAAGGCGGAAAAATTCATATTTATTGAATTTTTCATAATTGAGGAAGGTTATATGTGGGGCACAATACTTGAAATTCTTGCCCAAAAAGTAAAACAGGGCGTTGACGTGCGTGTAATGTATGACGGAACCTGCGAATTTACTACCCTCCCGTACTATTATCCGAAAAGACTTGAAGCTCTCGGAATTAAATGTCAAATGTGGGAACCCATAAAACCCGTTCTTACCTCGGCATATAATTACAGGGATCATAGAAAAATACTTGTAGTTGACGGTAAAACCGCATTTTGCGGCGGCGTAAATCTTGCAGACGAGTATATAAACCATATCGAAAGATTTGGAGTATGGAAAGATACGTCTATAATGCTCAAGGGAAGTGCCGTTGACAGCTATACGCTGATGTTCTTACAAATGTGGAATGTAAAGGCAAACAGTGACAGCGACTTCACAAAATTTCTAAATCTTTATGATAAAAATATAGAACCGGACGGTTTTATAATACCATATTGTGATTCCCCGCTTTCCGATCATAAAATTGCGGAACGTGTATATATGGATATACTGTACACGTCCAAAAAATATGTGTATATTATGACTCCTTATCTTGTGCTTGACGATGAACTTACAGTTGCATTGTGCTATGCCGCGCAGCGCGGAGTCGATGTCAGACTTATACTTCCGGGAATACCCGACAAAAAAACTATATGGGCATTATCAAAGACACACTACAAACGTCTTTTAAAGAACGGTGTTAAAGTATATGAATATACTCCCGGTTTTATCCATGCCAAAAATTTTCTCAGTGATGACGAAAAAGCGGTCGTAGGCTCGATAAATCTCGATTACAGAAGTCTGTATCATCATTTTGAATGTGCTTCCTATATGCATGGCACTAAATGTATCGACGATATCAAAAAGGATTTTAAGGATACATTTGAACAATGCAGTGAGGTTACGTTTGAAACAATAAAGAAAGAAAAGGTTTCCATAAAAATAACAGGAGCTGTATTGAAACTTATAGCACCTCTTCTTTAATAAACCATTAGCCTGCAAGGGCATACAAACGAACGGATATGTTTATCCTGCAAAATAAAAGCGTGCGGTAATTTGAGTCTTTAAAATTACTGCACGCTTAATTACTATCCTATTTCATAATAAAACCGATTGTGATTATCACGTCACATTATATACAGCCGTACTGCCGCCGTGATTTTAAAAATCGTACCGCTAACAGACATCAGTCGATTTTTTCAAACCTCGGCACCTGCTTACCGTCCGCATCAACATATTGATAGAACATAGAAACAGGTCTTGCCCATATTTTTCCCTCGCCGCCGATTTCTTTATATATTACAAGCTCTTCGGAGGTTTCGCTGTTTCTTGCAATACAGATAAGCTCATATTCTCCTCCTTTAAAATGACGGTATTTTCCGGGTACTCCGACTTCGGGGAGAGGCTTGACAGAATCCGATGCGCTATTCTCGGACATTTCCTCATTCACACACTGTCCTGCCGGCTCACCATTTGTGATATTATCGGGATATTCCGGAACGCTGCCGTCGGTCAAAACGAGAACCCTTGTGCCGTGTGCCGGTATTTGTATGCTTACATGACCGCCGTTTACGTCATAAGCCGTTTTTCCGTCATACACGTCATATAACTTTGCACCGCCGTCTGTATTAAAATCAATGTTGAAATCACTATCCGAAAGATTTACGGCAATATATACGGTTTCATCTTCAAACTTACGCTTAAAAACAAGCTGTTCGTTCCTTATAACCGTGTTTTCAAAACTTCCGTATTTAAGTGCCTTATACTTTCTTCTAATTGCTCCGAGTCTGCATACATGACGGTAGAGGTCGTTGTCCTCAATATCCCCGACATTGATACACGGACGGAGGGGGTAGTCATAATCAACATTATTCTTTTCCCCACGGATACCCCACTCACTTCCGTAATATACCGACGGTACGCCCGGCATAAAATACACCATAGTATAGCAGTTTTTCACATTATTAAATTCTTTGACGGTACTTGCAATACGGTTGACATCATGGTTATCAACAAAATTATATGTATAGATATTATGATATATTCCTCCGTTAGCAAACTGTCGATTAAGAGAATGTGCAATTTCAAAATAATTACGGTCATTATGAGAGGAATAAATTCCCTTGTAACACTCATAATTTGTACAGGAGTCAAGAAGATCCGGATTTGCAAGACGTGCATAATCCCCGTGTATTATTTCTCCCATAAGCCAAAATTCAGGATTTTTCGATTTACAGAAATTCTTAAGATCTCTCAGAAAATCCTGATCCATGCAATATGCGACATCAAGACGCAGACCGTCAATCTTGAATTTCTCTATCCACATATTTACAGCTTCAAAAATATGATTTTTGACATCGGGATTTCTCAGGTTCAGTTTCACAAGGTCATAATTGCCCTCCCAGCCCTCATACCAGAAAGGATCACCCCACGGACTGTTTCCGCCGAAATTTATATTATGAAACCATGAACAATACGGAGAATTTTGCTTTTTTTCCTGTATATCCTTAAATGCCCAAAAACCTCTTCCGACATGGTTAAAAACGCCGTCAAGAACAACTCTTATCCCGTTTTCATGCAGCTTTTCGCATATCTTAGCGAAACTCTCGTTATCCCCAAGACGGTTGTCTACATTATAGTAGTCGTTTGTATCATATCCGTGAGTAGTTGACATGAACAGAGGGCCGAAATATATCGCATTGACATTCATTTCTTTAAGGTGAGGAATAAAATCAACTACCTTATCAAGACGATATTCCTTTTTTCCGTCATTCACTCTCGGCGCTCCCGCAAATCCGAGCGGATAGATATGATAAAACACTGATTCATTAACCCAATACATAATATTCTTTCCTTTCTGTTTGAAAAAAGTAAAATAAATCTCTTACTGCCTGCAACAGCTCTATAATTATAGCACACTTTTACATAAACCGCAAGTATAATTTTAATTTTTTGTTTAAAAATAACAAAGAGGTTATCGGTTATTTCTCAATTGAATAACCGAATAACCTCTTTTGATTTTATAAACACATTATTTATATACTTTATATTCACACTTTCAGTACACTAAGGAGTACACCGGCTGCCACTGCCGAACCTATAACTCCGGCAACGTTCGGCCCCATAGCGTGCATAAGCAGGAAGTTTCCGGGGTTTTCTTCCTGTCCCACTTTTTGAGAAATACGTGCAGCCATAGGTACTGCCGATACACCCGCCGAGCCGATAAGCGGATTTACCTTTCCGCCTGTTGCCTTGTACATAATTTTTCCGAAAAGCACTCCGCAGGCTGTTGCAAGGCAGAACGCAAACAAACCGAGGGCTATTATTCCGAGTGTCTGCAAAGAGAGGAATACCTTGCCTGATGCGGTAGCGCCGACCGTTACACCGAGGAATATTGTTATTATATTCATAAGCTCGTTTTGAGCTGTTTTTGAAATTCTTTCAACAACACCGCTTTCCCTAAAGAGGTTTCCGAGCATAAGCATACCTACAAGCGGAGCAGCATCGGGCAGAAGTATTGCCACTATAACAACAACTATGATCGGGAAAAGAATTCTTTCGAGTTTTGAAACGGGTCTGAGCTGTCCCATAACCACGGAACGTTCTTTCTTAGTTGTAAGCAGTTTCATTATAGGCGGCTGAATTATCGGCACAAGCGCCATATATGAATATGCCGCAACCGCAATCGGGCCGAGAAGCTGCGGAGCAAGTGCAGTAGTAACGTAAATCGCTGTCGGACCGTCAGCACCGCCGATAATTGCAATAGAGCCTGCCTCTTGGGGTGTAAAAATTCCGAGTGCGCTTGCAATTATAAAGGTGAGGAAAATACCTATTTGAGCCGCAGCACCGAGTATAAAGCTCTTCGGGTTTGCTATAAGCGGGCCAAAATCCGTCATACAGCCTATACCGAGGAATATAAGCGGAGGATATATACCGAGTTTTACACCTTGATACAGGTAGTAGAACAATCCGCCGTTTTCCGTATAGTTATAATAAGTCTGTCCGTTTAATATCGTGGTCGTATATGATGCCGGATCTACACCCTTATCAATCAATTGTGCTTCCGTCAACATCTGCGTTTCGGGCATACCCATTATATCGGGATACAAATTTACAAGACACATACCGAATGCAATAGGCAAAAGCAAAAGCGGTTCAAACTGTTTTTTTATTGCCAAATACATAAGTACAAACGATACGAGTACCATGACATAGTTTTCCCATGACAGCCTGCTAAGTCCCGATTCATTTATAAGGGTACATATTATCTGCCATAGCTGCTGCAATATTTCCATTTCTTAACTTCCTTTCGGTAAATTATCGGTTTTCAAAAAGGTCGGGTGTTATCAATAATACCTGCCCTTGACCATGCCGAACGTGTATTACGTGATTTTTTCACCTTTTTGATTTTGTGCGGTTTTTCGCCGTAAACAGCATCAACAGCCGCAGCAATAACTGCTATGATCTCATCGGGTATTCCCCCGTCATCATCACCCTTATCTTCATAGGTTTCGACCGTAACAGCCTCTTTCGGGATTTTTCGGGCGGTTTCTTCCGCCTTTGTTTTCTTTTTCTTTCCTTTGTTTTGGATAGCTGTTATAATTTTGCCGTATAGTGTTACTATAATTATAAGCAAAATCAAAACGACAAAAACAACGACAAATCCCGCAAGTAGCAAAATGAATGCTTGCGTCATATTATCCATACTATTTTCCTGCCTTTCCTTCCATCGGTAAATTCCGTTAATTGAAATTATACATACAATATTATAACTTAATTTTTTATATTTTTCAATCTGTAAACGGCAATTTTTTCTAAAAAACACGAAACCCCCGAATTTCAAAATAAAAATTATATAAAAAATCAAATTTCCGCAGTACCAAAAAACAACCGACAGTTAAATTTACATGGAAATCAATTTTGAAAAAAGAAAAAAATGATAAATAAAACTATGAAAAATAATGAAAAAACAGAATACTTTGATAAATTCGTTAAATATATTGCTTAAAATATTATTGTATGTTATAATAAAACACGAAATGAATTTGACGTGAGTGATTTTAAATTCTCAAAGAAATACGTCACCGACGTCATAAAAAATCATACGCAAAAGACATATTTCGTAATTATAAATATTTTGACCCGTGTCAATAAATTTAATGATTTCATACTGTTGACATGATATACTTGACTAATCGGTAAAATAGAATTATAATTTACCGGAAAAAGAATTTACAGGAGGAGAATATTTTAATGAAAAATTATAACATCACTTTGCTTAAGGGTGACGGTATCGGCCCGGAGATAATAAACGAAGCTGTGAAGGTACTTAATGTAACGGCAGAAAAATACGGATTTGAGGTGAAATACGAAGAGGCTCTTCTCGGCGGATGTGCTATTGACGCAACTGGCGTACCTCTTCCGCAGGAAACTATTGATAAATGCAAGGCGAGCGACAGTGTACTTCTTGGTGCAGTCGGAGGTCCGAAGTGGGATACCCAGCCGGGTAATAACCGTCCCGAAGCAGGTCTGTTAGGTATAAGGGGCGCTCTCGGACTTTTCGCTAACCTTCGTCCCGCAGTTATTTTTGAACCTCTGAAAAATGCCTCACCCCTTAGAGAAGATATAATCGGCGAGGCTATGGATATCATGATTGTCCGTGAACTTACCGGCGGAATTTATTTCGGCAAAAGAGGTAATTTTGAAGAGGACGGTATTCCGGCAGCGTATGATACCGAAAAATATAATGTCAACGAAATCCAAAGAATAGGAAGAGTAGCCTTTGATATGGCTATGAAAAGGAATAAAAAGCTCACAAGCGTAGATAAAGCTAACGTTCTTGATTCGTCACGTCTTTGGAGAAAAACAATGATAGAACTTTCAAAGGAATATCCCGAAGTGGAGTTAAATCATCTCTATGTTGACAACTGCGCTATGCAGCTTGTAAGAAACCCGAAACAGTTCGATGTTATCGTAACCTCAAATATTTTCGGTGATATTCTTTCCGATGAGGCTTCTATGATAAGCGGCTCAATCGGTATGCTTGCTTCTGCAAGCCTTAACAGCACAAAACTCGGTATGTATGAACCTATTCACGGAAGTGCCCCCGACATTGCAGGTCAGGGTATTGCAAATCCGCTTGCAACAATTCTTTCCGTCGCTATGATGCTGCGGTACTCTCTTGATGAATCCGCTGCCGCCGATGCTATTGAAAATGCTGTTGCAGAAGTACTTAAAACCACAAGAACACCGGATATATACACCGAGGGAATGAGGAAAGTTTCCACGTCCGAAATGGGCGATGCAGTTTGCTCATTTATTAAATGATTATAAAAATTTCTTGCCGCACGGAAGTTTGCAAAAGCTCCGTGCGGCAGATTTATCTTCGGGTAGTTTAATTATTATCATCTTAATAATATCATAAACAATATTGAAGTCACCCGAAAACAGTGCTATAATATGGAGTAGGTCATAGAATTATTACATAGAATAATATATAATAAGAGGGAGGAAGAATATAATGTCAAGCAAAAAAATAATTAAGCGTATGGAAGTTGACTCCGGATTTTCCTTTGACAAGATGATAGCTATAAGCCCTTACGCAGAAAGAAAAATCATAGAAAATAAGACAAAGAAACGGCTTATTTTTCCTCAAATTAAAGATTTCAGAAAAGCAGGCAGGGGCAATCCTTTGATTGCAAGACACGCAATTAAAACTATGGAGGAAGTAGACAAGGAGTTATTCGGCTTGAGGTGGAAATGGGGAAAAACATGGAAATAAATAGTAAAAGTTGCGTTTCTGATTGTTTTACCCCAAAACAGTAAACATTTATCAAAAATATCTTACTTATATATTTCCATTGATAACTGCAATATAAACTTTTTTATTAAAAACAATTATCAAAGACCTTATAACAATTTGGTCGTTTATTGTAGGCATTATAGGTATTTTGGTTGGTGTAGCCGGAATACTTCTAAAATGAAATTTATTGCCGCACGGAAGTTTGCAAAAGCTCCGTGCGGCAATTTTTAGTGCAATTATATTATGCTAAAGTTGGCAAACAGGCATTTTTAAAGCATTTTTGATGCACCCGCCGAACTGCTGTCCGAAATTATTTTGCCGTCGGAGATTTCTATTTGCCTTGTGCAGGAATCAGCGACTGTCCTATCGTGGGTTATTATTATTACCGTTTTCCCCTCCTCGTTCAGCTTTTTAAAAAGCTGTATAATCTCCTCGGAGGTTTTTGTATCGAGCGCACCGGTAGGCTCGTCCGCAAGTATGAATGACGGGTCATTCACTATTGCTCTGGCAACGGCTATTCTTTGTTTCTGACCGCCGGACAGATTTGTTACGGGCTTATCTGCATACTCCTCCATATTTACTGCCTTAAGTGCGGAAATACACATTTCTTTTGCCCTTTTTCCCCTGATTTTTGCAAAATACAGCGGAGTCATTACATTTTGAATTACCGTATAGGAATCTATCAATGCAAAATCCTGCATCACAATACCAACCATTTTATTGCGAACCTTTGACAATTCTCTGTCCGAAAGCCTTGAAACATCTTTTCCGTCGATCTCATAAACTCCGCTTTCAAACTTGTCTATACAGCCTATAATATGGAGCAATGTACTTTTTCCTGCACCCGAACGTCCGATTATGGCAGTCATTTCTCCGTCTGCTATTTCAAGCGATATATCGTGCAGTGCATGGTATGCATTAGGTTTCTTATAATTGTATGTTTTATTAAGATCGGTTATTTTTATCATCATGCTCCTCCTTAATGATCCCTAAGTGCATCTTTCGGACTTGATTTTGAAAGCATTATCAGCGGGACAAAAACCATTATCAATATGATAAATGCAACAATGCCTAAAGTTATATATATATTATTCATGGAGTAGACAACCAGACTATCTATTATCCCCATAAAAATCGAGGCTGTCCATATTATAATGAGTAATATGCATGAGCTTAACATTAGAATACCGGAATATGCAAGAAGTATCTTTCGCATATCCGACCAATTCATTCCGCAAAGATAATATACCGAATAGGTTTTCATATTGTCTATGGAATTGAGTACCATTATACATACAAGTGATACGACCGTCAGTAGAACCGTTCCGAATATGAAAGGAACAAGTGTAAGTATTTGAGAAACTATATCTTCCATGCTTCTGTCATACATATCCTTGAATTTATTCAGCCAACCCTTTCTGCCAAGATCCGCAATCACATTGCTGCTGCTTTCATCAGCATTATCGTTAAGGGTGAGTACGGATACTCCACTCTTTTCAAAATAGTCGGCATATTTTTTTGCTTCCGGGTCATCTATTGAAAAATAAACCGCTGTACGCTCCGAACCTGCCGCTTTGTATGCAGGTCCGATTATTTCAGACAACCCGAGATCCTGTCCGTCGGTCCGAGGATAATATATATATGATTCCTTTCTTATCACACCCGTTACAATCATATTCATATATACAGGCTCTGTATCGTCCGTTTCCAACACATCAGAATCAAGAGAAATATGTATTCTGTCACCGACATCATACATACCCTCAAGTGCTACAACATTGACAGCACCCTCCGTATGCTCTGCATCAGTGTACCACTTTCCGCTCTTCAACTGTCCGCTGTTAAGCTTACTTCCCGTCTTATCATCGGTTGCTGTATAACTGATATATCTCAAATCACTTACCCATGATTTGTTTTTTAATTGTAATGAACCGGTATATATATGACTAACATCAATTCCCTTATTATCCTCGGCAGCCTTTATATCTTCATCATCCTGCACTTCTGCATCCTCCGAATATTCCCCCGACTGACAATAATAATATGTTTTTTCCAAATCAAAATTTTTAACAGCATCCGTAACGGCAAATTGTTTGTTTATTATTCCTATACAAATGTTCGTAACGAAAAGTGAAAAAGCAATAAGTATTATTAAAAGACAATTTGCCAAGGTTTTTGTGCTGAGAAGATGTGAACCTAATTTGAAATACATAATTCTATCTCCCCCTATTCCTTAGTAAGCACAGACGGAGAAGTATGTGCTATCCTTGTCATTGTCGGTATAAATGCCAATGTCTGAACGATTAAAACGGCTATAAAAATACAGATATATTCAACAGGGGTAATATAATACCCGATTTCTGTTGTTATTGCCTTCATTACGGGCATTACACAAAAAATATGCAGCAACATTCCTATCACATATGTACACAACGATATGAGCAGATTTTCGGACAAATATATTACTGACACTTTCAGAACACTACAGCCGCATATTCTTAAAACGGCGGTTTCATGCCTGCGTCTGTTCATCATATAGGAATACAGATATACAATGTTCATTATCGCAACGAGCATTACAAATAAAAATACACTAATATATCCTATTGCACTCACATACATATTCGTGGGGTACAAATCGGGGTAAGTGATATTTCCTCCGCCGAGAATATTCTGTATATCATCTTCCAATATTTTCACCTCAACACTGCTGAGGTCCTTGTTAAAAACCATACAAATACTCGACAGTTTTACAATGTCGGTCAGGCTGCTATACGGAACAATAAATTCACTCTCAAGTGTTGACCCTATAATCTTATAATCTTCCCCAAATAGTTCATATGTATCACCTATTTTAACATCCGAAATGTTGGTATCTTCGGGATTAAATTTATAAACAGCAAGCGCTTCCTTTTTACCCGATTCAAAATTCCTGCGGTCAAAACCTTCCCCCACTGTAACGACTTTTTTTGTGTCAAAAATATATTCCGCACGAACGGAGTCCTTTCCGCTGACTGTCGATACATAAAACTCGGAAAGCATATCCTTATATCTCTTTGCAAAGCTGCCCAGCGCATTGTCAAGCTCACTTTTTTCACTGTAATTTTCGCCAATACTTACGGAATATGTGCGGCATTGTTTTTCATCTTCCTTAAAATCCTCAATTGTTTTCATAGCATAATTGAATACGGATAGAAAAGCGACAACTATACTTATCTGCACGGCTGCAAAGAGGATAAAAACTGTCTTATTTCTGCGGACGAACCTCCAAAAATTTTTTAATATCATACTTTTCTCCTAAATTCAAAATAAACAGATTACTTGAAATATAACGGTAACGCTTCCTCATTCATATCATAAGACAAAATCAATGTTCCATTTTCATCAATGTCAAACGTAACAATGTCTTTTTCTTCATTCTCGTCATAAAAATCCGATCCGTCAACATAAGCATACAGAACTGCCGTATTTTCTCCCTCTTCTTGAACATAATAGAAGGTCGCATCATTGTCCACAAATTGTTTCTTCAGATCCACATGGTCGAGATATTCCTTTTCAGCCTGTTCAAATAATTTATTTTCTTCTTCCTCACTCAAATTTTCGGCATCATCAACCGAGTCACTCCAATGAAACATAGCATACACATACGCTTTTTCCTCTTCAATGTACGAAACATCAAAGTTATCCGAAAATTGCAGCTTACATTGCTTATCAAACTCCGGACTATCGGGTGTATCCTTGCAATCACTTACAGCTAAATAAATACTCGAATCGCTTTCGTTATAATATACACCATTGCCAAACTCTCTTACTGATTTACAGCCGCTAGAAAACACCATAGATGCTGGAAGTGTAAACATAGTTAAAAATCTGAAAACATTTTTCATTTCCATCATATCAACTCTCGCTACATATTTATTCTGTTAAGCTAATAGCTGCATTAAATGCTGCTATTAGCTTAGTCACAATCGTTTATTCATATCTAATCACATATTTAAAAAGACTTTGAACTTTCGCAATTAGGGAAATATTTGCTGATGTTTCAGAATCAAAGTTCTTTCTCTATATGCACAAATTATGAGTAAAAAGCTCTAACAGAAGTACTAACTTTGGTTCCATTTTTTGCTTTGGTCTGACCAAATTCGTAGCATTGAACATACAAATTGGTACAACTGGAATAATCTTTAACATCATAACTAAAAACTTGCTCCGTTGCCCTATTTGCACACTTTTTTGTGTTCACAACATTATCACGTCTTAAATTACCATTGCCGTTAACATACGTACAAGTAGTCTTGACTTTCACATAGGTATCCGCAAGATTCGGCCCTGCCCAAAGCCATGCTTTAGTATTCCAATTCCAATACCACCAATAATTCATCGCAGACTCACTTATTTTTGCCAACTGTGTTTTTTTAAATACACTTTCATCATACAAATAAAAATTATGCTTTTGTTGAGTTACAGTGTTAATTTGGTAACGGACTGTTTTATTGTCATAGCTTGGCATTCCCGCAGCCCCTACTGCAATACTTCCGCAAGCAACTGTCACAATAGCAGCAAACACCGATACGGCTGTAATAAGCTTTGTTTTTATTTTCATTTTTATTTCCTCCAAACATAAAAGATTTTTTAATGACTTAAGTCATATTTATAATATAACACTTTCACTCAAATGTAAATTGTTATTTACTCTGAAAAAAACTGTTGTGATTTTACAAATTCAGTGCATAATTTACAAAAAATAAAAAAATTAACAACCGCTTCACACAATGGTAACGGTTGCTTTTTCACTGATTTTCCTATTCATTTCATGTCGAATTCATGACATTTCCGAGTACCTGTCCGATAGGGTCACGAATTACTATATCGGCATTTCTGTCAAACGGAGTTTTCGACTTATTCAGCAAAACTATTTTATTTCCATTGAAATAATCAAGAAATCCCGCTGCCGGATATACATTGAGGGACGTTCCGCCGATTATAAGCAAATCAGCATCAGCAATTGCCTTTACTGCTCCAACTACCGTTTCATCATCAAGTCCCTCCTCATAAAGCACAACGTCCGGCTTTATCATGCCGCCGCACTCACACCTCGGAATACCTTCGCTTTCGGTTATTACCGTCAGATCATAAAACCTATGACATTTCATACAATAATTTCTTAGAACCGATCCGTGCAGCTCATATACTTTTTTACTTCCGGCAAGCTGATGCAGTCCGTCTATATTCTGTGTGACAACCGCTTTCAGCTTTCCCTGTTCTTCAAGTAGTGCAAGTGCCTTATGCGCCTTATTCGGACGTGCATCGGTACATATCATCTTTGCACGGTAAAAATCATAAAAATCCTTAGGTTTTGACATAAAAAAGCTATGGCTTAGTATAGTTTCGGGAGGATATTTATATTTCTGATTATATAGTCCGTCAACACTTCGGAAATCAGGAATACCGCTTTCTGTCGAAACACCCGCACCCCCAAAAAATACAATGCTCTCGCTTTCGTTGATTGCTTTTTTTAACTCATCATACATAAAAATCACACTCCCCGATTTATTTCTTACAGCCTCATATTATTGACAACACAAGGCAAAAGAAATATAATTATGTTAAATTACACATTATCCCGATATGTCGAATATAAGGAGGACAGCACCCATGAAAATATCCACAAAAGGACGTTATGCGCTTCGTGTTATGGCGGATTTGGCAACAACAGACCCGGATAATTACATTTCAATAAAAAGTATATCAAAAAGACTAAATATTTCCGACAAATATCTTGAACAACTGATATCATGTCTTAATAAGTCGGGTCTTGTAAAAAGCACAAGAGGCGCTCAAGGCGGATATAAATTGACTAAAAAGCCGAGCGAATATACTGTCGGAGTAATACTGCGCTCAATGGAAGGAAGTCTTGCTCCCGTATCATGTCTTGAGGACGAAGAAAACCAATGTCCGCACTGTTCCGATTGTATTTCCCTTTATGTGTGGGAACAGATATATGACGCCATAAATAACGTCGTGGATAAGATAACACTACAAGACATAATAGACCAAACAAAAAATACTTCCGATCCGAGTATCTGCTGAAACCGTTTCATGTACTGCACCACCATAATTGCAGAAACAGCCGTTACTGCATGACCGATAAAAGGAAAAATTACTTATAGACAGCGGGTCACCCTATCACGGGGCGACCCTTTTTAACATAATACACCAATTGTTTTCGGATCTCTTAGCCGCGCTCGACGACAGGGTCACACTTTTTCTGTCTTTAAACGCACATTCCGAAACGAAATCAGCTTGAAACCGTTTGTGATGATCCGGTCGAAGCAGTTGAAGTTACAGACTCAGGCAGTTTAATTTCGAGGTTTTCGAGTAAGTCCTCATCAAACTGAACACTATACTTTTCTTTAAGATTTTCGTATTCCTCGGAAACATCATTTGCTCTCAAGTCACTGTCAACGCCTACCTGCCATGATTTAAGTCCGGGACCCGGATAATACATTATATGGTATCCGATATCGGTCTTTACAATACCATTATCCCCGACCTTACGGCTCGGATCGAACATCCAGTCATTAAATTCCTCAACCATATATCCCTCTTCCACGTTTTCATACAAACCTCCGTTTGTATTTGATCCGGGATCGGAACTGTATTTATTTGCAAGCTCTCCGAAAGTTTGTTCTGTTTTGTCGCCATCTTTCCATTCCTGGTATATTTCTTCCGCTTTTTTCTTAAGCTCCTCATCGGAAGCATCTTTGCCCTCTTCCGCTTGGATAAGGATATGACGGATATTTCTGGTTTCGGTTTCATCACGATATACCGGCTTTGTAACAAGAATAACATTGTATGCACTATTTTCATCTATAACCGTGATATCATTTTCTTTCCTGTCATCACTGAATATCCATTTATAACAATTATTGGCATCACTATATGCAACTTTGGTATTCTCGGCAGCTTCGAGTGCCGCTTCGACACCGGCGTTAAAGTCCTCCTCTGTTACGGAAGCCTCACTTGAAGTCGGCACGGATACATTCAGCGGATTATCTCTTAAATACTTTTCAAGATACTCATTAAATTCATCTTTATTCTTAGCATTGGCAAGTGCATCGGCACTTTCCTTTGCAACTTCCTTTTTGACTGCTCCGCTTGTTTCCTCATCAGAATACGCAAAGCTGTAAACAAGATAATCGGCAACAACATAATTGTTTTTATTCTCTTTGAACTGCTTTTCATACTCTTCGTCGGTATATTTGAAGCTCTCATGAAGATAATTGCTGTAATCCATCGCAAGTACGGTCATTTTCTGTATATCTTCTACTTCTTTCTTTGTTATGTTGCTTCCGTACTGATCAGCTATAAACTCATCAAGAGTCATGCTGCTTTCGGCAGCAACGGATTCCATCGTATTGAAATTTGTTTCGAGCTGCTTTAGCTCATCATCACTCAGTTTTAATCCGTTTTCTTTTCCGCCCTCGGCAAACACCATTATCTGTGTAACGTAATTTTTTACTCTCTCGTAGAAATAGTCATACCAAGAAATTCCCTCGTCCTGATTGTAGTATTGCTTTTTGAGGTCTTTACCGGTATCAAAATATGAAGTACCGTATGTACTGCAGAAGTCACTCACCATATAATTTGCAAGATACTGGATAACATCGTATTTAATACTGTAATTTTTAGATTTAACGACAATATCGTCGCCGTTTTGCTGTCCGGAAGAAGCGGTTTCCCCTTTACTGTTTACGTTTTCGTCTTTCTTTGAATTGTTACATCCGGCAAGCGGCAGTGTTACAAGCATGGCGGCGGCTACCAATACTGCGGTTGTACGCTTGGAAAATAATTTATTCATCGTCTTTTCTCTCCTTATTTTAATTTACGGAACATACACGAATATTCCGGGTGCACACAGAAACGAAAAATCGTATTAAAATAATCATATGTCAGCAAAAATATAATTACAAAATCATAAAAATAATTTTATCAAAATCTGCAAAACACCATTATAATTATAACAGAAATAACAGATTTTTTCAACCATGTTTTGCAGATTATACGATATATATTTTTTTAACGGATATGTTAAAAAAACAAAATTGCAGCTTACTTGCTTTTTCCTAAGGATAGTGATACAATAGATGTAAAGTTTATTAAGCCGGTGGTGAAATTATGAAAACAATTGAAATTAAACAAGGGCATGACGACAGCTCGTATTTTTGGATAATGCCCGTGAAAGTTGATTCGTGCGAATTGATAACGGAAGATGATATCGAAGGTCAATACGATTACGAAATATCCGTTGAAGAGGGTAATGTAGAATGTTTCCTACAATATTTCTTTTACAAATATTTTGACAAAACACTTCCCTACAACATAAACAGGCATGACGGAAATATGTATCTTAGGGATCATTCGGGCAAAGTGGAATTTGAGTTGTGGCTGGAATATAATTTTTTTACATATGAACAGATTGAGCATATGCTGTCAGAAATAGAGTGGGCTGCCGAAACACTGGAAAAAGACATAGAAAATCCCTATCTTGAACCGATAAAAGAAAATTTTTCAATATTTTATATGGCTGAACGTGACTCAAAAGATTATATTGCAGGAGTTACGGACGATGCTTCGATAAAGCGTAATATTTTTGTTGTGACAGATTTCTATAAAAGGTTTGTACGTTATATGCGGAATATGATGAAGAAAAATCCCGACTTTAATCTTATATCAATAATGGGGCCATGAAGTGACATACTCCCGCTGCCTGTGCTTCGCTTAGAGGCGGGGGGACTTCTTTCCCGTTAGGTTAAAAAACAGGCGTTCGGTTTTATGAACGCCAATATTTCATCATAGCGCATATTAGAGCGCGTTGACACTAATTAGACCATTTTACAATGCAAGCAAATTGAATAAATGATAAATACACGGACTCAAGTTTATCATATCGAGTAAAGACTTTTCGGAACTCTTTGAGCCATCGAAATAGCCTCTCTAAATATTTATGTTAACACGCTCTAGTTATTTACTCTGTTGCAATAGCTATCCGCTTATATACCTTGGAACAATCCGATTCTGACTGAGAATTAAAAAGCCATACATAATCACCGTTAGCTATTACATAGTATGATGCTTTAAATTT
>CANQBP010000018.1 GCA_947589415.1 uncultured Clostridia bacterium
GAAAGATTTTCGCTTTTCTCGGTTACATAAGTTATAAAATCTTTAAAAATGTTAGTCGTATCAGTTATATTACCTATCTTATTGTTATAGCCTTTGGTTACAATCATGCTATCACCTCCTCATTTTTAATATACGTTGTCAATATTGTTACCGTTTTAACATACGTATTTGTCGCTGTTGCAAAATAATGGTCGCTGCGTCTGTCACCGTTTCCGCCTTTATGTACAACACCGCTGATTACATTTTTCTGCGAAACAGCTCCTTTAATGTTTACCCTCTGCATTCAATCACCGCTTCCTTTATTGTCAATTGACGTTTTCAATTTCTGAACAATTTTTATTAAGAACTGCGGCATTGGAACGCCTATTTTGACAAGATTTTCAAGAATACTTATCATCTCGTTTATGATGAGCCACGCCGTGACAATCAGACCCACCCACATATCACAATCAATATTTATATTAAATGCTCCCAAACCGTTATGGATAAGCCAATCAACACCCATTGCTACAACGACCATGACCATGTAGCTAAGTTTTTTTACGATACCTTGAATACCTTTTTTGCTTGACAATTCGGCACTGATATATGCCGCTGTCATTCCGCTTATGTAGTCCGCTGTCATAGCTATAAGCAACACTATCAACGGCACGGCAAGAGCATTAAAATACACGCTGAACGCCGCAATTGCAGCAGATAAAACAACTTGTAAACCTTTATTCTCCATTTTTTTCCTACCTTTCATTAACCATTAACAACCGTGACGTTAAAAATTTTCTCAACCTCAACACCTCGTCCGTCTTTAACAAGGGTTTTGATATTCCACTCCCCCGCCGCAGTGGGGTTCATTGTTACGGAAGCAGCCGTTGTATTGACAAGTTTTTCGCTCCATTTTTCAGCCGAAGAACGCTTATAATAATATGAATACGTGTATGGCTTTTTACCTCCCGTTGCCGCACCGAATACTTCAAAAGAGTCGCCTACATTTGCTTCTGTTGTTGAAATACTTGAGTTATTCACAAGCGGCAGATAATCCCAAGTTACTGTTTTATTATCGTTAAATATCAGCCGTATCTTATCTTCGCCGACATTCAACACTAATGTATTACCGCTGCCGTCAACATCAATTACACTTTCAACCTTATTCTTAAATAAATTTAGGATTTCGATATCCGCCGTATTTTTCTCAATAATGCTGTCCTGCTCTGTATTCTTGACTTCTATCGAATTTACCCTATCATTCATTCTTGCATAGGCGGCATCTTCACTTGTGGCTTTGCTGACTCTGATTTTAATAGTCATTGTCTATATTCCCCCTTCGCACTACTGCCCCCAAAATATTAAATTCACAACGTCTGACGGCTGACAGGAGTTTTCCGTCCTTTGTATATATTGATACACCGTACCAATACCTGCCAGGGGATATATCCATTTTATCAGCAGGAAAATCTATCGGATATTTCCCGTCAATTTCGTCAGCTGAAGTAAGTTCCTTTTTAAATACAAAGGCATCTTCATCGTCCTCATTTTCGACAGCGGATTTAACAGCAAAAATAATTTTATCGCCCTCACCGATAAGATAAGGTTCTCCATTCTCATCGATCAATTCAATATCTGCGAAAAAATCATTACCTTGAGATATATTTAATTCGTTATTCATTTTTACACCGTCCTTTACCACGATACAATCAATCCGTTCTCTACCTTGACATTACCTGTTGTCAGGCTTGTAATTCTGCCGTCCGTATTAGTCTGCATGGATTTGATAGCCCAAAACTCACCTGTTACGGGCTTATAGCCGTTTGTAGAAATTCCCTCAACAATATTTCCATTTACTATGTCACCGTTCAATTCAAGATTGCCGCTTACTTTTAGAGTTTTCGTGTCCTTTTCATAGCGTAATTTGTTAAGGTAAAAACCACTCTCGTCATCATATACACTCCACGTCATAGCGTCACCGTTTTTCAGATTAAACGACAAACCGTACGTTTCGGAATTTGCCCCCTTTGTTACAGCAATACTGCCTATCTCGGTATCGTTTCTCCAAAATCTCAAACCGTTCTTATCGTTAGTCATTAAACGGTTTCCGTCACTGTCGTATATGGTTATTTGATTTGTACGGCTGTCTATTCGCATTGTACCGTCATCAGATACCAGTACACCGTTGTCCATTTTCCAACCCGCAATACTTCCCTCTTCGGCTATAATCTTGATACCTTGCAGAACTCCGGCTTTAATTAGATTTGCGTTGAGTGTTCCAACTGTTATAAAATCAGCGACAATAGCACCGTCCATAGTTATGGCTGTGGTAAATTTTCCGTTATAACCGCTGTTGCTATAACCTAAACCACCTAAATTCCATCTCCATAATTTAACAGCTTTTTCAATATCTTGGTTATCCATTATTAAAATTTCCTGTGGATAGTCACGTGGATTCTGAACGACATTTCCGCCTTTTTGACCTGTTATTATGTCTGTTGCATTATTTATAGCTTTCTCCATAATACTTGGTTGTTCATTTATAAGTGATCCTAAACTTCCAATTTCTGAATCAATATTGTTCAGAGAACTTGCAAAATTACTCTTTGCTTCTCCAAGTTCCAGACTTTGATACCGTTCAACCAATGTGTCATATACAGTCTTTATAACTTTTGTTTTAATTGATACACCTAAAGCCTGATGTTTTACCGATACAGTATCACAAATCTTCACCCGTTCAAGCAGAGCATATTTTTCATATTCTTTTGATTGCCATAGATGTACAAAAGACACTTTAATGCTTGTTTTGATTCTGTCAATATTATTGGAATTGATATAATTTTTTGCTTTTTCTCGAAGTTTAGTGCTGTTTATTACTTCACCCTGATCGAAATAACTGCTAAAATCCATAATTTTACATCTTGCACAACCAAAAATATTTGAAGAATCAAGCTGAATAATTTTTTCGGGAAGTGTTATAACATTTTCGTTTGACTTTGCATATGGCATGATTGATGTGTATGTATTGGAAATATCAGTTTCCACCATTAGATCTGTAAGATTTTTTCCATATTCTATTGTCACACCGTTATCAATTCCCCTATGTTTATGAAGTTTAATTGTAAAATTGTCAAATTCGTATTCACCTCCGAAAACATCAAGCACCGACCCTTTCATTCCACCCAGACAATTACGCACAGATACAGGGGTATCAATTGATATTTTTGATATAGTTTCAATATCACTTACAGATGTAAACCTGTGTTGAAAACAACAATTATCAAGTATATCCGAAATGGCTGCATTCGCATTTACGTTATTTGAAGTGAACGGTGCAACTGGGTTAATATTCAAATCGTAGCTGATGTGCTGTGCATTGAATGTAACTATCCCGTTAAGCGGTTTACTTGGTTTATAAATACGAAAAAGCTGCAAATCCGAATATTCATTAGCTTTCAATTTTATAATTCTGTCTGCTTGAATTTCAGAAAAAAGCTGACCCGTAACGGGATATTTCATAACAGCCTCATATATCCCATTACGTTCCTCTGTTACAACACAACTTATACAGTCTTTAAGAAATCCTATACCGTTATGTGTAAAATCGGTTTCTTTGCTGTTGTATAATATTGGTATCATATGGTTCTCCACCTCGGTTTTATATCTACTTTAGAAACTTTTCCAATCCATGATATAACATTTTTTCCTGGATTTAATACAGGAAAGCCGTTAGACTCCATTTTATTGTTGAGATTTACGGTATCTTTAAAGCAATTCATCATATCACTATCAATTTCAACATATTCATCAATATCATTAAAATGAAATGCCGTTTCATTTATGTATAGTGTAATATCCCCGTTTCCAAAGATCTTTAAATAAGGCAAACTTTCATAATGTTCAGGATTTTTGATAATTCCGTTCTGCTCTAATGAAATAATCTTGTTTCCGGAAAAATAATATCTAAACGGTTTACAGTTAAATTTTAATGTTATAATTCCATAGTTTTTAAGTTTCTGTTCGATTGGCAACGTTCCTGAGATAGCACCAAATCGATAATGCGCAGGATCATAAGAATCGTACAGTGGATAATATGAACTTTCAGGTATAAGCCAATTCTTTAAATCATCTAATTTTTGTACAAACTTAGATTTTGTTAAAAGAGCAATTGTATATGATATATCAAGATTTTTATATCTTCCGTTGTCTATAATAATATCTCCGTTTCTTCCCGGAACAGACTGATAACTAATATCTCTTTCCGCAGAATCAAAACTATTCTTTTTCTGTATATAAATCCCGAAATTATCAGAAAATTCTCCTTTATAATTGAACCAATTAGTCACGAAAACGCATACCCCTTTCTATCAATCTTATCCTGCATAATTTCCATCAATCTGTCTGCAATTTCTTCAATATCCTCTTCCCTTGAATTGATAAAATTCTCAATATTCAAACTTATTTCAAAAATATTAGATTCGTTCATATTTTTTTGACGAATGCTATTTATTTTTTCTGCCACCCGATCTATCCAACCTGTATTATTTTCTAACGGTACAATAGCCTCTGCACCTTGCTCACCAACAACAGCGGTAGTTCTGTCTTTAACAATACCGCCTTTCGCAAGTTTTGGTATTTGCGGAACATCGATTGTGTTTACCCAATCGAATGGTTTAAGACCTAAAATATTAACGCCCTTAATACCCTGCAAGGCGGCGTTGATACCATTGAACGGTTGAGCTATAACCCAGTTGATACCGTCTATAATGCCGTTTACAACCACCTTAAAAGCATTCAAAATACCGTCCTTTATGCCGTCAAAAATTTTTCCTCCGGCAGAGAATACATTTTTAACCGCCTGCCACGCACCCGAAAACACATTTTTGAACCAGTCAGTCACGTTTGAGAATGCATTTTTAATGCCGTTCCAGATACCGCCGAAGAAATTACCGACACTGCTCCAAGCTGATTTTATACCGTTCCATGCTCCTGTAAAAATATCACCGAACCAAGAGCCAACCTTTGAAAATGCACCTTTTATGCCATTCCATATACCAAGGAAGAAATTACTGACACCGCTCCAAACTGATTTTATCCCTTCCCATGCATTCAAAAAAATTGTTTTTATACCATTAAATATATTTTTTAAAAAATTCACTATACTGTTCCATATATTGACAATAGTGTTTTTAATATTATTAAAAGTGTTTCCAATGTTATCTGCTAAACTTTTGAAAAAATCTACAACAGCCTGAATAGCAGACCCAACGGAATTTACAATTGTCTCCCAACCCTTTATAATATTATCTATCCACCAATTTACGGAATCAACAATAGCCTGCCCCCATGCTATAACAGCATTTCGAAAATCCTCATTTGTAGCCCACAAGGTCATAATTGCTGTAATAAGACCAGCTATAAGTGAAACAATAAGCATAATAGGATTTGCATTCATAGCAACATTCATTGCCCATTGTGCAATGGTAGCACCTTCATTCGCCGCCTTAAATGCCATAATTGAATTTTTTACGGTATCTATTATAGTGCTTATCATCATTGCTGTTTTATACGCAATAACAGATGCGGTAACCGCTGCAATAATCGGAGCTAAAGTTATAAAAATATCTTTTAAATCACCAAGATGTTCCAAAACTGTAACAGCAATAACAACGAAATTACCAAGCCCTTCAATAAAATTACCAAGTCCTTCAATACCCGCCTGAAAGAATGATTCAAAATCAATTTGCTGTATCCACTCTAACGCTGTACCAAAAGCATCACCTATCTTTTCGGCAAAGGCATCCCAATCAACAGTTTCCATCCATTCACTAAGTTGGGACAAAAATCTCATAATTGCAGGGGCAATTTTTCCGCCAATCTTGGTAAGAATATTTTGAAACATTCCCTGAATACTTCCCCAACTGCCTGATATTGTACTTCCGGCTTCCTTTGCGGTTGTTCCTGTTATGTGCAGATCATCTTGAACAGAGTGAATAGCTGTAATTATTTGGTCAAACGATATACCGTTCAAATCAGTAATCTCATTATCAAGAATACCCGATTCGTTTATCAATCGTACCATTTCCGCCTGTGTTCCGCCGTAGCCGAGTTTCAAGTTGTCAAGCATAGTATAATTCTGCTTTGCAAACCCTTGATACGCAGTTTGAATACTTTCTATATCTGTACCCATTTTATTAGCATTATCCGACATATCGGTTATTGCTAAATTTGTCATTTCAACAGCTTTTTTGGTATCACCGCCCAAACCCTGAATAAGTGATGCCGCAAAGCTCGTTGCTGTATTCATATAATCATTTGTTGAAAGTCCCGCCGTTTTATATGCATCTTCGGCATACTTCATCAGTTGTTCACTGCTATCGCCAAACAATGTTTCTACGCCACCGACTAATTGTTCATACTCGGCATAATTACCGACTGCTGTCTTGGTGAGATCAACAATCTTTCCTGCGAGTTCGGCACATTTTGAAATAACAGACGTAATAACATTTGAAGCTAAATTTGCTAATGTAGCTTTCCATGTACTGAATCCCCCATTAGCTTTTTCAGCAGATTCACCAGCATTATTAACAGAATCGTCTGTATCTTCTGCTGCATCATCTAAATTATGCAAATTTTCTGCCGCATCCCCAGCAGTTCTTGTAACCCGTTCAATATTATTTATAGCATCAGAATAATTTACAGATATCCTTCCGACAAGAGAAAAAACATCCATAGATTACCCTCCCTTCATAGGCGGTACAAATTCACTCAAAACTTTGGCTGCATTGTTCACCTGTTTTTGCATCTGAACTTTGTTTAAACCTAATTCAACTTCCCGGCTTATATTTCTTGCAGCAGGGGCTTTTAATTTTGACATAAATTCTTCAAAACTTTGCGATTGATATTCGCTAAAAGGATTTGCAACACAAGCAAGATACAGCGACCAACACTTTTTTTCTTCATTCTGATTTAAAATTGTGCTGACCGCTGTATCTAAGTTTTTGTGCCTTATTGACCTATTCAAAAATAAGTAAGGGTTGCCGTACCGCTGATTTATCAGTTCTTCAAATCGGACTGCTCCGAATCTGCATATTCGGCAACTTCCTTGAAAAAATCCGCCAAATCCTCTTTTGCAAAAAATTCCTTAATCAGCTTCACAAACTGACCAATTTTCAGCTTCCGTAAATCGTCAACTGTCACCTTAGAACCGTTATCCCAAACCATGCAATTAGCAAAGAAGGAATAAATTTCATCCCTTGCTTTGGAAAGGTTCTTAATAACAATCCCGGAAATCTTCATTGCAACGGCAATACCAATACCCTTTGCATCTTTCCCGGCTTTCTGCAAAGCTGCAATTTCAGCCTTATCAAAAGCACCAAGTACCGATTCCACACCAACGGCATCCAGTACCGAACAAAAGTCAAACAGGTTATCAACCGTCAAATCCACATATTTAATTTCAGCCATGATTATCCATCCTCACTTTCTTATTTTCTTCCGCTGTTTTTCTTGGGGTTTTCAGGATTTTCCTGAACCTGTTCAGCGGGTTCAGCCTGTTCATTATCTTCCTGAACAGGTTCAACATAATTACCCGCCTTTCTGATTTCAGAAAAGCGGGTATCCGTTACATCAATAACCTTGCCAGTCTTTTGAAGCTGCTTGGTATTCTTATCAATGAAATCCTTAATAACTCTTACCTTCATCAGTAACACCCTCTATTAAATTTCCGCTTTCGGATAGTAAAGTTCAATATCCAGTTTGTTCAGCGTGTCATTTTCAAGGTCAGCGGTACATTCAAACTTCACTGTGAAAGTAGTCTGTTCCGCATTCTTGGTTTCAAGTTCAAATGCTTCCGTGCAAATCGCATTCGGAAGAATGATAATGACATTCTTGCCACTGGAAAGCGTACCCACATAAGCAATGTTTTCGAGGTAATCATCTGCTTCTGTGATATTTTCCTTGGAAACATACTTTTCATAGGTTTCATCATCAGAAGTGGATTTTACAAGATGCAGGGCGGTAACAAGAATATCTTCCGTCAACTCGGTCATTTGACCTTCGATAGAAGCGGATTCACCAACTTTCTGCTTGGAAATACCCTTTACAAGCACCGTTGCACCGTCAACTTCCACATCAAGCCACTGGGCTTCCCAATTAAACTTGATACCCCCAGAAGTTGCACCAAGTACAGTGCCACTCCACCCACCTTCCTTCTGATATTTCAGATTTTTGTAAATCACACCTGCACCAAGAATCAGCTTTTTAATGGTTTCAGTTGTGATACCATGCTTTTTCAATGCCATAATTATTCACCTGTTCCTTTCCATTCATAGGTATAAAGTGTTATTGTGATTCTATATAAATCCTGTTCACCCGTTGGTACAATCGTTGAGCCGCCGTAATGAATATGAAACGCAACATTTTTCAAAACTTCCTGAAGATCGTTAAAAATTGTCTTTATTTTATCAGCAATCGCTATTAAATCAAACATACTATTCCTCGACCAACCATCAATTTTAAACGTACCAGCAGTACAGTTATCTTCATATCTGTACTCGGATTCTTCAAAAGTTCCTACAAAATACGGATAATGTACGGTGGAACTCCATTCTCCATATTCGTATGGAATTTTGGCCACATCTAATTTTGAACCAATAAAGTTTAAAATATCAATCATCACATCACCCTCTTATTATTACAAGATATTGCTCAAACGTCTTTTTAATCGTTCCTTACAGATAATGAAAGCCTTATGCATCGGTCTGTTAGGTTTTTTTCCAAGTGTAAAATAAAAAGGCGGCTTACTGTTTTTTCGTAATTTTCCGTCTTTGTTATATCTGGCTTTAGGATTAGGATAAACCCAACCGCCTTTTCTACCGTCACCGTGAAGGGCGTATTCACCTGTTCCAAATTCTTCCCAAATCGCATTTTGCATATCAGAGCCAACATAAACAGTACCACCATCAGATTCTTCCTGAACCTTGTATTGGTATGAACCTTTTGTTTGCCCGGTATCCGTCCGGGAATTTCTGATTATTTGGGCTTGAAGTTCACCCCCGGCTTCCCTCAAAAAAGCGGAAACCCCACTTTGCAAAGCCTGTTTTACCTTCATGCTGTTATCAGTAAATTCAACGCTCATTTTGACCACCTATGAACCTTAGATAGATTTCATAGTGTTGATTCATTCCCATTGGATTATCAATCAACAGGATTTCATACACCAACCCATCTATAACCATTCTTGCATTTTCACTTGTCACATTAACAGCGGTTTCCTGTTCACCCACTGTAATAGTGCCGGAAAGTTTCTGATAATCACAAAGAAAAATATGCGTTGATTCCTGAACTTTAGCGTTGAATATCGTATGCTTTGAATCACCCGCTGATAAATCCAACCATCCTAAAACAGTAAGACAATCAACCCAAACAGGCTTATTCTCATGGATTATATTTCTGCTTTCCGTTTTGACCTGTATCAATGCCCTAATATTCCCGCCAATGCTCATATAATTAAAACCTCGGCTTTATATAAGGTTTTAAGAAACCAAGCAGGGCAACAGGATAGCCCATGACAGAATTATTTATATCTTGGTCATAATAGGTCACACTATGCCTTGATAAAGTTTCAGACTTGATACCTACCTTTTGCCTGTTTCCCACTTCCCAAATCATCAGATTCAACACACCGCTTTTTACATCTTCCGGGTATTCAATCTTGGTAACAAGGTTCAACGGTACTTCAAAAAGTTCAGTATCAAGCTTGATAGAACCCTCTTGAATTTCAGTAATGACATAAAGCCCATCATTCACAAAAGATTTGGAAATCTGAACTGTATCATTAACTTTCAAAAAGGGGGATGCACCTTGAAGAACATCCCCCTTAGATGCAGCCTGAAATCTGACATAGCGGTTTTGAAAGTTATTGTTGGTGTATGACCTGATTAACTGTTCAACAGCATTCAGTTTCTTTTGCAACACCGCTTCCGGGATTCCGGCAAATTCCGGCATTGCAATCAATTCCTTTACTGGAATAATCATCAGGAACACCGCCTTTCATTATTTCAGTGTTGCCCTTGCAAAGTTAAACACCAAATCCGGCTGACCATCAGCAGTAACTTTATACACCGTATCCTTATCATCCGTCAGGCGCATAATAAGAACCTCGTCATTGGTAACATCCTTGGATTCACCGCCAGTACCGCTAATACGCTCAACCTTGTACTTTGCCTTATACGATTCACCAAGAGTAGCAACCATGAAATGACCTTTCTGCAAATCCGGCTTATTCTTAGAAAACTGCGTGAAGTTGTCAACATAGGGGAAAGTACCAATAACAGAACCGTCTTTCAGAATGTCAACATCTTCACCCATCAGGTCAGACAACTTCATTCCAAGTTCAGTTTTGCTTCTGTCTCTCACGCTTGCAACCTTGGCATCAATGGTTTCACCATTCTTAAACTTTGCAATGACAACCTTTGCAGCATTGGTAAGAGCAACGCCATAATACTTAGCTGCGGTAATATCGTGACGCTGCTTCTTCGGAAACCACTCATGGTCAACCTGTGTATCTTTCTTCAGGAAGATAGTCAGTGCCGGAAGTTCATCTTCGGTGTACTCGGTTTCGGAAGAATCAGGTTCAGTTTTGATAATCGGGCAAAGATAATAACCGCTTTCCAGTTTTACCTTTTTGGATTTCTTCACCCAACACCCGGCAATCTTACCAATAGCACCATTGACCGCAACACCCGCTTCAAACTTATCAGCGGAAAGAAAATCTTTATCTTTCAGAAGCGTTGCTTCCTGATTCGGATGAATAAAGATAACCTTGTCAATGCCATCTTCCTCATCCTCAAACTTAGAAACTGCATCCACGATACCCGCATAGCCAATAGCAGCATCCGGGGCATAAACATTTTTGCAGGTATAAGCAGCTTCCATCAGGTCATTGTCAATCTTGTTGACAACAGACTTTGCAAGCTGCAAATTTGCCTGACCAACCGGGTCACCAAGTCCGCTGTTAATAGCGGTCTGCAAGATGCTTACAGACTTACCCGCACATTTAACCGTAAACTTGGTTGTAGAAGCGGTAAGTTTAGTGGTTGCCATTTCTGCATCACTGTCAGATGCGGTTTCCGGGTTGAAATCCTCGGCATCACCAATATAATTCCAACTCGGAACAGTAAGGGTATCACCCGGAACACCCTGTAAATCAGTATTTACATGGGCGTAAGGGGTAAGTTTGCACTGTGCTTCAATTTTCGCTTCAATCATGTTACCCATGACTTCGGGATTGATAATATCACCAATCTTAGTAGTTTCAACTGCCATAATTATTCACCTTTATCCTTTCATAATTTCTTTGTACCCATCCGGGTTTTCATTGAAAAATTTCAACTGTTCTGCATAGGGCTTTTTCAGAAGTTCAGCCTTGGTAAGTTTCTGTTCCTGCTGCTGTTTGTTTTTCTCCATAGGTCTGAAACCGTCAAAGTTGCCTTTTCCCTTGGCTGTGAACTGACCGGGAAGCTGTGTTTTCAATGCAGCAACCTTATCAGCCCAACCCTTGATATTGCCCTGTTCATCAAGTTCAATCTTTTCACCCTTTTCTTTCAATTTGAAAGTCAGGTAATCAACATCAGTTGCATTTTCGGAAAGCAGCCCAACCTTAATAGCTGCATCAATCTTTGTTTGCTGCAACTCGGTTTCCAACTGCTGAACCTTGGTCTGATAGGTGGTAATCTGACTTTGTAGGTTTTCATCACCCTTTGCAGCCGTTTGAAGCTGCTTAATCAGGTTGTTTGCTTCCGTCAGTTTACTTACATTGGTTTTGTTTTCTGCATCAGTAGCATCAAACTTTGCCTTGCTGACATACTCACCGTTTCCGAGGTCTGCAAGTTTAAGCTGCTTATCCTTGTTTTCCGGCTTGCCATTGTAAGCATTTACCGCCTGTTCAAACTGTGCATACAGTTCATCTCCTAAAATAGCTTTCAAAAATTCCATGTTCATTCATCCTTTCTTTGTCATAGTTTTTATATGCGGTGTCACCGCTGACAAACAACAGTTTATATCCCATGTTATAGGGGAAATCAGCAGCAGTTTATATGTCATAAGCCTTTTTCGGACAATAAAAAAGCACCCCGGTCAGGATGCTAATTCTTGAATATTAACTTTCAACGGAAACAGCCGGGGTTAAGTTCTATCTTTGAAGAAGTCAGCCCAATAGGGATTTTCTTCATCAAAGATTTTCTTCTGTTCCGCTGTCAACTTATCAGGATAATCCCGGAACATATTGAACACCGTCTGTTTATCAAAACTAAACAGCCATTCACCTATAATTTCGGGATTATCAACCCACCAAATCTTATCATCAGAGTTGTTTTTGAAAAATTTACTTGATTGTGCCATGTTTCCCCTTCTTCTGTTCACTTTCATCAGTATTGATATACCCTAAAAGCGATTTAAAATCATCTGTTGAAAAATCACTTTCATCAATATCTATCATAAAATCACCCCAAGCCCCTTGGCTTTGCCGACAACCAAAACGGTTATACAGTGTGTTTTTGGGGTTGCCGTTGAAATCAGTCCAACCACTTCTTGTAGCAGATTGCAATTCCAAATATTGAAGTGTTCCATCTTCAAGTTTTCTTATAATAGATGCGTGTCTGCCAACACAAAGATAATATTCCTTTCCAACCTCACACTGTTTCAAAAGTCTGTTCCCAACGGTTATTGAACTTTTCCCTTCCGCCGTCAGAGCCTTAACCCCTTTGGCTTGTGATAAGGTTTTCAGGTTAAAACTGTTTGAAAAGAAGTGTTGACTTTCCCCGCCCCGGAAATCAAGCACATCCCAACCCTGCCTTTGTCCTATGTAAGCAAGTCCAAGGGAAGCACATGAACCCGTTGTTTTATCCCCGCCTGATAGGGCTTCAATGATTTCATCATCTGTAAGCTGCCTATCATGGGGCTTTACCGGATTGTAAGGAACGTGCAACCTTTCTTCAAGCGTTGACATAAGCCCTGCATACTTTTCATCATCTGATTTAATGGGTTTCTGCAGGGTGTCTATTTTCATTGTATCAGCATTTTGGGGAAGATGCAAATATTTTTCCTTAAAATCTTCAAAATCCGCTGATTTATCCAATCCAAAAAATTTAGCCCGGTCTTGCAGCGTTTTCAGTTCATCAGCATCCAAAGCCCATTTTGCCCTTTGAAGCATACAGCAACGGCAATTACAGTCTTCCGATGGTCTGCCAAAGCCACCCGGATACATAGATTTCATGCCGGCTGATTCAAACGGTTCATCAACTTCCCGGATTTGACCATCAAGCAGCCTATGAGTTTCCCTTGTTCTTCCATCAAGCGTTGAATCCCATTGCTTCACTACATCAGCACCCTTATCTTTTGCTGTATTCAGCGTGTCAAGTTGGGATTGTTGCTGTATCCTGTGTCCTTCTGTCCGGGCAATCCTGATAGCATTATTGATTGCCTTATCAAAGGGGTTATTCATACCGTTTGCAATATGCGCTGCAATATCCAGCCATGAAGAACCCCTTGCTGCACCCCTTGAAAGTTCAGCCCGGATTGATTTTTTCAAGTAAGCGGTATCTTCACCAAGCCGAGAATACAACCCTTCTGAAAGTTTGGCATCCGTTTGAAGTGCTTTGACAACCTTGCTTTGGTCAATCGGAAAAATAAGCGGTATCCCCTGACCATGCAAAACATAAAGCGCACCCACAAAACCATTTTCATAGGATGCACCCAAGTAATCAGCTATCTTTTCAAACTGATTGTTTTGCAGCGTGTCAAGGATTCCATCAATTTGTTGCTGCAAGGCTTTTTGATACTGAATCTGATAAACTATTGTTTGAAGATTCTGCATATCAGTCCTTGCACCCAATTCCCTAATTTTAGCTTCACAATCCTTTCTTGCCTGTGAATACACCAATTTCAGTTGCCGTATTATCTTCTTTTCTTCTCCAAGGTTAGCTTTCTGAACTTCAATCTGCCTTTTATTCATCAGCTCCACCACCTTCATCAAAAGGAACAATGTTGTTTAGAACATATTCAGCTTGTTCAGTATTTTTTTCTTCTTTCTTAGGAAGTTTGGATTTGATTTCTTCATAGTCAATATCCAAGATTTCACAAATAGCCTGAATTATGGTTTCTTCATCAAGCAAATTTGCCAACCCAAGCAGGGTATCAATTTGAATCTGCTGCTTCTGTGCATCCGTCAATTCAATCTGTGCATTGTCTTGGGCGTTGGTCATTACCTCACGTTCAAAGACAAAATACACATCCTTCATCTGATAATCAGTATCATTGTTTTGGTTGATTTCAGCAAGAATCACTTTCAGCAGCTTCCTAAAAAGCTGTTTCAGCCGGATTTCCAGTTTGTTGCATTTCAGGTCAAGCAGAGCATACCGGGATTTAATAACAATGTTGGTAATGTTCCCATCCCCAAGCTGTGCCGAATTGAACCCCATACCAAAACGGTAAATATTTTTTTCATCAAGTTCAAGTTTTGTCTGCCTTGCCTGATAAGGAATATCCACTGTTTTAATATCAAGCGTTCCCCCGGCATCAATCCCAATATGCTTCTTTGCCTTGATATTTTGAATCATTTCATCAAGGTTAGTACCCTGAAAGCCGGATACAACATAAAGGGCATCCGTGAAATCCTGCAAGTTGTTGGATAGGCTGCAAGCCATCAGGTCATAATCATCAATCAGGGCTTTAATGGGTTTCAGCCCGGAAAATTGCTTTCTGCCATTATCCAACCGCCAAAAGGGAATAAATCCAAAGCCTTTACCATACGGCTTACCTTTATCATCAATGTAAATTGTGTGGGGTCTTGGGTTCAGTTCAACAGTTTCATCTTTCTGTATTTTCCCTTCTTCAACCTGAACGTAGAAATAAACCTGCTGTGAATCCCATACTTGAATACGCTTAATCTTCTTTTGCCCTTTGTCAATTCGGTCAATGTACCAAAAGATGAAATATTCACACCCGTCATCAGTATCCTTTGCCCTTACTTCAACAACACCGATAGAATCAGCACACTCAAAGCGGGTCTTTCCGTCCTTATCAGTCACCGCATACAGGTATTCAAAGCCTTTACTGATTGTACCAATTAACAGTTCATAGATTTCAGAATAGAAATCATCATTGAAATATTCATCAAGTTCAGTTTGCAATTTAGGAATATCTGTTCTAATAATATTATTGTTTCCGGAAAGCATATACTGAACCTGTTGATCAACCAATTCAGTAAAAAAGGGATGACTAATTCGGATGTTGCTTTTGAATTTGTCAAGTTTCAACTGACCATCGGCATCATAATAGTAAATTTGATAATTCAAAATATCATGTTCACCTTCATAATACTTCTGACCAATCCCGGCAAGCCGTTTCTTTTCGGAAGAAATATCTTCTTCAATCAGGTTCAAGATTTCATTTTCAGTCAGCATCCTTTTCACCCCCCTTCATACACATTTTCCATAATTAGATTTGCCAAACGATAGATTTCATCAAAATGCGCTCCCATGAAGTCACAAACACTTTCTTCCGTCTTTTCGTTTGCCACAAGATGCACACCAAAAGAAAAAGTGAAAGCGTGAATCAATTCATAGATTGCAGTTTGACGGTATAATTCCTTTGCTTGGTCTTTCCTGATATAGATATTCAGAGAAGGGTAATCAGTCATACCAAAGCAGGGGTTTCCTTTGAACTGCAATATTGCATCATTGGCATCCGCATTTTGTACCGTCCACTTCAATCCATTTATGGTACATTTCACGCTTTTTCACCTTCCTTCATTACACAATAAAATCAAAAACCCGGAAAAACAGCCATTTCCGGGGAATTTGTTACTAACCTGATACTTAGAACATCCACCTTCCACCAACAATGAACCTTTCCAGTGCATACCGCATAGCATCCATCAGGTGGTTAAAATCATCAACCGGGATGTTCAACTTTGTTCCAAACTTATCTTTATCCCAAGTGTAGTTTGAAATCTCGGTAAGGAAATTCACACACCGGGGATGAACAACAATTTCAAAATCCTGTATGAACTGAATACCGTTGTTTATACTGTCTTTCCCCTTGGTTGCCCCGGATACCCTTAATCCGTATCCCCTCAATTCATCAATAGACTTGGGTTCAGCAGAATCAGCGATAATCCGTTCCTTTGCATAGCCCATTGAAGTTATATTTTCAAAAATCTTCCTGTTGGATAAACCCTTTTCATACAGTTCATCCCACACATAGATTTTCTTATGTTCAACATCAATGAACCCAGCAAAGAAAGCGGAAGGGTCATTTGTATAACCAAAGTCCAACCCAAAAGCAGATTGCACATCATCCCGGAAAACATAGTTCTTTGCTTTCCGTTCAGCTTCATCCAGTTTCAGATATTCCTTTTTGGCTATCAGTTCAAAGGCTTCTTCTTTCCAGTTTTCATATACAAGCCCATCAACAATACCCCAACCGCCTAAACCTGCAACAGCATAACGACGGGGATTGTTCTTTTTCATGGTTTCAAAAACCTTCTTATCTGCTGCATCCAGCCATTCATTGCAAAGGTAGTTCGTTGTCATTGCAAGGGTTTCATCGTCCGGGTTATCAAAAAATCGGGCTTTGATCCAATGGTGTTCATTCCACGGGTTAAACGTCAGGGTGATTTGTTTAAACAGCCCTGTTTCTTCGGGGATAGCGCCACGAATGGATTCATCAAGCATATTGAAATCATCTTCCTTGCCGATTTCATACGCTTCTTCAATCCACATCCAGCACAAATAACCGTGTTCGACTGTGATTGACGTTACTTTCAGCGGATCATCAAGCCCCCGGAAATAGATTTTCTGCCCTGTTGGAAGGTAGGTCATTTCCAGCGGGCTTTCTTTAATATCCCAAAACGCCGCAACCCCCAAGCGGTTTATTGCCCATTTCAGTTCAGTAAAACAGGAATCGTGCAACGTGCGGAAAACCTTGCGCACCACAAGGGCATTTGCTTCCGGGTACTGCATGATATTGACTACAAACCAAAGGGCGGTTGTTTTGGATTTCTTTGAAGCACGGCTTCCTTTGCAAATTCTGTAACGCCCTTTCCAGCGCCAAAATGTGCCGTACCCTTTACCCACATATTCAGGAAGTGAAATGCGCTTTGCCTTAATCTTCAAGCAAATCACCCCCGGATATTACAACCGGGATAGCGCCCCCAACGTCAAGATTATCTTTGAACAGCCCGTAACGCTTCCCAATCAGTTCAGCCGCCTTGATTCGTTCTTTCGCCGCAACATCAATATTGGTGATTATCTGCACACCTTCACCGACCAGTTTCAAAACCTGTTCGGTGTGTTGCCCTCTCATAACGGCGGTAAGGTATTCAAGAACTTCCTGCGCATCGGCGGTCTTCTCATCGTGGATTTTTTCAAGCTGTTCTTCAATGTAGGCTTTCAATTCAGGTTTGTTCAGGTTTTCATTCCCGATTGAATAAGCCGTTTTCGGTGAATATCCTGCACGGATTGCCGCCTGTTTAGCGTTGCAATCAATCAGATATTCATCACAAAATCGTTTTTGCCTTGCGTTCATAGCGGCAACCCCTTTCTGTAAAAATTCACTCCCCTTAAAAAGAGTTCTCCCGGAAGGTAGTAGGTCAGCACGGTTGCCCTGTCCGTACCTATGAGCGCCCTTTCGAGGGAACAAAAGAAAAATCGCCTTTGTTAAGACGATTTTTCATCTTATATAATATCATTTCGGCGTGTAGGTTTTCAATAGGGTATTGTAGGTTCTTTGAAAATCCTGTAACGCATAGCCGTGAAGTTCCCTTGCGTACTGATATGTATAATTCAGTTCAACGGAAATCGTTTCAAGGGATTTGAATTCTACATATCGCCGGAACAGAATTTCAACATACCGGGTATCCTGCAAGCCCTGTATTTCATTTATGATTTTATGTTTTTCTTCAACGTACTTGTCAATTTCAGTGTTGATTTGCTGTTCAAGTTCTATGATTTTCAGCACCGGTCGAACAAAAGGCGCATCCCCGGAAGGGCTTGATTGCACAAGTTCTTTTGAATAGTCAAAGCCCCCGGTGCTGCTTGCGGTCAGGCGCAAGTCTGTTATTTCCTGCTGTTTCTGTCTTATTATCGTGTCAAGGCGCTTCAAGCGCTTCAAATAGTCTTTTGCTTTCATGGGTACAACTTCCTTTCTTCATCTTGAACCGAAACATGAACCGCTTCAAAGTTCGATATTTTAAGGATTTTTCGATTTGCGGTTCAAGTTCAAGATCATTTTTACTACTATATATATATATATATATTTCTAAAATAACGTTAAATTACGATTAAATTTTTAAATATTTTAAGAACTTAAAATTATCTTGTACCATCTTGAACCGCAAGTCAAAAACCGCCATGTATCAAGGCTTTCAAACGGTTCATGTTCCGCAACTACAACTTGAACTTATCTTGAACCACCGTCCCCTTCAAAAAATTCAAGATTGTTCAATTTCGTGTTCCATCTAATAAAACCTCCCCGGTTTTCTCTGAAATTTTCCCGGTATCGCAAAAACAGTTCAAGTAATCGAACAATCAGCTTATAGTTCCAGCGCATTTTTCGCCTTGACAAATCTTCCTGCACACAACAGAAAGCATCTTCAATATCTTTAATCGCTTTCGTATATCCTCGAATGTAATCACCCGATAACCGTTTCATAATCACACCCCCAAAATACGGGCTGCAATCATATCCGCTGTGTGGGTGTAAAGTACATTTGGGAATTGGGTGCAAGCCCTTCCATAACTGTTCCAGTTTTCCTTTTCATCGAAAGCACCCATGTGCCACCTGATACAATACATTTCTTCTTCTGTAAGCTGCATATACCTTTGAAGCATAATCACGGATTTTTCACCGTGTCCGGGAAGAAGAATTGCATTATTATATTCCCACGCTTCATTTTCGGTTTTGTGGTAGTTGTCAACTTTGCAAATATCATGAAACATTCCAACAATTAGCGGGCTTCGCCCATCTCGCCATTTCAATTCAAGTCGCTTCGTAAGCGACAAAAGGGAATTCGTCACGGTCAAGCTGTGATCGAATAGCGCTCCTTCATAAGCGCCGTGGTGGTGAATGGAAGCGGGGGCGGTGAAAAATCCCATGCCCTGCAAATCGTCCACGAATTCACGCTTGAATCTGTCTGGCATACAGTAACACATAGTTTTGTTGAACTGTTCAATACGTTCCTGTTCGCCGAAAAAATCGATCTCTTTCACGTTATCTGAACTCCCTTCCTGTTTTTGTGTCTTTAATTGCAATTCGTTCAATCAGTTCAAAACCCGCTGAACGAATAATGAATTTCAAAACTTTAATCAGTTCCCCAGTTTTCCGTTCCAGTTCGGCATCTTCCCGGATAACGTCTTTTGTTCCGTAATATGTCGTTGGATCGGGATAACCTTCATTGTTGTAATAAGGATTTCTGTTCATTCGCTGCCCCTTTCATTTGTTCGCCCTAAAAAATGCTTCCGCAAATCCGGGCGGGGTCATTGCCCTAAATTCCGCATCTGTTTCCGGCTTATGGAAATGAAGCTGCGGTATTTGTTCCCATGCGCTTTTATGTAGAAACGCAAAGTTTGGTTTTTCTCTGCCCGGTCTGATATATAAATTCAGTTTCGGAACATCTTCCCATGAAGAAAAAATTCTTTTGGGCTGATTGAAGTTTCCCCATATATCGGTTGCCTTTGTCCACGGATCACCGAAAAACCACGGTTGAAAGGTAAAGGGTGGATTTCCCAAATATTTTCTCAAATGCCCACGGGGATTTTCCAACGCCCAAAAATGGGGTTTGCACTTTTGAATTATCTTTAAACACGCTGTAACGATTTCCATTCCGGCATCTTCATCCCGTTTTCGTGCTTCCGCAACGCAATTCAGAATTGAAAATTCTGTGCAAGGCGGGGCGGCAAGTATGCCGTACACGTTTTCGGGCGGGATATAACTGCGAACATCGTATTCAGGTAAAGTAATTATTCGCACGTCATATCCAGCTTCTTTGTAAGGTTTCGACCATGAACCCGTACCGCCGCACAAGTCCAAAATAATTCTGTCTATCATAACGAACATTCAAACCATACACCCCTTTCAATTTATCCATTTAATCACGGGATTGCCCCGAAAGCCCTTTTCCCAAACAAACCACGCATACGCAACAGCACTTGAAGTGTACTTTTCAAAATCGCCGTTCATAGCGCAATTCAGACAGGAAGAATTCATATATATTGTTTTCGACGGGTTATATAGGAAGAATTCTTTCCGCTTCTTCCCTTCAAGGAAGGTCAGCTTCAAGAACATTGCAACCTTCCTTCCCGTCTGTACGCTTTCAAGCGCCCGTTGGATAAATTCAAGGGCGTATTTGTAAGGTGGATTTGTGATTATATCCCCTTCAAAATCTTCAAGCGTATCTTTCAGGAAATCCAGCGGTTCAGGATCACCGAACCCCCGGTAAATCAAATCGGTGCTGGTAACCTCGAACCCGTGTGCTTCAAGCACCTTCGACAAATGCCCTTCGCCGCAAGCACATTCCCATATAACCGGGGCAAACTGTTCTTCCGCAAGCAATAATTCCATCGCACGGGGTTCAGTTGCGTAATAATCATGCTGCTGCCGTTCCTTGTCGGTATGGTTGGAAGCGCCCAAAGTTGTATAAACCGTTCTTTGATTGCCTGTCCAATCTTTACTTTCCGCGCTCTCTCTGTTCATTCAAAGAATTCACCTTCCTTAATCAGCACGCACAAAAATTCTGCACTTTTTCCCGTTGATCTTGCGGTCAATGATCTTAAAGTTCAAAATTCTGTTTACCTGTTTTGAAAATTCAATGTTACTCATGGGCTGCAAGCTGTTTGCAAGGCAATATTCCTGATAACGCTTGTAAACCTTGTTCGTGGGTTCGTTTTCGATTTGGAAATCTTCATCTTCACATTCCCGGAAAAATCCCAAAATCGGATTGTTGTTTTCTTCGTATTCGTCCATTTCCTTTTGAACCCGGCTGGAAACGGTGAATTTGCGGTTTGTCATAACACGCTTCAAACCTTCCAGCCCCAAGCGGATCAGGTATTCCATACATTCAGCGGATTTCAATTTATACTTGATATACGGGTCAAAATCCGGGGAATCCGCTGAAAAGGTTGCATCGAATGGAATGATAACCAAACGCCGCTGCACCGCCCCGGTTTTGTCCTTAATGCGGGGAATGTTATTCGCTGAAAACAGGAACTTTGAATAATTGTTGAACTCAAAAGGATCACGCCCTTTGCGTTCGGCTGATACTCTGTCACCCGTTACCAGCTTGCGAAATATTGAAGCATTGGCAATGAATTCATCCCCTATATCATCGCCGATATTTGCCAGCTTGCCGAAAAGCTCTGCGGTTTTGAACCTGTCCCCAAGTTCTTTCAGTTCAAGGGAAGCAATGTTTTGTTCCCCCAACAGGTTTTGAACCATCGAAAGAAAGGTGCTTTTGCCGTTGCTTTTGTCACCGATCAGGATAAATGCCCGCCCCAATTCGTTTCTGCGGTAAAAGCAGTATCCAATCGCTTCTTCTAACAGCGCCCGAACTTGCGGATCATTGCAAGAAAGGCGGTTCAGGGTATCGTCCGCAACCTTTGAATAAGCATCGGGGTTGTATTGCCACACGATTTTGTTCGTAATAATGTGTTCCGGGGTAAACGGTACAAAGGAATCATCCAAAATGTTATATAAACCATTTTCAAAAGCTATCAAATTGGCATCTTCCGGCTGTGTGTTGTCCCGGATCAGAATATTCAAGTAGGCAAGAACTTCCGTCCGCTTTGCTCTGTTTAACTGTGGTATGTGTTGAATCATAGCGCTTTCAATCTCACTTTCGCCGGAAATATATATACCATTTCGATAAAGGTGTAATTGATTGTTGATCTTGATAATGTGCTGATTGTTCTTCAAAAATGTTGCGAACTTATCAAATAGGAAGGTTGAACCCATGAAGAAAACGGGCTTCTTAAAGGCATCATCCCTTAAAATCGTGTTGATTTCATCGTCAGAAAGCGGAACTTTCAGCACAAAACGGTTTATGATCCTGATTGTGTCCCTTGCTTCTTCAACGGAAAAATCGTTGCTTTGCAAGGTCAGAATGTAATTGAACAGGCTTTGATTTCTGCCGTCCCCGGCATCCATGTTTATGAACTCCATATTCGATTTTACCGGGTGCATCCAGCGGGGAAGTGTCTGTGCTTCTTCGTTTTCAGTGGTATCATATAAAATTTCCCGGTCTTTACCATCGAATTTCAAAACTTCGTAGGAATTCCGTGTACCGATTTTTATATCAGCGGTCAAACCAATAGCCAGCCTGCAACCTGTTTTGTTTGTTGATACTCCGCTGTTCTTGAACAAGAAATGCTTCCCTCGATTTGTACGATATACCCGGCAAGCAAGGGAATGTTCTTGCACAATTTTGAATAGTATTTCGGAATTATTAAAATCGTCTATATCGATCAAAATTGTATCAGGGGATAAAATCCCTGCATATTCCGGCAATGATTGCACTTGTTCAAAGGTTTTGAAATCTGATCTGCCCTTAAATTTTTCAACGCATTTCTTGTTTTTAGTTTCAACGTAACCTTTAAAGAACAAATCAATCACTCTCTTCCTGTGCATTTTTTCAGCATTTTTAGGTTTGCAGCATATCTTTTAAATAAGGTTTCTTGTTTTTTGACTTCTGCCAAACGCTTTTTTCGAATAGAAGGATTAGGGGAATTATGATATTTTGAAACCAATTCTTTTCCCTTACATTCTGTATCCGCTTTTTTTTGTTCTAAATACTCTTGCAATTCGTCAATCGTTTCATTGGAACAATACATTGCCACAAGTTTGAAAATCTTCTTGGACTTTTCTGCAATACAAGGGAAGAAACGGTCAACGATTAGTTCCAAATATCCATCTGTTGTTTTTTCGTGCCACTCAATTCTGAACTTTTTCATTATATCACTCCAAAATCTTTCAACCGTTTTTTTGCAAGGTCTATATACCATTGTTTGTCAAGCTGTTCGGGAACTTGTACCCCGTTAACTTCTTCATTGAAAATGAAGCAATGTTCCGGGGAATTGGGTATCTTTGCGGGTCTGCCCGTTGTTGCATGAACTTTCTGCACCCCTGCATCCGAACGGTTCTTTGAAGCAAATATCCTGATACACTTTTCCTTGATTTTCCTGTTGCCGTGAAGAATATGCGTATATTTGCCGCTGATTTTGGAAACAAGCTGAAATTCCTTCAAATCGTCACATTCCCGCACGGTTCTTTCCACCGAAACGCCGTGAACCATGAATTCAACCAGCGCTTTATTGATAATCGGCAAATCGTAATCCAGCGGGGAAAGTTCCTTCACATAAGCGCCTTTCGATTTCCAATGCCCCCACGAATCAAGGATAATGTAGTTGTTCACATCCTTTTGAAAGATTTCCCGGTATTCGTCAAATTCCAGCTTCAACCCGGTTCTAACTTCCCATTCGTGGGCAACATCGTCAATCAGGTTGAACCACACTTCTTCATCCTGTCCTTCCGGCATCTTTACAAGAACGCCGTCCGTGTTGCTCTGAATGATTTCCGCATAAGGTTCAAGGTGTTCGACCAAATCCAAAATTAAAAGCTGCCCATACACGCAAACCCTGTTCGCCTGTAACGGATCATACAGGGCGTTGTTTTTGTCCTTCATAACGCCGTAGGTAGAATTCAAAACCAGCTTCAACGGCGCTTGCAAGGGGTTCTTTTCCGCTTTGTACTTCAACCGCTGTTCATAAATCCGAACGTACTTTTGCGGATCACTCATGTTTCGGCTGTGAAGGTTGTATTGGATCATCAAAGACGGGTACAGGGAAGCAACATCCATGTTCAGGAAATAACCTGTTCCGTGGTATTTCGTCAGCGCCCCATGCACACCGCCCCATCCGAATTGGTGTGGAACACTCGCAACCATTATGTCAAGCTGATTTTTCTTCCTGTCCTTTTGGTAACAGCGATTTTCCGGGTTTTCATACCAGCGCACAACCTCTGAATATTTTTGAATTCGCATTGAACAAGGGAAGTCAATATCAAATTCATCATCGTGCGGCTGCTGCGTGGCATCAAGGATTATCGCCGAAAGCTGCGGTTTGGTTTTGGAAATCAGCGAAAGATTAAGGGGTTTACCCTCACACGCCAGTTTTACAAGCCCAAGGTGTGCTTCAAAATCGCCTTTTCGCCGCAAAAACACCTGAATTGTTTGTTCAACATCGTGTTTGCAATATTTCACGGTTTCGGAGATTTCGTCCTTTGTCAGCGGGCGGTCTATGTCGAAAGGAACACTTGTTTCTCTTATGTCGTTACCCATGAACCCTTCAAAGGATTTCAACCCCCGGTCAATGTTCGTCATTACATCGTAATTGTTCAAAGGGAACTGATTGAACAGGGAAGAAAATTTCCAACCCGGATTTCCCCGAACAATGATATAATCGTTTACTTTTTTAGGATCGAACCCACAAAGGATAGCTTTCAAAATGTACTGATCGTAATGCCGGGAATTGAAACCACACCAAATTTCCCGCTGATTTGCTTTATATAACGCTTCAAGTTTTTCCGGGGAATTGATAATAACGTGGGTTTTCTTCGCTGTCATATCCATAACTACAACCAACCAATCATATTTGAAAACTTCAAAATCATAGAATAGCAACCGTTTTCACCTCTTTCACGGGAATTCGCCGGACGGGAATTTACCCACCGACCGGCTTCCCTCTGTAATTATTCAAGAACATACACTTCTTCGATTGCAAAGGCGTTATACCCCTTGCTGTCGTAATAACGAACCTTGTATTCAAAGTTGTTATCAATAGCTTCCATCACGTCCATAATCATGTTGCCGTACTGCGAATAGGTCTTGAACGTAATATCAATCGGATCAGCCATTTCCGCAACCAGCGCCCGCATAAACTCATTGGCAAAGTGAATCTGAAATCCCTGTGTCACAACCTGATTCATAAAGATCATGCTTTTCTTGTACTCACCTTCAAGGATTTTCATCCAGCACGTCACCATTGGATCGCCTTTTTTGGATTTTACCAATTCCAGCTTCGTAACTGCGACTTCGTAAGTATCGTGCGGAACTTCACGCCGTCCGCCGTTTTCGGCGGCTTCTTCAACGTCCTTTGCAAGCCCTTCCGTGTCAATGTTCTTGTCGAACTCGTCCCAAATATTGCCAGCCATAATAATTCACCTTTTTAACCTTTCTTTTTAATTATTTTCAAGGGTGGTTTTCGTCAGTTCAAACGCCTGTGTTTCATTGAACCCTACTTTGATAAAGGCATCATATAACACCTTTGCTGTGGTTGCCTGTCCGTCGGCATCCCGCAACATAAAATCCTTTGCTTTCTTTAGAGTTTCACCACGCTTCTCTTCGGCTTGTGTTGGTTTGTCAATGTATGGAGCTTTTACGAAGTTGGTATCAAACAGCGAACTTAAAATTTCCAAGCTCAACAGGGCATCCAACACTTTCATTTCGTCCATGTTTACAACGTCCTTTCTTATTCTCTCGCCTTGCGCTTGCGGCGGGGCTTTTCATCCTCTGCCGGTGCTTCGGGCGGGGTTATTGGGGCATCTTCCGCTTCCGGCTGCGGCTCGCTCTGTGTGGGCGTTTCTGTGGCTTCCTGCGGGGTTCCTTCGTCAGGGGTATTGTTTACCGTTCCTTCGGTTTCGGGACTGTCCTGCGGCTTATCTGCGCCCGTGGCGGGGGTTTCCGTGCGCTTGCGGGTAGTTCTGCCGGGTGTAGCTGCCGGGGCGGGGGTAGGAACAGCGCCACCGTGCGCCGCTGCCTTGTTTGCTTCGTCATATACGGCGAACAGGGCGTTCACATCAAGCGGAATATCCTTTGCGTTTACCTTCAAGCGCCCGCCGCCGAAAATTACTTCGTTCGACTTGAAACAGAAAGAACGAACGTCCCCATCGGCAACGATACGGGCAACCACATCCACCATTCCGGCAACCTTCACGGCAACCTTATCCTGCAAGTTGGGCTTGATCGCCGTGATCTTATCGCCGCCCTTCTTCGTAATGTCCTTCGTGGTGTCCTCATGGGAAATCAGGATAATGTTTTCGTAATCAAGGTTCATCAACTTTTTCAGGGTGTTCAGGAATTCGCCTCGCACCTTATCCCATGCACGGAAGGAATCATCGCTTTCGTGGGTGATCCCCATCTGCTGATACATATACAGGCGGCAATGCTCGTACAAATCTTCCAACAAGTCAACCACGATTGTTTTGAATGAATTATCCTTCTTTTCCAGTTCGGAAACGGCATCTTTGAAAACGTCCCATGCAAGGGTTCTTTTAGTCTGTCTGCCCTCAACCCGAACTTCATCCTTGATGTGTATGTACGGAGCATCAACAAACTTGATATTGCCGTCCGTGTTCAGCATGAGCGGGTCGGGGAATCCGTTTGCGAATGTGGTTTTGCCGCAAAACGGCGCTCCGTAGATCCAAATTACCCGCTTTGTAACTGCTTCAATGTTCCTTCTCTTGTTTTCTGGTAGTTTCATAAAATAACTCCATCCTTTCTCGCAAAATTCTTCAAATTCGCAATATCTACACAAGTAACTTTTTTCGGCGGGAAATTCAGTTTCTTCGTTCGCCGCCTTTATGTTCAATGCAAATTCAATCACTTTATCAGGGTTGAACCACATTTGAACAACCTTTACTTCCAACCCGTCAAGTTCGGAAATCAGACGTTCCCGGAAATCTTGAAGGGTTTCGGTTTTTTTCTGCCGGATCGTTGCCTTTGGGACGAACACGAAATACATATTCCTAATCCGACTGTCAGGGTTGTTCTTCTCGAAAAAATACTTGTATTCGTGAAGCTGCCCCGATTGCTTATAACTATTGACGTTGTTTGAATACTTGAAATCGTACAGGTCAAACAGGTTTACATCCTTGCCGTATGGGTTCAGCGGTGCTTCTTTCGTCATGTAACCGACCGGGACAAGGTAATCAATGAACCCGTGGAAATCACTGTCCGAAATTTCAACTTCAAACTTGCCATGCGGCGGGATTGCCGCTTGTGCCTTTGGGATCACCGCTTCCAACTTCAAGGCTTCGTTGATGTGGGCATCCGTGATAACGGGGTAACTGAAATAGTATTCCTGAATCGCTGCTTCCACGCCTTGCGCAATGCCTGTGTGAACTGCTTGTCCCAAAATCAAGGGGTTGTCAGGTTCGGAAGGTACATCGGTTTTTATCCCGTCCAAATAGCGCATTTTGTACTTGCGTTTGCACTTTTCAAACATATCAATTCTTGAATGTGAGAATTGCACTCAATCATCCCCTTTACAAGTTCTTTGAACTGTTCAAACCCTTCGGGATAAAGGAAAACCCCGATCCCGCCTGATTTGTTGATCCGGCTGATATTCAGCTTTTGCAATTCGGAAGGTCTGCCGTTCGTTGCCTTGATTTCCACCGCCAGCGTGAACCCGTTTACGCAACATATTAAATCGGGAATACCTGATTTCTGAAAACCGCCGCCCCAAATTTTGGTGTACCAACCAACCATTTCAACCTTCATTCTGTCCGTGGGATAACCAGCCGGATAAAGGCCCACGGAATGAAAGTATTTCTTGATCCGTTCTTCAAACAGTTTTTCTTCTGCCACTACTTCACCCCGCTTTCTTTTAAGATTTGCCCCTCCTGTCACTTTATCGTGATTTTCACGGAAGCGGAAACGAGGCTTGTTTTGGAATACTTTGCGGCAACGTTCGGCAAATATTTCTTCAATTTTGCGCTGTCAATCGTGGTTCGGGTTGTCGGTGCAACGTACACAAATTTCACCGCATTGCTTTCAAAAGATTTCACTCCGTACTTTTCCATCGCCGCCAAAAGCTGCGCCCGCATTGCCTTTTCCTGATCCTCAATCGCCTTTTTCTGAACTGTCAGGGCTGCGATTGCCTGAATCACCGTTCCGGCTTCGCTTTGCAAGGTTGCAAGGGCGTTTTCATCTTCAAAAGCATCTTCGCACCCCTCCTTCAGTTCGGTGCAAATATCCTTGCAAGTGTCCTTTTCCTCGCACTCCAAGCAACAGCACGTTTTCCCGCAAGCTGAACTTTCGATTGCCTGTTTACACTTAATCATTGTTTTTGCTCCTTTCTATTTCAGCAGCATATTCTGCTTGTTTCTGTAAAACTTCTTTTGAATAGTTCACTTCAAAAATTCCCTGTTCCCACAACCGGGCTGCGCCTGTTTCGCCCATGTTGTACGCCATAAGCACCTTTTCAGGTGTTTCGTACTTTTCAAACAACTTCCGCAAAATGAACATTCCCGCTTTTACGTTTTCATACGGATCAAGGAAATCTGTAATCCCAAGTTCGTTCGCAAGATATGTATGGTTTACACTATTGATTTGCATCAGCCCGTAATCGTCCGTTGGGCTGATTGCCCCAACCTGAAAATTGGTTCCGTGCTGGATTAACGCCATAACAAAGGTAAAATCAATGTCGTATGCTTCCGAAAGGTAGAAAATGTATTCCTGCAACCTCTCATCCATAGGAACATCAAGGGGAACGAAACTTATGTTTTTGCCCGTCCAGCTTTGAGACAAATCACCTTGAAATATTCGCCCGTCATACTGCCCGTAAATGAGAATTTCGGAGGTTTCCGGGGCTTGTGCTTCGTCTTTGGGCTTATTGGTTGCCGCTCCGACTGCAAACCCGATCAGGGCGAAAATCAGCGCCACAACCGCCCAAGAAATCAAAATCCTTTTACCGATTGATTTCTTCTTGATACTTTTTGAATAGTTCATCTGTAAAATCCTTTCTCATTTCAAGTGTTTCCAAAATTGCTTCTTCCACCGTTCCGGGGCAAATCATCTGATAATAGAAACAGGTCTTTTGCTGTCCTATACGGTGAATTCGCTTCTTCGACTGTTCAAATAGTTCGCTTCTATCCGTCAAGCTGAAATAAATAATCTTGTTCGCCTTTTGCAAGTTCAGCCCCATCGCCCCAGCCTGATACTGAACAAAGGTAACGGAATCGCCGCAATCTTCGTATGCGGTTAAATCCTTCGTTTCCCCGTTCACGATTGAAACAGGGCGTTCCATTTCGGCAAGGGCGGCTTGCATTGCATCCAGTTCAGCGTTGAAATTGTAGAACACAATCAAGCGATCTTCCGTTGACTGAACCAAATCCTTAAAGGCTGCGATCCTGTCCCGGTTCAGATAGCTGCACATCATCCGGGCATAAGTCCGTTTTGAAAGAATTGTGTCCCCGATATATTCCTGCCCGTCAATCGTGATAACAGCATCCCGCATGAAGCGCCGATATTCGGAAGTTGCTTTTGACTGAATGGGAATAATCACCTGTTTCGGCAAATCGAACACTTCTTCCGATTTCATAAAAATTGCCCCATGCTGCGCCAGCTTCATTTTCAGGCGGTCAACATTCTTGTAACCTACAACGTGCGGAATTCTGAACCCGCTGTTGTGATCCTCGATCCACTCCATTTCAACGTACTGTTTGTAATACAAATCTTTGCTGATCGACCAGCCCAACAAATGCAACTGCGACCATAATTTTTCATACTTGCCCGCCGTGGGTGTTCCCGATAACAGGATCACGTTTTCCGGCTGCATTTTCAGTATGAATTTCGCCCGCTGTGTGCTTTCGTTTTGGATCACGGAACTTTCATCAAGTACCAATGTAAACCCGGTCATATGGGCGAAATATGAGCGCCTGAACACCAAATCGTAATTGATAACCCCGACAAAATTTCCAATCGTGCTGCTGAATTCTTCAAGCTGCTTTTTGTTCGTCAGGTCAAAAACCCCGATATTGTAATTCTGCCGGAAGTGTTCAAGCCAATCTTGTACTTTGGATTTTTGGCAAATAACCACAATCGGAAGGTGAAAGCTGATTGCCTTTTCGCTTCCCACATAAGTTTTACCCAAGCCCATATCAAGGTAATAGGCAACCCGGTTGAACTGTTCCGTTTCCTTCAAGGCGGTATGTTGGTGTGGAAATAACTGCACATTATCACCTACTTCCTTTTTTCAAGTTCCATTCTTTGCGCTTTGTATTCGTTGTACTTTTTCCGATATTCATAGCTTTTTCCGAAAATGTTCCAAGCTGCTTTCACAACATTAGGTTCAAAGGGTCTGATTTTTTCCAAATCATCAACCGCCTTGTAAGATATGGGGCAACCACAACAGCCCGTTCTTGTAAGCCCGTAAACTTCATAAGCATCCGAATAACGAATGTTGCGATATTCTTTATACCAAGCCTTGTCTTTATCGCTAACGTAATACAAAGGGCGTAAACGATACTGTCCGCTGCTTGTTTCGGTGAAGCAAAGTGTTGTATTGTCCTTGCGTGGAACAGAACGCATCCCCCCTTCGTCCCGACGTTCGCCTGTAATAACCATGTCATACCCTTTTTGAATTCTGTGTGCGGGTTGTTTTTTACAGTAATCACAACACTTTGCGCTGATTTGAAAATCAGGCGGATTTTCAGCGATAAAATCCCGCATATATTTTGAAGAATTGATAACAAGTTGAATGTTCGGGCGGGGTTCTCCGGCTGAATTACAACAGCATAAAAAGTTAATTGTGCTTTCACATTTGGGGTATCTTTCCTTCAATTCCCGGCGCTTTTCCGCTTTATTTTCGGCTTGTTCATATTCATCCGCTATTGAAAGGGGGATGTTTTTCTTTTGCCATCCCTCTAATCCAGCGGACATAATTTTTGAAACAAAAGGAACACCGTATTTTCGGGTAGATAACACAATGTTCAATTTGGGGCGAACTTCTTCGATTCCAACGCCGTATTTTTCAGCGGTTGCCTTTACATGATCCTTTGTAGCTTGCATTTCAAGCCCGGTGTTAAAGAACACATACTTTACAGGGGCAAGGTTAAAGATTTTTCGGGTTTGTTCAATCAAATCAATTAAAATGTCGCTGTCTGATCCACCTGAATAAGAACAAATAGCTTTGGGATATTGTGTCAGCCGCTTTGCAATAATGCTTTGAATAGCGGTGAACTTTGCGGGGGCATCAAAATCGGCGTATGCGGGTCTGTCTGTATATACTCGACTTTTATATTCTTCACACATTTTCTGATCCTCTCTTTCTTATGCTGCTGGAATCTGAATTCCCGTGTATTCGGTGAACTTCACGGTAGAAATAAAGTAACTCCAATCTGTTAGCTTCACCGCATAACCCCAAGGGAAAACCCCGTCCCTTAATCCCTGCATAACCCATTCTTTGGATTTGCCCATCAATTTAGCTGCAACCTTCACGGGCAAATTGTAGGTGGAATTGTGCTGAATTTTCGCCACGGGTTCAAACTCATTGAAATAATCTTCCTGAACCCCAAGCGCAACCGCAATTTCACGTTTCCGGGCTTCCGTGGGTTCGTTCTTGCCCGAAAGGTATTGACTGATTGACGATTTGCCGATCCCGGTCAATTCGTGAAGTTTTGTCTGCGAAATACCCAAGTTTCGCATCAAGTCCGTAAGTTTGTTTGAAAATGCCATGTTCACTTCATCCTTTCTTCAGTTCAATTATTTTGAACTTTCATGGTAAAAAAATAAGTCTGAATTTCGACTTCCGGGAATCCAAGCACACGGGCGGCTTTCTGCATTTCGGGCTGTTTCCACGGAACTTTGTTGTTCAGTTTCAGGGAAACGCTTCTTTCGGAAAGGTTCATTCTTTCGGCAAATGCCGCCTGTGTCCCGCACACTTCAACAATGCGCCCGTTCAGTTTGGAATAATCGTAAGCCATGTTTTCACCCCTTTATTATTTCAATTCGTATTCAATATTTTCAATGTGGCGGTTCATAGTGTGGAAGTTGCCTGACAAGCCTTTAACAGCAAGTCACAAATCAACTGCTTATTCTCCATAGTTCACTTCATCATTTCATAAAAGTTTTGGGGTATCTTAGCAAACGAACACCAATTTGGGATACCCCGGTTATGTGTTCTTACGGTTCAGGCTGTTCCGATCGCCGTCAATTAGTAGCCCAGTGTACTATTTTTTAAGGTGCTTTCGGTTGCACCATGTCAAAGAAGATCATTCTTCTTCAAACACCATTTCACAATCCCCGCAAATAACATGAACTTCCTTTGTTGCTCTGATTATGCAGCCGCATCCGGGGCAAACATACTTTCGGGAACTTTGCTTTGATTTCTTTGTACCGGAAACAACCGGTATGATCTTTCGGTAAAGCTGGAACTTCTTATCCTGCAAGCTGTCAACATAGGCTTTTGCATCATCATTCAGCTTTGTTTTATTCCAGCCATACTTTTTATCCTTTTCTACCGTCAATCCATGTGCTACCGCTGCATCCTTGTATTTTTGGTTGTGGTATGTACCGCCCCGGCTTGTATCCTGCACATCTTCTTGCAAATTGTAAAGATGTACCATTTCATGCAGAAGTGTTTCTGCAACCTGTTCAAACGGTCTTGAAAGATATTCAGCACAAAGATTGATTTCATAGAAGCCATCATCTTTTTTCATGCTGTCAAGTTGTTCTTTCGTCAAAGTGGAAAGGTCTTTAATGGGTTTCGGGGCTTCTGTACTCCACGCTTTCCAGTCAGTACACCAGCCATAAGCACCCTTTGTGGTGTCCGGCGATACCGTAATCACCGGAATTTGAAGTTCATTGTTAAAGAACTTTTCATTGAACTTTGAAAACAAACTTTCAAGTTTTTCGATTATCGGTTTCAAACTCTGTTTATTCATTTTTTGAACCGCCTTTCTTAAAATCTGCCATTTTTTAATTTCATATAAGATTCAATTTCTTTCCTATCGGGGAATTCATTCCAAAAATTACGCTTCCAACCACCATTGAAAAACCGTAACCCGCTGAAATCGTCTTTACTTCCCTTAATCGGAATATCCTTGAAATCCACCCTTGTTCTTTTTTCAATTTCAAATATTATTTCTTCCGCACAAGTCATATCGTTGTCTAAACAGAAAATGAATTTGTCGTTCCATTCAAGAGTTATATAGGTGTGTCCCGTGCATTTGATTGTAAATCCTTCGTTCTTTATAATCACTTCATCCTTTCAGGTGTGCCGCTGCAACGGCTGTTTTCGTGTTTGAAAGTTCAATTCTCTTGAACTTGTATTCATTATAGCATCGGCAATTTCGTTTGTCAATACTTTTTTTCAAAAAAATTGAACTTTTTTTCATGTCCCTCTTGAACTTTTCTTCAAGGTGATGTATAATGAAGATACCTAATAAGAAGGAAGGGGGTGTTTATCGTTTGAAAGACGTTACAACGGCTGATCGGCTGAAACAAATTATGAATGAAAGGGGGTTGAAACAGGTTGAAATTCTTGAAGCCTGTAAACCATACTGCGAAAAATACGGTGTGAAATTAGCAAAGAACGATTTAAGCCAGTATATTTCCGGGAAAGTAACGCCGGGGCAGGACAAGCTAACCATTTTAGGACTTGCGTTAGGTGTCAATGAGGTGTGGTTAATGGGGTACAACGTCCCACCCGGAAAAGATGAACTCCAACGCTTAGAAGAACAGCTTCAAAAGGAATCCGCTGCGTGTGAACTCTTTGAACAATGTTATGGCAAAGAAGCGTTCCAAGCTGTGATGTTGTTTCTTCGCCTTGATACGCTGGATCAAGGAAGAGCAATCGGGCAAATGGAAGAAATGTTGAAAGCTGAAAAATATCGGAAAAAAGGATCATCCGACAAGAAGGCAATATAATTTATTTTGATTTCGGTTCATGGTAGGTTCAACATGGTTCAAGATTTCGGTTCAAGCTGAAACACTTGTAAAATTGAGAAAGTTCAAGTTAGTTCAAGTTATTTTTACTTTCTAAATACTTTTAAAAATTTCATCGTCATTTAACGGTGATTTTGAAAAAATATAAGTAATAGAAACGCAAACTTGAACTTGAACCACTTGAACCGCAAGTTGAAAAGTAAATTTCAAAAATAAGAAAAGAAACGTTGTATGTTCTTATAATCTTATAAAAAGTGTCCCATGTTTTTCTTTGTGATTTAATGAGTTAGGATGGAGAACCTACTATGAAAAAAAATTCAACAGGAAATCCAAGCCTGTGAACTTTTTAAAAAGTGCTATGGAAAAAAGGCGTTCAACGCTGTATCCATGTTCCTAAAACCGGATACAGTTGACCGGGTAAAGATTGTTGAGGGAATGGAAACACTGCTTGAAGCTGAAAAGTATTCAAATCAAGAAGGATTAAAGTATGCATCAACAACCTTACTATTGTTGATTTTGGAAAGGATGAATAAATATGGCTATTTTCGGAAAAGGCAACACTATGAACATGATACACCATGAAGGGCTTCCGGGGTACACTGACAAAACAGCTATCACTATGAAACTGGATGAAGAAAACTGCTGTTTGATTTTCCGAGCAAGGGCGTTGAAAAAGCCTGAAATTAAACTTCCGCTGAACAAGATAACCAAAGCCGGGAATGTAAATGTTACGGAAATAGAACAGCAATCCAAAATAGGAAGGGCTTTTGTTGGCGGTCTCCTATTTGGCGGGGCGGGAGCTATTGTTGGGGCAATGTCAGCTGGGGAAAAGCAAAAGATCCAAACTCTGTATATAATCAATTATCTTTCAGATGGTAAAGAAAAGGCAATTGTGTTGCAGGGCAACGGAAGCAATCTGAATTGTTTCAAGTTTCAAAATAAGTTGGGAAAATACCTCCCAAAGCCTGAACACAAGGAAGAAAAAGAAGTTGTTCTTTGAATTGTATTGCTTGTATACCTTAATTGTACCGCTTAAATACATAAGTTCTTACTTTTTTATCTCTAACTGCAATTAGAAATAATAAAAAGTAAAAAAATAGTGGTAAGGACAGAAACAGTCAGTACAGCATTACATAAAAAAGTTGAAACCCCGGCTGCTGCAACAACCGGGGTTTCGGATGAATAACCAAACCAAGGATGAAATGATTTGACTATGCAAGATTATTATATCATTTCACCCCTTGAAAAATCAAGTGAATAGGGGGTAACAAATTATGAAGAATCCTAACGGATATGGAACAGTTGTTAAATTATCCGGCAACAGAAGAAATCCTTTTGCTGTTAGGAAAACAACCGGGTTCAATGAAAAGGGTCATCCGATATATCTAAATATTGGGTATGCTCCAACAAAGGAAGCAGGGCTTATTATGTTGGCTGAATACAATAAAAGCCCTTGGGATATTGAAGCGGATAAGATAACCTTTGCTGAACTCTTTGAGCTTTGGAAAGAAAAGCGCATGATTAAACTTGGAAAATCAAACGCCTATTCTCTATGTTCAGCCTATAAGCATTGCAAGAAACTGGATAAGCTGAAATATAATCAGGTAAAATCTTACCAAATGCAGGATTGCATTGATAGTTGCGGTTGTGGTTACTCCACACAAGGGGCAATCAAAAATCTTTTCGGGCATCTTGATCGCTTTGCTATGGAACTGGATATTGTTACAAAGTGCAATTCCACCCTGCTTACTTCCGATCCAATCCCCGAAACAACAAAGGAAATCTTCACCGATGAAGAAGTTTCCCGGTTGTGGGAGAACCAAAATTTCCCGTGGGTGGATTCCGTTCTGTTCTTACTTTACACGGGGTTTAGAATCTCGGAAATGATTGATTTGCAAACGGAAACGGTGAACCTTCAAGAATGGACGTTGACCGGAGGAACGAAAACAGCGGCAGGCAAAAACCGACTAATCCCCATTCATTCAAAAATTCAAAGCATTGTTAAAAAGAGGTTTGAACAGTCAAAAGGTGGCTATCTGTTTGAATACAACGGAAAGAAGCTAAACCAAGCTCTATACCGTGAATTTTGGGCGGCAATTATGAAAGCCTTGAAAATGGAACATACACCGCATGAATGCCGCCATACGTTCAGATCACGGCTTGATTCAGCCGGGGCAAACAAGGTTTGCATTGATCGACTTATGGGGCATAAGTCAAAGGGAACGGGCGAACGAGTCTACACCCATAAAAATATAGAAGAATTGCGATTGAACATTGAACTAATAACAAATTAGTAACAAAAAAAGGCGGGAAGTCAAGAAAAATTAAGACTTCCCGCCCGTTTTGTTGTTATTATACCATAATAATTTGTTTTTAAAAACTATTTTAGGAAAATTATCGGCTGCAAAGGAGGATACTTAAATTTCAGATGTCTGCGGCATTACTTTGTTATATAAAAACAATCGGTTGACGCCGGATCTTCTTCCGCCCTGCGTCAGCCGATTTTAAATCATATTCAAATTCTATCCGTTATTACACGGCAAAAATCAATTTGAACCTCAGTCGTTAAATTTTCTCTTAAAACCCTTTGAACCGTTTCCGGGAGCCGACGAACGTCTTGGAGAAATATTGTTTTCGGGTGTCAGACCCTCAACCTCGATAAGAGCCTCTCTGCGTGAAAGGTTGAGTCTGCCCTTTTCATCAATTTCAAGCACCTTTACAATAATCGTATCGTCAACGTTTACAACATCCGTAACCCTTTCGGTACGCTTTACATCAAGCTGCGAAATGTGGCAAAGACCCTCTTTACCCGGAGCAATCTCAACAAAAGCTCCAAAATCCATAATTCTCGTAACTCGTCCCTTATAAATTGCACCCGGTTCCGGATCTCTTACGATCGTATCGACAATGGTAAGTGCCCTGTCACAATTATTCTTATCAAGACCGCTTATAAATACGTGACCGTCCTCTTCAATGTCGATCTTTACATCACACTCGGCGCATATCTTCTGAATGACCTTTCCGCCCGTTCCGATAACCTCACGTATTTTGTCAATCGGGATAACCGTAGATATCATTTTGGGTGCATATTTTGAAAGCTCACTTCTCGGCTGCGGAATTGCTTTGAGTATTACCTCATCTATTATATAATCTCTCGCTTTATGTGTCTTGTAAAGTGCTTCTTTTACCATATCGGGTGTAAGACCGCTTATTTTAAGATCCATCTGTATAGCGGTTATACCCTCATGTGTTCCCGCAACTTTGAAGTCCATATCACCAAAGAAATCCTCAAGACCCTGAATATCCACCATTGTCATCCAACGATCACCCTCGGTTATAAGACCGCAGGATATACCCGCAACAGGAGCTTTTATCGGTACACCTGCGTCCATAAGGGAAAGTGTTGAACCGCAAATCGAACCTTGAGAAGTCGAACCGTTCGAGGAAAGTATCTCGGACACAAGACGTATTGTGTACGGAAATTCCTCAACTGACGGAATAACGGGCACTAATGCCCTTTCGGCAAGTGCGCCGTGTCCTATTTCACGTCTGCCCGGCCCTCTTGACGGTTTTGTTTCACCGACAGAATATGACGGGAAATTATAATGGTGTATATATCTTTTTGTTGTCTGGTCGTCTATGCCGTCCATCGTCTGCTGGTCGCTTACAGGACCAAGAGTTGTTACGGTAAGAACCTGCGTCTGACCTCTCGTAAATAAGCCCGAACCGTGTACTCTCGGTAAAATTCCAACCTCGGAAGCAAGCGGACGCATTTGATCCATTTTTCTTCCGTCAACACGTTTTTGTTCGTCAAGAAGCCAACGGCGAACAACCAACTTCTGTGTCTTATAAAGACACTCATCTATTTTCTCTGCTTGTTCGGGATAGATCTCATCAAACTTTTCGTGTACCTTTTCGTACACAGGCTTAAGCCTTTCATCACGTATCTTCTTGTCATCCGTATCAAGAGCAGCCTTTATATCTTCAATTGCAAAATCCTTAATTGCCTCAAACATCTCGTGGTCGGGCTCATTACTCGGATATTCAAACTTTTCTCTGCCTATCTCCGCCTGTATGCCCTTTATAAACTCAATAATTTTTTGGTTAGCCTCATGACCCGCCATAATTCCGCTGAACATCACATCATCGGGAACTATGTCTGCACCTGCTTCTATCATGGCTATTCTGCTGTCGGTTGAAGCAACCGTAACAGCCATGCGTGATACTTCTCTTTGGCTTTGTGTCGGATTTATAACAAACTCATTGTCAACAAGTCCGACCGATACGGCAGATATAGGGCCGTTCCACGGAATATCCGATATGCTTAATGCAATAGAAGTTCCCACCATTGCAGCAATCTCCGGAAGGCAATCGGGGTCATATGACATAACCGTACATACAACCGACACATCGTTTCTCATATCTTTCGGGAAAAGCGGACGTATGGGTCTGTCTATAACTCTCGAAACAAGGATAGCTTTTTCCGACGGTCTGCCTTCTCTTTTGCCGTAAGCACCCGGAATTTTTCCGAGGGCATACTGTTTTTCTTCATAATCGACCGACAACGGAAAGAAATCTACACCTTCCCTCGGCTTCGGCGATGCCGTTACCGCAACATGAACTACCGTTTCGCCATAACGCACCAGGCAGGCACCGTTGGCAAGCTGGGTCGTTTTTCCTGTTTCAACAACAAGCGGTCTGCCTGCAAATTCTGTTTCAAATACCTTAAAATTCTCGAACATAATTTTCCTCCGTTACTTTATTTTTAAGAGGGTAACTTTCGGTTCGGCAGTTAAACCAAAGCACAGACTGTATGTCTGTTCTCTCGTTTCACTGCTAAAATCCGAAATCTGCCCCCGTCAGCACCTGTCCGTATTATACCACACAACACTTATGAGTACACCACAGACAAATAAATTATTTTCGTAATATTTTAGGCGTCCCGCATATGAGGACGCCCCGATCGACCGCCCGCAACACAGCTCACACCCGCACTGCCTTTCGGCAAAAAAGCACGGGCATGAGCTTATATGACAGTCCATCATAAAATTACTTACGAATACCGAGTCTTGCTATGATTGAACGATAACGTTCAATATCAACTTTAATGAGGTAATTGAGAAGGCATCTTCTCTGACCTATCATCTTAAAAAGACCTCTTCTTGAATGATGATCTTTTTTGTGTGTTTTGAGATGCTCCGTAAGGTCTGCAATTCTCTTTGAAAGAATAGCAATCTGTACTTCGGGCGAACCCGTATCTCCCTCATGAATAGCATACTCCTTAATAATAGCGTCCTTTTCTTCTTTAAGCATTTTGCTTCCACCTTTACATAATATTATTTTTGTCTGCCCACTGTCGCACGTCTGCGGCACAATCTGAGTCAAGGGCTGTGGAATCCCTCTATACGGGCTTATCCCCATGACCCGGAACGGGCTCAACGGTTTAGATTATAACACATATCAGGTTAATTGTAAAGTTTTTTTTGAAATTTGTACCTGTTTACAAATATTTTTTATACATTATAGTATTGACCGATAAGCAATAGAATAAAATATCTGTTGTCTTGTAAATCAATCTGCGGTCGTATTTTCATTTTCGGAAAAGTCAACTGTTTTCTTGACGTGTGTCCCTATTATCTCGGACACATCACTTATGGCTATAAATGCAGAGGAGTCCGCCTCCTTTATTATTTCCTTTAGCCCGTTTATCTCAAACCTTGTAAGGACACAATACAAAACCGTCTTTTTGCCGCTGACAAGACCCTCACCCTCCATTATTGTTACCGTCCTGCCGAGTCTTTGATAAATCTTTTCGGATATTTCCTTTGAATCGTTCGTTATTATCATTGCCGCTTTTGTTTTTTCCATACCCGACTCTACTATATCAAGTACCTTTGATGTAATGAAATATGTCAAAAGGCTGTACATAGCTCTTTCAAAATCAAACACTATTCCTGCAACGGCATATATTATTATATTGAAAATAAGAACTGTTTTACCCACGGGAAATTTATATTTCTTATTAAGTAGTATGGCTACCGTTTCCGTACCGTCAAGACAGCCGCCGAAACGTATTACAAGTCCTACTCCCGCACCGAGTATAACCCCTCCGAACGATACTGCAAGAATATATTCCTTTGTTGCATTTGCCATGGGTGCAAATATTTCGAGAAATACTGAAAAAACACTCATTGCATACGCAGCCTTTATTATAAACTGTCTGCCCATTTTTCTTGCACCTATTATCAGAAAAGGAACATTTAAAACTACTGTCAAAATACTAAGCGGAATACCTGTCAGGTTATTAACCATAATACCTATACCTACAACGCCACCGTCAAGTATTGTACACGGCACAAGAAATTCTTCAATGGCAAATGCCGCAATAACCGCACCTAAAGCTATTCCCAAAAACTCCCCTATCATCTTAAAATTTACCTTACACCTCATAAAATCACCCCTATCTCATTCATAAACAAAAACAAGGACAGTTTCCGTAAATTCTATGAAACCGTCCTTGCTTTCTATTCTATTTTAACATAATTTTTGATTATGTGTCAACCTCATATAACGAGTAATTATTCCAGGTATGACAGTAAAATACTATGTCCGAACATAACGCTATTTTGACATACAGTCAGAAAAACGTCTGCAACCAAATAAATTTTTGAAATGTATTGACAACATGATATCAATATGATATCATACAGATATAGAAATAATATTCTATACTATTTTTAATCTCGGAGGTAAAAATTATGAAAAACGAAAAGAATATGTCGGAAAAAATTTATACCAAAAAAAGACTCGGTATACCTATGCTGCTGTTGGTATTGGCACTTTGGGGACTCACTATCGCCGGTCTGATTGTATCTATCGCAAATATGGTAAAAGCCGATGAAAGCGGTGCGGAACCCGAACTCATATATATCATTATGGCAATAGCAAG
>CANQBP010000019.1 GCA_947589415.1 uncultured Clostridia bacterium
TGCTTTTACATCTCCGATACAATCGGGCATTTTTATATGAAGTCCGCCCTTTATATTTGCACCGTATTTTTTGAAAAAACGTGCCGAACAGCCGGTACCGTCACCGCTAAATAACCCCATTGTGGAAATTATATAGATTTCCTTATTTTTGAAAATCTCCTTATTTGCCGTAATGTAATCACGGACTATTTTCGGCAGATTGCTGTAATAAACCGGATATGCAAAAACAATAAACTTGTGCTTTTTTATCTGCTCTGCCGACTCCGGCATTTCTATGGAATAGATACCCTCGCTGAATTTACACGCAGCCATAAACCTTTCCAAGCAGAATTTTGTATTTCCCGTACCGCTGAAATATATACCGACAGTATCGGTATTATTCAATTATTACGCCCTCCTCGCTTTCAACCAGTTCACCGAGAATATATGCGTCCTCTCCGGCTGACTTGAGTACCTCGACAGCCTTGTCTGCCTCCGAAGAATCAACAACAACAGTCATGCCGATGCCCATATTGAATGTATTGAACATATCACGTTCGGGAATATTTCCCGTCTTTGCGATAAGGTCAAATATCGGAAGTACCTGTACGTTTTTACGCTGAATTTTTGCAGAAATACCGTTCGGGAGTGAACGGGGAATATTTTCGTAAAATCCTCCGCCCGTAATATGGGAAATTGACTTTACCTTAACGCTGTCAAGAAGTGAAAGGATTGCCTTGACATAAATTCTTGTAGGAGTAAGGAGTGTTTCACCGAGTGTTGAACCGAGTTCATCGTAGTATTTTCCCACATTTTCCCCATTTATATCGAATACCTTACGTACAAGTGAAAATCCGTTTGAATGTACCCCGCTCGATTTTATGCCTATCATAACATCTCCCGACTTTTGTGTTGACGGGTCAAGTATTTTAGACTTATCCACAACGCCTACCGAAAATCCTGCAAGGTCGTATTCGTCCTCCGGCATCATACCCGGATGCTCGGCAGTTTCTCCCCCCACAAGGGCGCAGCCGCTTTGTACACAACCCTCTGCAACACCCGATACTATTTTTGCAACCTTTTCGGGATAGTTCTTGCCTATTGCAATATAATCAAGGAAAAATTGCGGTTTTGCACCACAGCAGATTATATCGTTTACACACATAGCAACACAATCTATTCCTATTGTATCATGCTTATCAAGAAGCATTGCTATTTTAAGTTTTGTTCCTACACCGTCCGTACCCGATACAAGCACGGGACGGTCTATACCTGTTGTGTCAATTTCAAACAGACCGCCAAATCCGCCTATGCCCGAAAGGACACCCTTTGTCATTGTTCTTGCAACATATTCCTTCATAAGCTCGACAGATTTATATCCGGCTGTTACATCAACACCCGCTGCCTTGTAGCTGTCACTAAAGCTCTTCATTTTTATACCTCCATAACGGCTCAGCCGTATTTTTATTTTATTTTTTGAGAATATTTGTCGTTTCTTGATGTATGAGAAACATCAACGGGATAATTTCCCGTGAAACAGGCATCGCAAAATCCGAGCTTACAGCCTTCGGCAATTTTCGGAAGGCTTTCAGCCGACAGAAAACCAAGACTGTCTGCTCCGATATATTCACATATCTCCTCAACGCTTTTTTTTGCGGCAATAAGATCCTCTTTCGGTGTTGTATCACTTGTAAGGTAGCAGGGATTTTTGAAAAGCGGAGATGCAATCCTCATATGTACCTCGCTTGCCCCCGCCTGTCTTAACAGATCGACAATATGTTTGCTTGTAACACCTTTAAGCATTGAGTCATCTATTACAATGACTCTTTTTCCCGCTATATTATATTTAAGGGCATTGAGCTTGATACGCAGAAGATATTCCGAATTATTTTTTCTGTTATTGAAAGCTCTGCCTATATATTTGTTTTTCACAAGCCCCGTACAATATCTTATACCCGACTCCGTCGAATAGCCTATTGCCGATTCTATACCGCAGTCCGGCACTCCGAAAACTATATCGGCATCAACGGGGTGTTGCTTTGCAAGGAGCATACCTGCTCTTTGCCTTGCCATTGCAACGGATACACCGTCAACAACGCTGTCGGGACGTGAAAAATATACATATTCAAACAAACATAACGCTGTTTTTTCGGATTTTTCCGCCTCATAGCTATGGAAACCGTCACTGTCTATAACAATCATTTCCCCCGGCTTAACATCTCTTATAAATTCTCCGCCCATACTGTCGAATACACACGACTCCGAAGTTATGACATAGCTGTTGCCGAGTTTTCCGACACATAGCGGACGGACTCCGAGCGGGTCACGTACACCTATCAGCTTGCTCGGTGACATCATTACTATTGCATATGCACCCTTGAGTTGAGCAACTGCTTTTTTTACCGCTTCCTCTATGGTTTCCGAATTAAGCCTTGCCCTTGCAACAAGATAGGCAACTATTTCGGTATCACCGTTTGACTGGAAAATTGCCGCACCCTGATTAAGATCATCTCTAAGCACCTGATAATTTGTGATTGCACCGTTCATACACAGGGCAAGCTGACCTTTAATATATCTCATGACAAGCGGGGCAAGATTTTGGTGATCAACCGCTTCGCCCGATGAATATTTAACGTGACCGAGAGCGATATTTCCGTTTCCGAGGCGGCTCACTTCGGATTCGGGGAGTGCTTCGGGAATCATTCCGAAATCCTTATGATATACCATATTACCGTTATCGTTTACGGCTATACCGGCACCTACCTGTCCCCTATGCTGAAGTGTGTACATTGCAAGGTATGTTTCCTCAACAATATCCATACTTCCGTCATTGCCGTAAATTCCGAAAACACCGCATTCATCGTGTAGTTCAGACATAAAAACTCTCCTTATTTGTTAATAAGTTCTCCTACCTTTTTTTGAATATCCTCATCTTTTTTCGCAACACCGTTCTTCATGTTTTCCTTTTCCGCAGCGAGTTTCTCCGCAAGAACCTCGTCAGAAAGTGCGAGTATCTGAACCGCAAGTATTGCAGCATTGTCCGCACCGTCAACCGCTACCGTTGCAACAGGTATTCCTTTCGGCATCTGTACCGTTGCAAGCAAAGCGTCAAGTCCGTCAAAGGTTGAAGATTTTATCGGTATTCCTATAACGGGCAAGGTTGTATGTGCCGCAAGAACACCCGCAAGATGTGCAGCCTTTCCTGCTGCTGCAATTATCACACCGAAACCGTTTTTACGGGCATTTGCCGAAAATTCGGCAGCCTTTTCGGGTGTGCGGTGTGCGGACATGATATGCACCTCAAAGGGTACTCCGTATGCATCAAGAGTTTTAATTGCACCCGATACTGTCGGGAAATCGCTGTCGCTGCCCATTATGACAGCTGCTTTTTTCTTTTCTGACATATAAACTTCTCTCCTTTTTAATTTTAGGAAAACATTCCTTATATATTTTAGCCTATATTTATCAAAAAAGCAAGACTATATCCCAACTTAACGGTAGTATTTGTATCTCAACTTAACAAGAGTATTTTATTGCAGGCGTGAATATACTTTCGATACCCGCCCAAAACCGAAAAATAAATCAAAGTGATAATCGTCAAAAATATTATTAGAACAGGTCAGTAATACGGTAAAAATAAGTTGCTAAAATTCACTAAATTTTCTATTGACATTTATATGCAAATATGATATTATAATAAAGTCGCAGATGACAGACAAGTGGAGAGGTATCGAAGCGGTCATAACGAGGCGGTCTTGAAAACCGTTTGTCCGAAAGGACACATGGGTTCGAATCCCATCCTCTCCGCCACATATTTGTCCCGGTATCTTCGGGTATCGGGACGGAATATTCACCTTTGGAGGATTACCCAAGTGGTGAAGGGGATCCCCTGCTAAGGGATTAGGTCGGGAAACCGGCGCGAGGGTTCGAATCCCTTGTCCTCCGTAGAAACCGCATGATTGCCGAGGTTCGGTGTTCATGCGGTTCTTTCGTTTATCAAATCCTTACGTTTATAAACCCTTACGCTATTACTGTATTGCTTTCTGATAAAAGTATATTTTCTCAAAAAATATAAGTGTATATGAAAAGCCGTCCGCAGAAACGTATAATAACGCTGCTGCGGACGGTTTTTTTACAGACCGAAATTTTTATAGCTTACTCGGTTTCACCGCTTTTACTTTCATTAACTAATGCCTCAAAGGCATCTATGAGTTTAGGATTAAACATTCCGCACTCACCGTTTTTAATCATACTGACAGCTTTTTCATGTGAAAACGGCTTTTTATATACCCTTTCTGCCGTCAACGCATCATAAACATCGGCAACGGAAACGACCTGCGCCCATATAGGTATGTCATCACCCGCAAGTCCGTCGGGATAACCTTTTCCGTCCCATCTTTCATGATGATATCGACATATATCACAACTGTATTTATACGTACTCTCATCAATAATATCGGGAAATTGCATAAGAAATTCATATCCCTTTACGGTATGCTGTTTCATAATTTCGTACTCATCAGATGTGAGTCTGCCCGGTTTTGTCAAAATACTGTCGGGTATTGATATTTTTCCGACATCATGCAGAACCGACGACTTGGAAATTTTGTCTATTTCCTCTTCGGTCATATAGTATTCGGGATATCTGCTGCTGACCTCGGTCATGAGTAATTTTGTAAAGCCCGCAATACGCTTTACGTGTTCACCGGACTCGCAATCACGGAACTCGACAGCCGTCGCAAGCATTTCAATCATTGACTGATTAAGTTTGTTGAGCTTTGCCACCTGCTGTTCGACTATATTTGCCAAATCGTTTCTGTGTGCGTAAAGCTCGATAATATTGTTTATTCTGTGTTTAAGGAAATGTGACATAAACGGTTTTCGTATCACATCAACAGCTCCGAGGTGATAGCCCTCTATAAGCATTTTTTCGTTTTCTTCGGCAGTAATAAGAAATACAGGTATATTCTTTATTTTGCCGCTTTTTTTCATATCCCTCAAAACGCCCAGACCGTCTGTTCCGGGCATTATAAGATCAAGAAGAACGGCAGAAATATCAACATTCCCGTTAATGGTTTCTATTGCCTGATTTCCGTCACACGCCTGAATTATATTATAGTTATCCTTGAAAATTTCCGCAAGAATGATACGGTTAATTTCCATATCGTCAACAATGAGAATAGTCTTTTCTTTATCCATTTTACTCACATCCAATTAAAAACAAGCTCAGTGCGAATTTTTTTCTATACACTCTATAATCTCATTTAGTACAGGGGTAATTTTGACAAGTACTTCCTTTGCACGCTTAGGTTCTCCCGAACGCAGCAGGCTGACTATTTGAGTATATCCCTCATATACCGGTGTCACGGAAAGATTTCCGGCAATTCCCTTTATAGCGTGAGCCTTATCTGTAATATCGCTATAATTCTCTTCGTCAAAATCAGTGCTTATGCCGTTCTCCCTGACAGCCTTTACGAAATTACCGAGTAATCTCCTGTACAGAGCCTTATTCCCCCCAAGGCGGTTCACACCGTCACTCACATTAACTCCAATTTTTTCTAATTCATCTAATAAATCCATAAAAATCTCCTTTTCTCCTCAATAATATATTTTATAATACAAATTTCGCCGAATATGTGAAATTTGTTATAAGCGGATATCATTCATGCAGCGTTGCGCTTTTAATCCCGTTTTCAATCTCTCTGTTTCCGATAGTGTCAATTTTTTCCGCAACTTCCTCAACAGAAAGATCCCCGTAGAGAAGATGCTGCATCAGCTTGTAAAACGCAGCCCTTACGCCTTTCCAGTTAGGTTTATTTTTTGTAAAGGTAACAGAGGTATCCGAGTTATCAATATACTTCTGTATATCTGCGAGTCTGTCTTTATACTTAGCCGATACTCTTTTGCTTATCGGCATATTTTCGGCAGAGTAATCAAGCCAATCACTTTCATAAATATATTTTATAAAGTCCTTGCAAACATCTGTTTTTGTTTTATCTCCGCAGTCAAATATTTCAAATCCCGTGATATAACTGTTACAGAAGCCCGTACCGTCAACAGACGGGAAATTCACATAACCCAATTCAAAATCGGCATTTTTAACATCGGGCATATATGCCGAATTTAGAACATACAAACCGAGCTGACCGTTTATAAACATCGAAAAATTATCAAGCATGACCAATGTTTCGGCGTTGTGCGGGAAATAGTTGTTTTCATCGCAGCTTTTAAGCCATTTCAGCGCATCTATCCCCTTTTCGTTATTCACATTGAGATAGCCCTCGCTGTCAAAAACTTCACACCCCCTGCTTCGCAGCAGTGTCATAATGTGTATTATTCCCTCCTCATTTCCGGCATACATCATCATCGGATACGATGTTTCGGGAAGATATTTACGCAGCTTTTCAAGAATAATATCCCATTCTTTCAATGTCCAGTTCTGTATTGCGTTTTCGTCTGATATATATTCTTCCAAACCCGCCTTACGGAACATATCCTTATTGTAGCAGAAAGTATCCTGACTTGCAAAAAACGGCATCATATAAGTTTTTCCGTCAACTTTGCTCAAATCCCAGAAAACAGGTTTTATATCATTTCTTATTTCCGAGGTTATCATATCATCAAGCGGTACGACTCTTCCGCTGTATATGTAAGTTGACATATCAAAGTAATTTGCGAACAGAATGTCGGCTGCGTTCTCCGTATCGAAACAGTCCGTTATTTCCTTGTCCTCCATGCCTGCCTCATACTGTTCCACATTGACGGTAACATTCGCTTCCGTATATTTTTCGCAGAAATCATTTGCCGCTTTTCTGATAAATGAGCTTACGTCCCGCACATCACTGTCAATCAAATCATTCATGGCGATAACAGGCAGCTTTACATTTATCGTAACAGATGCTTTTTCGCTGCCTTTGCCGCATCCTGTCATAAATCCCGCTGCTATTATCGCAGACAGAACAAAACAGATTATTTTTTTCATTATTTATTTCCTTCTTCGTTACCAAAAATATCCGAAAGGGTTTCCATCAGTAATGCAATATCTATCGGCTTTCCGAGATGACCGTTCATGCCCGCCTCCATTGCCTCCTGACGATCCTCTACAAACGTATCCGCTGTCATTGCTATAATCGGAATATTTGCAAGTTCTTTATTCTCTAATTTTCTTATTGCTTTTGTTGCATCATATCCGTTCATAACAGGCATCTGAATATCCATAAGTATCAGATTGTACCTGCCCGGCACGGAGTTTTTAACCATATCAAGAGCTTCCTTACCGTTTTCGGCACACTCCACCAAAAATCCGGCTTCCTCAAGAATTACACAAGCAATTTCACGGTTAAGTTCAATATCCTCGGCAAGAAGTATGCGTTTTCCCTCAAAATCCTTATTGACAACAACAGACTCCTGTTCCTTAGGCTCTTCCGCTTTTCCGCAGACCTTGAGGAGGGTAGTACGCAAATCGGATACAAACAGAGGTTTGCTCACGAAACCGTTTACACCGGCATTTTTTGCTTCTTCCTCAATGTCGCCCCAGTCATATGCCGAAAGAATTATTATCGGTGCATCATTTCCAACAACCTTTCTTATCTGTCTTGCGGTTTCGATACCGTTCATGTCCGGCATCAGCCAGTCTATGATGTACACCTCAAATTTTTCGCCCATTTCCATGGCTTCGACAGTTCTTGCAACGGCTTCCTTTCCGTACATCGTCCAGTCGGCTTTCATTCCTATCTGACGGAGCATTTTTGAAACGCTTTGGCAGGCATTAAGGTCATCGTCAACGACAAGTGCATGAATACCCTCCAGTTCTTCTATAAGGAGGCTTTCCTGATGTTCGTCCTGAATTTTAAGTTCAAGCCTTACGGTAAATTCCGTTCCCTTTCCTACTTCGCTTTCAACATCAATAGTACCGCCCATCATGGTGACGATATTTTTTGTTATTGCCATTCCAAGACCCGTTCCCTGTATTCCGCTGACGGTTGAGGTACGTTCTCTTGTAAACGGCTCAAATATGATTTGTGCATATTCGGGACTCATGCCGATACCCGTATCCTTTACCTTAAACTCATACAGAGCGTACCCCTCTTTTGAACACGGCTTTTGTATTATTCTTATTGATACCGTACCGCCGGGATTTGTGAATTTCATAGCGTTCGATATAAGGTTAAGCAAAATCTGATTGAGTCGGAGTCGGTCGCAGTAAATATTTTCGTTGCTCACGTCTACCGTGTCCACAAAAAGCTCAAGCTGTTTTGATTTTATATCCGCTTGGATTATATTACATATATTATGGAGTATTTCCGCAATATTTTCCGTGTTTTCCTCAATCGTAACATTTCCCGATTCTATACGGCTCATGTCAAGAACATCATTTATAAGCGAAAGAAGATGACTTGATGAACGTGATATTTTCGTGAGGTAGTCCTTTACTCTCTCTTTATTGTCTATATGTGTTGTAGCAAGGGCAGTAAATCCTATGATAGAGTTCATTGGGGTGCGTATATCATGTGACATATTGTTAAGGAAAGTCGTCTTTGCCCTGCTTGCCTGTTCGGCAAGTGCGAGTGCCTCCGCAAGTTTTTTACGGTGCTGTATTTCGATTGCAAGTGTTTTTGTACGTTTGCGTATAAATATGATCGATGTAAATACGCCCACAAGTATTATAGTAATGATGAGTACAGCAAGCACACTTGCTATTGACGCACTCTGTCTCCAGAAAACCGAAATCGGCACGGACATTACAAAATACCAGTCAACATTGTCCATAGGCGTGAACGTCATAATACAGGTATCGCCGTTTTCGGGCGTATGGGTAATATAAAAATTCTCTTTTTTCTCTATCTGTTTGTGTATATTTTCTACTGTATTACCGGCTTCAAGACCTTCATTTGTCACCTCGGAATAGAAGTTTTCTTTTGTACCGTCGTTGCTGTTTCTGTTAATTTTTACGATATAGTTACCCTCGGCATCAATAACGCTGCTGTATCCTTTTCCGTCGTAGCTGTCTATTTTCAGTTCGTCCTGAAGTGCATTTATATCCATTCTGCAAACAAGATAGGTGTAGGTTCTGCCCTCAACGGTAAATGGTGTAATTTTTACTCCCATTACAAGCAATTCGTTTCTTCCCTCAACGCTTGCCTCAAGGTTATCTCTCCGATATATGAAACGAACACCGACCTTCTTATACTGTTCAAGCATTTCCTTACTGTTAGACAACTTCATACTGCTGTTAATGGTATCGCCGTTTTCCGCAAAAAGAGTCAGTCTTATACAGTCTATCATATGCTTTGAGGCACTCAGCTTGCGCATAAGTTCCTCTGTTGTTTCACACTTTTCCTGCCTGATATTCAAAGCAATACCGTCGAGTGTATCCCACCTGTTGTCAAGACTTGATGCAATAGCCTTTTTGTCGTGGTTTGCCAATTCCTCCATGGTACTTATCGAATTATCGGTTATTATATTGCTTATCAGAAAAAAGGAAAATATAATTACAAGTATTCCGATAATAACAGTAACCGCAATTATAACAGCATTATGCAGACGTGTCTTTTTCTTTTCGTCCGTCAATTCATTTTCATTATTGATTTTCATATCCGTTACATTCATTATTTTTACACTCCGATCGTCAAGCAGGCATATGATACTCCCCGGCCGATAAACGGGTCGGCGGACAGCAACGAATAATAAAAGGCTTTCAAATTAAAGTATTTAGTGACATACTTCCGCCGTCCGCAATTTATTCGGGAGCAGAAAGGATTTTTAACTTCGGGTCAAAATACGCAGCTTTTTACAGTCATTTTAATTATAGCATATCCCATGTTATATTGCAACGTGATTTTGTAATATTATAAAAATATTTTTCGGGAATGTCAATAAATTGAGAATTTTTTGTATATATAGCATAAAACAAAAATCACTCTCCGAATTTGCCGAAGAGTGATTTTTGAGTTTTATACATTATTCTATACGGTAAAAATGAGATGTCGGCATACCAAAGCTGCACGCCTGCAATTCACATATTAAGAACAGACCTCGGACAGACATTACTTTATTTCAAGTTCTGTTTTACCGTCCTTTGCCGTAACGTTTACTTCCGTAAGAATACCGTCGGAGCTGTCAACGATAGCGGAAGCGATCTTATCCTCGACTTCCTTGCGTATAAGGGTTCGCAGATCTCTTGCACCGCTCTGACCGCCGTATGCTTTATTTGCAAGGTATTTGCAAAGACTTTCATCATAATTGAAAGCTATGCCTTTTTCACTTAATGAATTGACATATTCATCAAGCATGAGCTTACTGATTTTCACAAAATCGTCCTCGTCAAGGTTTCTGAATACTATAATTTCATCAAGCCTGCTGAGAAATTCGGGTCTTAAAAATTCCGAAAGAGCCTTCATGACCTTTTCCTTTGTTGCCTCGTCACGAGTCTTTGCGAAACCGAGTGCATTCTCACGCTTATCACTTCCGGCGTTTGACGTCATTACAATGACAGTATTGCTGAAATTGACCTTTCTGCCCTGGGCATCCGTCAGTGTTCCCTCGTCAAGTATTTGCAGGAGTATATTAAGCACATCGGGGTGTGCCTTTTCTATCTCATCAAAAAGCAGCACGGAATACGGTCTGCGGCGAATTTTTTCCGTTATCTGACCCGCCTCGTCATATCCTACATATCCGGGAGGCGAACCTATTATTTTTGATACCGAATGTTTCTCCATAAATTCGGACATATCGAGTCTTATAAGTGTTTCGGGTGTATTGAAAAGTTCAGATGCAAGCACCTTGACAAGCTCTGTTTTTCCGACACCTGTCGGACCTACGAAAATAAACGAAGCCGGTCTTCTTCTCGGACTTATCTGTACTCTGCTTCTCCTGACCGCCGACGAAAGCGCCTTGACCGCATCGTCCTGACCTATCACCTTTGATTTCAGTACATCTTCAAGACCGGACAGTTTTTTCAGTTCGTTTTCCCTAACCTTTGATGCGGGTATTCCTGTCCAAAGTTCTATAACACCTGCGACATCGTCCTCTGTCACGTCCGCAAAAAGAGATTGTGCGTCCATTTCCCCGATTTCCTTTTCAAGACGGGCTATATCGGTTTTTATTTCCGCAAGTTTTTCAAAGTCTATATCTTCTTCGCTTTCCATTTCCTCACAAACGGATTTAAGATTTTCGATTTTGTCTTTTGAGCTGTCATATTTTTCAAGATCCTTATTTCTTAGCGAAGCGTGTGTACAGGACTCGTCAAGAAGATCTATCGCCTTATCCGGCAGAAAACGGTCTGTAATGTATCTTTCGGATATGACTACCGTTTTTCGCACTATATCATCAGGCATATGAACTCTATGATAATCCTCATAATAGCTTTTTACTCCGAGCAGCATTTCAATGGTTTCCTGAATTGAGGGTTCGGAAACCGTGACAGGCTGGAAACGTCTTTCAAGGGCAGCATCTTTCTCTATAAAACGTCGGTACTCACTGAAAGTTGTTGCTCCTATAACCTGTATTTCACCCCTCGAAAGTGCAGGCTTCATTATATTTGCGGCATTCATTGAGCCTTCGGAATCACCTGCTCCGACAAGACTGTGTACCTCATCTATAAACAGTATGATATTTCCGGCTTCCTTTACTTCTGTGATAAGACCCTTGATGCGGCTTTCAAATTGACCTCTGAACTGTGTTCCCGCAACAAGGGAGGTGAGGTCGAGAAGCTGTATCTCCTTATCCTTGAGTCTGTGCGGCACGTTACCGTCAGCTATTTTTAGTGCAAGTCCCTCCGCTATTGCAGTTTTTCCTACACCCGGTTCACCTATCAGACACGGATTATTTTTTGTGCGGCGTGACAATATCTGAACGACTCTGTCAATTTCCTTATCTCTTCCGATTATTCTGTCCAGTTCGCCGTCAGCAGCCTTTTGAGTAAGGTTAGTACAATACGCATCAATATGTTTTCTTCCCTTACTGCGTTTTTTTCGTGATTCGTTTCTGCCGCCGTCCTGCCTTTCCTCTTTCTTTTCTTTATCCGACAGTTTTTCGCTCGGATTTTTCGAGCCGAAAAGATTTTTAAAGAACGGAGGAAATGTCGGAGCGCCGCCCCTGCTGAAATCATCGTCATCATCGTCGTCATTTATACCCTCAAAGGTATCCGGACCCGTCATAAATCCCGAATCGGCAAATTCATTCATTTGCTCTTGGATACTGTCTATATCGTCCTCGGAGATGCCCATTTTTTCCATAATATCGGTAACAGGCTTAACGCCCAGCTCCTTTGCACAAACAAGACAATATCCGGTTGTATTCGAGCCGTCTGCGGTACTTGATAAAAACACCACTGCCGGTCTTTTATTGCATCTGCTGCATAACATCATTTTCTTTTACTCCTTTCCACACTTCCGTTTTGTTTCGGAGTGATTCGGGGTAAGTGCATACTCCCCGTTTAGTTATAATAACATATTTTACAGGTATCTGTCTACTAAAAAATAAAATATTTACGACTTACGGTTAAAATATGTTTATTTTTCAGGACTTTCCGCTCGGATTTAAGCAATATGCAGTACATATGCACACATATCAAATGCCGTGCATTGCATCAATTATCATTTCGGGAACATTTATCTCATAAATATATTTGAGCAGATGTGTTGAATTTATACCCTCTCTTAACGCCATAGAAGAATTGTCGGGCAGCAGCACGATAAGTATATATAAAACCAACATCAGCACCATTATTATAACAACCGCCGCCAACAGTCCGAGGAGCGCTCCCGATATTCTGTTAAGAATGCTGAGTCCCGCAAAATCAACAGCCGATGTAACGGAACGTGTGAGAAGTGATATTACGGCGGCAAAAACCGTAAACAAAGCCAATCCGATAATGATTGCCAGAAGTTTTATTATAATGGGACGTATCATTCCCTCAAGCACATCCGGAACGTTCAGCGGAGAGCTGCTTATTTCCTGTGTGAGCGAAGCAGTATTTATACCCGACATACTTAGCGCATTTTTTGCAAAATCAGGGAGATCGCTCATAAGCGCACCTGCTATATCCTTAGGGCTTGTAGCCATTGTTATTTGCGGCATATTTTTTTCTACCGCTTCTATTATCTTCGGCTGTATGAATTTGAAATAAAAATTATCTGCTAAAAATGATGCAATAAACACGGATAATACGCACGATACGGCAGAACCGACAAGATGTGCGACCGAATTAAGTATTCCCCTTTTATATCCGCTTACTACAAAAATCACAAAAACCGATATTACCACTAAATCCATTATATAATTCACACGACCACCTCTTTACACAATATTTCGTACACCCGGATTATAATATATCATATTGCAATCGTTTTTTCAACCTCAACATGAAAGATATAGGTATTTTAGTCCGATACATCACAAAATGACCGCCGTATCAGTCTTTACTGTTGTACGGCGGTCTGTATTTGTCCGAAACATAAATCATGCAAACGTCCCGTGACTACTTTTTTTCCGATACTATTTTATTTTCACTTCCGTCTAAAATTCGTTTTATATTGTCCTTATGCTTTATTATAATTATTGCACCGTTTATGAATGTCAATACAAACACACACACGATAAATACCGTTGTCGTATTTTTTACGGGAGAAAGTGCAGTCATTATTCCCGACTTGTCCGCAATCCGCAGTCCCGCCGAAATAAACGGATATAATGCCGAACATACCAACGAACATTTTGAAATTGTTTTAGTGGCTGCAAACAATATTCCGAAAAATATAAGTTCGACCGCAAGCACACGCCAGTCTGTCATTATTACTACCGATGCAGTCGTAACAACACCTTTTCCGCCCTTAAATTTATAATAAATCGGGAACATATGTCCCACAACGGCAAACAGTCCTGCAAGGTACATAAGCAGAGAACGTTCCAACTGCTGTTCGGGACTGTCCCAGCCGAATGTGAGAAAATACGGTATAAGGACAGACACAACGCCCTTGAGGAAATCCCCCGCAAAGGTAATTATTGCAGGCAGTTTTCCGACACATCTGAGTACATTCGTAAAACCCGCATTACCGCTGCCGAGTTTACGTATATCCTCATGTTTAACGATATATGTAATGATGATAGATGTGTTCACGCTGCTTATGAGGTAAGAGCCTGCACACGATATAAGAATAAGCAGCCAATGATTTGTCAAAAGATCCGTAAGTATTTCCAAAGCAATCTTCCTTTACTGAATTTCAACTAAGATTATACATCATATTTTACTGCAAATCAATCCCAATGCGACAAATTTATTTTTGAATTTTACGTGGATTTTATCATTTCACATTTCCGCAGCATACAAAATTTCGTATGCTGCGGAACAGACGGACGGATCTTTCCCGTTGTCCGACAGCACGGCTCTGAAAAAATCAATTGACAGTATCTCCGTTTGCAAAAAATGTTTATTTGCAAACGAACTCTTACCGCTCATATCTGCACCTATCATAACAACAAGTGAAAATTCGGGTATTTCTATTCGCATACTGCAAAACCCCCGTTTTATTTTTGCGGCATTTTTTCATTTCGTTATATCGGCTGATTATTTTATTTTTTCGGGATATGAACCGAGTCGTTTTTATATGCTAAAGCAGACCTGCATTGACTCTACAACAGACTGAAATCTATCATACCCGATGCCACATTAGCCGCAATTACCTCTATATTTACCTCGTCACCCACGGAATAACATTTTCCGCTTACTCTGTCTTTCATCATAATCATTCCGTCAAATTCAAAATTGCTTCCTGCAATATCCGTGAGTCTGACAAAGCCCTCTATACCGTTGGCAAGCATTACAAAAATGCCGTTATTTGATGCACCCGATACGACCCCGCCGTATCTTTCTCCAATATGCATATTCATATACTCGGCGGCATAGCATTTTTCTGCATCACGCTCAGCCCTTACTGCCCTTATTTCAAAGTCGGAGGACAGCTCCGCGGATTTATCGACAAATTCGCTGTATCGTTTTGTGATGATATCCGTCGGTACACCGCTTACAAGTTCACTAAGTATGCGGTGTATTGACGTATCGGGGTAACGTCTTATAGGTGATGTAAAATGACAATAATCCGCAAGTGACAAACCGAAATGACCGACGGGTCGGCTGCTGTATTTTGCTTTAGCCATGGAACGTAATACCTGCATTGATATCAGTCTTGAATATTTTGTGTCCTTAGCCTCATTTATTAGTGCCGAAAGATCTGTCCTGCGCACTCCGTTCCTAAGCCTTCTTGTCTGAAATCCGCACGATGCCGCAAGTTCCGCAAGTGAATACAGCTTTTCCGAATCGGGAGCTTCATGCACACGATATACAAACGGTATTCCCGCACTTTTTGCATACAGTGCAGCCGCATTATTAGCCATTATCATAAACTGTTCTATTATCTCCTCGGCTTCTCCCCTCTCTCGTGCCGCTACATCGACACATACTCCGTTCTTATCAAGAACAAATCGGAGTTCCGAGCTTTCTATATCCAATTCTCCCCGTCTTGCGGACTTCTCTTTCAGGATATTTGCGAGCTTTTCGGCTTCCGAAATAACGTCCGAAACCGGTGCATATTTCTCCCTGATATCCTCTCCCGCACTTCCGTCAAGTATTGCGTTTACCTCCGAATACACACCTCTCACCTTTGATATTATATACCCCTTTTCAAATCGGTAATCCGTAAGCTCCGCTTTCTCGTTAAGTGTCATTATAGCCGAAAAGGTGAGTTTCTTTGTTCCTGCATTAAGCGAACAGCAGCCGTTTGATATTTCTTCGGGCAGCATTGGTATGACTCTGTCCGCAAAATATACGGAAGTTCCCCTTCTTTGTGCTTCCTCATCAAGTTTACTTCCGCTTGTGACATAATGTGACACGTCGGCAATATGGACTTGCAGTTCCCAGCCATTTTCAAGTTTTTTTACACAAATCGCATCGTCCAGATCTTTTGCATCAGCCCCGTCAATAGTAAAAACGGGTTCACCCGTAAAGTCCGTACGCTTTGCCATTTCCTCCTCGGTTATGCGTTGTGCCGCCGCAATTGCCGCCTCGTGTTTTACGGGAACGGGAAATTTTGTCGGAATACCGTAGCTGTCTATTATAGCGTCCGAGCATATTTTTGCTGAATTACCGCTTCCGTACACCTTTATTACCCTTGCCTGCACGGACTTTTTTGAGCTGTCATAAAATATACTTGCCTTGACCTTGTCGCCGTTTTTACTTTTCAGCTCACCGCCCCTGACAATCTTCAAACTATGCGAAAAACCGCTGTCAGCCGTCAGGTATGCCGAGCCGCCGCTGCGCATTCTTTCTACCGTACCCGTTATAATTCTCTTTCCCTTTTCAAGTATCTTGTCCACCTCTCCCGACAGACCCTTTGCGCTTTCCTTTATGTTTTTTAATAAAACCGTATCTCCGGGCATAGCTCCTTTGGTGGACTGCGAATTTATATAAATATCCTCCATGCCGTCATTCTGCGGTCTTGCAAAAGAAAAACCCTTTGCCTGTCTTACCACGGTTGCCGAAACATAGCCCATCATCTGCGGCAATCCCACTTTTTTTCTGTTTATAACTATTTTTCCGTTTTTTTCAAGATATGACAGCGCATTATTGAAATCCTCAATTTCAAGAATACCGCTTATCACTTGCAGATCACGTCTTTCAACAGGCTCGGTCTGTTCCTCCAAAACAGCTAAAATTGTATCATTAACTTCCGTATTCATATTATACCTCCTCTTCAATATTTATATAATTCCCCATAATTCCCCGTCGGCAGTTGATTTTACGTTTATTCTGTCATAAAAAGAATACCGAGAGTACCGGGGCCGCAATGTGATGAAATTGTGCAGCTTGCCGTTGTTATATATATATTTTCAAACAGATTTTTATTTTTTATATGGTCGAATACCGTTTTTACATGGTCATCTCCGATACCCGCATGAGTTATGAAAATTTTGTCATAACGTATATTATCGTATGAAGAGAGTTTCTCGTCAACGTATTGCAAAAGAACGCTGTCGAGTTTTCCTCTGTATTTTTTTCCGACAGTCATTGAGCCGTCACGGTTATTTACCTCGATACAGGGTTTAAGCTGTAAAATATTTGCACCCAGCACGGCAAGAGCAGAACATCTTCCGCCCGCACGGAGATAATTCAGTTTATTTATAATAAAGCTCGAATGTACCTTTTTTGTCAGCAGTTTAAGCCTTTCGACTATATCATCAGCCTCAAGTCCCTGTTTTATCATATCGGACGCCTCTATGACTATGTGGGCAGTTCCGGTAGAGAGGTTACAGGAATCCACGGGATATACATTCCCTATTTCCTCCGCAGCTTTACACGCATTTTGATATGATGACGAAAGTGCCGAACCGATATTTATATGAATGACGGTATATCCCTGATTTGTAAACCGTTTAAAAAAATCCGTATATTCCCCGACATTGACGGCAGCGGTTTTCGGCAGAGTACCGACAGCATCAAACTGTTTGTAGATTTCCTGCGGAGTTATATTAACTCCGTCATCATAGCTTTTCTGCGCAACGATTATGTGCAGCGGAGTATAAGCCGCCACACGGAATTTTTCTTTAAGTTCGGGTGTAAGGTCACAAGTACTGTCAGCGGTTAAAATAATTTTTGCCATAATAAAACCTCCGTTATTTTTTGCGTTCTCGCCTTTTTATTTGTCTGATATCATTTCCGATAAATTCAACTCTGTCAAGCATACCGATAATCCTTGACATCATTCTTGCCCCGTAAAGCTCCTGAATTTCTTTTCCCGAAAGATTTGTGCTTATTATTGTGGGACGGTTTGTTATCAGTCTGGTATTGATAATATTATATACTGCCGAAGATGTATATTTCGTCTGAAACTCGGTACCCAAATCGTCAAGTATAAGCAGGTCACATTCATTAAGAAACTGTTCCGTTTCTCCCTTGCGTTCGGCATTATTTCCGAAACGTTCGCTTTCAAGCCGTGAAAGTATATTCGGTGCAGAAACGTAAATAACGCCGTAACCCTTATCAATAACCGCCTGCGCTATGGAAAGCGAGAGGTGAGTTTTTCCGAGACCCGGGCCGCCTTGAAAGAGCAGGCTGTGTGAGTCCCCGGAAAACTCATCTGCATATTTTTTGCAGAATTTCAGCACGGACTGCATATACTCAAACGGTATTTTTCCCGTTTTGTTATCTTTTGATGACGGGTAGTAGCCGAGTGAAAAGGTTTCAAAGCTGCAAAGGGAAAGGGGAGAAATTTTGTTAAGCTGTTCATATGCGGTTTTTTTAAGCAGATTTTTCATGCAGCTGCACACTTTCCCGTCGATATTGCCCGTATCACCGCATTTATCGCACACATACCATTCCTCAAGATAATTTTTCGGGAGATTATATTTTTCAAGCAGGTCGCTAAGCTCCTTTTGCAGTATAAGGCTTTTATTTTTAAGTATTTCAAGCTCTTTTCGGACATCTGCACCCATTATAACACGTTTTCCCGCACAAGCCGATATTTTTATAAGTTCACGTTCGATCTCACGTGTACGCGGACAGATTTCATACAGTCTGTTTCTTCTTTTTTCAAGTTCCTGTTCGGCAAAAATTCTTCTCTGTTCCATCTCCTTTCCTGCAAAATCATAAACTTCCCTGCTGTACCCCATTATTCTCCCTCCTCGTCAATAATGCTTGTGCTTTCATATTCGGAAATATCGTAGGTTGCCTCATACGATTTCTTTTCCCTGTTTTTACTTCCTTTATTTTTTGGTGCATCTGCCTGTTCGGGTGTAGAGATCCCGCTGTTGAACCACCTGCTTAAAATCGAATCGACATATTTCGGAATGTATTTGTTTTTTGTATCAACACATATCTCATATGCCTTCCTTATCATATCATTCGTAAATTTCCATGTATTTATCCACCTGTCGCCGTACATGGTTTCTTTTTCCGTCGGGGAATGTTCCTCAAGACCCAATATTCTCTGTATCATAATTGCGGCATTTCTTCCGCTTGTGAGCTGCTGTATTTTCCTTTCGGCCGCCTCAAGGTTTGTTATTTCGTTATCCGCCCACGAAATAGCCGTTTTTTCGATATATCTGATATTACACTTTTCTATGCTTGCGGCATATTGCATCAGCATAACAATAACTTCAACCGGAAGTCCGTCAGTTTCATGTATCATCAGTAAAGTTTCCTTATCGTTATTGCTTGTAGGTCTGCCGAAAATTTCATCGGCGGACTGCATAAGATAAACTACTTCCGCACTTTCGGACATTCTCCTGCTCAAGTATTTCAGATCGGGTTTTTCGGGACGTGAGATCATTCTGGTCGTTTTTTGCGGTTGTTCCTCCCGTGGCTGCTGCACTTCGCCGATATTTTGCTCTGCTGTCGTTTCGGGGATTTGTTCTTTAAGTTCCGTATGCACCGATTGATTTCCTTTTTCTGCCGCCTCGGTTTCCGAGGGTGCAATAAAGCCGTCACACACTTTGATTATACCGCTTTCCTCCCAATACAGCATACTGTCCCTGACATCGGCTGTCTGCATAGAAAGAAATTCGGCTATATCCTCAACCGTAAACTTTTCTCCCGCATGGCGCAAGACCCATAGTATGACTTTAAGCTGTACACCGCCTGCCAATTTCAGGTGACGGTCTACCAATTCGCTCGGTACGGCAAAAATACTTTCCCATGAACCTAAATTTAATTTATAATCCATTCTTTTCCCTCTTAATAATTTTATTTCATTAACAAGTATAACACAAATTGTTCGTCAAGTACATACAAACAGTTACTTTATACATTTTTTTTCCCCATATTATTATTTTCAATATATGCCTTTGCCTCTTCAACAAGTGCTTTGTGTGAGTTTTCGAGTCTGCCGTCAATAACACACTCAAGCAGATATTTCAGTACCTCTCCGATTTTTTTTCTGTCGCCGATACCCGAAGTGATTATGTCGTTTCCGTTTATTTCAAGCATTTTCAAGTTATATTCCTCACCGCAGGCAGTCTGTTTTCTGAAAATTCTTTCAAATTCGTCTATAAGCTCCAGTTTCTTTTCGAGCATCGCAGGATTTTGCCCCATTGCATCGGCTTTTTTTATTTGTATAAGCTGCTCTGTTCCTTTCACTCCGATTTCGGAAACAAGCTGCCGCACGTTTTTTTCGTTTATTTTCGGTCGTCTGTCATGATACCTTATAAGCATACACACATTTTTTATGGTTTTATTGTCAATTTTCAGTCTTTTCATTATCCGATATGCCTTTTCCGCACCCTTTTCGGGGTGTCCCTTGAAATGACCCGTACCGTCCTGATCCGTATAAAAGCACTCCGGTTTTGATATGTCATGCAAAAGTGCGGCGAGCCTTAGTACTCTGTCGTGAGGTGAATTAACAACTACTTTTACCGTATGTGTCCATATGTCGTAAATGTGATGAGGATTATATTGCAGATGTCCTATCATATCTTTTATTTCGGGTATGAATACACATAAGACGTCCGCATAATCCGTAAGCACATTTTCGGCATAATCTCCGTCGATTATTCCGAAAAGCTCACTTGTTATCCTCTCATATGATATATTTTTCAGCAGGTTTGCATTTCTGTGTACGGCATCGGCAGTTTCTTCCTCTATCGTAAATCCGAGGCGTGACGAAAAACGCAGCGCACGAAGTATCCTAAGACCGTCCTCACGAAACCGTTCATCGGGAATACCGACGCAGCGTATGACATGATTTTGAATATCCGCCTCACCTCCGAAAAAGTCACAAAGCCCCTTGCTGCAATTATACGCAAGCGCATTGATTGTAAAATCCCTTCTTGCAAGATCCTCCCTTAGCGACTTTATAAACTTAACACTTTCCGGACGTCTGTTATCGTTGTATTTCCCATCAATGCGAAATGTAGTTATCTCGTAAAACTCATTGTTAAATCCTACTGTTACCGTACCGTGTTTCAGACCGTTTGAGATTATATTTGTCTTTCCGAGAATTTCAAGTGTTTCCTCCGGAAGTGCCGAGGTGCATATATCCCAATCATGCGGTTCAACACCCATAATGCTGTCACGGACGCAGCCGCCGACGGCATATGCCTCAAATCCGGCAGATTGTATTTTATCTATTATTTTTTTTACGTTTTCGGGAATTTCTATCTTCATGTCTACCTCTCAATTTAAAAAAACAGCATCTTCAACGATTACACATTGAAGATGCCTGATTTCCGATAACTCTCTATTGAAGTGTTATTATTCAGCACTTGATGAAGTCGTTTCGCTGTTCACGCTCGTCTGCGAAGACTCTGCGCTGCTTTCGGACGCTGCACTTGATACGCTGCTTTCAACAGTACTTGCAGCACTGCTCTCGGCAGCACTTGCCGTACTGCTTTCTGCTTTACTTACCGTACTGCTGCCCTCATCTGCCGAACTTTCCTTTGATGAACCGCCTGCCGCAGATTCGTCTTTTCCGGACTGTTCAGCATTGCTTCCCTCATCAGATGCTCCAGACTCTTCTTTCGCCGAGCTTTCACTCGTACTTGCCTCACTAACGACCGAACTTTCGGAAGCGGCGGCATTGTCCTCAATGCTGTTACCTGTAATGCCGAAGAAAGAAAGTGCATTCAGCAACACAACAAGAACGAAAAATGTTATGGCACAATACTTTGTCACTTTAGCGAAAATCGCATCGGCAGTACGTGCCTTACCCTTTGAAAGAAAGGAATCGGCGCCGCCCGTAACGGTTCCCAAACCTGCCTGATGACCCTCCTGCAGTATAATAACGATTACCATAATAATAGACAATATAAGTACCAATATACCTACAACTATTTCCCAAATTCCCATTATATTAAATCCTCCATTCATTTGTACTCAACATACCCGTTTATCATAACACATAATTATAATAAAATCAAGTCATTTATGGATTAAAAAAGAATATTTTTGATAAAATTTTCCGCTGATATTTTTATGTAATATGCATATCATACTATTGTCGGGAAAACACGGAAAAATTTCGGTCAACAGACTCAAATAAAAATTTCCTGTTTCCCGTCAAATCAACATGATGCCAAAGACTGCGTGTCTTTTGGCACAAAAAAGAAAATAATTCTGTCGGCGGGGAAATGTTTGAGGTTTTATAAGCCTGAACATTTCCCCTTATTTCAGCGGTTCAAAACGTCATCTGTTCCGCTTCGCTTGATTTGGGCAGCTGACCCGCGGACGGTAATACCTTAGCTCTGTACCGTTCGGGGTCACTTATTACACCGTCCGTGAAAATTCTTGCGGATATCACCCTATGTCCCTTTCTTTGTTTCATTACCGCAACGCCCTGAGTTGATCTTGTGGATTTTGTAAGCAGGTCGCCCGCCTTGAATATCAAAGCTCTGCCTGATGACGATATTAAAACAATCTCGCTTTCGTCATCGGGGGCATAACAAATTGCCGCAAGTCTTTCCTTTTCGCTGTATGCACCCGTCAGTTTTTTGCGGTTCGTCTTTGTCGCATAGGCTTCAAGCGCAACCTTTGCGACCTTGCCGCTTTCAAATACAAAAAATACATAACCCTTATAATCCTTTGTTGATATCATGTATATTGCATTTTCTCCCTCATCGAAAGACAGCTTTGTCGGTATATAATCTCCGAGGACACTCGTCTTTGTATCACCGAAATCAGAGCCTTTCGCCTTATATGCCTTAGCCATATCGGAGAAGAATATCATATCGGTATTATTTGTTGTTTCTATGTGTTCGGTTATCTCATCGCCCTCTTTCAGCTTATGCTCACCGCTCATTCGCAGTGACAGCGGTGTGATTTTTTTGAAATAACCCTCTTTTGTGAAAAACAAATGAACAGGATAATCCGGTACTTCCTCCGCCGTTTCGTCATCATCTATATCATCGGCACGTATTATCATGCTGCGGCGGGGCTGACCGTATTTTTCGGCAATTTCCGAAAGCTCTCTTATTATTATATTTTTAATTTTCGTCTTACTGTTCAATATTGACTCAAGCTCGGATATTTCCTTTTCAAGTTCCGATATATCCTTGGTTCGTTTCAGTATATACTCTCTGTTGAGGTGTCTTAGTTTTATTTCTGCAACGTATTCCGCCTGAATTTCATCTATCCCGAAACCCTCCATAAGGTTTGGAACGACCATTGCTTCCTCCTCGGTATTTCTTATAATTTGTATTGCCTTGTCTATATCGAGCAGTATTTTTTCAAGACCGCGGAGAAGATGAAGTCTGTCCTGCTTTTTACGGTAGTCGAAATTTGTTCTGCGCCTTACACATTCAATTCTGAATGACGACCATTCGTTAAGGATTTCTCTGACTCCGAGTACTTTCGGCGTACCCTCCGTCAGCACGTTAAAATTGCAGGCGAAACTATCCTCAAGCGTGGTCATTTTATAGAGCTTTGCCATCAGCTTATCGGGATTAACACCCCTTTTCAGGTCAATGGTTATTTTAAGTCCGTCAATACCGGTTTCATCACGTACATCGGATATATCTTTTAGTTTTCCCTGTTTTGAAAGCTCGGTAATTTTTTCTATTATTGCTTCGCTGGTCGTTGTCTGCGGAATTGAAAGCACATCAATGCAGTTTGCAAATTTATCATATACATATCTTGCACGAAGCCTTATACTTCCCCTGCCCGTTTCATATACCGTCCGCATTGTCTGTTCGTCATAAATTATTTGTGCGCCGCCGGAAAAATCGGGTGCGACAAGCGTAGACATTATATCAAAATCGGGGTCACGCAAAAGTCCTATTGTCGTATGGCAAACCTCTGCTAAATTAAAGGAGCATATTGAACTTGCCATTCCTACCGCTATACCCGTATTTGCATTCACAAGCACGGACGGAAAAGCCGCCGGAAGAAGTGTCGGCTCTTTCATTGTATTGTCGTAATTATCCGCAAAATCAACCGTATCCTTATCTATATCCCGAAAAAGCTCGTTGCATATCGGATCGAGTTTTGCCTCCGTATATCTTGAGGCTGCCCATGCCATATCTCTGCTGTAAAACTTACCGAAATTTCCCTTTGAATCTACAAAAGGGTGCAGAAGTGCCTCGTATCCCCTGCTTAGTCTTACCATTGTATCATATATTGCCGCATCTCCGTGCGGATTAAGTTTCATTGTCTGTCCGACAATGTTTGCCGACTTCGTTCTTGTCGTACCTAAAAGTCCCATTTTGTACATTGTGTAAAGCAGCTTTCTATGTGACGGCTTAAATCCGTCTATTTCCGGTATGGCACGGCTCAATATTATACTCATTGCATAGGGCATGAAATTTTCCTCAAGTGTGGAAACAATCTTTTCCTCCACAACTTCTCCCGCACCCTCAATATATCCTTGTATTTTCTGTGTCGGTACAGATGTATTTGTTTTCTTTCTTTTCGCCATAATTCTTTTTCTCCTACCCGGTTAATAATTCCGAAAATCTGTTTTTCTATATATTCGTTTACTGATTGTATGTTCGTCACGATGCCTATATAAAAAAATCGAATATGATATAGGCTAACATCGGTACGGCGACCAAGCCTCCTAATACACCTGTAAAAGATCCGATTTTTTTATATTTTGTTTTTTTATTTATGATTATTCCTGCAGCAGCCAAAAGTATTCCCGATAATGTCGGTAAAAACCGGCCTGCCGTATTATACAGCCGGATATAAAATTGAACTGCGACAAAAACTAACATCGGAGTGACCATCAGTCCTCCCAAAACACTCATACAAAATCCGATTTTTTTATATTTCGTTTTTTTGTTTATGATTATTCCTGCAGCAGTCAGAAGTATTCCGAATAATGTAAACAAAAACCACCCGACTATAACGATCGCTAAACCTATAAAAGCCATAATTAACCTCCATATGTTATGAAACGTCAAGGTCGTCAATATACTTTGACCCGTTTTCGATTATATAATCTCTTCTCACGGCGAGGTTGTCGCCGAGGAGTATATCAAACATTTCCGATGTAACGACCGCATCATCGGGCAATACTTTTATAAGACGGCGTGTATCGGGATTCATGGTAGTAAGGCTCATCATATCCGGCTCGTTTTCACCAAGTCCTTTTGAACGCTGGATAGTAAAACTGTCTTTTCCTATTTCCTTTATAAATTTTTCTTTTTCAGACTCCGTATAGGCAAAATATACCTTATTTTTCGAGGTTATTTCATACAGCGGTGACTCTGCAATAAACACCTTACCCTCTTTTATGAGTGTCGGGACAAGGCGGTATATCATCGTAAGCAGAAGTGTACGTATATGAAAGCCGTCCACATCTGCATCTGTACATAATATTATCTTATTCCAACGGAGAAGATCCATATCGAATGAGGCAAGCTCCTTGTTTGCCTTTGATTTTATTTCTACCCCGCAGCCCAAAACCTTTAGGAGATCCGTTATTATCTCACTTTTAAATATTTTATTGTAATCGGCTTTAAGACAGTTGAGTATCTTACCCCTTATCGGCATTATAGCTTGAAAATCGGGGTTTCTCGCCTGCTTGCAGGCACCGAGTGCGGAATCACCCTCAACTATGAATAATTCACGCTCACTCTTATCTTTACTGCGGCAGTCCACAAATTTTGCCACTCTGCCTGCCATATCCATATTTCCCGCAAGTGTTTTCTTGATATTAAGCCTTGTTTTTTCCGCACTTTCACGGCTTCTTTTGTTTATAAGTACTTGGGCGGCAATTTTATCCGCATCAAACTTATTTTCTATAAAATATACTTCAAGACGGTGACGCAGATATTCCGTCATAGCATCTTGAATACCTTTGTTTGTTATTGCCTTTTTTGTCTGATTTTCGTATGATGTAACGCTTGAAAACGAGGATATAACTATAACAAGGCAGTCCTTAACATCATCTATATTTATTTTCGCTTCATTTTTTGAATATTTTCCGTTTGCCTTGAGGTATGCATCTATGGCATAGACAAAAGCATTTTTAACGGCCTTTTCGGGCGCACCGCCGTATTCGAGCCATGAGGAATTATGGTAGTATTCCGATGTGCTTACCTTATTTGAAAACGCAAGGGCAATGTTAATTTTTGTCTTATATTCGGGCTTATCCTCACGGTCACGCACCATTTTTTCGGTCTGCCAATACTGGACAGACGATATTGCATCCTCACCGACTAACTCTTTTACATGGTCTTCAATACCGTTTTGATATAAAAATTCTTTTTCCTCAAAGCCGCCTTCAGCCTTTTCCGAACGATAAATAAAAAGTATGCCCGCATTAACAACGGCTTGACGTTTTATCGTATCAATAAAATATTCATCTGTAATATTTATATCGGTAAAAACCTCTATATCGGGTTTCCATTTTATTTTTGTACCGGTTTTCCTACCTGCGTATTTTTCCTTTTTAAGTCCGCCGATGTTTTCACCATGCTCAAATTTTAATGTGAAAAGAGTTTCGTCACGACGTATCTCCACATTCATATATTCGGATGAATACTGCGTCGAGCAAAGTCCCAAACCGTTCAGTCCGAGAGAAAACTCATAGTTTTCGCTTTCGCTGTTGTTATATTTTCCGCCCGCATAAAGCTCGCAGAAAACAAGCTCCCAATTATATCTTTCCTCGTTTTTATTATAATCAACAGGTATGCCTCGTCCGAAATCTTCAATTTCAATCGAATGGTCGGCATATTTTGTCACTATGATTTTATTGCCGTAGCCCTCTCTCGCCTCGTCTATGGAATTGGAAAGTATCTCAAAAGCCGAATGCTGACAACCCTCTATTCCGTCCGAACCGAATATTACTGCCGGACGTTTTCTTACTCTGTCCGCACCCTTTAGGGAGCTTATACTTTCATTTCCGTATTCCTGTGTATTTTTCTTTGCCAATTTTCTTTCCTCTTTTCATAAAAGTAAATCATAATTCAGTATTTTTCCGTGATACCCTTAAAATATCCGAGCAGCCAGTTTTCAAAGGTCATATTGTAAAGATGTATCCTGTCATCAATGCTGAATGTAAATGCCGCTATCTGTCCTTTATACTTACCCGTACATATAAGATAAATTGAATTTTTGCCGTCCTCCGACGAGCAGATTTCGATAAGTCCGTTATACAGCTCCGTTGAAAGTTTTCTGTAATCGCCGCCGTTTGAATAGGTCCGTCCGAGATTTTCGTACCACTCGAACCATTTTTCCTCATCTTCGGCATAATTTATAACAGGTTCGGCATCTTTGACCGTGTACGGTATATCATGATAATCCCGTCTTGCCCTTATCATGGCGTAGCTGCACGATGTCGGGGAATGACAAAGGTAATTATTAAACTCAACCTCGTCAAGCGAATACAGTCCCCCTTCAGGCCCTGCACCGCCGTTTCCTACCTGCGTAAGAAAATCCTTATATCCTGCGGGCAGCTCGATTTTATGCTTTTCTTCAAAGCTCTTAATCATTGATACGGGTGCAGCTGCGGAAAATTTGTATTTATGTTTGTCTGCACCGTATTCGTTAAAATTCCTGTCATGTTCTTTGGCTTTATTGGCAAGACCGATAAGCTGCAAAGAAAATGACGACAGTTTCGGAAGTTCGGGTTCGGCAATTCGCTTTATGTTCTCAAGACCTGCTATCCCGCTTTCCTCGCCCGATACGGCTATATTGATATTTTCGCAGGAAAGCTGCGTTTTTTCCGAACGTTTTATTTCTTCCTCCTCCGTAACGTCCTCTCTGATATCCTCCTCATCACTGACAGGTCGTATCATATCGAGTCCCCCGATATCGACCATATTATTTTCCTCTATCTTTTTGATTTTGTCAAGACCCGTAATATCGGATTTTTCCGAATTTTTATTATTTTCGGTCATTTCCATACCGTTTTCACCTCTGATTTTTTATAATTTTTCTAAAGCACCCTGCGGGCAATATCACATAATGATATCAACTCCGTAATTATTTATCACCTTGAAGTTCCTTTATTTTATCACGCAGATAGGCTGCGTGTTCAAATTCGAGCAGCTTTGCCGCCGCTTTCATTTCTTTTGTAAGTTGGGCAATAAGTTTTTCTCTTTCCGCCTTGCTGAGTTTGGTCTTTCCTCTTAGTTTCCTGTCACTTCTTGCAGATATTTCTATAATGTCGCCGACCTTTTTTGTTATGGTTTTCGGAGTAATTCCATGTTCTTCGTTGTACTTCATTTGTATTGCTCTTCGGCGTTCCGTTTCGGTTATAGCCTTTTCCATAGAGTCCGTAACCTCATCTGCATACATTATAACCATACCTTCCGCATTTCTAGCCGCCCTGCCTATTGTCTGTATAAGAGAGCGCTCACTCCTTAGAAAGCCTTCCTTATCGGCATCAAGTATTGCTACAAGTGAAACTTCGGGAATGTCAAGTCCCTCACGCAAAAGGTTTATTCCGACCAGTACGTCAAATTCTCCGAGGCGCAGATCCCTTATTATTTCCATTCGCTCGACCGTATCAATATCATGGTGCATATATCTTATTTTTATGCCCATAGTAGTAAGATAATCCGTCAAATCTTCCGCCATTTTTTTTGTAAGTGTCGTTACAAGCACTTTCTGTTTTTTCTCGGTGCGCATATTGATTTCGGATATCAGATCGTCCATTTGTCCCTCAACGGGGCGCACACTTATTTCAGGGTCAAGAAGTCCCGTAGGTCTTATGACCTGCTCCGTTACCTTTCCGCTTTTTTCAAGTTCAAAATCTCCGGGAGTTGCGCTGACGAATATCACTTGGTTAATTCTTTCGTAAAATTCGTCAAAATTCAGCGGTCGGTTATCATACGCCGACGGAAGTCTGAAACCGTATTCTACAAGATTTTGTTTTCTTCCTCTGTCACCGCCGTACATTCCCCTCACCTGCGGCAGCATAACATGGGACTCGTCAACAAAAAGGAGATAATCCTCCGGAAAATAATCGAGCAGCGTATAGGGAACGCTTCCGGGCTTTCTTCCCGAAAGCACACGGGAATAGTTTTCTATACCGCTGCAAAAACCTATCTCCCTCAACATTTCAATGTCATATCTCGTGCGCTGTTCTATTCTCTGCGCCTCAAGCAGCTTTCCCCTGTCCTTAAAGAATTTAATTCTTTCCTCAAGCTCTTTTTCTATTTCTTTTATTGCAATTTCTATTTTTTCTTTCGGTACGATATAATGTGAGGCGGGATATATTGCCGCATGGCGCAGGTATGCTCTGCGCTCTCCCGTCAGAGGATTTATCTCGCTTATTCTGTCTATTTCGTCACCGAAAAATTCTACTCTTATAACGGAATCGGCAGATGCGGCGGGAAAAATTTCAACAACGTCACCACGCACACGGAATTTGTTTCTTGACAGATCTATGTCGTTTCTTTCGTATTGAAGTTCAATAAGTTTTTTCAAAAGTTCATTTCTCGGTTTTTCCATTCCGGGACGGAGGGATATTACCATATTTCGGTAGTCAATAGGATTACCGAGTGAATATATACACGATACGCTCGCCACGATTATAACATCACGTCTTTCAGACAGCGCAAGCGTTGCGGAATGGCGCAGTTTGTCTATTTCGTCATTTATCGCACTGTCCTTTTCTATATAAGTATCCGTTGTCGGAACATAAGCCTCCGGTTGGTAATAATCATAGTATGAAACAAAGTATTCAACGGCATTATCGGGGAAAAATTCACGAAATTCGCTGCAAAGCTGTGCCGCAAGCGTTTTATTATGTGCAAGTACCAATGTGGGACGGTTAAGCTGTGCAATAACATTCGCCATTGTAAATGTTTTTCCCGAACCCGTAACGCCGAGGAGGGTCTGTTCCCTGTTCCCCGCCTTTATTCCCTTTACAAGCTCTTCAATTGCGGCAGGTTGATCACCTGTCGGCTTATAATCGGATACCAGCTTAAACTTATCCATAACAACACCTCGTTATACTGTTATTTTTCCTTTATACTCTTTCCCGTAATATGTTCGGGGACAAGCTCCAAACACAAAACATTATCACTGTGCTTCTTTATTTCGTTTTCCGCATATTCCGTATCATCATTAAATTTAAGCATCAGTCTGCGGCAAATATCGAGAGTTTTTTCACGGTTATCAACAATTCTTATCCTACCGAAAACTATAACGCTTTTAAAACGCAGATACCATTCTCCCGCATTTTTATAACCGCTGCCGCATACACAAAATGATACTTTGTCACATCTTTTTACGGCATCAATTTTATGTCCCGCCTTACTTCCGTGAAAGCAGATAGTACCGTTTTCCTCGCAGTAAATATAATCTATCGGCAGTCCGTACGGGTATCCGTCATCACCGATAAGAGAAAGTATTCCTCTTTTTTCATTTTTCAATATTTCCGTACATTCGCCGTTTGAAAGCTGCTGATTTATTCTTCGCATTTTTCTGAACATATCGTAACCCCATTACAACTTATTTATTCTCATCTCTTTTTTTCCTCAAAACAGAACCGGCAGGTATCTCCGTCTTACACGGAAAAACCACTTTCTGCATTGCGTGCGGGGCAACATCTATCTGTTCCCCTCTGTCATTCTCCATATACTCAACAGCAATTTCAAATGGCATACCGTTCGGCGGCAGAACATCAAGTGTATCTCCCGAAAAAAATCTGTTTCTCTGTGTAAGATATGCCGTGCCGTTCTTATACTCATCGCATACCGCTACGACATCATAATGACGTATATATCCGCCGTTGTCCGTAACCTGTCCGGGTTCTCCACCGAAGAAAAAGCCTGTGCTGTATTCTCTGTGGCTGACCTTTTCGAGTTCCTCTTTTATCCAAGGTGAAAGTGTCTTTTTGCCGTCTGACATCACACATTCATCTATCGCGTGACGGTAGGCGTTCGTAACAACGGAAACATAGTATGCCGATTTAGCTCTTCCCTCAATTTTAAAGCTGTCTATACCCGCTGCTATCAATTCGGATATATGTTCAATCATGCACAAATCACGGGAATTATACAAAAACGTACCGTCACCGTTTTCTTCCACGGGGAAATACTGTCCCGGTCTGTGTTCCTCATAAAGATGATATTTCCAGCGGCACGGCTGCGCACAATCTCCCCTGTTTGCATCTCTCCCCGTCATATAGCTTGATATAAGACACCTTCCCGAAAAAGACACGCACATTGAACCGTGTACAAATGCCTCCAACTCAAGCGGGGCGGGAATTTTTGCCCGTATATCGGCTATTTCGTCAAGGCTTAATTCTCTTGCAAGCACAACTCTTGAAGCACCTGCCTCATACAGAAAACGTGCCGTTCTGTAATTAACTATACCTGATTGTGTCGAAACATGGCGCTGTACCTTAGGGGCATATTTTGCAGCCATTGACATTACTCCGAGGTCGGCGATAATCAATGCATCTGCACCCGCCTGCTGTACGGTTTCCAAAAATTCCGGCAGTCTGTCTATCTCATTATTTCTCGGAAGTGTATTACAGGTGACATACACCTTTATGTTTTTTTCGTGTGCTTTTTCGACTGCCGCTTTAAGTTCATCAGGGGCAAAATTTTTTGATGCGGTTCGCATACCGTATTCCGTACCCGCAAGATATACGGCATCAGCTCCGAAATGAATTGCGCTTTCAAGACATTCGCAATCTCCGACGGGAGCAAGCAGTTCAGGTTTATTCATAGTCATATCCTCCGATATTTGTTTTATTCGTGCTTTTTATGTATTATATCACTAATGGACACGGATTGCAACGAAAAATAACCCGGTCGGGTCTGCCCGTATTTCAGTGCGCAATAATTTGTAACAGAAAATTAAAACCGCAGGAGTTCCTGCGGTTCAACAGCACGTATTTATTTTTTGTTTTCGTTTCTTTCACGAATAATAAAATGAATAGGTGTTCCCTGCATACCAAAGGTTTCCCTTATCCTGTTTTCAAGATATCTCTGATATGAAAAATGAAAAAGCTCGGCGTTGTTTACAAAAAATACAAATGTCGGAGGTTTGACCGATGCTTGTGTAACGTACATTATTTTAAGTCTTTTACCCTTATCGGTCGGCGGCTGTACTCTTGCTGTTGCATCGGCAAGAAGTTCGTTGAGCATACCCGTGGTTATTCTCATTGCCGCAGAATTGACAACGGTTATTATAAGTTCAAACAGTCGGTCGAGTCTTTGACCTGTTTTTGCGGAGATAAATATAAACGGAGCATAGGACATATACGAAAATTCGGTTTCGAGTTTTTTGCGGTACTTATCCATTGTCTTACCGTCCTTTTCGACTGCGTCCCATTTATTTACCGCTATTATACAGGCTTTTCCCGATTCATGCGCAAGACCTGCTATTTTGGTATCCTGCTCGGTTATTCCGTCAACGGCATCTATCATTATAACGCATACATCACTTCTTTCAATTGCCATTCTTGCACGGATAATGCTGTATTTTTCTACTGCATCATCTACTTTGCTTTTTCTGCGTATTCCTGCGGTATCGGTAAAGCAGAAACGACCGTATTTATTTTCTATGACCGTATCCGTGCTGTCACGAGTCGTACCCGCAATATCGGATACAATACATCTGTTTTCGCCCGTGATTTTATTTATAAGTGATGATTTTCCCGCATTCGGTCTGCCTATCACGGCAACCTTTATGCTTTCTCCGACTTCCTCACCTTCGTTGTCCTCCGGTAAATACTCGAATACCGCATCAAGCAAATCTCCCGTTCCGTGACCGTGAACCGAGGATACCTGTATCGGCTCTCCGAGACCGAGGTTATAAAATTCATAAAAATTAGGATCGGGCTCACCGACGGTATCGCATTTATTTACGCAAAGCACCACATTTCTTCCGCTTTTCCTTAGCATGGAGGCTACCTCCTCGTCAGCGGCAGCGACTCCGCTGCGTACATCGGTAACAAGTATTATAACATCTGCCGCATCAACTGCAAGCTCCGCCTGACGCCTCATCTGTTTCAGTATTATATCGTCCGAATACGGCTCTATACCGCCGGTATCTATGACAGTCAGCTTTCTTCCTCTCCATTCGCACTGTCCGAATATTCTGTCCCTTGTGACACCCGGCGTATCATCAACGATAGCAATGCGTGCGCCAACCAATTTATTGAAAAGCGTTGATTTGCCGACATTAGGTCTGCCGACTATTGCTATAACAGGATTTGCCACACTAATCCCTCCCTGTATCTAATATATTTCTGCGCAACGAAAAATAGAGAAGGATCTCTCCTTCTCTATCAAATCCAATAAGCTGTTAAGCCTCTGTTTTGAGTACAACCCTTCCCTTATAAAGACCGCAGCTTCTGCAGGCTCTATGTGCGAGCTTGTATTCGCCGCAGTTGGGACAAGTTACGAGTGCAGGAGCATCGAGCTTCCATACGGTAGATCTTCTCTTATCTCTTCTTGCTTTAGAAGTTTTTCTCTTAGGTACTGCCATTTTAAATAACCCCCTTGAAATTAAAGTACAAAAATCATTCTTCGAGCAGCTTGCTTAATACTGCAAATGCGGAATTACCCTCATGCATTATACAGCCACATTCTCCCTCATTGAGATTTTTTCCGCACTTTGGACACAAGCCCTTACAGGAATCCTTACAAAGGAGCTTTGACGGAAGCTCCAAAAGAATATCATCTCTCAGCAAAGCGTCAGTGTCGAGCATATAGTCCGGTGCTTCGATATAATCGTCACAGCCGTCTTTCGGCATTTCTGTAACAAGAATATGTTCAAACCTGTAAGCAAAGTCTTTGTCAAACGGCTCACAGCATCTGTCGCAAACGCAGCGGCAGCCGAAACGAACATCTGCCTCGAATACCACCATTCCGGCGTGATTGCTCACTTTTATATCCGCAGATATTTTTTCGGGAACAATGTTCCTGTCTATCGTATCCTCCGACATATCAAACTCGGTTTTAACCGACAGACTTTCATTCTCATTCAGAAAAATCTTTTTCAGTTCAAGAACCACAAGCTCACCTCAACAAAGTCCGAATTATCACATCAACAAAGTCGGCATGATAAAACGCCATAGACTATTATAATTGCATTAAGCCGCTTTGTCAATATATTTTTTGAAAAAAGACAAAAAAACAAAGGGATACCGCACAAAGCTACCATACTCTATGCGGGTCCCTTTTAGTCAAATAATGTACTGTTCGTTTCCGACAGCCTGAGGTACGACCATACCCTGCGGCTTATTGTCAGATTTTTTCCGAAATAGCTGCAAGACTTGTCGGCAACTCACTTTCTTCTGCCGATACGAGGAAAGTAAACTGCGTATCCGTCTTAGCGGCAAGAGAATTTATCTTCTCCACAAATTCCGCGAATTCGTCCATATTCTGTCCGCCGATCTTGAATGTAGAATCAACAAGAACGTCCGTCATATCATAATTTCCCGCACAAAGTCCGCTGAGAAAACCGAAAAATGCATCGTAGCCCGAAATTGCGTAATGCTCGGTATCAATAAGCCGGGCCTTATGAGTAACGTCATAAGTGAGCTTTGATCCTTTTTCAATAACGACTACATTTCCGTTTGAGCTTTCAACAGCCTCGTTTGCAAGGTTGATGAGCTTTTTGGTTTTTCCGGTACCCTTTTTACCGACAATCAGTTTAACCATAATTTCTGCCTCCTTGAAAGTTATGCCGCGCAGCGACCTATCCTTTGCATAAAAAAACTTTTATCAATTATATATTATAATAATTTCCACGAACTGTCAACAGTTTTAAGACAAAGTTATGTGAAAATTTATTTTTATTTCAATCTTGCCTCAAGTGCTTCTTTCTGATCCTCATATCCGGGCTTACCGAGAAGTGCAAACATATTTTTCTTATAGCTTTCGACTCCGGGCTGATTGAACGGATTTATTCCGAGGGTATAACCGCTTATTGCGCAGGCTTTCTCAAAGAAATATATCAGATATCCCAACTCACTCTCACTTGTATCCTCCATATTAAGTATAACATTCGGCACCATTCCGTCCGTATGTGCAAGCACTGTTCCCTCAAAAGCCTTTTTGTTTACGAAATCCATTGTTTTTCCCGAAAGGAAATTAAGTCCGTCTACATTTTCGGGATCGGTTCCGAGTGTTATCTCGTATTTGGGCTTTTCTATTTGTACAACCGTTTCAAACATGGTTCTTGTACCGTCCTGTATAAACTGACCCATAGAATGAAGATCCGTAGAGAACACCACTGATGCAGGGAAAAGTCCTTTTTGATCCTTTCCCTCACTTTCACCGAACAACTGTTTCCACCATTCGTTCATCATTGTAAATGACGGCTCATAGCTGACAAGAAGTTCTATCTTCTTACCCTTGCGGTACAGGAGATTACGTATTGCCGCATATTTGTAGCAGTCGTTTTTGTCGAGATCGGTACTCATAAGCTCCTCACGAGCCTTTGCCGCACCACTCATAAGCGCATCTATATCCGCACCCGAAACGGCAATGGGAAGAAGTCCCACGGCAGTAAGAACACTGTAACGTCCTCCGACATCATCGGGTACGACAAAGGTTTCATAGCCTTCTTTATCTGCAAGCTGCTTGAGTGTTCCCTTTGTCTTGTCTGTCGTGCAGAAAATTCTCTCCCTTGCTCCGTCCTTGCCGTATTTCTTTTCAAGAAGTTCTCTGAATACACGGAACGCTATGGCGGGTTCGGTCGTCGTTCCCGACTTCGATATCATGTTAATGGAAATATCCTTTCCCTCGCATATCTCAAGAAGCTCGGAAAGTGCGGTAGAGCTTATTGAATTACCCGTGAAATATATATCGGGCGTATCTTTTTTGATTGCATTGTAATTCGGGGATTTAAGAAACTCGATTGCCGCACGTGCGCCGAGATACGAGCCTCCTATACCTATAACGATGAAAACATCGGTGTTATCCTTTATTTTACAGGCAGCCTTTTTTATTCTCTCAAATTCTTCCTTGTCGTAATCGACGGGAAGATCCACCCAGCCGGTAAAATCACTGCCAAGACCGGTTTTGCTGTGCAAAAGCTCATGGGCAGCGGAAATCTGCGGCGCAATAGCCTGATATTCCGTGTCATCAATAAATTGTTTAACGTGCTTATCACTTAAAGTAACAGCCATAAAAAATCCTCCTCAACAGCAGGAGCGTCAGCCCCTGTTAAATAATATAAATCTATTTTACAATATTTCCTTATAATTTGCAAGGAATTGTATAAAAATTATTTATATTTTCCTAAAATATTTATGTAAAGGCAGTTTCCTTTAATGTAAAGAAAATTACTTCACGCTGCTGTTTGCGACATTTTTATGTATAAAAAATGACCATTACTTTGATAAAAACGCTCTAAAATTGTTACACTATTCCGATTGACATACAAATACAATAATGGCATAATATATCTTGCCTATTTTATTTTGAAAGGGAATTATTGTGATGCAAAAAAGAAAAGATGAATATGTGGATATCTCTGACAGTTTCAAGGCTGACGATAAAGAGGATAATTATAATAAAAAATATGCGGAGGAAGTGAGTTTTTCCTCCAAAAAACCCGAAATGCCCAAAAAAAAGAATAACGGTATCAAAAAGTTGTGTATCATATCTGCGGTTTTTGTACTGCTTTGCGGCAGCGTTGCCGTTGCTGCCATGTCGGGGCTGTTGAGGTCACCGGATACCGAAGCCGATACGAAAAAAAGTGAGTCGTCCGTTGTTTCAACTAATGTTAAGGAAGATAAAAATTCAAAAGAGGAAAGTGTTGAGGAAGAAAGCAGCGGACTTTCATACGAACCGACAGGCAGTTTTAGTATTAACAACAAGGCTTTGAGCAAATCCGCTGTTGAAGAAATTAACGAAAGGGTGACTGCGGGGTATGTTGTGCTTTACGATGCAACAGCCGATGAGATTATTTTCCAAAGGGACGGCAACGAAAAGTGTTATCCTGCAAGTACGACAAAAATGCTTACGGCAATTGTCGCAAGCAAAATTATTCCAAAGGATACCGTAATAACCGTGGGTGACGAAATCGAGATGATAAATTTCGATTCGAGTACGGCGGGACTTCAAATAGGAATGAAAATGACGTATGAGGCTCTTCTTGATGCACTTTTGCTCCCCTCCGGAAATGATGCGGCATATACCGTTGCCGTCAATGCCGCAAGGATATATACGGGAAACAACAAGCTCTCCAACGAAAAAGCCGTGGAAACGTTTATGGAGCTTGTAAATGAGGCTGCCAAGGGAATCGGCTGCACCAAAACTCATTTTGTTACTCCTGACGGTTGGCACGATGACGATCACTATACCACTGCTGCTGATCTTGCAAGAATTGCCGCATATGCCCGCACAATACCCGTGATAAAGGCTTCATGCGGAAAGTCCGAGGCTGAATGGGATCTTATACAGGACAGCAGCAATAATTCTTCTGAACTTTCGGATAAATCCGATACAGCCGATGATGAATCGGCTGAAGAGGAAACGAGTTTACCGTCGTCAATGTTTTGGTACAATTCAAATGCTATGCTTCAGGAGGGTAATGAAAATTATTCCAAATACTGCGACGGTATGAAAACAGGATTTACAGATGAAGCGGGAACTTCGGTTGTTGCTTCTGCCGAGATGAACGGGCATACGTTTATTGCCGTTGTAATGTACGGTGAGTCCTTATACAAAAAGTACGAAGATGCTAACATACTTTTTACGGAGGGTTTCAAGCTGTATGATCTTGAATACACTTACGGTATTGAATGATTTTAGCGATAAACAATAAATATTCGGGGGTGTCATATTGACGCCCCCGAACATTTATGGTAATGATTATTGTTACTTTATCAATCTTTTAAATATCAAATCAAATATTTTTGAAAAACTTATTTTTTCCACCTGTTCCGCTGAATTTATGGGGTATTCCGCTATACTTTTTCCGTTTCTTTTGTATGTTATTTTACCTATTTTATCCCCCTTATTTACAGGTGCTTCTATGCTTTCGGGGAGTGTTATATCGTATGTGATATCCTTATCCCCTCCTTTTTTTATTAAAAATTTTCCGTTGATTTCGGTTTCTGTTTTTACTTTGTCATTCATACCGTTGGTTACGGTAATATCGGTAAATGCCTCATCGGGTGATTTTGGTGTATAGACGGTATAGTTTGCAAAACCGTAATCGAGAAGTACAGCCGCATCGCTAAATCTGTCTTTACCCGTTTTACTTCCGAGTACGACTGCTATAAGGCTAAGTCCGTCCCTTTCGGCTGTTGCCGATATACAACTTCCCGCTTGAGATGTTGTTCCCGTTTTTAGACCCGTTATTCCGTTATATGATTTAAGGAGCTTGTTTGTATTGACAAGTTGTGTTTTGCCGTTACGGAGTGTATCCATCCATATTTGGCTGTATTTAAAGATAGATTTATGTCTTATAAGATCTCTTGACATAAGTGCAACATCGTATGCGCTTGTTATATGACCCTCTTCGTCAAGACCGTTGCAATTTTTAAATACGGTATCTTTCATTCCCAGTTTTTTAGCTTTTTCGTTCATCATTACTACAAATTCGTCTTCAGAACCGCATATATGTTCGGCGAGTGCAACAGCGGCATCGTTTGCGCTTGCGACTATTGTGGCCTTAACCATTTCATCTACTGTCATAGTTTCTCCCGGTTCGAGCCATATATCCGAACCGCCCATTGATGAAGCGTGTTCGGAAGCTGTAACTGTATCAGTCCATTTTATTCTGCCGTTATCGAGTGCCTCCATAACGAGGTCAAGTGTCATTACCTTTGTTATTGATGCACAAGCACGTTTTTCGTGCGGATTTTTCTGATACAGCACCTCACCCGTTTCCGAATCCATTAGTACTGCTGCCGGTGCGGTTATATCCTTGTCTGAAATTGCGAATGCTTTTACTTGGGTAAAAAACATCAGAGATACAGCAGCCATAAATAGTGTGAATATCTTATAAATTTTCATAGACGCCTCCATTTAATTATTCTGTTAATACTTATTCACCTCCCAAAAAAAATATGCAGCACGCCGCCGGGGGCACTCTGCCGGCGAAGTGTCGCCGGGATTAGTTTGCGAAGGCATTGACAAGGGGACGCCCTCTCGCAGGGCGTCCCCTCTTTAAAAACAGTCCACCGGATTGTTTTTAAATTCACCCCTCGCCCAGGCGTGAAGGATAAGAGATTTCGCCGTCTGCGGACGGCGACCAAAGGCTCTGCCTTTGGAAACCGCAAGCCTTTGAAAAGGCTTGACCTAAACTTGCATTTTCGATACTGTAACTTTTTTATTGCGGAGTGGCTCGTTAGAGCCACTCTCGATATAAACCTACCCATACCGATAGGTAAGTTTATTATCGCGGAAACAGACTACCCCACTCAAAAGTCAAAGCGAACGTAAGTGAGCGTAAGCGCGAATTGACAGCGGAGGCACTCCGCCCGCAAGCCTTTGAAAAGGCTTGACCTAAACTTGCATTTTGATGCCATAACTTTCTTACGGCGAAACGGCTCGTTAGGGCCGTTTTCGATATAGACCTACTCATTCCGATAGGCAAGTTTATTATCGCGGAAACAGACTACCCCACTCAAAAGTCAAAGCGAA
>CANQBP010000020.1 GCA_947589415.1 uncultured Clostridia bacterium
AGCCGACCTCTCACACCACCGTGCGTACGGTTCCGTACACGGCGGTTCAATCATATTAAGTGCATAGACTTGTATGCCTCGGATATATCATAATATCCTCGGCGTGCAAGTCTTTCGTTTGTAATGGTGCGGTTTAATATTCCGCTTCCTGCAACAGCCCAGTATCCTTTTCGAGTGTTTCCGTTTCGGTAAGCCTGCCATTCGGGCATTCCTAATTTCTTTAGGTTTTCTACCCTCGTTTTCGGCTTCTTCCACTGCTTCCAGATATACATTCGTATTCTTCTGCGCAGCCACCCGTTCCAATCTTCCATTGTGCTTTTCATTTCCGCTACTCCATAGTAATTCAGCCAGCCTTGCATATACACCTTAATGTTGTGTAACACATAGTCAAGTTTTCTGCCCTGACTTCGGGAAGTAAGTCTTCTCAGTTTGTCTTTGGCTTTCTTTCTCGACTTTGGATGAACTCGGATATATGCTCCTTTTCTGTTCCTTCCCATTGCAAAGCCGAGAAACTTAAAATTTCGGATTGAATACACACTTACCGCACGGCTTTTCTCGGTATTTACCTTGAGTTTTAATTTCTTTTCAAGATACCTTGTGCTTGTTTCAAGCAATCTTTCGCTTGCTCGTTTGCTCTTCGCTAACAGTACTATGTCATCTGCATATCGGATTACCTTTACTCCCCTACCCTCGAACTCCTTGTCAAATTTGTCAAGATAGATATTTGCAAGTAATGGTGACAGATTTCCGCCCTGTGGTGAGCCTTCTTCTGTTTTGTGTCTTACACCGTTTTCCATTACTCCGCTTTTGAGATATTTCTTGATTAGGTCAATCAATCTCTTGTCGTGAATATCCTGTCTTAGCATATTCATCAGAAGTTCGTGATTAAGGGTGTCAAAGTATTTCGATAAATCAAGGCATACCGCATATTGGTAACCTCTATCTGCATACTCTCTTACTTTAGCTATCGCATCTTTTGCACTTCTGTTCGGTCTGTAGCCATAGCTTCCGTCTGAAAACTTTGGCTCATAGATTGGTGTCAGTACCTGTGCTATTGCTTGTTGGATAATTCGGTCTATTACTGTTGGTATTCCCAACTTTCTTACCCCACCATTATCCTTGGGAATTTCTACTCTGCGAACCGGTGACGGCTTATATTTGCCGTTCCTTATCTTCCCGAGCAGTTCTCCCTTATGTTCTTTTAGCCAAGAGCCGGCTTCATTTACGGTCATTCCGTCAACTCCGCTTGCTCCCTTGTTGGCTTTTACTCGTTTGTAGGCTCTGTTCAGATTATCTCTGCTCAGTACCTTTTCGAGTAAATCTGCACCGTCCTTTTCTTCAACTTCTCGACTGTTGGCACTGTACGCTTCTGCATACTCTTTGCGTTCCACACTATCCCTTTGCAGGAAGCCACCATTTTCGGTGTATTCTGTTTTCATCATACCAACCTCCTTTGGCTGTTTACTAAAGACTTATGATTGTTCAGCCCTTCCCAAGTTTTCACATTGGTACTATGGCTTCGGCTGACTCCTTGCAGTTCGTTGTTACTACGAAAAAAAAATTTCTTTCCGCCTGCAAGACCTCCTCGGGTAAGCATTACCACCTTCACCTCGTATATCTGCTACATTTACACCTTGAAATTCGGGCAGTATTGGACTTCGTTTTGAATTGGAAACTCGTCCGTTTCAAGTATGCCTTTTATGTAGTTTCTGTTCGTCAGACCGAGGTTTTGCCCATCGGGAACTTTTCATCCCTCAATCCGGCTTCCTTCAGACTCCACCTCACGATGGACGCCCTTGCCTTCGGCTAACAGTTCCTACTGCCAAGTCTGTAGTGGACTTTCACCACCAAGTAATAATGCGTGCCGAGCACACAATTCAAATAGGTGGGACTTCAAGTCCCACCCGTTGTTATATTGTAATGTTCATAAAATTTTCCGAACAAAATTACTGTAAAACATTGACAATTGGTTTTAAATGATGTATAATAACTACAGTAGGTAATAAAAAAGACACCTACAGCCCATCAATTGTCTGCAAACAATCAATGGGCATACGCCGAAAAGGTAAAACGCTACCTCACGACTGATAGATGCCATCTTCAGGTTTTATTATAACCTGTTTTGGATAAAATGTCAAGTGATAATGCCTTTTTGACGAAACGTGTGTAGCATTATAACCTGGCATTTTTTATTTTTCTTTTAATTTACGGATCACATCTCCGCAGTTTATGGCCGCATAAATGAAATAAACCGTATATAATGCTATCGCTATGTAAAGCATGGACACACCCCCCTATCTATTATTTTTTATTTTTGCTTTTACGCAGTCGCATTTTATTAAATTAAAACGTGATTGCGTAAGAGCAAACCATAACCCCAAAAAAAATTTGCTCTTAGTTAAAAAGTTAAATAAGAAAGCGACAAAACGAAGATACAAAGGTGACGGATAACAGTTTTGCCATGACACCCGTTCCATTCCGGGATGAGCGAGCCAGCAGAATGTGGACTATCTGCTGATACTTTCCGTTACTGGGTAAGGTTTTTGAACCTGAAAAACACTCGCATCAAATTAGATGTTTGGCTAAATGCGGACTGCTGCGAAGCAGGCTAAATGAAAAACCGATAAGTCGCTGCATTGTGCCGGCTGGTCATACATCGAACCTTTGCGAAGGAAAAAATAGTTTTGTTTGCTTTAAAGGCAATCTTTACCAGAAGATTGCCTTCTGTAGGAGGTATAGGATAAACCATATGCACCCTACGGAGGGCGATCTAAATAGGGGCGACTCGACGTCCGAAAATCGAGATCAGTATGAGTAATTCCCTTCCTAAAGGGTTTCAGAGACACTCGGTGAGGTGTGTAAATTGCATACATCAAAGCCGTATGCACAATATATAGTGGTTGCGAGGTGTGTAACTATATATTGCGAGGCGAGACACGGTATGTAGACGCATCCCCCACATACCGCGAGCAGTCCGAGTGACAGGAGTTGAACCTGCGGCCTCTTGAACCCCATTCAAGCGCGCTACCAATCTGCGCTACACCCGGAAATTACTATAATAGTATATCATAACTCGGATATATTTGCAATAGTAAATATTCAACAATATAAGAGGCAATTAAAGATAATAAATTATGAATATCACACAAACAAGAGAATAATATATGATATTAACAACGCATTTTAAATTTAATATATTTATGCCGAATGAAGAACAGCAACTACAAGTTCCGGGGAGTTGTTTATTCTAAACGGAATACTGCTTTGACCAAGACCACGGCTGATTACCATATTTGTATTATCATAGTGATGCAGTCCTTCCGTATATTTGGGAAAAAATCCCTGCGAGGGGGCGTAAATGGGGCCTATTAAAGGCAGTCTGAATTGCCCGCCGTGTGCGTGTCCGCAAAATACGAGATTTACACCCGATTTACAGTACATATCAAAAATTTCCGGGCGGTGAGATAAAAGTATAGTATATGTATCGTCTGTTTTCAGTAAATTTATTTTTTTGAGTGCTTCATAACCGTATTCTTTAATGTCTTTTGTCGAACCCGAAAAATCGGGATCATCTATTCCGCATATTTTAATTTTTTCATTGCCTCGCTGTATAATGCGTTGATCATTCCTAAGGACAGTCACACCTATATTCTTAAAATATTTTAACAGCTTCCTCAATTCATCCGGCATTCTGCTTTCATGATTTCCCGTAACATAATAGACAGGTGCTATTTCAACAAGACGTTTTGCAAGACGTTCTGATATATCACGTTCAGTATGATAGGAGTCTATATAATCTCCTGTTATTATGATTATGTCGGGTTTTTCTTTTTTTATGTCATATATAAGTATATCATTGTCATTACCGAGTGTTGTATTGTGGAAATCCGATATTTGAACGATTTTAAAACCGTCAAATTTCTTAGGAACATTACAGTCGGTGATATCATAACTTGTGACATTGATAATATTATTTTCATGGTACAGCCATACAGAATATATAACCAATATAACAAGTATTGATATGAGTGTTAAAAAACAAACTCTATGAGTTAAAAAAATATGTTTTACAAAGTCAAGCATTGATTTTCCTCTTTTATTTCCTTATTTCTTTAAAAAACCTGCTGTCATGCTCAAACGGTACAGAAAGGTCATATCCTAAATTTATCATTTCACGCAATTTTATCAACATAAGATTTACATCCGAATTCATTGCCGCAGATGTTTGAACAACATCATAATTTTGTTTTGCATACGAACATACCTCGTCGCTGTCAAGCAGAAGGTGAGCCGCAAATGCGTTTGCTTCATATTCTATAATGCTGTTATTCATTCTGAAAAGGCTAAATTCTTGAAGTCCGGATTTTGCAGCCAGTTCCCTATGTCTTTGATCATGACCTATTTCGTGAGCAATTACCATTTGCTCCAAATCGTCATCAAGCCTGTCGTTAAGAAAAATCATTCTGTGTTTCCACAAATATGTGTACATCCCGAGAAGATTTTTAAAATCATGGCGATATATGATTTTTATACCGAGCATATCGGCAATATCATGTGCATTTCTGCTCTTACACCTATGCACGAGTTCATTTGCCTGCCGGTATATTTTGTATGAATCCATATTTTCACCCCGTTCGGTATTTTTACTTAATATGTTTTACGGGTAATTCGGACAAACACTTAATCCTCAATGGAATTTGCGTTTTTCTTCGGGGCATATTTTTTATTATCTGTCTTACACTCAAAATATGCTTCCGTAAGCGCCCTCATAACTGCATCACGATCCTCCTCGGAAAGTTCACCTCCCGCAAACATTCCAACGAGCTGCGATACGAGTTTTTCGGCTTCTCTTTTTCCCCCGCTGCCGTATTGTTCCGCTGCTTTTACTACAAATTCCTCATCTTCCGTCAGAAGATAATTGACATCACACCCGAAAATATCGGCAAGTTTATAGTATATTTCCCTCTTTCTGGGGTATCTTCCCTCGGTTTCGTAACTTATGTAATTTCTTCTGCTTATGCCTATTGCCTGAGCCACTTCGGTTTGTTTCAGCTTTGCCTCCGTGCGTAATTTTACTAATTTTTCTCCGAATTTCATAATCAATACCTCCAATGGTGATATTTAACTGCACAAACAACTTGACAAGTGCAGTTGAATGTACTATAATGGATTTTAATAAGAGAACTTGTACTGCACATATAATAACACGAAATTCACTCAATGTCAAGAGGTGATTTAAAAATGCGGAGAGAGATTTTACATAGTGATATGAACAGTTTCTACGCTTCCGTGGAGATAATGCTTAATCCCTCGTTGAAAGGGAAAGCCGTTGCGGTTTGCGGAAATACTGAAGATCGTCATGGGATAGTTCTTGCAAAATCCGATCCGGCAAAGAAGTGCGGTGTAAAAACGGGTATGGCGGTATGGGAAGCCGAAAGGCTTTGCCGGGATATAATATTTGTGCCTCCCAAATACGATGAATATTTGAAGTATTCTAAATTGGCACACAAGATATATCAAGATTATACCGACATGATAGAACCGTACGGTATGGACGAATGTTGGCTTGATGTAACGGGCAGTGACAGACTTTTCGGAAACGGAGAGGAAATTGCCAATGCTATAAGAAATAGAATTAAAAAGGAATTAAACCTGACGGTTTCTGTTGGTGTATCATTTAACAAGATTTTTGCAAAACTTGCAAGTGATATGCAAAAGCCTGATGCCGTAACGGTAATAAAAGCCGAAAACTTCAAAGAAAAAGTATGGGGACTTCCGGCGGGGGATCTTCTTTTTGTAGGTCGTGCGACTGAAACAAAACTTAAAAAGCTCGGCATACACACAATAGGTGATATAGCAAAAACCGATGAAAAGGTACTGAAGAGCTTTCTCGGAGTAAATGGGGTATATTTGAAAAAATATGCTCTGGGCAGAGATAACTCTCCCGTAACGAATATGTACAGTTGTGCGCCCGTAAAATCCGTAGGTCACGGGATAACCTGCGTATGCGATCTGAATAATAATTATGAGGTATGGAGGGTCATGCTGGAGCTTTCACAGAATGTCGGACACAGATTAAGAAAATATGATTTGAAAGCGGGAGGGGTACAGATCTCAATAAGAAACAGTAATCTGCAATTTCATCAGTTTCAGGCAACACTCGATGTATGTACTCAAAGTCCGTCGGTCATAGCTTCAAAAGGATTTGAAATTTTTAAAAATAATTATGATTGGAATTTACCCGTAAGGGCTGTAAGCATAAGAGCAATAAAACTTCTCGATAAGACAGTACCTGAACAGTTAAGTCTTTTCTGCGACGGGAATACACTCGAAAAAATTGATAAACGTGATCTATGTGTGGAAAAAATACGTTCCAAATTCGGTAAAGATGCAATACGCAATGCCGTTCTAATGGGTGATTTGAAAATGCCGAATGACGGAAGGCAAAAAGTCATTATGCCGGGGAATTTTCAATAATGATGCAATTTATTGTATAATAAATTTTGACATATTTATAATATTGCTCTATACTATATACGTAAAGAGCAGAGAAAGGCAGAATATACCGCCGCTGTATTGTTGCGGACTCTGCAAAAAAGGAGCAATAAGTATGTCACGTCAAAAAAATCAGAAAAAGAAGATACTGGTAATAAATGACCTCATAAAAGAGGCAAGAGGAGAAAGATCCGCTATTTCTACGAAAAAAATATGTGATGAACTCAAAAAGAGGGATATACCGTGCGACAGAAGAACACTTGCTGATGATTTTGAGGTTCTTGCCGAATATATCAATTCAAATGATTCTTATGAATATTGTTTGAAGTCGGAAATTGTTGGCAGAACAAATAAATATTATTCCGAAATAAAGGAAAACCATGCTAAAGTTGATTTTAAAATAGAAGAGCTGAAAAAGCTGATAATTGCGGTCAATTCATTAAGACTTACCGATGACGTGGAAAAGTCCGATATAGATATGCTCAAACATAAACTGATAAATTCGGCATCACCTCATGACAGAAAACTTTTGTCGGAATATGCGGAGGATAATTATTACATTCTTGATACCATAGCTGCAAAGATACTTATTGATTCGATACAGTCGTTCAGCTTTATACGAGGTAATATGTTAAACCGTATTATAAAGACCATAATAAATCTTGCAGATACCCAAGACAGGAAGGCACTTGAAACGAATAATAATTTATCCGATAAAAATCCAAGTGAAGACGGCGTAACACTTTATGAAATAGATACGATATTTCGAGCCATAGACAATAAAACAAAATTGAGTTTCAGATATTTTGATCTTGACGAAAACAGGAGAAAAATTTATCGTCACGACGGCAAGGAATGTATTGTTGAGCCTCTGACGCTGAAACCCGGTGACGATCATTATTATCTTGTATGTTACGACAATACCACAATAAATGAAACACGAACTTATAGGATCGAAAAAATGTCCGATGTTAAGGCGGTAGATGAGCCTATATCGGAAAATGCAGCCGAATTTCGCAAACATATTTCAAAAATAACAAGTCAGATTTTCAGAATGTACAGCGGGCCGGTAAAGCGGGTAACATTAGAATTTACAAACAACATAATAGGCAGTATATTTGACAAATTCGGGCCTCAGGTAAAAATAGAACGTGTTGATGGTGAACATTGCAGGATAAGTGAGGATATACAAATAAGTCCTCCGTTTCTGGGGTGGGTATTTCAGTTTTCAAAGCAAATGCGTATAATTTCCCCCGACGACGTTATAGACGAATACAAAAAATTGTGTGAAGATATAATAAGGGAAAATTAGCGGCAGATACTTCCACGCAAATTTGTTTTAAAAACCTGAAAATACCGTCATTCAAGTGTACAGAAAAGGAACAGCCGTATCGGATCAACAACGTATCCGATACGGCTTTCTGTTATTTTATGCCGAAAGCTCCTCCCCGTTTTTCTCAAAATCTTCTGTATCAACGCAGGTATCTTGTTCCTCAACATTTATTTTTATATCATTTTTGTTGACTGCAACAAAAGCACAACTGTCACGAGGAATTATAAGCTCATCTCCGTCAATTACAGTATCAAGGAGAGGTGTTCCGAACGTAAATTCCACCGGCACACGGAAGTTTATCGTATGATCCGCAGCATTGAATACGCAAAGAAGCATTTCTTTTTCGTCCTCACGAACATATCCCATTGTTCTGCCTGCCGATCCGAATTCATGCAGTTCCCCGTCAACAAGGCATGAGCGTTCAAGACGCATAGCTCCAAGTCTTTTGTACCAATCAAGAAGCTCAAGATCCTCATTTCCCCAAGGAAATGTTTTTCTGTTGAAAGGATCTTTATAACCCTCAATGCCAACCTCGTCGCCGTAATATATGCAGGGTATTCCCGGAAGTGTGTAAAGTATCCCGCTTGCGATCCTCATTCTTCTCAAACCGTATTCACGCTGTTCAGGAGTTAGGGAAGTTGACGCTTGCCATTCTCGTCCTCTCCCGTTCTGTCTTTCGCCCGCAAGCAAGGTTATAATCCTTTCAGTATCGTGAGTACCGAGTAAATTCATTAAACAGCGTATAACGGGGCGGGGATAATTTTCAAGAATATTCAGCACAATCTCGATCATATCTCTTCCGTCACCGCAATCGAGAAATCCGAGTATTGCGTCTCTAAACGGATAATTCATAACGCTGTCAAGTTCTTTGCCATGCAGGAATTTTCTTCTTGAGCCGTAGCTTTCCTTGTTTGAGGCGTCCTCCCACACTTCTCCGAGAAGGAGTGCATCGCTGTTTTCCGATTTAACCGCCTCACGCAGATGCTGTATAAATTCATCGGGGAGTTCATCGGCAACATCAAGACGCCAACCGCTGTTTCCTGCTCTTATCCATTTTCTTATTATTCCGTTTTCCCCGTTTATATATTCATTAAATGAAGTTGAAAGCTCCTCGACCTCCGGGAGTGTATCAAATCCCCACCATGAATTATATATGTTCGGCCATTCTATAAACTTATACCAACCCGCATACGGAGATTCCTTTGAATTATATGCACCGTTGGACGGATACCTGTTTTTGCGGTTAAAATATTTGCTGTCATCTCCCGTATGGCTGAATACACCGTCATTGATAATGTGTATGCCGAGTTTTTCGGCTTCGGTACAAAGCCTTTTAAAGTCCTCCTCACTGCCGAGAACGGGATCTATTTTTTCATAGTCACCTGTATCGTACCTATGGTTAGAATATGCCTCAAATATAGGATTAAGATATATACACGTTACACCAAGACTTTTGAGATACGGCAGTTTTAGGGTTATTCCCTCAAGATCACCGCCGAAAAAGTCCGAATTTGTAATAATTCCATGTTCATTCGGCCGCCAGTCGGGAATGACATTCCATTCGCTCTGCATTTTTTTGTCGGGATATATCCCTTCCTTCGGCTTACCGGAATTAAAAAACCTGTCGGGAAAAATCTGATACATTATACCTCCGGGCAGCCAGCTCGGTGTCTTGAAATCCTTATCATAGCATAAAAGCTGAAATCTCGGCTCACGGTCGGACATCGAAAGATATCCCTCTCCCCCGAATCCTTTCATTATATACCTCTTGCCGTAGCAGGTATCAATTTCAAAATGATACCAATACAGTCCTACATTTTGAATTTCCACATCACATTCCCATTGTTCGTGATCATCTCCGACCATTCCGCACCAGAACATACTTGAAATACTTGAATCCCCGAAAGCATCGTCTTTTAAAACAGCAAAGGCGGAAGAGCACCTAAGACTTCTCTCAAGAACAATTTTTAAATGAATTTTTGTACCGTCAGGTACTGCACCCGTAGGATTGCGAAATTCGATATTTCTTGAATTGAAAATTCCCATATTTATCCCCTCATAAAATATTATAAAAATTTCAGATTAAGTATAGAACCGTTGCCTTAGTCCGTGAACGGCCGAAATTTAAGCAAATGCGAAATAACACCGCTTATCCATGTTACGTAAGGCAAGAGTTTAACAACCGTTAAAATATTATTTACAAAAAAATTACAAGCAATCATCTAACATTATAATATCCCAAACATGGTATGTCAAGCGAATATAGACGGTGTTTATAATACAATTAACGCATTTTGGCTAATTTTTAGTACTTGACATATTTATAATATGGGGTTATAATGGAGACGGGAGAGTAGCAGGATTTTGCAGTTGATTTTGATATTCTCATAGTACTCCTTTCTATAAACGGAAAATCACGGGCGAGGAAATTTGCCCGTGATTTTTTATTTTTGCGCCGCTCACTCTTTTTTACGGTTACTGTACAAGCATATGTATTTTCGGGCAAATTATAATTCACACAACTCTTTTTCTCCTTATACCTATAACAATACTCGCCAACCATGCAATAATAAAGTAGATTAAAATGACTGCGATATTTGGTGCTATATCGTAAAAAGATTGTTGTTTTATAATAATTTTTTCGATTGCGAGCATATATGCACCCGATGGCAGAATACCCGCAATTTTAACCAATATTTCCGGTACTGTACTTAAAGGAAACCATAATCCTCCCAAAGCTGTCAAAAATCGAATTAAGCAAAAAACTATATCCGTTTTGACCTGCCTTTACGTTAGAAAATTACTTAAAGGTAAAAACAAACGGACTGTCGATCTGAAATCGTCAGTCCGCCATATATACGCATAACATAAATATCAGTATATCCCCTGCACGGTAACTTCACCGGAGTTAATAACATATTCATTTCCGCTGTCATCAACTATAATAAGCTCACCGCTGCGATTTATTTCCCTTGCCGTTCCCTCGATCGGTTTGTCGGCTCTTTGTACGGAAACACGCTTTCCTATTGTTGCGCAAAGTTTTGTGAATGATGTTATATCATCAATCGACATACTTATTATAAATGACGATATAACCTTATCAAGTCTGTTTATTACACAACGGAAAAAATCATTTCTGTCAATTTTTCTTCCAAGCTCCGTACAGAGCGATGTCGCCTTATTTTTTATCTCATCGGGAAAGCAGTCATTATTGACATTTATACCTATGCCTATCGCAGCATATTCAAGCATATCCGCTTGTGCCGCAATTTCAGTAAGCATGCCCACAACCTTTTTGTTTCCTATGATTATATCATTCGGCCACTTTATTCTTGCATCAAGTCCCGTATATTCTCTTATCGCAAGGCAAACTCCGTAACCAGCCGCAAGCGTTATCGAGGAAATATCACTCGGAGGAAGTTCGGGACGTATAAGTGCCGTAAAATACAGTCCTCCCTTTTGTCCGTCCCATAATTTTCCCAACCTGCCTTTTCCCCTTGTTTGCTCCTCGGCGGCAACAACAAGACCGCTCGGTTCACCCTTTGATGCTCTTCGTTTAACCTCATCATTAGTAGAGTCAACAGTTTTAAGTACCTCTATTTTTTTCCCTATGACAGACGTACCCAATTTACGGGAAATAATATCCTTATCCAAAAAATCGGGAATATTTTCAAGACGGTATCCCCTATTCGTAACAGAAGATATAACGCAGCCGTCATCTCTTAATGAATTGATATTTTTCCATATTGCTGTCCTTGACACACCGAGTTCCCTGCTCAGTTCTTCACCGGACACATAACCGTTTGCATTTTCAAGTATTCTTAATATCTTAGTTTTCATATTTATACCCTACCGAAAAATATCAATCTTCAGACGAATTTCCTTCATTTTGCCCGGATTTGTTCCTAACCTTCTTCAATATTACAGACAACGTCTTTGTGACAGCTGTTCCGACAACACAACAGATAACGGCCTCAAATACAGCCTGCGCTCCCATTGTATTTATAAAGAAAGCTATCACATTATTTGAAGCACTATCTGCTGCTCCGACAAACGCCGCATAAAAATCCGGCGGTAAACTGCTGCCTGCCCCCTCCGGGTTTATATAAACCACGGCATTTACCATCACGTACAACGTTGTTGTAAACAATACCGTATTCATAACGGGCACAGCAAGAGCAGTCACGGCATAAGAGATAAAATTTGTCTTATCAACATCACTTATACACTTGAATATAAGCCCGCCGAACAGCCCGACGAAAATACGCGGAACAACGCACAACAGAAAAGCAAGTACAGGGTTCAGTCTGAATATTGCACCGGTAAGAGTGCTTGTACCGATAATAGCCTGTACAAAACTTGTTATTCCGAAAATCGCACCTATCAATACGGCATCTCTCGGTTTTAGGATAGTTGCCGCAACCGTCACGGGAATGGACATGAACGTAATAATAATCAGCCCTTGATGAACATATCCGAGCGGAGTAAAGCCCATAACAACCGTAACCGCAACCAATATTGCTAAAGCCGATAACTCAAATAATCTTTCTGTTTTCTTATTACTTTTAAGATCTTCCACACTATTCTCCGAGTATGTTTTTCTTGGGATTTCCTTCATTTACCATACCTCCGGAATATTCTTGTTCCAAAAGGACGAGTTTACTCCCCGACCTTTTCCGTACCTTTCCGAAAATACATAAAAAGCCCGCAAAACAAACCTATAAATCAAACATTGTCACCGTCATCTGCAGCTTCGGCATCAACTGAAGTACTTTCCTTTTTTTGTACTGTTTTCTTACTCTTGGTATTTTCAGTCTTTTTCTCCGATTTCGGCTCTTCGGTTTTCTCCGGTTTTATTTCCTCCGGTTTTTCTTCCTCTGTCTTAACATCAGGCGTTTCATCAGCAACAGCTATTGTAATATCCTCTGCTTCTTCCTCGGCTGACGCTTGTTCATCTGTTTCACCGTTATCGAAATCATCTACCGAATGTACCATTTCTACATCTCCTGCCGAACCTACCGGCATTCCGAATATTTTGATGTAGTCATACCTTGCTTGTGCCTTTTTGAGTCTTGCCTCGGTAAATCTGATAACCTCACGAATATGCTCGGTATCCGCAGCTTCTGCATTTTTTTCAAGCACCTTATAGTACTGTTTTCCGAGCGTAGCATAAGCGTGTTCCAAAACAGCCTTTTCATTTTTTATAATAGCGGAAAGCCTGTTGAGTTGTGCCAACTGCCTGTTTTTTTCTACAATTACATCAATAGTGCTTGTTATACCCGCACTGATTTTATCCAAAAGGTTCATACATATTCCTCCCTGTATTTATTTTATTCAAGAACATTATACTACAATACTGTTATTCTTGACAAGAGTTTTTTAAAAGACTTCATTCGGATCGGGTATCTTCTATGAGTTATCCGTTTGAGCCTTATCCCCGACGGAAAAATACGCCCGATCTTCGTCATACTCCCCCGCAGATATAAGATAATTCTGACATTTCTTAGGGAGAGTAAAAGCAATCTTTCCTTTATGGTTTCCCTCAAAGTAATATTTATCATCAATAATATTTATCGTGACGGGATCATAATTTTCTCCGCCGCTTTGAATATATCCTCCGTCCGTACCCAAAACAAAGGAAACGATAGAACAGTCCGTACCGCCCTCGTCAACAGGAAAACCGTCAAGACATATTTCATATTCGGCTAACACCCATTCCTGCCCGTCCGCAGGTTCTTTATAGGTGTACTCATCACTTTGATCCATAAAAGTTCTAATTTCATCTTTTGCCGCATTACCTCTGACTATACCGGTAATTTTCACGGGCAGATCATAATACTTCTGTTCGGAAGTCGAGTACTTGGCGGCCGATCCCCAGACATCGAATGAAAGCGGTGAAGATACGGAAGATGATGTCGTTTTGATTTCTTCTTCCGATTCATCACTTATTTGTGAAGCAGAGCTTTCATTTGCGGAGGTATCAGATGCGCTCACATCTTCGTCTTTCGACGAACACGCCGAAAGCAGAGTCAACATCACCGCTGCTATCGTCAAAAAAGCCGTTCTAAGACTCATTACGTCACTCCCCCGAATATCCGTTCAAGACATTACGCTGAAAATTATTTATCCTTGCCGCAGCATTTTTTGTATTTCTTGCCGCTTCCGCAGGGACAGGGATCATTTCTTCCTATTTTCTTAACTCCCCTGACAGTTCTGTTGACAGAACCCGCTGAAGAATCCATATTTGTGGAGGTCGGTTTTGCAACCTGTTCCCTCTCCATAAGCTCTCCTGCCGCTTTTCTTATATCATCTTCCGTGATTTCTTTCTCTTGTGCATCATCATTATCCGCATTGTCGATTTTTTCCGCGCCGAGAGTTATCTCCGGAACAGCCTCATCGTCATCACTAATGTAATTGGTTTCGATGCTGACCGATTCCTTAGCTTTAAGCGCAGCAAGAGCAGCTGCCTGCGCCCTACTCGTTGCCGAACGTTTAATAACCATATTGCGCATTCTTTCCTGTTCCTCAATTCGCTTTGCGACCCTCTTCGGAACAACAAGCAATATTTTAACCGTATCCTCACGTATGCACTTAATCATATCATCGAACATATCAAAGCCTTCAATTCTATATTCGACAACAGGATCATGCTGTCCGTATGAACGCAGGCGTATTCCTCTTTTAAGTTCGTCCATTGCATCAATATGATCCATCCAATAATTATCGACATTTTTAAGGAGATATACTCTTTCAAGCTCACGCATGGTTTCTTCGGGAATAAGTTTCTCGTTTTCTTCATAAATTTTTACTGCTTTATCAGTAAGTTCATTTACAAGATATTCCTTTTCAAGTTTTTCCAGCTCGTCCGTGTCATAAACAAGGCTTTCTTCATCACTGTCCTCAAGTATCCAACCCTTTAGTGCCTCTCTCAATCCGTCAAGATTCCAATTATCCTTATCTTCGAGGGGAAGATACTGATTGACAAGAGATTCAACCGTTTCGCCAATCATTTTCATAATGGTATCTCTAAGATTTTCTCCGTCAAGCACCTGATCTCTTTGTGAATAGATAATTTCACGCTGACGGTTCATAACATCGTCATATTCCAAAACGCTCTTTCTTATGTTGAAGTTTCTTCCCTCAACCTTTGACTGCGCACTTTCTATAACATTGGAAAGAAGTTTGCTCTCAAGCGGTTCATTATCATCTCCCGGCATTCTGTCCATTATATTCTTTATTCTGTCGCCCGCAAAGAGTCTGAGTATATCATCTTCGGCCGAAAGGTAAAAACGGCTTGCGCCGGGATCACCCTGACGTCCCGAACGTCCTCTCAACTGGTTATCTATACGTCTTGACTCATGTCTTGTCGTACCCATTATGAACAAACCGCCGGCTTCACGAACCTTTTCGGCTTCCTCTTCTATTTCCTTTTTATATTTATCAATAAGTTCTCTGTAAACCTGACGTGCCTTGATTATATCCTCATCATCGGTTTCGGCGTATCCGGTTGCTTCATTGATCATTTCCTCGCTGAAATTAAGCCTTCGCATTTCATCTTTTGCAAGAAATTCCTCATTTCCGCCGAGCTTTATATCAGTACCACGACCTGCCATGTTCGTAGCAATAGTAACCGCTCCGAGCTTACCTGCCTGCGCAACTATCTCCGCTTCTTTTTCATGGAATTTCGCATTAAGGACATTATGCTTTATTCCTCGTTTCTTGAGCAGCTTGCTTAGTTCCTCCGACTTATCAATAGAAATCGTACCTACAAGCACGGGCTGACCGTTCTTATGCGCTTCCTCTATATCATTGATAAGACATTCGTATTTTCCCTTTTCAGTCCTAAAAATAACGTCGGGAAGGTCAACTCTCTGTATCGGCTTGTTTGTCGGTATTTCTATAACATCAAGCCTGTATATCTCGGAAAACTCCGTTTCCTCGGTCATTGCGGTACCGGTCATACCGGAGAGCTTTTTATAAAGACGGAAAAAGTTTTGGAAAGTTATTGTTGCAAGTGTTTTACTTTCTCTTTCTACCTTAACGCCCTCTTTTGCCTCAATAGCCTGATGCAGACCCTCATTATATCGTCTGCCGTACATAAGACGACCGGTAAATTCATCGACAATTATAACTTCGCCCTTATCATTTACTATATAATCGGTATCTCTATGCATAACTCCGTGCGCTTTAATTGCCTGATTTACATGGTGCTGTATAGTAAGATTTTCCGGGTCGGTAAAGTTTTCAATATTAAAAAACTTTTCTGCTTTTTTTACGCCCGACGGGGTAAGCGTTGCGGTTTTGGCTTTTTCATCAACAACATAATCTATACCCTCACTTATATATTTTTCGTCGTTATCCTCTTTTGCATCGGTTTCGGCAACGACCTTTGACTTCAATGTTTTTGCAAGCTCGTTTGCTCTGCTGTAAAGTTCGGTGGACTTATCACCCTGTCCGGAAATGATAAGCGGTGTTCTTGCCTCGTCTATGAGAATTGAATCGACCTCATCGACAATGGCGAAATTATGTCCCCTCTGGACTTTGTTTTCCTTATATACAACCATGTTGTCACGCAGATAGTCAAATCCGAGTTCATTATTCGTAGCGTATGTAATATCGGCATTATACGCTTCTTTCCTTTCGGCATTCGTCGTATCATGCTGAAGTACACCGACCGTAAGACCCAAGAAGCGATACAGCTTTCCCATCCACTCTGCATCACGCTTTGCAAGGTATTCATTTACGGTTACAACGTGTACACCCTGACCCGCAAGGGCATTAAGATATGCGGGAAGTGTCGCAACAAGCGTTTTACCTTCACCTGTTTTCATCTCGCTTATTCTTCCTCTATGGAGAATAATTCCTCCTATTACCTGAACACGAAAGTGCTTCATTCCAAGCACACGCCATGATGCCTCACGGCATACCGCAAATGCTTCGGGAAGTATAGTATCAAGCAGCTCATCCCTTTTCTTATCGGTCATTTCTTCATCTTTGAACATCTCTTGAAATCTCTTTGTTTCACCTCTGAGTTCGTCATCGGAAAATCCCTGATATTTTTTTTCAAGTTCAAAAACCTTATCCGCTATGGGATTGATTTTTTTAAGTTCTCTCCTGCTGTTGCTTCCGTTAAACCATGCTTTTATTCCCATTGGTACTCACCTCATAAATTCTTTATCAAATACGGCTTTCACCGTACATTCTATTAGTATAACACAAAATACACATATTTTACAATGCCTTTTGACCGAAATAATAAATTGTCCGCAAATTTACCGACAGTCTAATTTTTCAGCGGTATAAAAATATTCTCCCTAACGCTTTTAAGCAGCTTTCCCTCAACAATATTTCTTTTCCCGCATTTAAGGCAGCCCCTTACCTTGCCGTAACTCTCGACATAGGGAATACAACTGTTTGAAAGACGGGTCATTGTCTTTCTTCTTTCTCTCTTTATTTCATCTGCACTAACATTCATCAGTATCTCTACCTGATTTTCAAGATCGTTACTCTCAAACCCGTCCACTATTCTCTTTGCGATAATCGGTTTGGAAATAAATTTATCAATATCCGTGAGAGTGGCTTCGAGATGTCCGCAGTTTGCACACTTTGAAACCGTCATTACTTCATTTGCAATACCGAAATTTTTTCTCATAAATTCAATTTCCGGCTCAATATTTTTTTGGTGGAAAAACTCAAGCTGCGCCGACATCGCTATTAGTGCCGAAAACGTATTTGCCGTCCAAAAACATTTTTCAATATCATCAATAACATGATTATCAATTCGGAAATCCGCAAACGGGCCGTTTTTGTCGAACGCCTTTCTAAGCGCACCAAAATCACCGTTTGTTTTCCATTTATCAATACATTCGCCAACAACTTCGGCATATTCGTTCTGACCTATATCCCCAAGAAGTTTTTTTATTGCACTAAGCGTCATAAAATAATAGTCCATACGCATTCCTCCGTTTTTAGAGTACAAAAATACATACTAATTATAAACCAAAGCCGCAAAATATACAACAGGTTTAAAGGATTTTTCAAAAAAATATTCTGCCAACATTGACAAAAACCAAACAATAACATATACTTTAAAGTGATAAAAAGGGTTGAAGTGCAGTTTTTGTATAAATAAAAAACACAACATATTCTTACCCGTTACACCAAAATCCGCCTATGCTGACGTTGTAAAATAGATATGACAGCGTAATTTGATACAATTTAAAACATAAAACAGAAAACCATGAAAAGGAAGGCTGAATAAAATGACAGTAGTGGATATAAGAGGTATTTTTTCTCAAAGGAATATTGAACTTTTTGAAGTCAACTCCTCATACATATACTATGCAGAGGAGAAAAACGAGGACGGTCACAACAATCTGTTCATTCTCGAATATAACCGCTCCACAAGAAAGGAAAGACTTGTAACAAACTACACCCTTGAAGATCCGACCTTTGTTGAGCATTTATATGCGTTTGATGACACGCTTGTTCTTATACTCGAAAACGGAAGCAACAGTATGTGGCTGATAGAGATAGATAAAAACAGCGGCATGGAACTGAACAGAAGGAAAGTTGTATGTACCGGAACATTCAGAAGCTGTATCGCACTCGACAGCAGCCATATACTCATATACATGGGTCCCGATGATGCAAATGCAGAAATGTTTAAAAGATACAGCGAGGTCACGGGCTGCGAATGTCTTTGCTATATGTACGACCTTGAAACCAATATAAAGCACTTTATTAAAAATCCTTTGATTGCAAAACTCGGTGCAGATAACATAAAGCAGATGGACGTACATGACGAAAAGTATCTTATACTCCTCGACCCGTTTGCCGATGAGGATATAAAAAGAGGCTATTACGAAGAACAGAGATGGATAAATGCCGATATAAGGGATAATATTTGGCTTTGCAAACTCGATGAATTTGAAAAGCAGCTCGAAGCAGGTGCTGAAAATATCACCAAAAAATGCATAGCGAGTGCAGATATAAAGGCACTTGCAAGATATATGGGTATTGACGGGGATAAAATGTTCTTTAGGGCAAAGGAATTTCGTACGGGTATCGAAAAAATATGCAGCTATGATGTTTACACAAATTCTATAACAGTAGAGGCGGAGCTGAACGTTCCCGACAGCAATACCATGTACATAATCGAAGAAAAACCGTTCTCGGTATTTTCCGTCAGAACAGATGACAGAAGAACTTTCGTAAACGGTATAATCAACAGCAGCGCCGAACTTTCATACAGTAATGAACTCGGCAGCTTTATGACCTGCATTGAAAACAGGTACATTGTTACCGGAAGCAGGACTGTTGATAATAATAGCAATACTGAAAAACAAATATGCAGTATATACGATTCCACGCTTGACAAAAGCGAAAGTTATGAATGTAATTGCTATCTCAAGGGAAATACATTAGTTCTTTATTGACCGTAAGGCGATATATCGAATTTGCCGATACGTAAACGGATCGGCATAAGTGTTAGTGCCGCATAAAGATTTTTAAAATATTCATGTAAAAAGTCGGTTTCGGTGCAGTCCCACATTCGATAAGTAAGATTTTAACGTTTACAGCAGCCGTAACATAAGACAAGCCTTTGATTGAGGGGACTCCAACTTGTGCAAAGACCCCTTTTTAATTCGATAATATAGGGAAAAATAACGGCGGCTTTCGGCAAAATTATTTAAAAATACGGTGTCAGTCAAAACAAATTGACTTCGAGTACAAATATTCCGTTTTTGTAAAAAAAAATACTTGCAAATCTTAAATATTTATGATATAATCATTAAGGTATTTAATGAAGGCTTAGTAAAAGAGTGGGTGCGGCCCACTCTTTTACTGTTAATAGGCGCTTGATATATGTGTCGTATTTTATCGACGGTCGATTTTTAGTATCAATCAGACATTAAGCGGGAGGAGAAATATGGTTAAAAAAGGGAGCGGCAATACTGTTGCGGAGGTCACGGAACTGGTTCGCCCGATAATTGAAGATATGGGGCTGGAACTTTGGAACGTATGTTACGTTAAAGAGGGCTCGGAATATTATTTGAGAATTTTTATTGATAAAGAAAACGGTGTTACCATTGATGACTGCGAAAACGTAACAAGAGCAGTGGACGCACCGCTCGATGAATTAGATCCCATTGATAAAAATTATATTTTAGAGGTTTCGTCCCCCGGAGTGGAGAGGGAGCTTATACTTGACCGTCACTTTGATAAATATCTCGGTTCTCCCGTAATGGTCAAATTGATCAGACCGGACGAAAACGGTATAAGAGAATATAAGGGCACACTTGTGTCCCACGATAAGGATATGGTCAAACTGATGCTTGAAAACGGCAAAGAAGCCGTAATAAAAAAGAAATCTGCGGTATATATTAAATTAGATGACTTTAACATTAACTAACGGAGGAAAGAAAAAATGAACAAAAACAAAGAACAGGAAGAAAACCTGTTTGATGCACTTAAACTCATAGAAAAGGAAAAGGGTATCCCGACAGAGTTTATGCTTGCACAAATCAAAAAGGCAATTGTAACCGCCTGCAAAAACTCATACGGCGGAAACGATGACGTTATAGTCAAATGCGATGAAAAAACAGGTAAGCTCGAAGCGCAACTTAATAAAACCGTTGTTGAGGAAGTAACCGATATCAATAGGGAAATTTCCGTTTATGAAGCAAGAAAAATTAACCCAATGGCAAGCGAAGGAGATAAGGTCGGTATCGCCCTTGATCCGAGAAACTTCGGAAGAATAGCGGTTTCAACCGCAAGAAATATGATACGTCAGGGAATACGAGATGGTGAAAAGGAACAGGCTCTGTCCGAATACCAAAGCAAATTTCAAGATATTGCCACCGCAACAGTCGAGCAGATAGATCCCTCAACGGGAAACGCTACACTGCGACTCGGAAAAGCCATAGCTACCCTGCCGAAAAACGATCAGATACCGGGCGAGGTTCTTAATATCGGGGATTTGATCAGAGTATATGTTGTGAACATAAAAACAAGCGACAGAGGGCCTAAGGCAATTATTTCCAGAACTCACCCGGATCTTGTAAAAAGACTTTTTGAGGAACAGGTTCCGGAAATATTTGAGGGCGTAATTCAAATAAAATCCATATCACGAGAAGCAGGTTCAAGAACTAAAATAGCGGTAATAAGCACAAATCCCGAAGTTGATGCGGTTGGTGCTTGTATAGGCCCGAAAGGACAAAGAGTGGGAAATATCGTCAGTCAACTCGGCGGAGAAAAAATTGATATCATAGAATACAATGAAGATCCGGTAGAATTTATCAAAAAGGCTCTCTCCCCCGCCGAAGTTATTAAAGTTGCCGTTAATAAGGACGGCGAAAAAATATGCAGGGTTACTGTTCCCGATAACCAGCTTTCACTTGCAATAGGAAACAGAGGACAAAATGTCCGTCTTGCGGCAAAGCTGACGGGTTGGAAAATAGATATACGCCCCGAAAGCGGTTTCTTTGGTGAGGACGACGAGGAAAACGATGACGAGGAAGAAGAATATATCGGCGACGGACTCGAAAATGACGAGGAAGAGATTGCCGACGCACAAACAAATGCCGACATAAATACTCCCGAAAACCCTGATGATGACGAAAAAGAGGAATAAATCGGATATCATCTGCGTACCTCATGAAAGCGGAGGTTTGAGGGATTACGAAAGGAAATATCAAATTGTACCAGAAAAAAATACCTTTGCGGAAATGTACGGGCTGCGGAGAAATGAAAGAAAAAAAACAGCTCATAAGAATAGTCAAATCCCCCGATTCGGAGGAAACGGAATGCAGAATATCGGTGGATCTTACAGGGAAGAAATCCGGACGTGGGGCATATATCTGCAATAACCCCGACTGTCTGGCTAAGGCTAAAAAAGCTCGAAGACTTGAAAAAGCGTTTTCGTGCAAAATTCCCGATGAGGTATATCAAAGGCTTGAACAAGAGCTTGAAACCTCTGCCAATTATCATTAAAACTATCGGAATATCCGGAAAGAGAGTTGTCAAATCAATGAATAATAAGCTGCTGTCTTTATTAGGAATAGCAAGACGAGCGTGTCGTATCAGTCTTGGCTTTGATGCCGCATCGGATTCTATAAGTGCCGGGCAATGCAGGCTTCTGTTACTTGCAAATGATTTGTCCGAGCGAACAAAACGCTCAATTTTGAGAACGGCTGATGATAACGGGGTGCAGGCAATTCTTTTGGATATACCGATGGCAGAACTCGGAGGTGCTGTCGGAAAACTCACCGGAATAATTGCGGTTAATGATAAAGGCTTTGCGGATAAAATGATTACGCTTTGCAACTGATAAACAGACAGGAGGAACGATTGTATGATAAAATATAAGCTCAGTGAATTAGCAAAAAATCTTAATATGCCGAGTAAGGAGATTACCGAAGTACTTAATGCGTACCTCGGAGTAAATAAAAAATCGGGGGCAAATCTTTCGGGTAATGAACTGAACATTGTAATTGAGTATTTTACCCATAAAAACATGATGAGTAATCTTAATGATTACTACAACCGGGCAAACGATACCTCTTCGGAGGAGCAGGAACAGCCCAAACAGGAAAATACCCCGCACAAGACCGATGCGGTTAAAAATGAAAAACAAAATAAAAATAAAGACCGTGTCAAGAACAATAAAAACGAAAACGGGAAACCTCAGAAAACACCCAAAATCGAAAAAACCGATAAAACCGAAAGTAAAAATAATCGTAACGACAGACCGGCGCAGACACAGGAAAACTCCGATAAAAACCGAACCAAAAAACAGCAGAAGAAAAATAAAGCTCCTGCCGCTGCCCGTCCCAAACAGGAAACGCATATCCTGTCGGGAAAGCAGTTTGATAAAAGTCATGCTGTTACAGAGGATAACAATACGGTTAATGAAAACAGAGGACGTATTATAAATACAAGGGCCTCTCATGTAAACATTGACAAATATAATGAAAAATATGACAGACTCGCAAGTGAAAAAATGCACAAAGAGCCTACCGCACAGAAACAGAAAATCAATCAGCGTTCCCAGCAAAAAGGTAAGCCCCGCAACTCAAGAAAGGAAAGCGAACAGGAACGTCTTGACAGAATTTCCAACGATCGTAAGAATAAGCCGATAACCGTGCTTATACCCGATGAAATTACGGTAAGCGAACTTGCTCACCGATTAAAGGTTACTGCTGCGGAGCTTATCAAAAAACTCATGATGCTCGGTGTTATGGCAAGTCTTAACGATGTGATAGATTTCGATACCGCATCACTTGCAGCAATGGAATTTCACGCAAAAATCGAGAAAGAGGTTATTGAAACAATAGAGGAAAAAATCATTGATAACAGTGAAGATAATGATGATAACCTCGTTGAACGTGCCCCGGTTGTAGTCGTAATGGGTCATGTTGACCACGGAAAGACTTCTTTGCTTGATACAATACGCCATGCTCACGTCACGGAAACCGAAGCAGGCGGAATAACACAGCACATAGGCGCATACTGCGTTGTTATCAACGGACGCAACATAACATTCCTCGATACCCCCGGACATGAGGCATTTACAACAATGCGTGCAAGGGGCGCACAAGTGACGGATATAGCTATCCTTGTAGTTGCTGCTGATGACGGTATTATGCCGCAGACCGTGGAGGCAATACATCATGCAAAGGCGGCAGGAGTATCTATTATAGTTGCTGTCAACAAGATAGATAAACCCGGTGCTGATGTCGATCGTGTCATGACGCAGCTTACAGAACATGAGCTTGTCCCCGATGTGTGGGGCGGTGATGTACCCGTAATTCCTGTATCGGCACATACTAAAGAAGGTATTGACGAACTTCTCGAAATGATACTGCTTGTTGCGGATATGAAAGAACTCAAGGCTAATCCCGACAGGGCTGCAAAGGGTACGGTAATAGAGGCAAGACTGGACAAGGGACGAGGTCCTATTGCTACTATGCTCGTGCAAAACGGTACATTGAAAATCGGTGATATTGTTGTTGCCGGCACTACTGTCGGACGTGTCAGGGCAATGACAAACGATAAGGGAGTTAAGGTAAAAGAGGCAGGCCCGTCAATTCCGGTTGAAATAACAGGTCTTAATGACGTTCCGACAGGCGGGGATATATTTAACGCCGTTTCTGATGAACGTCTTGCCAGAGAGCTTGTAGAACAGCGCATAAGTGCCAAAAAGGAAGAACGTTTCAATTCCGTTACTAAAGTTACTCTCGAAAATCTCTTTGATCAAATGAAAATCGGAGAAATGAAGGAACTCAAAATTATTGTAAAAGCAGATGTACAGGGTTCTGTTGAAGCTGTAAGGCAATCTCTTGAGCGACTCGGTAATGATGAAGTGCGTGTGAATGTAATATATAGTGCTGTCGGTGCAATAAATGAATCCGATGTTATGCTCGCAACGGCATCTAACGCCATAATTGTAGGTTTTAATGTTCGTCCCGATCCTGTTGCCGAAGATAATGCAAAACGTAACGGCGTTGATATGCGTCTGTACAGGATAATATATGATTGTATCGAGGAAATCGAGGCTGCAATGAAAGGTATGCTTGCTCCCAAGTACAAGGAAAATATCTTAGGAAAGGTAGAAGTAAGACTTACGTATAAGATTACAAATGTCGGTCTTGTTTCCGGCTCGTATGTCGTATCGGGCAAGGTCGTAAGAGGTGCGCACTGTCGTGTTGTACGTGACGGTATAGTTATTGCCGATGACATAGTAGCCTCTCTGCAAAGATTTAAAGACAGCGTTAAGGAAGTCGCACAAGGATTTGAATGTGGTATTACGCTTGAAAAATACAGTGATATCAAAGAGGGCGACATATTTGAGGTATATGAAATGGAAGAAATCAAGCAATAAGTTCTAAAGCAAAGTGAAATTGAAATAATTTCATATCCGATTAAAACACCCGGCCAGTCGTAATGAATACGAATACGGTCGGGTGTTTTTCCATATATTATATAAGTTATATAAGCTGTCGCAGACAAAAACAGCATAGTCACATAATAAAACTGCTCGTTGTTTAAAGTCATAAGATTGCGGCAGCCGTATTTATAAGACAAAAGAAAGTCGGCTGCTCAAGATACTGCTTACATGAGCGACCGACTTTTTTAATAAACACACCTATGAATTTTCTAATCAACCGAGCTTACAATCCTAATTCGTATATACCGACATCACGGAGTTGACGAAAGAGTATTGATGGGATCACATTCAAAACCAATACCCGTTGTAAACGAATCATCACCTACAACAAAAACACCCGTATCACCTGTATCAACATACGACGATCCGACTAAAAAATTAACATTCTCACAATTGTTGAGTATAACGCTGCCGGTTACACTATAACCGTCAACCATATTGATCTCATAGTTCAAATAATAGAACACATCATCTTCGTCCGGATCACCCCTGGTCAGTTTTTGTCTGGATACCGTAAAAACAATATTATCAACACCCTGAACGGTCAAAACAGGTGATGCGATTATATTACCGCTCTCATCTCTGTCATTTGTATTATAGTCTAAATTTTCCGACCCCGGATCCATTTTCATATACTGAGTACTTTGGGGTGAGATCTGAAGCTGACTTACGCCTGAAAGGTAATTAGTACCGCTCGAAAGAGTATCCGTCTTGCTTGAATCAATAAAATAAAGATTTTTGCAAACCCTTGCATACGTAAAGATAAAATCCTCAATTTCCGTTGCCTTATCCTGTTCAGCCGAACGAACCGATGCTGTTGAATAATTATTCATAGTTGAGGCAAATATTCCCACACCAAGACCCGCAGTTATCGACAGTATAGCAACCGTCACCACGAGTTCAACAAGAGTGAAACCTCTCTTACTTTTTGCTTTTCGCACTCCAAACCACCTCACATTTTAACTGTACGGAACAAAACTTTCATTGATTATACTTCCTTTTGCAGATTCAAAACAAGTAACAATTCTAATACCTTCAACATAAAGTTCTTTTCTGGTATCGTCCTTCTTGCCTATATTTACGCCAACATCGGGAACGAGCGTATATTGGAATGAAACACCGTTGTTGAATACAGGCTCATATTTGCCGGAAGAATTTTTCTGAGGCGATACAAAAACCGCACCCGGAACCTTTTCCGAAATAGCTGCAGCAACAGCCGTACCGAGATCGTTTGACGTAGGATTGCTGTTGACTATCTGATCAATAACATCTTCAGCTTGGGAAACATCAGAAATTTTCATTTTACTAAACGTATTGAAAACAATTTCATTAACTGACGAGTTTAAGAGGTCTGTTCTGTTTTCATCGGCATTATATACGGTTGTCGTATAGCCGCCAACCATTGCACCGAGCGTTGACGCAAAAACTATAACAATAATTGCAACACCCACAAGCACTTCAACAAGCGACATACCCTTTTTGGATCTGATTTTTCTGATACCGGAAAAACCCGTTTTTTTCATTATTCTAACCTCCCTTGCATAGTATCATGTTCACGAAGCACAATTTTGCTCTTTTTGAGATATAATACCCTACCCACTATTATACTATAAAATCACGGTAATTCAACATCTTTTTTTAGGATAAAACAAACAAATTTTTTAAGTATAATTTGGTAATAAATTAACAAAAAATAACGGCAAAGGTACATTGACGTTTGTACGTCAATGTACCAAAGTCTGCCTTGTATCTGAATATACAGCAGCAAAACAGACGCAAGGTATGCCGTATTTTTATGTATTCTCATCGATAACGCTATAAACACCGAACATCGGAAGAATCATAGATACAACAACTACACCTACAACAACACCGATAACAACCGTCATAATAGGTGTCATTGCGTCGGTAAGTTTTTGCGTGGACTCATCACTCTGTTCCTCAAACAGTTCTGCCATTTTGAAAAGTGAGTCGCCAAGCATACCGGATTCCTCACCGACACGAACCATTGACACGAGTATGGGATCAAACACGGAATGTTTTGACATTGCTTCGTTAATCGGAACACCGATTTGCACATCATCAATAACGGACTGTACCTGCTCCTTAACAAATATGTTCGGTACTGCATCACGGGCAAGACCCATAGCTTTATGGATAGGTATGCCGGCATCTGTAAGCGTTGACATCAGTCGGCAAAAACGTGCAAGTGAGCTTTGACGTACAATAGGGCCAATAAGCGGAATTTTCAGCGACACCTTAGCTAACATCATCTGAAATTCGGCATTGTTCTTTTTAAGTGTAATAAAGGCAAATATCAAAACCGCAGCTATAATCAAAAGCAGCCACCAATAGCCTATAAGTATATCGGAAAAGCCCATTACTGCGAGGGTAAGTCCCGGCAATTCCGCACCGAACGAACCGTATGTATCCTTAAAGGTCGGAAGTACGAAACCGCAAAGGATTATAATAAGTGCAATAACAAGTACAATAAGGAAAATAGGATATGTGAACGCACTTCTTAGTTTTCCCGAAAGTGCTATATCCTTTTTGCATATGAGCGCACACTGTTGGAATGCGGAGTCAAGACGTCCGTTTGCCTCACCGGCCTCTACTATACTTATATAAACACCCGGAAAGCCTTCAAAGTTCTTCATTGATTGAGAGAGGGTAAAGCCGTTATACAGATTCTCATTGATTTCTCGAAGGATTTTTTTCATTGACGGATCTTTCTCGGCATCAATCATAATCTGCATGGACATCGAAAGGTTTATACCTGCCTTCATCATCATACCGAGCTGATTGAAGAGCATCAGCAAAGCCTTTTTCTTTAATTTCTTTGTATGGACATCGCCTCCGAGATCCATCTGCCATATACTCGTAGGAGCATCATCTCCGGCAGAGGTTTCCCTGATATCTTGAACAATAAGCCCCTTTTCACGGAGCATTGCCACGGCCTGACTCTGCGTTTCGGCCTCTATCGCACCTTCTTTTTTCTGATTTCTGGCGTTCATCGCCACGTACTTAAATTTCAAGACAGCTCACCCCTTATCTTCTGGCATCGGTGTCACCGATATCAAAGTTCCATGCCTTAGCTACCTGTTCGGTTATAAGTCCCTGCGCAAGAAGATTATCTATACTCTTGCTCATGGTAATCATACCGTACTGCTGACCGAGCTGTATCGACTGTTGAATGTTCGCAACTTTATTTTCACGTATAAGGTTACTTATTGCACCCGTTACAAACATTATCTCAAATGCCGCAATTCGTCCTCCCGTGGCTCTCGGCAGAAGTCTTTGTGAAATAACCGCCTTTAGAGAGGTAGAAAGCTGAACTCTTATCTGCTGCTGTTGATCCGGCGGGAATATATCAACAAGACGGTCGATAGTCTTTGCCGCACCTTCGGTATGTACCGTTGAAAATACCAAGTGACCTGTTTCGGTTGCCGTCAGTGCTATCTGAATAGACTCACGGTCACGCATCTCGCCGACGAGAATTATATCGGGGTCTTCACGCATCGCAGCCCTTAGCGCCATAGGATATGAACGGCTGTCAAGACCTATTTCCCTTTGATTTATGATACAGCGCTTAGGTGTATGCAGAAACTCAACAGGATCCTCAATGGTTATTATATGCTTACTCTTATACTTATTTATTTCATTTATAAGAGCCGCAAGAGTGGTTGATTTACCGGAACCCGTAGGGCCGCACATAAGAACAAGTCCCGAATTAAGATCCAGAGTTTTTCTTATTGAATTAGGAAGATTCAAGGTTGAAAGTTCCGGAACTACACTGTTAATAACACGGAGTACGAGTGATGTACCGTTACGCTGTCTGAAAGCATTGGCTCTGAAACGTCCGCATTCTCCTATTTCAACTGCCGCATCCGCCTCACCTGTTGCAAGAAATGTTTCAAATCTTGACTGGTTAAGAACAGCCTTTATGATTGCCGTGACCTCTGCCTCTTTAAGAGCAGGATCGTTTGTAAAAAATGCATTACCGTGAAGACGGTATGCGGGATGGTTGCCCGATGCAAGGTGAATATCGGATGCACCCTTGCTTACAGCTTCTTTTACAAGGCTATAAAAATCCATTATAATCTACCCCATTCTGTATATAGAATTTGTGTTTAAACACCTTTATATTCGGATCTCATCAGTCATTTGAGATCGTCATGTCAATATATTCTTCATAGGAGGTAAGCCCTTCGAGAACATCTCTTCGCACATTCTCTTTCATGGGTATCATACCCTCCTTAATTGCCATATCCCTCAATTCGTCTGTGCTGACTCCCTGGGTAACGGCTCTTTTAAGAGTTGTTGTAAGGAGCATTACTTCATGAACGGCAATACGTCCTTTATATCCCTTCATATTACATTTCTCGCAGCCGACGGGACGATAAAGCGTTATTTCTTCATTTTCGTCAAGTCCTAAACCTATGCGTTCGTTCTGATCGGGACTATATGCCTCCTTACAGTTTGTACAAAGTCTTCTTGCGAGTTTCTGTGCAATAATTCCCAAAAGTGCCGAGGAAACCATGTACGGCTCTATTCCCATATCCACAAGACGTGCCACCGAGCTTGGCGCATCGTACGTATGAAGTGTCGAAAGCACAAGGTGACCTGTGATAGCTGCCTGTACTGCTATTCCTGCCGTTTCGCCGTCACGAATCTCACCGATCATTATGATATCGGGGTCTTGACGAAGTATGCTTCGCAGTGCTGCGGCAAATGTCAAACCTGCTTTTTCGTTCGTCTGTACCTGGGTTATTCCCTGTTGGATCATTTCGACAGGATCTTCAACCGTAATAATATTTATATCCTCACCCATAACCTCATGCAATGCCGTATAAAGTGTTGTTGACTTACCTGAACCGGTAGCACCCGTTACAAGGATAATACCTCGGTGGCTTTTTACAAGGTGATCGAACTTTTCAAGATTTTCGGGAAGAAATCCTATATTATCTTTCTTAAGCTCCATTCCGAGCGAGGTCGTAATACGCATAACTATCTTCTCACCAAACAGGCACGGAAGAACGGAAATACGGAAGTCTATATCCTTTCCTCCGACACGGTATTTGATACGACCGTCCTGAGGGATACGTTTTTCGGCTATATTCATATTTCCTATGAATTTTATACGAGATGTAACGGACGGTATAAGCTCCGGTGCCGTTTCCATATATATTTGCAGCTTACCGTCAATACGAAACCTTATTCTCAAACATTCCTCCATGGGTTCGATATGAATATCCGAAGCCTTTGAAAATATTGCTTCTTCAAGCATACTGTTTACAAAACGTATGATAGGCTGATCGTTTGCTGATGCATCTTGGGCAGCAGCTGCTTCTGCCTCAAGCTCCGCCTTAGTTTTTCCGCCGCCCTTCGATTCAAGAAACTCCTTAGCATCGTCTATTGCTTTTTTTGCTGCATACAGCTCACGAAATTTGTTATTGATTTTAGATCCTTCGGCTATAACAGGCATTATCTTCATTTTTGTTGTAATTCCGATATCCTGTATTCCGTTATAGTTTGTAGGATCTGCCATGGCAACCGTAAGAAAACGTCCGTTTTTCTCTATTCCTATTGCCATGTGCTTTTGAGCTATATCTTCCGGAATTATTCCGGATATTTCTTCGGGTATCTGTACTTCATCAAGATTTATGTACGGGATTCTGAGCTGCTGCTCAAGAGCCTTACACACTTGCAGTTCGGTCACAACACCATCTTCAACGAGAATGTCCGCAACACGCTTACCGCTTTCCGTTTTCTGCTTTTTAAGCGCTTCGTCAAGCTGTTCATCGGTAATGGCACCCGAATTGATAAGAATTTGTCCTATTCTAAGCTGATTTGCTTTCATAATTCCAGCTCCCGATTAAAAATTAAATAAATTAAAATATAATTGCACCAAAAATTTTACAAGGTCAAACAGAACTATATATACCGCAAGAGCTGCCGCCAAATACGGTCCGAACGCAAGATACGAACCAAAGCCCACGGTTTCGTCATCGGTCTGTTCGTCGGAATCGGCTTCGTTTTCCGCTGTTGTGTCCGCCGAGCCGTCAGAACCGTCTTCGGTTTCCGGCGCATCGGTATTTTCGGCAACTGCTGTGTTTTCTTCATCTGCTTCAGACATTTCGGTCTGTATGTGTTCGGCTTTTCTGCCGTACGCAATCTTTGATGTTATTATTATTGCTGCAAAGAACAGCGTAGCGACTACAACTGCGATTAGAAAAACAACGATCGCACCCGGAAATCCCGCAAGAATACCTCCTGCAAAGAACAGCTTGACGTCACCGAAACCCATTCCGTCACGCTTATACACCACCATGCCGATCAGGTCTATAAGAATCATTGAAACCGCACCTATACCGGCACCTGCCAGCGGCGACCACCATGATGCATGGAATATGTTATAGCCCCTCACTATGTCATAGATACTCAGTGCAGCGGCGAGTATTCCGAGAATTATTGTAAACTGATCAGGTATTATCTGATATTTTATATCCGCTATCGTTATAAGCAGACAATCAAAAAGTATCAAAGCAAGGACGCAGAAATAAATATCATAACCCTTATTAAATTGAAGTCTGCATAACGCAAGACAAACCGATACCAATATTGAAACCGCTATGCCTGACGGCAGATATTTCACTCGTTTGCCCGATAAAAGCTGTTCCGACGGAGTTTCACCATAATCGCACAGCCATTTTGCAGGTATGCGATTTATGATGTAATACCCCAGTGCAGTCAAAACAAAACCAATCGGTAAACACGATATCACCCATACCATTCCCGCAGGTGACATCAAATAATTAAACGGCTGCATTAAAATCTCTCCGAACTTTCAATTTCATCATGCTGCCGACGAAACGGAGCTTTGTGTTGCAGTGGCAGCAGTAGAAGCATTAGCCTGATTCTTAGTCATATCAAAGAAGTAAAGTTGAATTTCAAGCGTAGCATCATAGAGCGTATCGGCGCTTGCAGCAGGTTTTTTTGAACCCTCTTTAGCCGTTTCGCCTGTTGTTGTATTAGCCTTATCCTCTGCCTCTGTTACAGATATCTTGCTTACAAAATACGAACCCTTTGATTCGGACTCAAAGTACTTTAGTGTTTCGATCAATTTCTTCTCGGTTGTTGTAAAGGAGAACTTAATCGTTGTAACATAAAGCGGATCTCCGGTAGCAGATACTTTTCCGCTTGGATCAGGTCTTCTTTCATTTATTGAAAGGCTTGAAAGATCGTAATCCAAATCATTAAGCATATCCCTTATATCATCTGCTGTTGTATCTGCATTCATTGTAAGAGTTTGGGTTTTTGTTTCGCACTCTTTTTTCATCTCTTCTATGCTTGCCTTTACTTCATCTGCACGGTTAAGGTAATCCTTATACATATTGATTGTCGAATCCGCGGACACATGGTCCGCATTATACTTGTCTATTTTCTGAGAAAACGGTATCTGTACTGCTACAAGGAATATTATGCACACAACCAAAATCAACAGAATTACCCATACAAATTTAGGAATTGTTATAGATTGTTTTTTATTCATTTTAGTTTACCTCCGTCAGGTTATATCAGGCTGCACTGCCGTCCGAGCTTGCAGCAGACGATGTACCGTCCGCCGTGCTTCCCTCACTGGAAACCTGTGTTGTTCCGCCGGTATTTCCCGTGCCGCCTGCCGTACTCTGTTCAGTCTTGCCTGCCGCCTCTTCAGCCTTTTGAATAGTTTCCTCTGTTACGTCAAGAACAATAGTTGCCCTCATTCTCTGCAGCGGGTTAGTTCCTCCCTGCGCATTATCGACAACAGCATTTACCGATATAGTATCTTCAAGTTTAAAATACTTCGTGTCTATAAGTTCATTCTTGAATTTAATAAAATCATCATAAGTATCGAGATCAACGCTTGTTCCGATAGTATGTTGTGTATTGTCCATATCAAAGGCGGTACAAGCAACAACCTTATCTCTTACCTGTGACAAAAACTCGGTAGTTACATCGGCGGATTTAAGGCTTGTATCGGGCAGCATTGAAAGGTTTGTTTCAACGTTTGCAAGCTCCGCACGCCACTGACTTTCGTCATTTATAAGCTGTTTAGCGGGCGCATAGGCTTTATTGTTAAGCTCATCATTATCGTGCTTTTCACGAAGATAAAGCGCTCCCCACCAGCCCAAAACGGCAATCATCCATATAGCCGCAGCTGCGCCTATGCCGGCGGTTATCATCTTGCCCAATTTTGCCGTGCTGTCGTTAGCCATAGCCGTGAGTATGTTGGTTTCGCCCATAATCAGGTTTGCCTCTGCGGGCGGCATCGTTACAACGCCGTTGAGAGTTATAAACGAAGTCGTATCATAGCTCTTTTCGGAAGCGGAAGCATCTGATGCGGGCGGGAGTGTTCCGCCCGAAAACAGTCTTGTTACATTCTCTATGGGGGCGGTAAGACCTATTTGGCGGCAGTAGTTATTTATATTCGGGAGCTTTGCAAGAACATCGACCAACACTATTTCGTCAACGTCAAGACGTTTCTGTGACATAACGAGCTGAATATTTCTTACGACCTCCTGTGCTGCCGTATCAAGCATAAGCATAGCCTGTTTGCGGGTATTGGCTGACTTACACTTATTACATATACCAAGACCCTCTTGACGTATAAGTTCTATTGCGCCGAGCTTACTCATACCAAATTCAAGGGAGAACAGTTCCGCTATATCCTCCAGCACGCCGGTGTAGGACTGTTGGAACACGGGTGCGCCGTTATGGAGCAGTACCACACGGGTTGCCGCAAAGTCAACGCTGATAATTGCAACAGACCTTGTTGCGGAGTTTATATCCGCCTTAGCCGTGTACAGCATACCCGCAATCGGAGGAACGATCTTCACAACGTTTACGCCCTCGGCAGCAAACGCTCTCCTCAAATTATCGAGAATATCCGTTTTTATCGCAAAAAGAGAAGCAGATATTTCGTTGCTTTTATTTGCTTTACCATACTGCTGTCCGTATTCAAAGTTAAGGATAGTATATTTTTCCACTTCTTGGTGGAGAACCTGTTCCGCCTCAACTCTTGCGAATGTCGGAAGCAGTTTTTCCTTTGCCTGGGGGTGCTTATATTCCTTACTGATAAGAACATCTTCGTCCTCTATGCATATAAACACATCTCCCAGCACTATGCTGGCACTTTCCGCACAACGTTTAACGAAAGCTGCCAACTCATCACCTTTTTCATACGGGTGATCCTTAAGAGATTCATTCAACTCAAAGATCTGGGGAACGGAAAAAGTTGAAGCCATTGAAGGCCTTTTGTTTTTTACTGCAAAGCCGCTTCCCTCGGGTTTATCATATTTAGCCGGGGTAAGAATAAGCAATCCTCTGGTTAATTGCAGTATCGTAGCTGTTGTTTCCATAAATACACCACACTCTTTTAAAATTTTTCTCTGGCTGTCGGATAATTTCAACAGGAACGACACAAACCACAAAACCCATCGGTCGGAACATGACCTTTGGGTTATTTGTACAATGGTCCCTATGTTGCAATATCCTTTTTATTAGTTTATCACAAAAAACAAGAAAAGCCAATGATTTTTTTATAAAAAAATGTATTTTATGCATATCGTTTAATTTATAATGTATATTTTTAGCATAATGCACTATAACATTATATATTTTTTAATTCATTGAAGATATTGCATAAATTAAATTTGAGGTTCAAGTATTTTTTTATATCAATTATAGTCTATGATTGGTTTTTACTGTCTGAAGTTTTCAAAAGTACTTTTATGCGGCAGTAAAATGAACGGGCTGTCGGGGTTACGGGATAACATGGCAGGCACATTTTATTTTCTGCGCATGAAACCCGAAGTTCTAAATGAGCTTCGGGTTTCGGTGCTGTTTTTATATTTGTATTTCACATTTGCGCTGCCTTACTGTTTTTTACGGCGCTTGTACGCAACAGCCATTACCGGTATTGAAGCAGCAAGTGCGGCAAGTATCAGCATTATGCCCATATCGCCTGTTTGCGGCACATCGGTATTTGTATTGGTATTATCTGTGGGGGTATTGTTTGTACCGCCGCTTGTCTGGTTATCCGTGGGATTTGTCGGTTTATTGCCCGGTTCTTCGCTTGGCTCTACACTCGGCTCGTCGCTCGGTTCTTCGCTTGGCTCTTCGCTCGGTTCTTCGCTCGGTTCTTCGCTTGGCTCTTCGCTCGGTTCTTCACTTGGCTCATCACTCGGTTCTTCGCTTATTGCCACAAAAGTAATTCCGTTTTCATTTGCATATGCTTCCGCATAACTGCCACTATAACCGTGAATAACAATATCGTCGCATCCGGCAAATACACCATAACCTATCTCGGTAACACTTGCAGGTATTGTTATATTTGTTAGTCCTGTGCAATATTCAAACGCATAATTACTTATTGACGTAACACTGTCGGGTATTGTTATACTTGTCAGTCCTTTGCAATATGCAAACGCATAATTACTTATTGACGTAACACTGTCGGGTATTGTTATACTTGTCAGTCCTTTGCAATACCCAAACGCATAATTACTTATTGACGTAACACTGTCGGGTATAGTGTAGGCACCATTCTTACCTCCGGGATATGCTACCAAAGCAGTCTTGTCTTTGTTAAACAGAACACCGTTTTCAAATAAATAATTCTCGTTATTCTTATCAACATCGATACTTGTCAGTCCTATGCAGCCAAAAAACGCACCCATGCCTATTTCTGCAACACTGTCCGGAATTGTTATACTTGTCAGTCCTGTGCAATAGCTGAACGCAATTTCACCTATTGACGTAACACTGTCGGGTATCGTTACTTCTGTCAGTCCTGTACAACTTAAAAACGCACTACTGCTTATTTCCGTAACACTGTCGGGTATAGTGTAGGCACCTTTATTACCTGCGGGATATACTACCAGAGCAGTCTTGTCTTTGTTAAATAGAATACCGCTTTCAGATAAATAATTTTCGTTATTCTGATCAACGTTGATACTTGTCAGTCCCGTGCAATATGCAAACGCCCCCATACCTATCTCCGTAACACTGTCGGGAATGGTTATGCTTGTCAGTCCTGTGCAATAACCGAACGCCAATTCATCTATTGACGTAACACTGTCAGGTATGGTTATGCTTGTCAGTCCTGTGCAACCTTCAAACGCCGAATTACCTATTGATGTAACAGACTTACCGTCAATTTTGGAAGGAATAACAACATCTCCTCCGTTTCCGTTATAACCTGTAATTGTTACACTGCCGTCCTCGTTTTCTTTCCACTCGTAATCGTCATATATTGCAACAAAAGTAAGTTCGTTTTCATTTGCATAAGTTTCGGCATAGCTGCCACTATAACCGTGAATAACAACATTGTCGCATCCGTCAAATACAACAGGACCTATCTCTGTGACACTCGCAGGTATTGTTACATCGGTCAGTCCTTTGCAATATGCAAACGCACCATCATTTATTGATGTAACACTGTCCGGTATAGTGTATGCACCTTCCTTACCTGCGGGATATATCAGCAAAACAGTTTTATTTTTGTCAAATAAAACACCATCTTCGGATGTGTAGCTTTCGTTATTTTCATCAACATTTATTTCTGTCAGTCCTGTGCAGTAGGCAAACGCACCCAAGCCTATCTCCGTAACACTGTCGGGTATGGTTACACTTGTCAATCCTGTGCATTCGATAAACGCACTATAACCTATTGATGTAACACTGTCGGGTATGGTTATGTCTGTCAATCCTGTGCATTCTAGAAACGCAACATCACCTATTGATGCAACACTGTCAGGTACAGTGTAGGCACCTTTCTTACCTCCGGGGTATGTTATCAAAGTAGTTTTATTTTTGTCAAATAAAACACCATCTTCGGATGTGTAGCTTTCGTTATTTTCATCAACACTTATTTCTGTAAGTCCTGTGCAATACCCAAACGCATTATAACCTATTGATGTAACACTGTCGGATATGGTTACACTTGTCAGTCCTTTGCAGCCATAAAACGCCGAATTGCCTATCTCCGTAACACTGTCGGGTATCGTTATGCTTGTCAGTCCTGTGCAATCTTTAAACGCACCCGCACCTATATTCGTAACACTGTCGGGTATCGTTATGCTTGTCAGTCCTGTGCAGTCGGCAAACGCACCCGTGCCTATATTCGTAACACTGTCGGGTATGGTTACGTTTGTCAGTCCTGTGCAATAACCGAACGCCAATTCATCTATTGACGTAACACTGTCGGGTATCGTTATACTTGTCAGTCCTGCACAGTCACAAAACGCACCCTCACCTATATTCGTAACACTGTCGGGTATCGTTACACTTGTCAGTCCTGTGCAGTCATAAAACGCACCCTCACCTATACTTGTAATTGAATAAGGGAAGAATAAAAAATCAAAAAATAGAGCCGATCCATGGTGATTGGCTCTATATTTTTTTAAGCGTCAAGAACAGGCAATGATTGAAAATAGGTTTTCAAGTGGGTGTAAAAAATGAACAAAGGCAATCAGGCATATTTTTATATGCCGAAAGAAATAATGTCAGGCGAGTATAGGGATTATTCAGCAGAAACCAAGCTTCTGTTTTCAATGTTAATTTCAAATGCAAAAACAGCAACAGCTGTAGCCGATACAGCAAAGCTTATAGAGGACATTGGGATTAGAAAAATCAGTTCAATGCACAAATCACTTTCAAGTGAAATTGCCAGATTCAAAGAAAGTGAGGGTGCGTGATATGTTTGATTTTTTTTACGGCAACGAGGCGGAACAATATCAATTTTACAGAGTGCCGCAAGCACTTTTTACAGAAAATCAGTTTGTGAATATGTCATGTGAATCAAAACTTTTATATGGTTTTCTCCTCGATCGTTGCGGGATTTCTCGCAAAAATGAATGGTATGAAGAGGACGGCAGACTTTTTGTTTATTTTAAGCAAGAGGAAGCCTGTGAGAAGTTAAATATAGGCAAAGACAAAGCTGTAAAGATTTTCAATGAGCTTGAAAAAATCGGATTAATTTGCCGTAAAAAACAAGGGCAAGGAAAACCGATTAAGATTTTTGTATGCAATTTTGCAAGGACGTTGCAAGCAAACAATTCTCAGACTTCGGATGTAGAACAGAATAACGAAGTCAAGACTTCTGAAAAACCGAAGTCTGAGGAGTTTCAAGTATGCAATAGCAGCAAAACAGAAGTCAAGACATCTGAAAAACCGAAGTCTAAACATCTGAAAAACCGAAGTCCTTATAGTATATATAAATATAATAATATACTTAAGAGTCAGACTGAGATGAATCATACTCAATCTATCTATCAAGGCAGCTTACCTGAGCAGAAGTCTGATAGTGACGGATGGACGGACGAGGATGTCAATGAAACAGAGAATTACATAAAAAGTATGATTGACTATCAATTTCTCATTAGAAAATTTGACTCGGAAGTTTTAGAATTGCTCGTTGACATTATACTTGAAGCTTACAATCCTAATTTGAGTGAAATTCAAATTCAAGGACAAAATATCCCCCGTCAAATTGTTCATCGACAATTTGAAAAACTCGATAGTTCCCACATTGAGTATGTTCTGGAATCGCTTAAAAAACAAGCTGCTGAAAGTAAAATTAAAAACTTTCGTTCATATCTGCGAACCTGTCTGTACAATGCCCCTTATACAATGAACCTGCATTACGATACTGAATTTGAATATGACACACAAAACGGACTTTTGCCCCACTGGGGTAAAAGTTGAATGGAGGAAATTGGAATGACAATAGTTACACAAGAAAATGATTTAATCAATTTCAACGCAATCAAGTTTATATCGACTTATGCAGCCCATGTAGGTACTGCTGATGATGAAGTTGAAGTGTATGTTCTGTTTGCATTTGACTTAAATGCAGATTTTCCCATCAGTAATGAAGCCGATGAGGAACTTCAAAGCAGAGCTTTACAGCTTGGAGTTTTTACAAGTGAGGACGAATGCAATAATGTGATTTCATCGTTGCTTTCGGCAATTAAAGCCGATTTGAAAGTATTTGTAATTCCTCAACCGTCTGAAAGCGGTGGGGATAAATGAACCATGTTGATGATAAAGAGAATATTCAAAAAATCATTACCTTTAGCTATCAAGGCGTAAAAATGACTTCTGACATTCTGAAAGAACTGTTTAATTCGTATCTTTCCAACTCTAAAAATGGGCAGCAAGTTCGATATGGTGATTTAGCCAAAAAAGGTAAACTGGACTCTATTGAGATTACCGAAAATAATATAGCTGATTTTATCAATACCGCTAAAAAATATGATATTGATTATGCCCTCAAGCGTGACAGTTCTACTGTTCCCCCGACTTATCATGTATTTTTCTCGGTAGGTAATGCCGAGAATTTTAAAAAAGCGTTTGCAGAATATGCTTACGGTGTTTCAGTAAATCTAAGGAAACACTGATTTAATCGCAAAAAATAATTCTATATTAGAATAATGAAATATAATAGGATCAGACTGTGC
>CANQBP010000021.1 GCA_947589415.1 uncultured Clostridia bacterium
TCAATATCCTTAAAGCTGACACCGTAGCTGTCGGCAAGTATTTCCGCATTACTCTTTGTGCGCTTTGTCGTTCCGAAACACGGCATTGTCACGGCAATTATATCCTTTCTGTCACGTTCGAGCATATCCATGGCATGAACCGCAACAATAAGTGCAAGAGTAGAATCAAGTCCGCCCGAAAGTCCGATAACAACGCTTTTCGCATTTGTATGCTTAATTCTTGCCGCAAGTCCTGTTGCCTGAATTGTAAGGATTTCCTCGCATCTCTGTTCAAGATTTATTTTATTTTCGGGAACAAACGGGGTTTTAGTTATACGTCTGTTCAAATTGAGCATTTTGATCGGCAGGTCAAATTCTACCCCGTAAATCTCACCATTCTCGGCAAAAGTATTGGATCTTGACCTCTCGTTTTCCATTTTCTGAAGATCAACATCTGCATAGGTGGTTTCGGGCATGAAACGTTTTGACTCCGCCAAAACCGTACCGTTTTCGCATATCAGATTATGTCCCGAAAACACAAGATCTGTTGTGCTTTCTCCGATTCCTGCACTTGCATAGGCATATACCGAAAGAAGTCTTGCGGATTGTGATTTAACAAGCATACGCCGATAATCTGCCTTACCTATAACCTCATCGCTTGCCGAAAGGTTGGCTATGACCGTTGCACCGCCTAATGCAAGTTTACCCGACGGAGGCTCGGCAGTCCAGAGATCTTCACATATTTCCACGCCGAGTTTAAATTCCGGCATTGACCTGCATGAAAATATAATATCCGCATTAAGTTCTGTTTCCTGTCCGCAAATCTTTTTGATTATCGGCTGTTTAAACGGTGCAAAATGTCTTAATTCGTAAAATTCCGAATAGTTTGGAATATTTCTCTTTGGGACAAGACCCAGTATGTCGCCCCTAAATATAACGGCGGCGCAGTTATACAGTGACGAACCCGCACGAACGGGCAGTCCGACAAGAATGATTGCATTCAGCTTTTTTGTCTGTTCAACGATGTATCCGAGTGCTTTTTCTGCCGATATAAGCAGGGAATTATTGAGAAAAAGATCCGAACAGGTATATCCTGTTATACATAATTCGGGAAAAATAATCAGCGAAGCCCCGCCTTTGGCGGCAGCTTTTGCACGCTGGCTGATCGTTTCGGCATTATACATACAATTCGCCAATTTAATTTCAGGCGATACGCAGGCTATACGCAAAAATCCGTCCTTCATAAAAAATTACCTCCGCTGTAAAGTGTCTATGGAGGTATTATACACTATTTTTACCTTTTTTACAATAAACAAAAAGGTAAATTAAAAAACGTAAATAATTTTAAAAAAGGCTTGATTTTTTCCGAATTACAGCATACAATATACATGACGAAAGTCGGTGACACCTCATAAGTCTTTGGGGACACTCAGTGTGGAAGTGTATGTACGGGCAAGAATACATACATGGAGCTGTCGACGGTTTCATAACGATCCGGACTTGTCTTAGGCTATAAAGCTGTTTTATTATAGCTGAAAGAAAATTATGGTAAATTAGCGGCTTTGGAAACAAAGTCGCTGTTTTATTGGTCATTTTAGCAGAATGGGGGACTGTCGTAATAACAGTCCGAAAAAAGAAAACCCGACAGCCTGAAAGAAGGTTGCCGGGTTAATGCTTTATTGGTATAATTTAATTGGTAAAAAACTACAAGAAATCGAGTGTATTATACTGTTTTTAGAAAAAATCAATTAGTTTTAACATTAAACTTAGGAATAATCTAAACAAGGTTTAACTACATAATATAATTATCGTATTATACGGCTGCCGAAACATTCAATAATTGTGAATTGACTGTTTTATTATCCTCCTGCCTCTCGTAAAATGTAGCATAACTTAGTCCCAAACCTATCATGTACCAGAAAATAAATACTCTGTATGACAGATCCAAAAGAAGTGCGACCTCAAACATCGAATAAACACTATATGCTGCACAAAACGCAACTATCAGTGCCAATACATTCCCGTCATGTTCACATTTATCCGCATGATTAAAAACGGCTTTAAAAAAGGTTTTGGCAACCGTAATCGCAAGAACCATGAATATCGTAAAACCGACAATGCCGAAACTTATTATAATCGTCAGCAATCCGTTGTGAAAGTCGTCATATTTCAACCCCCCAAGATAGGTCTTTCCGTATGAAACAATGTTATCCTTACCTATCCCCATAATCGGGAATTTTTCCAAAAGCCCGAAAGCCTGTTTCCATATAACAAAACGTCCGCTGTCAATGTTTTTATTTTCATGTTTAAATGTTGTTGGTATATTTTGAATAACATCGTCCTTTATCTGTACAGATCCGTTGTTTGTCGTAACGCTGTTCGATATCTGCGTTTTTGATTCGCCATTAGTAAGCATAAGCGAAACACAACTTTGCGTCAGCGAACGCATACAAAATATAAGGAGAACAGTTACAATGCAGGCAAGCAGCGCCGCTGTTATTCTCAGCAGAAACGAAAACCATTCAATTTTTTTAACGCCTCTGAATATAAAGCATACTGCAAGAAAGGAACAATAAGTCATGATAAAAAGCAACGAAGCGTTTGAGTCGGATAAAAATAACGAAATTGCATTTATAACGGCATATCCTATATAAAAAATCTTTGTTTTGCCTTTCAGCACACCGTCAGCCTTTTTCATTTTCCATAACATATGTGTTGTGACCAGTGCCATAACCGCATAGAATGCAAGGACATTAGCATTGGGTATAATCCCCACAAATCTATTTTCGTGAATGGCAAAATCATAGCCGAACAAATGCAGACCTTGAGGAAAAATTGCAAGAAGAACTAACCCGATAATCATTATCAGTGTTGTCATTCCGGAAATAAAATCCAACAACATGACCGCTTCATGTTTTCTATGTTCGTGATCGGACTCTGCATGAAACCCGTAAAAAAAGAAAAAACAAAGTGAAAGCCAATACAGAACGTATAAATTACCCCAAAAATTGTCCTTCGAATGTATAATGACCGTCAGAAACGCCGCACCCATAAATAAATACAAAACCCGCCTGAAACGTATTTTTCCGAGGTGCTGTCCCTTTATCAATTCCCTGCAAAACAAATATACAGACCATAACATTATTACCCGCATAATGGGCGGAAAAATTATGTTTACTCCAAAAAATAAAGAGGAAATAAAAACAAGCCTGAAAGCAGTTGTGCTGTTAAAAAATCTAAATACAGCGTTCTGCCGTATCAATTTCGTATCCACATTATCCCCCCGTATATATTACCTTTACACGAATTATACAACATATTTTTATTCAATTCAATTAAAAAAAAATAATTGGTATTATTTTGTAGATTTTCGGATAAAAAAGAGAATATTACAAATGTGATTTTAACAATATTACAAATTTTGACTGTATTTAATGGCATTGCAGCGTTTCGCACAATATATATTATGATTTTAAACTTCATCTAAAAAATAAATCGTTTGACATAAAGCGATGATTATATTATAATAAACCTTGCGAGTGGGATAAACAGCTGCGGGTGCAGGAGTCGAAAGACCGCACCTGAGGAAAGTCCGGGCTCCATAGGGCAGGATAACGGCTAACGGCCGCCGGGGGTGACCCCAGGGAAAGTGCAACAGAGATATACCGCCTGCGAACATCGCAGGTAAGGGTGGAAAGGCGAGGTAAGAGCTCACCGGCACATAGGAGACTATGTGGCCATGTAAACCCTATCCGGAGCAACACCGCAGGGAAGCGTATTCATTGGCCCGATGGCTTCAAAAGGTGGCACCGAGCAGATACGGCAACGTTCTGCCAAGATAGATGGCTGTTCAAGACAGAACCCGGCTTATCGTCCCACTCACATCAGTAAATTACGGCTGTACCGATTAGGAGGTACAGCCGATTTTACAGGTAAGATGTAAACGTGAAGTAAAACATTAGCGGTATGAATTTTTAGTTGAAAGCAGACAATAATAGACATACTGTATATTAAATTCGGATAATACAAATTGTATATTAAAAAAGATAAAAAAGGTCTTGTATTTTTATATTGACGGTGTTATAATAGTGAGGTCGTCAGATGAGGCGATAAAAAATAAAAAAGTCGGTGTTGATGACGTCGAGGGTCCACCCGTTCCCATGCCGAACACGGAAGTTAAGCTCGATGGTGCCGAAAATACTCGGATGGTGACGTCCCGGAAAGATAGGAAGATGCCGACATTGTAAAGCAGCCGCCCAATAGGGCGGTTGTTTTTTACTGTATTATGTATAATGATTAAATATAAGCAGCAATTTGCATTTAAACGGTAAATTTGGCTGCATGGAACTTTATGTTTATTTTTCGATATCATAACCCGATAAAGTATATCTCAACAATTTGTCATAAAATATTACCCGTTTTCTTTATCACACATCTATTTTCACCAACATTTTATATTGTAATTTAATAATACGGTTTTAATCAAAAAAATTCCTTGATTATTATACATTTTTGAGTTAAAATAATGAATGTGTGCCTAATACGGGTACATCAATTATATATTCGGAGGAATAATTTTGTCTACTACTAAAGACCTTATCGAAAAACGCAGAACTTTTGCGATAATATCCCACCCGGACGCAGGTAAAACAACACTTACAGAAAAACTATTGCTTTATACCGGAGCAATACAGCTTGCCGGATCCGTAAAAGGTAAAAAAACGGACAAACACGCTGTATCGGATTGGATGGAAATCGAAAAACAAAGAGGTATTTCCGTAACATCGTCTGTCATGCAGTTTAACTATAACGGTTTCTGTATAAATATTATAGATACCCCCGGTCATCAGGACTTTTCTGAAGATACCTACCGCACACTTATGGCGGCGGATTCGGCTGTTATGGTCATTGATGCCTCTAAGGGTGTTGAGGCACAAACACGAAAACTGTTCAAAGTATGCGTTATGAGAAATATCCCGATTTTTACATTTATAAACAAAATGGACAGAGAGGCAAAAAGTCCGTATGAACTTATGGAAGATATAGAAAATGTTCTCGGCATACATACCTGCCCGATGAACTGGCCTATCGGCTGCGGAAAAGATTTTAAAGGCGTTTACGACTTTGCTAAAAAGGAAATTTTAGCGTTTACCGCAAACAACGGTCAAAAAGAAGTCAAAATGGACGAACTTACAATTGATTCTCCCGATCTTGATGAAAGACTCGGACAAACTCTTGCAGATACGCTTAGAGATGATATTGAACTGCTTGAGGGTGCGGGAGATGAATTTGATCTTCAAGAGGTAAGAAACGGAAAGCTGACTCCCGTATTTTTCGGATCGGCACTTACTAATTTCGGTGTAGAGCCGTTTTTGGCACAATTTCTCGAAATGACTACTCCCCCACTCCCGCGAAAAACGATTGAGGGAGAAATAGATCCCTTTGGTGAGGATTTTTCTGCATTTGTATTTAAAATTCAAGCAAATATGAATAAAGCGCACCGTGACCGTATAGCGTTTATGCGTATATGTTCGGGAAAGTATGACAAAACAATGGAGGTTTATCACGTACAAGGAAATAAAAAAATGCGTCTTTCTCAACCGCAACAGCTTATGGCACAAGACCGAGAGGTGATAAGTGAAGCATATGCGGGCGATATTATCGGTGTGTTTGATCCCGGTATTTTTTCAATAGGTGATACCGTATGTTCTCCGTCTAAAAAGGTTAAATTTGAGGGAATACCCACGTTTGCTCCGGAACATTTTGCAAGGGTAAGACTAAAGGACACAATGAAACGTAAGCAGTTTGTAAAAGGTATTACCCAAATAGCACAAGAGGGTGCTATTCAGATTTTTCAATCCCTCGGCGGAGGAATGGAAGAGGTTATAGTCGGTGTTGTAGGCGTACTTCAGTTTGAGGTACTTGAATACCGTCTGAAGAACGAATATAACGTCGATATCATTCTTGAAAATATGCCCTATGAGCTTATACGTTGGATTGATAATGATGATATTGACCCGAAAACTCTGAACCTCACGACAGACACAAGGCGTATTCAAGATTTAAAGGGAAAACATCTTCTTCTTTTTACCAGTGAGTGGAACATTACATGGGCACTCGAACACAATAAAAATCTTATTCTTACTGATTTCAGCAAAAATTGATATGTCAAACAGCAGTTTTGCGGTGTGCCACCGCTCCGCCATAAAAAAGTAGTGGTAGTAAAACGCAGTTTTAGGTCAAGCCTTTGCGGTGTGCCACCGCTGTCCGGTTCACGTTTTCGCTCACTTGCGTTCGCTTTGATTATTTAAGTAGTAAGCCTATGTCCGCGGCAATAAGTTTGCCTATCGGTGTGAAGTAGATAGTATCGAGAGCGGCGGTGTGCCGCCGCTCCGCCATAAAATAGTTATGGCGAGCAAACGGCAGTTTTAGGTCAAGCCTTTTTTAAAAGGCTTGCGGTTTCCAAAGGCAGAGCCTTTGGTCGCCGTCCGCAGACGGCGAAATCTTAAGCGTGAGAAGAGCTCGGCAAGGGTGAATTGAAAAAACAGTCCGGCGGACTGTTTTTTCAAGAGGGACGCCCTGCGATAGAGGGCGTCCCTTGATGATTTCCAGTAATAACTCACCTCGGCGACACTTCGCCGACAAATTTAACTTTCTTTAAAAACTCTTAAAATAAGCGACTGTCATATAGGCAGCCGCTTTCGATTTCAGCAGAGGTTTTATATTCCCTTTGGTTTTAATTTTCTATTTTATATAAATCTATTTTATTACGATTTTTTATTGCAATATATTTTTTACAAGCATACCTTAAAAAACTATCCTCAACACCTGAAAGTAAACATTCTCCAGTGTCAGAAATAATATATGGATAACAGTCTGCATTTATATATGCCATACCATTTTTATTAAATGGAGTTATATCTGAAATTTTTGTAGTATCAATGGGTAAATTAACATTACTTTTCAAATTTCCGTTTTTGTCAATAATGCATAACTTGTCATTTTTGTCTATAGCAAATGCAACACCATTAGAGTATGTGTATATATGCTTGTATTCATTTTTGGCAAGCTGGTTGCCGTCAATATCTATAAGTCCCCATTTATCATAACTGCATACAGGTATAACTCCTTCAGAATATGTCCCCATACAGTCATATTTATAATCAATAACCATTTTCCCGGTTGTTACATCCATAAGTCCCCATTTATTTTCATCATTGACTATATTTATATATTTTTCGTTTACTGAAATTTGACCATTTGAGTTTGAGTTGTAAGGTTTTTCATATATAGTATCACCTGCACTATTATATATTGTTCTATATATACTTGCTCCACAAAAGTCTTTTGTGTTTATAATGTCCGGAGGAACCATATAACCACCTCTATATAATTCTGTAACAGATACACTAAAATTATTGTCAATCACAACCAATTTACAAACATCATCTCCATTGTCACTACCCGTAACAGCAAATACCGCTCGATTATATTTAAACTTTATAGGGTTTGAATATTCTATTGACCAACCTTCTTCTATTGGGTATGTGAAAAGTATTTTTCCATTTGTATCAATAATGTGTAACCCGTCTGAATCCTGTACAAAAGCCTTTCCCTCTGAAAACGGTTCAGCTTTGTCAAATTTGTTTTCAACTACAATATTACCTGTTTCATTTATATACCCGTATTTTCTGTTATAATAAAAGGGAAAAAGTCCATCATTATCATACAAATCAAGCCAATCATCATAGCTCGCTTTAGTTTCTATCTTATCAAAATCAACGTCACCATTTGATTGCAACTTAACGAGCGATACCTTTTTTTCATTTGTTACATTATCGCTTGTTACACTACTGATTTCTTCCTCCGAGTTTTCAGAGGGCTGTATCGAATCGTCATTTGGGTTTGAACTATCCGATACAAGCGAAGTGTAACTTGAAATCGAATCCTGTAAATTTTCGGAGCTGCTATCTCCAGCAGTCGTTCCGCAGGCGGCAAACGAGATTGTCGTTGCAAGTGTCAATAATACGGTCAGTTTTTTCTTAATTTTGATTTTCATTTTTACATTCCTCCAAAAAATAAAAAGGTGCGCAACCAAAGCCACGCACCGAAAAATGCGTATCTCTGATTGTTGTCACACAAACTTTATACTTGCTCTAAGGAATGTATAAATAGAGACAGCATTTTTACCGAATGTAAAAAACACTACCCTTAGAGCAAAAATTATTAAGTTTGTGTGACAGTATTATATTAACACGTTTTTCCGTAAATTGCAATAGGTAAATGCCGATTTACTAAAACGCATATTTCAGAACTATCCGATATATATTGTAATAATGCTTTTAATTTTACGATGTATAAGAGGAGAGTGAAGCTATGGAATGGCACAGCCTTGACTGTAGAACAACAGTCGATAAGCTGAAATCGGATATAAAAAACGGTCTGTCTAAAACACAAGCTAAGTCACGGCTTGAAAAATACGGAAAAAATGCTTTGTCAGGCGGTAAAAAGCAAAGCATACTCGTAAAATTCCTGTTGCAGTTTTCTGATTATATGGTTCTTATACTTCTTGTCGCTGCAGGGATATCATTCGGTGTTGCTATTTTCAGTGATGACGGAGATTTCATAGATCCGATAATGATACTTATAATAGTAATACTCAATGCCGTTATAGGAACAGTGCAGGAGTGCCGTGCGGAAAAAGCTATCGAAGCACTAAAGAAACTTTCCGCACCCCATGCAAATGTACTTAGGGACGGCAAACCTGTTTCGATACCCTCGGAGGAGGTTGCTGTCGGCGATATTCTTATTTTTGAAGCCGGTGATTTTGTATGTGCCGATGCAAGAATACTTGAGGCTGTCGCTGTCAAGGCAGAGGAATCTTCACTTACGGGCGAATCAGTCCCCTCCGACAAACAGGCGGATACGGTTCTCCCCGAAAAAACTCCTCCTGCCGACAGATCCAATATGCTGTTTTCTTCAACCTATATAACCTCCGGTCACGGTAAGGCAATAGTAACGCAAACGGGCATGAATACACAAGTCGGAAAAATAGCAGCTATGCTTGACGGCGGTGAAAGTCCCGATACGCCTATTCAAAAAAGCCTTGCAAAAACGGGCAAAATGCTCGGAATATGTGCAATAATCATATGTGCATTTATCTTTGTTCTCGGAGTTTTCCAAAAAATTCCGCCGCTTGATATGTTTATGATATCAATAAGTCTTGCCGTTGCCGCAATACCGGAAGGACTCCCTGCAATAGTGACGATAGTACTTGCACTCGGAGTACGCAAGCTCGCAAGCCATAGGGCAATAGTAAGGAAACTCCCCGCCGTAGAAACCCTCGGAAGTGCAAATGTTATATGCTCCGATAAAACGGGAACGCTTACGCAAAATAAGATGACGGTAGAGGCTCTGTCGGGGGTAGACGGAACAATAAACACCCATAGTACAGACGGAACATTGCTCCTTACCCTTGCAGCATTATGTAATAACAGCGCACTTAAAAAAACATCGGGAGTATATAAGGCAAACGGTGATCCCACCGAAGCAGCACTTGTAACGGCTGCCGCAAATGCGGGAATTATAAAAGATGACCTTGACAAAAAATATGTGAGGGTAAGAGAATTACCGTTTGACTCAAAGAAAAAACGAATGGTAACGGTACACAAACTCCCTACCGGCGGATACAGAACAATAATTAAAGGCGCACCCGATATCCTTATCGGTTTATGTTCATCTGTCTACCGTTCAGGCAGCGACTCAACCATGACACAAGGTAAAAAAGCACGGCTTCTTGCAGAAAATAATAAACTTGCCTCTCAAGCCATGCGTGTTATAGCTGCCGCATATAAGGATACCCCCCATGAGCCGAATGAAAATGAACTCGAAAAAAATCTTATATTCTGCGGATTTATCGGAATGACCGACCCCCCGCGCCCCCAAGCATACGGTGCAGTCGCACAATGTCACAAGGCAGGTATTAAAACTGTTATGATAACCGGCGATCATATCACAACAGCAAAAGCTGTCGCCGAAAAATTGGGTATATTTAAAAAGGGCGATAAAACTGCAACGGGTGCGGAGCTTGATGCTATACCTCAAAGTGAGCTTGAAAAAAGTATTTTTCAATATTCGGTATTTGCCCGTGTTTCACCCGAACATAAGGTGCGAATTGTAAAAGCCTTTCAAAGCTGCGGCGCAATAGTTGCCATGACGGGTGACGGCGTAAACGATGCCCCCGCATTAAAATGCGCCGATATAGGCTGCGCCATGGGATTAAGCGGAACCGATGTCGCCAAAAGTGCGGCAGATATGATCCTGACAGACGATAATTTTGCAACGATAGTCGATGCCGTTGAACAGGGGCGCGGTATATTTGATAATATCAGAAAAACCATTCATTTTCTTCTTTCAAGCAATATCGGAGAAATACTGACCGTTTTATGTGCTTTTCTTATGAAACTCCCCTCACCGCTTTTGGCAATCCAGCTTTTATGGGTAAACCTTGTAACAGACTCTCTTCCGGCACTGGCACTCGGCTCTGAACCGGCAAAAAAGGATCTCATGGAAAAACCGCCCGAAAATTCGTCTAAAAGCGTTTTTACGAAAAGTTCCGTACGTTCCATAATAATAGAGGGTTGCTTTATTGGTGCATTGGCATTTCTCGCCTATACAATAGGCAGAGTATTTTTTGACGGCTCCGGTGATCCGATAACGGGACGAACAATGACGTTCGCAGTATTAAGTCTTAGTCAGCTTGTTCATTCGTTTAACCTTAGGAGTGAAAAATCCCTCTTTAAAACAGGATTTCTCGGAAACCCCAAACTCATAGGTGCATTTATCATCGGCGCAGTTATGCAAATATCAGTTATTTCTGTTCCTTTCCTGTCGGCAATTTTCAAGACGGTTCCGTTAAATACCGCCGGTTGGCTTATTGTTGCGGGACTATCACTTGTACCGCTTCTTGTTGTTGAAACGGAAAAATTTTTTAATAAGAATAAAATATAAACACTTCTGCCGTACGAACAAACAACGTACGGCAGTATTATTATATATAACAGTTTATTGTATTGTTACGGCAAAATAATAATTGACAAACGGTGACAATACAATTATAATAACATCAACGCTTAAATATTTCACCTAAAGCTAAAAGATTTTATAATTAAGGAGAGTTGATTATGCGTACTGTCGGAAATTTTTTCTGGTTTATTTTTGCCGGTCTGGGTCTCGGTCTTATTTGGTTTTTTACAGGATTGATATGGTGTGTCACCATAGTCGGAATACCCGTTGGCATACAGTGCTTTAAATTTGCCGGTCTTGCGTTTTTTCCGTTTAAAAAGGAGATAATATACAGTTCAAAAGCAACCTCCGTCCTGCTTAATATTTTATGGATAATTTTCGGCGGGCTTGTTTTGGCAATTTCGTCATTATTCGCAGGCATCATATACTGCGTTACAATTATAGGTATTCCGTTCGGTATGCAATGCTTCAAACTTGCAAAACTTGCTCTTATGCCATTCGGCGCAACCGTGACAGATATAAGATCGTGACATTCCCCCCCGCCCGAACAGGCGGGGTTCTTCTTTCATGAAAAACATAACTTCAAACAATACCTGCGGTTTAAGGAATTATATTCACAAACCGCAAGCAGATTTTATGCAGCTTATATACTGCTGCGCTTTTTAGTGTAACTCTTTTATCCATATAAGTCAGTAGAATTTATAAAAACTTGCAATTTTTGTTATGTATTTTAACCAAAATCACACGATCTTATATGTCAATTTATGAAAATAACTTAGTTTTTATTATTGTCTGCTCAGGTATTGACGTCATCTTGTATTTTGTGTTATATTATCCGTAGTAAACCGCATACTTGACTTTTTAGTGTCTGCTGACTTTTATTTCTGTAACGTGTCCGCTGCAAAATTAAAATTTCGGGAAACGGTGTACAAAAATTTTTTTATTTTCATATCACAAAATAATACTTATGGAGGATATCATGACGAATATAACAACAGTTTTATTTGATTTGGACGGAACACTGCTTCCTATGGATCAGGATATTTTTACAGCCGAATATTTTAAACTTCTTTGTAAAAAAATGTCCTCATACGGTTATGAACCCGAAAAACTGACAAAGGCTGTCCGGCAGGGTATGCACGCTATGGTACAAAATAACGGAAGCGCAAGCAACGAAACGGTGTTTTGGAACTGCTTCTCAAATATATTCGGTCAAAAGGTTTTTGATGACAAAAAATATTTTGATGAATTTTACCTTAACGAGTTTCAAAAAGCAAAAAAATTTTGCTCTTATACAGCCGATGCCGAAAAAACCGTAAGAGCCGTTAAGGAAGCAGGTTTAAGGACGGTTTTGGCAACTAACCCCATATTTCCTAAAACAGCTACCGAAAGCCGTATTCGGTGGGCGGGTCTTGAACCGTGTGATTTTGAGATATATACAACGTACGAAAATATATCCTACTGTAAACCAAACATTAACTATTACAAAGAAATTCTTAACAAACTCGGTTTGAAACCTCAAGAATGTGTAATGGTCGGAAATGATGTTTCGGAGGATATGCCCGCAAGGGAAATCGGAATGAATGTATTTCTCGTTACCGACTGCCTCATTAACAAAAATAATGATGATATAAATAAATATCCCCACGGCTCACTTGATACGGTAAGCCGGTTCATTTTGTCATCACAATAATAAAATACACAAACCTGCCGCTGTCCGCTTCGAGATAAACCCGAAACGGACAATTTTTTATTTTAAAAGCATAAATTTAACCCCTGCGGGTCAAATCAACTTCTTTTTTTTACTATTATTGAAAGGACTTAAATACCGTACATTTAAAGGCAATACTGCCCGAATACGGGATAAATCGCATATATCAGTCTGAAAATTACGGTATTTTCCTTTTAAATTAAATCAAGGGAGTAAATATTGAAAATTGAACGATATTTGTTTACATTCAAAGAGCCTTTTTGTATACAGAGGTTTCACATTTGACGGTATAATATCCCTTACGGATATACAAGGTAAACCGTTCCTTATATCAAAAGGTGACGAAATTATTTTCGGGATAAAGAAATCTCTGAAAGCGGGCGGAGAAAACGATGACAATGAGCTTACGATCACTCTTAATTGTGATGATGAAATCATGGGGGAATATCCGTTTAAGCTCACACCCGAAAAAACTTCCGTGTTAAGCGGAAAATATTACTATTATGTATCTGTAAATTTTGCTGACGGTGATCAATACCAAGCCGTTCCGTATTCTGTACTCCATGCGGATATGACGGCGGCTTTGGATTATTCACCGCATAATAACAAAATAACAGGAACAATTCCGAGAAAAACAAGCTGCTGCCGAACGGACGGAAAAACGTGCGGCGGCGGATCGGAATGCAGCTGTATTTCAAATCTCACAAAGGGGGAAATATAATGAATAACATATGTTCTGATGACAGTTACTGCTGCAACTGTAAAATACCGAATGATATAGCAATAGGCACTTCTCCGCAAGATGCCTATGTGCGTACCAATTTAAAACTCAAAGATGAAGTGACAAGGGTCGAGGGACTTATTGATAATACAAAAGTCACAATAAGAAATGAAACCGAAAAACTCTCGCAGGAGATCCAGCAGGCTTGCCGAAATATTGACAGCGATATTGATATTGTTGACAGAAGAATAGACACGGAGGTCACGAATATGACTAACCGCATTGACAACATTATTGCCAACAATCAGGATACGCAGGGAAACAGTGAACTTATAGACATACGGACAGGTACTGACGGAATAGTTCACCCCTCGGCAGGAACCGCGGTCAGAAACCAGATTACGGATATACAAAAGGCTTTAAATCATGTTAAACCGACCAATCAATTTAACCGTTCCGCAGTAACCGAGGATTATACCATATACGAAACCGGTAATATTGTCCCTTCCGAAGGTAATTTTACTTCGGATTTCATTCCATGCAGCGGAGGACAGGTATTTTACTTTTGCCGAAAGGTCGGAAATAATTTTTATGATAACGAGCATCAGGCTACCGTATCACATTTTGCACAATATGACAGCGAAAAAAAATATATCGGCGGAACAAGGCAAAGGTTCGTTAATGCAGTAACCCTTGAAGATAATGCAAAATATATAAGGTTCAGCAATCCTATATCACAACTTCAAACAGAAGATACAATTTTATCGGTGACATTTGATTTTGAACCAACGTCCGAAACTGTTTCCGAATGGTTCAAAGATTATTGGACTGTCGAAACCGACAAAATAAAACAAATCGAAACGGATACAAAAGAGAACAGCAGCACCATTAAAACGGTAAAAACAACTTCCGAAAAAAACAGCGAAAATATAGAAAAAATCCGTCAGCTTCTTATATTGGCAGAATCCGAAAATAAACTGGATCTTACGAAAATAACTAACAATACGAGCATAGATATTTCCGGAAATGAAACGGCAAACGATACCTGCTTCACTACTGATTTTATAAAGGCACAAATGAATGATACCATCACCTTTTCGGGAATTTTAAAAGGTACTTTCATGCATAAGGCGATCAAGATAATTCGTGTTGCCATGTATAATGACCGAAAGGAATTTATTTCCGCATCAGAATTGTTTGTGCAGGATTACACCATTCAGCAGCCCGACACTTCATTCATACGTGTATGTCTGCCAAACGGGGCTGTCAATTACGACATTTCGGCAGTTACTATAAACAATATACCCACATCTGTATCATTAAGCAGCTATTTCGAGCCTTACCGTACATTTAACGGGATATCCGATGAAACAAAAAGAAAACGCAGAGTATTATGGGTCGGAACTTCAATACCGTCATACGGATATCCGCAAATATTAGGAAAAATTTGCGGTGCAACAATCATCAATAATTCTATCGGCTCAAGCTGTATAGCAAAAGGTGTAAGAAGCAGGATAAGCGACATGAATATTTGCGGTATCAGAAATATATACGGTCTATACGGTTTATGTCAAACCGTTAATGAAAAACAGACCATGATAAATAACTGGGAGTCTATATCGGACGAATTGGAAAGCTCCGATATATTGACCGATGATATAAAAAATACTGCGCTGTCGTCATCTTATGAAACCATTATAGACCCGTACCTCAAGGGTGATAATGCCGTGAGCCTTATAGTCATAAATCATGCATATAATGACTCCCAAAATGAGGAGGATGCCCTGACCATTGATGATATATACGATACCGAAACACTCGAGGGTGCATATAACTGGCTGATACGTCACATTATTCAAACAAATCCTAGCATCGGCATAGTAATATTCGGTCATTACACGGATATGCCCGACACTAAGGAAACCGCCCTTGAGAGAGTTGCCGAAAGGTGGAATATCCCATACTATAAACTTAAAAACGACTTAGGTTGGAGTAATGAGAATATCAAAACAACAAAAAAGATCGGATCTGACGGGCAATGGGCAGCTATACCGGAAACCCAAATGACCGTTAAAAATATGTGGTGTGCAGACAATATACACCCCATAGGAACAGCAAGCAGGCGTATAGCTCAAGTATCGAAGTCAGTATTTGAACGTTGGCTGGATATGTATTGTTCCGACAATTGATTTGACATATCGGCAATTGAAATAAAAAACGCCATGCAAAATTTTTTAAAGGAGAAACACCATTTTATACGGAGTTTCTCCTTTTTATTTTAATCCCTCTTTACGATTCTGTTAATAATCGCCGCACATTTACAAAATTCTTTCGTATTTCTAAAAAACAGAAAATAAACCGCATTAGGGATTATTATACATACTAATAATTTTACAGCCAATTCGGGCAACCCCGATAAATGTATTTGCATACACAGCAAACAGCAGAAAACACAGCTTAACAGCACAACTGCCGAACACTTAAAAAGAAGTTTCAGATAATCGAACAACATTTCTCTTTCAAAAAGGGTCGTGAAAAGATTGTGCAGCAGCCACGGCATACCGACAATTATCATGGATAATACCGTAGAAAGGAGTACGCCGTATATCCCGCAGTAATTTATCATTATAAGATTCATACCGAGATTAGAAAAAGCGGTGATAAATGTTCTAAATCTGTCCTTATGCCAAATACCTGCCGCATCTTTATATGTATTGAGGAGCTGATTGATTTCATACACAAAATAGTATATGCAAAAGCAAATAACCGCACCTGTTCCCAACATATATTCGCTGCCCACCCATATTTTCATAAAGGGCTGATAAAGGCACAACAAACAGCACGTGCAGAAACCTGCGATCCATACTATTAAAAAGGTGAAGTTTTTGAGATCATTATAATTTTTTTCTTTAGTTTCAACAATAACACTATTCCCTATACCCGCCGTGCAAGCCTGAAATATGACCGTGACCAACCCTATAACGGCTGTAAGGACGAAAAAATAATTTTGATACACTGCAAGAACCGTCAGACCCAAAAATGAGGATATTACCACGGTATCTGCGGAATTTACAATAACGCCGCCAAGTTTAGAAGTAAACAAATCCCTTATTCTGCGGTTTATTTCCTTTACCCTATCCGGTTCCGGTTTGCCTTCGGGTCGGTAGTCGGGATAGAGCCGCCGCGAACATACGGCAGTAATAATATTAGTCATAGCTTGAGTTATGAGATATATAAGAACGTATATGTAATAATTCTTTACCCATATAATAACAATAAACTGTAATATATACTGAAACGTATTTGTTGCCAGCATTACCTTATTGGGTATATCAACACGCTGATGTGCTTGAAATATACTGTTTTTGTATGCGAATAGCCAATATGACAGTACGGTTGCCGATAAATTCATAATATACAATACATAAACATTCAGCTCCGACGGAAATCCTTTTTTTATAAGCATAGGAACAAACGGTGTAAGCAACAACCCTGCTGCGGCTATGAATGTTCCTATTATTCTGTAATATGTCCTGTACAGCTTCATCAGGGCACATATAGATGTTTTATCGTCATCTGCAATAGGTTTGTACATACTATATACCATAGCGCTGCCTATTCCGAGTTCCGCAAGGTTAAGCACTTGCAGAATTGATGTAAACAAACTGTTCAGTCCGAGATATTCCGCACCTAAAAAATATATCATTGCTGTTCTCATCAAAAACGGCATCAATATCTGATAAAGTTTTAATACAATACCGAAAGCAATGTTCCTTGCGGCATTTTTAGTTCTTTCTATTTTCATCCTGTATTTTTTCTCCTATGGGTATTTGTGGTGCGCCGCCATGTCACTCAAGCATCAAAACATTGACGTAATGCTCTTTCCAACCATTTTTGCGATTTTTTTCTTTCCTTATCCAATAATGCCTTAACTCTCCCAAAATCGGTATAAGGTATTTTATTCAGTGCTTTAACGGGCACGGATATGTCGATCAATCTTTGCCTGCTGTCCGTAATATTCAAAAAATTTTCCAAACGGCTGTTCATATTATACCTGTTGTCGAGAACACTTCGCTCATAGACAAAAAACTCGGTTTCAAAAATGTTTGAAAAGACCACTCCGTGAAACGAATCCGTGCATACAAGCTCCGCATTTTTTATCAGACCCAAAAATTCGGGCAAATCAATATCATACATCTCTATATCCCCGAAACCTGTATCACAAGCTCTCACATACCCCTCTATATGGGGAAGTGTCACTATTTTGAGTTTCCTTTCCTTTGCGATTTCGATTATATGCTTTCTTTGTCTGACATCTTCGCCCAGCATATATGCAAACATATATCTTTCATTTATTTTTCTGTTCGCCGCCGCAAAATCATTCCAGATATCATCTGTCAGCAACAATGTCGGGTCAACGACAGTCGCAACGCTCCTGCCCGATATTTTTTCGAGATACCTTGCGGCTTCGCTTTCCCGGACTGATATACTGCTGTATTTTGCAAGCCTTTCTTTCATAAATTTACCGTACGCATCGGATAAATTACTCATGGAAATACTTGAGGCATAGGATATCCTCTTTTTACCGTCCGGCAGAAACCCCCATACAAATGCATCACGAATAGTACCGGGTTTCCAAATTTGATCGCTCCCGCTTATAAATACGTCATATCTGTCCGCTGTTTCCTTTATTGTTTCGTCAGTGTACAGACATGAGTGCCTCACCATATCCCTCGAATTTTCAAATGCTTTTTCACGCACCAAAAAATTCTTTTTCAGGCTTTCGTAATATCTGTTGTGTGCAAATTTGTTGTTTATTTTCAAATTCAGCTTTTGCGGCAGATTTTTAAATTTATTTTTTATCCCGTTATTTGTCTGCAAAAACATAGGCGGAGATGTTCTTTTATAGTTCAAAACCTCGGTTTCTGCCCCAAGCATTTCTATATACTTTTGTAATGCCCAAGCCTGCGCAATTCCGCCGTAATTGTTATTTTTATAATAAAGCGTAATAATTGCCGCTTTCATTCCGTCACCCCTCAGATAACGTTTAATGACCTTTTGCCCTTATGTAAAATTCGGCAAGACTGTTTTTCTCGGTATTCAGATCGTACCCTTTTTCCGAAACGGACTCAATATTTCCCGCTGTCCTTTCGGCGGTATTTTTAATTATTCTTTCAGCCCAATACGCCGCATCTTTTTTTAACGAAATATATTCTATTCTGTCCGTAACACACGTATCCCTCGGCACACGGTCGGACGCAAGACAGTAAAGTCCGCTGCATTGTGCCTCTATAAGTACCATTCCCAATCCCTCATATTTTGAGGGAAGTATAAACATATCCATTGCGGAATATAAATTATTCATATAATCTATATTGCCCGTCATTATCAATTCATCGGCAATTCCTTTTTTCTCCGCATAAGCTCTGACCTTTTCCATAAGCGAGCCGTATCCCGCCCACAATAGCACGGCATTGTCCGTTCTTTTCCGCAGCTGCTCAAATACATCAATTATGAAAAACGGATTTTTCTGCTGCTCCTGACGGCATGATGTTCCCAAAACGAATTTATTTTCTATATGGAGATTTTTCCTGTATTCCTCTCTTATTGCACCGTTAAACTCAAATTTTTTTACATCTACCGCATTTTTTAATACCGTAAACTTTCTTTTTCCGAACAATGACTTTCCCGCAGATTCGGAACAGGCAAGAAAATGCGTTGCCCAATGATTGGTTCTTTCGTTAAATCTGTAAAAGCGTACGGTATTTTTTATATCTGTTGTTTCACGGGGATTATGCGCATGAATAATTCTTACGCCTATGCCGTTCTTTTTGGCTATCCGCAGTACTGCCGATGCTATACCATATACAATATTTACATGAACTTCGTCATATCTGTCCGATGTCAATACGGAATTGATATATTCTGTATTTTTCTTTACAGCTTTAAAGTTACGCTCAGGCAAGACATAATATTTACTTCCGTTTTTCCTGATTTTTTGCAGAAACGGTGATGCAATATGTTCAAGGCAGAGAAAATCCACAAGTATATTATGCTCCTTCATGGCATCGTAATAATTCATCATGCAGTTTGCTGTTCCGTTGTTGTTTCTCAAATTGCTTAATACACATAAAACCCTTATACGCATAATAACCGTACCCTCCGAAATTTCAAGTTAATCTTTGTCATGCCTCCCAAAAAAACTCATAAGGAACCGTATGATGAAAAACAGATTCATATTTTAATGTCATAAGCAAAAAATATCCGACCGTTACCGCATAGACAAAAACCGTTATAATTCTTTTGTTATAGGGATTTTTTATTTCCCCTATCGCTCTCGGATACAGCAATAATACAAAAGGCATAAAACAAAACGAATATCTGTTTATGATATTCATTCTAAAAACCATAAATCTGCACATAGATGCCGCAAAACCGCTGAAAAGCAATACACTGTCCTGCTTTTCCAAAATATACTGCCTCCGATTAACGGAATGTGTATGTCTTTTGTCTTTTAATATCACCATATAATACACACCGAGCAAAAATGCGGGAAACACAACCATAAACATCCATATGCTTTGAATATTGATATAACCGGAGCTTTCGATATCATTCGTGAGATAGTCGGTATATTGACGAACCGAGCTTATCATTCTTGCAAAAAAATCAAAAATCTCCTTGTATAAAACGAAAAACAAAACTCCCGAACCGATAATCAACAGCATTTCCTTTTTTCCGAATTTCACCATATCAAAGAGTATGAATACCAGACACAATACCGAAACCGTATGTACAGATGATGCCAACAGCACGAATATCGAAAAAATGAGGTATTTTGATAATTTCTTTGTGTTGTTCTTAACAATTTCGTAACCTATCAGTATTATTGAGCCTGCAAGCGCCTGACGTATGATATTCATATAGTTATAGTAAACTCCCGTGAATATCAGCATATATGTACTCATTCTGACATCGGTCGAGTTTCTGTAAATAAACCAACCCAAAACCCCGTATATAATAACGCTTGTAACTGCAATATAAAATTGAAGATCGGGATTTATCACACTAAGGAATTTTGTAAAATAACAATATCCCGGTTCAAATGTGGTCGCTGCTGAAAATTCGGGTATTTCCTCCCAACTGTACGAAGATATGCACTCATATCGTTTTGCATAATGCGCCGCCAAATCCGTTCCGATATTACGGCTCCTTAAAGCCGAAACCGTTATCAGCAGACCGAAAGAGAAAATAAGAAATATCCTTTTTCTCTTCATTGACTTATTAACATTACAAACCGAACCTGCCGCCACTATTAAAATTGCCTGAAGAATATATATCGCCATCGGCTTTTCCTCTCTGTATTATTAAAACGGTTACAGAATTTTGGGTCTTACAAAAAGTCTGATAATAAATTTTGCTGTGCAAAATAAGTTTTTACCAATGGAAAGCGGATCGGTAAGCACCGCTTTTTTCAAATGTCCGTATGCCCTCTTGAAATCTCCGGCATTAACATAGAACGTCATTCCCGTTCTTTCGTATGATGCCATGATTTTAGGATTATCCTCAAGATATTTTTCATGCTGCGCATATATAATTTCATACGCCGCTGTTCTTCTTTCCGTATGTTTTGAAATTCGTTCCCCGTCATAAAAATAATATATCCCCAAAGGTTCATGAATATATCTGACCCGCCAGTTTCGGGTTATTCGCAGCCATAATTCCAAATCCTGCAAAGACTGCATTTCCGTATTAAATCCTTTTTCCTGCATGATTGCCGATTTTCTTATCATCGGAAATGATGTGGAACTTATAAAATTTCTTTCAAAAAGGTACGGATATACGCACCCTTCGGGCATTCTATGCCTTTCTCTTATCACGAGCTTATTCTTGTTTTCATAACGGGCATATGTATTGCAGTAGACCATACCCGTGCTGTCATCATCGAAATATTTTATTTGCATACTTATTTTGTTTTCAAGCCATTCGTCATCATCATCGAGAAAGGCTACAAATTCCCCGCTGCTGTTGGATATACCTAAATTTCTTGCCGCACACGCCCCTGAATTTTCGGGCATCTCGATATAACGTACCTTACCCGTGTAACTGTCGGCTAACTCCTTAATTTCCTGCGCAAGCTCCCTGTTTTCGGGGCAGTCGTTTATAAGCAATATCTCCATATTTTCATAGCTCTGTTTTACAACGCTGTCCAACGCCCTTTTTACTGTTGCGGAATTTCTGTTATATGTCGTTATTATAGCGGTAACTAACGGCTTTTTCATATAAAACACCCACAATTATCTGAAATATACAGTCCAAATATCAGGTTTCGGATCTGCGTCTGCCTCTCTTTCTCTCACCTTTACCGCCGGCACACCGCAATAAATAGTGTTTTCTTCACATACTGTTCTCGGCGTGACGACACTCCCCGCGCTTACAATACATGATTTTTTTAAGTATGCGCCGTTTAATACGGTTGTACGGGCAGCCAGCCATGCACCGCTTTCTACTGTTATCGGCTCCGTATAAAAGTCGAATGCAGCAGATTTGTAATCATGCGTACCGGTTATAAGCATACTGTAAAGTGCAATATTCACATTGTTTCCTATTTTTAATTTCCCCCGCCCGTCAAGGTAGCAGTATTCGTTTATCGTGGTATTGTCGCCAATAACTATCCTCCAAGGTATCGTTACTACCGTTCTCATCATAATACGTGAATGTTTCCCTATTTTCATGCCGCACATTCTGTAAAGGAGCTTACGCACCGTCCAACATGGGATATACGCAATTATGTAATTGCAGAATATATAAAGTCCGCCTGCCAATATCGCTTTCAGATGACGTTTCATTAACTTACATCTCCCCAACATAATACCGTTCAAGTGTTTTCACGGTATTTTCTATATCAAATCCGTATTTCACCATGCGTCCGAAATAATCTTCTCTTATCGGGTGAAACGAATTACATACATCAAGCACGGCATTACTGTATATTTCAATATCCAACGGGACTCTTTTAACCAAATCGGTAAGTACACACTGTTCCGATATGTTTTCGGAGATCACACACGGTATTCCCGATGTTTGTGCTTCTATCAAGGTAAACGGTGAACCTTCATATAACGATGGCAGCAAAAAAATATCCGCAGCACATAAAAGCTCCGGTATATCTGTTCTGTTTCCGAGCCAAACTACTTTATCTTTCAGATCCAAAGCTATCGCAAGTTTTTTAAGCTCATTTTTAAGACTTCCTTCTCCTGCTATCAAAAGTACAGAATTACTCTGCTTTTCACATATTTCACGGTAGACCCTCAATAGAAATTTCTGATTTTTCTGTTCTTCAAGCCTTCCTACATTCAGATACACCGTTTTATTTTCAATATTAAGTTCCCTTCTTTTACTTTTCCCGACATCGGAATTAAAGGCGTATTTTTTAGTGTCTATACCGTTTTTAATCACAGCATAATTTTTACTTTTCAGAATTTTTGCGGGTATCAGCCATTTTGCGGCAATATCCGAGCAGGCGCAATAACTTGTTGCGGAATTTCCGAACAACATCTTACAAAATACATGACCGTAATATTTATAAGTGTTGCTCACGTCCGAATTATGGCTATGCATTATCCTTATTTTTACTCCGGCTTTTTTGCTGATTTGAATAAACGGCAATTCCTCGCCTTGTGCGATATTAAAATGGATCGCCGAAATATTTTCGGAATTATTCTTAATATATTTTCCAAAAAGTTTATATGCAAGCAAATACCGCCTCACGGGGTTTTTAATATATTTATCAAGCAATACCTTTCTTTTTGCCCCTGCTCTTTCAAGCCTTTTATCATATACGGTATCGTGTTGATCAATGCTTAAAACAATAGGTTCAAAAATATTGCGATCCAGCTTTTCGATCGTGTTTACAACAAATGCCTCCGCTCCGCCCGAAGCAAAACATGGCACAAAAAAAATCACTTTCAGCATTTTATTTCTCCAAAAAGCATTTCCAAACGCTTTTTTGCCTTATCCCAAGTAAAACTTCTTCTTATAAATCTGCCTGCATTCTTTCCTATTTCTGTTCTTTTATCCTTGTCCGACAGCAGGCTTATTACAGCTTCTGCAAATTCCCTGCTGTCATCGGCAATTATCCAATCACTGTTATTTACTGCGCCTATATTTTCCGCACCAACGGAAGTTGTCACTATCGGCATACCCATAGACATTATCTCAAGATTTTTTGTTTTTATGCCGCTTCCGAATGTCATCGGGCATACACAGACCTTGCATTTCCTCAAACATACTCTCACATCTTTGACCAATCCGGTAAAAAATATGTTTTCGCACGAGAGCTTTAACAGATCCTCTGACGCCCCACAGCCTACTATAAGAAATTTCGCATCAGGCACTTTTTCCAAAACAAGCGGAAATATATCATTGATAAAATGCCTTGCCGCATTTTCATTATGTGCAACGTTCATCGCACCCAAAAAACCTATAAAATTATCCTCGGCACATTCACGCCCGTATAGAAAAAAATCCGTATCAACTCCTATTGGCACAGAAATTGCTTTTTCCATGCCGAGTTCCCTGTTGAATTTCTCCGCTTCGCTTTCGGCGACGAATACGGTTTTTTCACATACTCTGCCTATATCAAGCTCATATTTTTCCAACAGACTTATTTCATTTTTAACAACATAGTTTTTTACGGCATTAACCGACATGATTTTTCGTAAAAATTTCGGCACGGTATATAGGAAAGCCCCATACGGATTTATACCTTTCATATCCGCCTCGGATTGTCTTTTATATCTTAGTGAAATCAAATCGTCAAGATCGGATATTCTGTATGTATTCAAATTTCTTATATACTCCGCACTCCTGACCATATCACCTATAACGGCGTCCGGTCTTTCCTCTTGAACCAGCCGCTCAACAATCTTGTTTGCTTTACTGTTCCAATACAAAGACACCTGCATCGGTTTTTTCTTTTTTACGATCGAGTCTTTTAATATATGCGCTGCGCTTGCCGCCGCCGTCGCTTTCGGCAATATAACGAGTCTGTCTATAAAATCGGGTTTATGTTCGGGGTCATCACCTTTCTCCAAAAACGAAGCAACGACCAGACGGCAGCCGATTTCTTCCGACAATATTCGGCAATAATGGTATAATGATGTTTTTCTGCCCGACACAGCCGGGAACGGCAGTCTTGACATCACAAAAAGAATTGTTCTTTTTCCATTATTCATACCCTGATATCCTTTCGGAATTTAATATCAATCCCCAAAAAATTTATCCTCAAGCATAAGACACCAACAGTGATAAATCGGCAAATGAAGTTCTTGAATCATATACGTTTCCTTTTGGGGTGCTTTAACACATACATCGGAATATTTTTGAAGTTTATTCTCCGACTCCCCCGTAAGACCTATAACTTTCATTCCTTTAGCCTTTGCGACCGTTGCGGCATATAAAATATTTTTACTGTTTCCCGATGTTGATATTCCCAAAAATACATCTCCCGCGCTGCCAAAACCGTTTACCTGTTGTGCAAAACAAAGAAGAGGGTCGCAGTCATTCATATATGCCGTTGTAAGGGCAATATGACCGTTGAGTGAGCTTGCAGGCAGCGTTCCCTGAAGTTTTTCCGAAAGTATCTTGCCGAGTTTGGAATCAACGTTGATAAGAGCATCTGCATATTCTTTACTCAATTTTCTCTGCTTTTTAAAGCCTTTCATAAGCTCCCCGACCATATGTTCGGAATCTGCCGCCGAACCGCCGTTTCCCGCAACAAGCAGCTTTCCGTCGTTACTGTATGACTGCTCCATAATAAGATAAGCCCCGATAATCTCATTCTTCACGGTTTCAAGCGAAGGATACCGTTTCATCAGCAAATCAATATGTTTCATCAATTTTTCTTCCAAAACCATTGCAACTTCCTCCATAATTATAAATACTGTTTTGTAAACTCAAATAAACTCTTTACAGAAATATCCTGACCGAAATCACATCTGCCTATCAATGCGGTTTTACAGCCCGCATTTTTCCCGGCAAGAATATCATTTTTACTGTCACCGATCATCCATGAATTACTCAAATCTATATTCAGTTCTTCGGCAGCCTTAAAAAGCATACCGGGATTCGGTTTACGACACTTACACCTGATTTTCAGCTCCGTTATTTCCCCGTCATAGCCTTTATCCGGGTGGTGCGGGCAATAATAAAGAGCATTTATATATGCCCCGTCGTGTCCGAGAAGTGTTTCCATTTTATTATGTATTTCATCAAGCTCTCCCCAAGTCACCTCACCTCTCGCTATCACCGGCTGATTTGTCACCACAACGGCAAGATATTCGGAATTATTTATTGCCTTAATTGCCCTTGATGTATTTTCAATCAGTTCAAAATCCTTTACGTTCCTCAAATACCCCGTGTGTTTATTAAGAGTACCGTCACGATCAAGAAATATTGCCCTCCGCTTGCGGGATAAATCTCCGTATTTTATTCTGTTGTTACAAAAATCTCCGCATACACTGCGATACCTTTCGGGTGTTCCCATGTCCCTTACATATTCGGGACTGTCATAGCAAAACATTCTTCCCGTGCCGACAAGAGGCTTAAGAATATCCCTGTCGAGGTCAGCTTTTATGTTTACGCTGCCGTTATCGGCATCACAAGTCATCTTTCCATTCGTATCAACGTAATTAAATACACACGGACTTAGTATATGAATACCGGCATTAACCCTGTTTCTGTACCATTCGGGTCTTATATCATCTTTCGATAACCAGCCTACAACCGAATTGTTTTTATCGGCAACAACAATGCCGCTGTCATACGGGTGACTGTTCGGGTGCGTAAAAAGCGTAGCAATTGCCTTTTTACGTTTATGAAATTCAATCATTCTTTGAAAGTCAACATCGAACACCAAATCTCCGTTCAAAACCAAAAAATCCTCCGAAAGTCTGTCCTTTAGCTTTAAAAGTGCGCCCGCATTTCCGAGCGGCTCATTTTCCGCAAAATACTCAATATTAACACCGAACGGTCTGCCCGTTGCGGGAGAAACACCGCTGCCGTCACCGAAATAATCGGTTATTTTACTGCCGAGATGTCCAACCGTTATAATTAAATCGGTAAGACCCTGTTCTCTAAGGCAATCTATTTCATATTCCAAAACAGGTTTTTCGTTAATTCTGAGCATCGGTTTTGGTATGTTTGGAGCAACGGAAGATATTCTCGTTCCCTTTCCGCCTGCCAAAATTATTGTTTTCATAACATTCCCTCTTAAATACCCTCCGCATTATCTTCGGGCAGACAGTATATCACCTCGGTACCTCTGTCCGCAAATTCAAAGGGCATAAGCATCAGCTTTTTCATCGCATTTCTGACAGACTCACGGTGTTCCGGACGAACATAAAATACAAGAAAACCTCCGCCGCCTGCCCCCAACAGCTTGCCTCCGAGCGCACCTGCCTGTATTCCTTTTGAATACAAATCGTCTATGCAGCTCGTTGATACCGCAGATCCCGTCTTTCGTTTTAACCTCCATGTACGATCGAGTAATCTCCCGAAATCATCAAGATCTCTCGTTTTATCCGTCAGTACATTTTCAGCTTCGTCAACAAGCAGATACATTTCTTTCAAAACGGAATTTTTACCGTCCGAACAATTTGACAAATTTGCCTTATGAATATCTGACGAAAAACGTGTAAATCCTGTAAAAAACATCATCAGATTATCGTTTAGCTGCTTTTTGCGTTCAGCCGATATTTTCACGGGGAGAACTTCATATCCGCCGCTGCCGAAATTTATCCTGTTAAAACCTCCGTATGATGCAGCAATCTGATCCTGCCAACCGCCCGCTTCACCGCACATTTCCCTTTCAAGATATATTGCCTTATCCGCAAGTTCCTTTCTGTCGGCACACTTTCCATTGAGTGCATAAAAAGCATTAAGCATACCGACAGCAAACGAACTGCTCGTACCAAGACCCGATCGTGCGGGAAGATCGGCATCATATATGAGCCGTATTTTGTTAATATCAAGCATTTTCATTGCATTTCTTATTAAAGGGTGTCGGATATCATCAACATTTGTCACACGCTCCGTTACGGAATATGAAAGCTCTGTATTGTAATCGAAAAATTCCGGTAAATGACGAACGTTGACATAACAGTATTTGTTAATCGTCGCCGACAATACCGCACCTCCGTTTTCTCTAAAATAGTTTTCCATATCTGTTCCGCCGCCAAAAAACGACATACGAAACGGAGTCCTCGTTATGATCATTTCTTTCACCCCCACCGAACCGGCTTATCGTCCAAACACTTGGCTTATAAAAGCAGCGTGTCCGATATTTTTTCCGACAGCTCCGAAAATTTCTCGTATAAGCCGTATTACCGATACAATTAAGACAACTGCATAACGGTAATTTTAACTTTACATATACACTTATAAATGCCCGACATCCGAAAAATACTGCTTTGCATTATGAGCAGGTCATAAGATATCAATGTTTGACACACTCTTATGCTTCGCAACACTCCTTTTTCATTTTTCCCGGACTCATCATGTCATAAAATCGTGATACCACGGCATCATTTTCACCAAAACATGAAAAAAAATCTCAACGCCGATATCATGGAAATTATCGCCACAAATAACGAGTCTTGAAAAATGCCATTATTAACGGCAATATCCGCATATTTATAATTATACTCTCACAACACACTTTTGTCAAGCAATATATAACAAATTTAACACTTTTTATAAAACACAATCTTCTGCAAAAGCTGATATATGTAATATGCTCAATTTAATTTCAAAAATTAGTGATATTATACTTACAAATAACGTAATATAATAAAAAATATATTTTTTAACAATTCGGTAATAAATTTTTACCCTCAAGCCGTTATTTCCCTTATTTTTTGTTATTATTGCCAACTGATTGTAAAAAAATCAAAAATATATTCTACATAATTTTCAAACTTTTTCATCAATCATTAAATGAAAAAAGTAATCAATTTTTATACGTAAATGAATTAAAGTTCAATTTTTTACCGCTCGGTATGAAATTTATACCGTTCGGTAAACGATGCAGAAACTTTGTCGTAAGTGAACCACATTTGATTTTCGGGTAAAAATGTGATATAATGTATGGAAGATGCAGGCAGGTACCAATTGTACCAAACACCCCTGTAAAGTACATATTATCGGCAAGTCTATCCGGCACTGCCTGCATCTTTAATTCAAAATATAATTTTATTTCACGTCCGCGGACAGATTACTTAATTCCGTTAAACAGGCGAACCTTTAAAACTTTACTTTTCTGTCTTTTGGCGCAAGCACCGGTATCCGTTTATAAATCCGAAAATCCGGTAACACATAAGGAACAATTTAAGTTGTATAATGTAACGGAGTGCGCCCGAATAACATATTATATTCGGACATTGCACATAATCTGGATTTATTTTGAATATTGCAGACGTTACTGGGGAGGAAATATACATGAAAGCATTGATATATTGCAAAAATTCGGAGGTTAGCAATGCTTTGACCAAATATATCGAAGGCTGTCAGGAACTTGAAGTCGAATGTGTTCGGGATTATAAAATGTTGATCGATAAAATTGAAGAGGAACGTATTTATATGGCTGTTTTGTCTATGAATGACAGCCGTTACGCTGAAATAACAGATAAAATCAAATCCAATAAAACAGGCACTGTCATATATCTTCTCGGTCAAAGAGTCGAACAATCGGCGGAAGTATATAAATGCAAATGCGACGGTTTTATAAATATTCAAAATCTTGAAGATGATGTAAAAGACTGCCTTGATAATTTTTCTCTTTTATCAAAAAGAATACATAGATTAAGAGCCGTAACATTCGGAAGATTTGACTTATTTGTTGACGGCGAAAGAATGGAAATAAGCAATAAGAAATCTAAGGAGCTTCTTGCACTCTGCATTGATAAATGCGGAGGACGTGTAAGTATGGAGGAGGCAACCGATAAATTGTGGTACGGGCGGCCGTATGACGAACGGGTCAAAGGTCTGTACCGAAAAGCCGTAATGAGTCTTAACGCATATTTCAGATCAAAGGAAATTAAGGACGTTTTTATTAACGGGAGAGGTTACTGTTATATAAAAAAGAGTGCGTTCGATTGTGATTACTACAAATTCCTTGAAGATCCGCAAAAGCGAAAAATGCTCTATACGGGAGAATATATGTTTGAATATTCATGGGCTGAAGAAACTTTGGCAAGGCTTGAAATGCTGTACTTCAATTTTTGAGTGCAGGCAGTATCCCATAATTTATCGGCATATAAAAAATAACGGGCAAAAAATCCGTCAATACGTGATTTTTTGCCCTTATAAAATATAGATGTATTATTTATCTTCCTTATCTGCTGCCGTCTTTAGCTTTCCTATGAGCTTTGTCAAAAATCCCGGTATCGGAACTCCTATTTTGACAAGATTTTCAAGAATACTTATCATTTCGTTTATGATTAGCCATATTGTAACGAGAACACTGAACCACAAATCATAATCCACTTGAATATTTATGGCTGAAAAACCGCCGTAAATCAGATAATCGGCACCCATTGCAACCACCACAAGCGCTATATATGATATTTTTTTGATTATCCCCCTAAGCCCCGTTTTACTTGAAAGTTCACGGTTTATATAAGCCGATGTTATTCCTGTAATATAATCCACTATCATGGCAATAAACAGAATAATAAGCGGTACGGCAAGTGTATTGCAATATACTGCAAATGCGGCTGCCGCCGCCGTAAATGTAGCTTGTAGGGTTTTATTTTCCATTTTCACACCTCCTTCAAAGATAGGGAGAAAATCGAAAAAATTATCCCTCTGCGGGTCAAATCATGTAACCTTGTCAAAAAAATTAAATAGAAAAATTTCCGTACTATCACTCAAACACAACTTTATTCACCTGATACATAATATGTTATGTTTTTAAAAACTCTACTCGGTACATCACGGTACACGGTAATTTTTTCAAAATATTCCCTGCTTGAAAACAAACGAAAGCGACCGCCATAAATTAAAACGGTCGCTTTTGATTTTCTATAAAACAGCCTCGGCAGCACCGTGCCGATCGACTTAAATGCCGCAGGTAAACTGCTTTTAAACGGCTTTTCTCATTTTTCAAACTTATTTTTTGCTTTACGCAGGGTCGTTTCTATAAAAGCATTTCCTTGTGCTAATTTTTTAACCTTTTCCTTGAGGCTGGCATCACGGCTCATATTCTCCGAATAGAAACGGCGCTGGACAGCTGCGTCCTCGTCTTTTTTGGTGAACACTTCAAAAAATATCGGTTTATCCGAGGGGCTGATAAATATCCTTAATGCTTCTTCAAATTCCTCACGGGTTCTTGCACTCAAATACCTATACCCCTGATCTTCCACCCAGCCTCTTGCGGTGGAGAAATGTTCTGCCGCTATATGTCTGTTAATATTCTCCAATCCCTGTCCGTATCTGTAATGGAACATTTCGGCACCCTCATTATTTTGAAGGAATATTCTTATATTGCTGTTCGAGTATCTGTTCCACAACGAGTTCATATCATAAAAGAACGACAAATCACCTATAAGAAGGAAACACAACTTATCTTGTGACAATAAGGAATTTCCAATAAATGCCGAACACGAACCGTCGATTCCGTTTGTTCCCCTGTTGCCGAATACCCTTATGCCATCTTTTAGAGTAAAAATATTGACTAACCTTACGCTCATAGAATTTGCAATATGGAATATACTGTCATCGGGCATTTCTTCAACAAACCTCTTTACGGTATAAAAGCTGGAATATTCGACATCGGGTATTTTTATCATATCGTTTCTTGCCTTCAGCAAAGAATAATACGAGTTATCGGATATATTTTTACTTTCCGAGAAATACTCAAAAAACTCCGTAGGCGTACATTCAAAAATACTGTCAATACATTTGTATGCATCTTTTATCATTCCGCTTTTATCTATCTGATAATATTTAACACATTTTTTTCTTTTAGTGATTAAGGCTTTAATGCCCGCCACAATGTTTCCGTTGATCGTTATAAGAACATCGGGCATCATTTCCTCTCTTTCCTTATCGGAAATAACTTGGCAAAAAGTGCTTAAATTGAGCTGATTTCTGCACTTCGCATTGGAAAGGCTATCTGCTGCTACGACAGCGTTATAATGTTCGGTAAAACTGTTTACTGCGTCCATAAGTCTTTTATCAGCTATATTTGACTGACCAAAGACTATCATTATTTTGGAATTTTCAAGTTCCGATCTTTTATCCTCCCAGAGTTTCTGTTTCATACCGGTTTCATATCTGTTCACTCTTTGAACAACGGGGAAAGAATCTTTTATTGCAGCTTTGTAATTCATAAAATTTCTTCCCAAACCTTCCTCGATCGGAAAATCAATATGAACCGGACCGGGCTCACCGTGATCAAGCTCCAACAAAGCAGAATGGATTCTGTTTTTACAGTACCACATATCCTTAGAATCATTGATTTTCGGCAACTGTACCGAACATTTAACAACAGACTGTAAAATGCCCATTTGCGGTATCATCTGATCCTCATTTTGATTAAGGTAATAGTAGTTCCTGTCCGCTGTTAAAACAACCAAAGGCAATTTCTGATAGAATGCCTCAGTAACGCCCGACGAATAGTTGCACACGGAAGTTCCCGATGTACAGCAGATTGCGACAGGCTCATTAAGTTTTTGTATAAGTCCAATCGCAAAAAATGCGGCAGAACGCTCGTCGACCACAGAATAACAATTAAAAAAATTATCCTCCTCAACCATATAAACAAAAGGTATATTTCTGGTACCGGGAGAAAGAACTATATGTTTAATATTATAAGCCTTCAACATAGCCACCAATATTCTCACATTTTCAAAGGGTGTATTACTCATAAGCGATCCTTTCCTTTCACTAAAAACCACAAACGTCAAAAATTCACATTATCATACTACTTGAAATATATCCCCGACTGTATTTGATACAAATGTGTTTTTATTTATTGTCAACTCCGAATTTATCATAATACAGCGACAGAAAAACATCACCGCCATAGGAGATGCCAAACTTCTCCGTACGGTGTCAATCACACAAGTATGATACCACAAAACCATATAATTGTCAAGCAATTCACTTTAATATCCCAGGGTTTTTGAATGAGTAAACAAATTGTTAATGAACAAAAGGGATAGATATGATATACTTGTATAGAGGTGGTCATATCATGAAAAAATTAAGTTTAATGGAAGTGTTG
>CANQBP010000022.1 GCA_947589415.1 uncultured Clostridia bacterium
ACAGAGGCTGGAGCGGAGCGGAATATTTCCTTAATATCGAACAGTTGGAAATAGGCGATGATGTATATATAGATAACCTTTGGGAAACGCTTTCCTATAAGGTCTGCGAAATCAAGGTCATATACCCGAGCGATATAGATTCAATTCTTATCCGTAAAAATGATGATATGGTTACGCTTATAACCTGCCATCCGTATTGGGCGAGCACATACAGATATGCGGTATTATGCAGGCGTGCGGATGACGGCAAGCTGACCGATAGGGAGGAAAGCCGTGCCGATAGTGTTAATTCGGATACGGAGCTTCAGACCGTTTCCGATTCTTCCGATGAAACTGAAAAGGAAGTTGTTATCTCCACGCAGGATACCGGAATATCCGAAAAAATAATTATGCTTGAAAAAATCTCCTACGTTGCCGTGCCTGTACTGCTTATAGTTCTTCTTGCCATTTTGATTCCTAAAAGAAAGGCTAAAAATAAAGTATAATAGTAGTATAGGTATCGGAAACGGACAGTGGTCAGCGGCAGGGGGAATTACCGATTCGGGATATAAGATAATAGATATGTCGTCAGAGGGAGAATCTAAAAGTGGCATAGTTAAACAAAAAAATTCCCGCCCCGATAAAAACTTCGGGGGGGAAAAAAATTTTTATTCCGCAACAAACGGTATAAGGTCTACCGAAACTTTAATTGTCTGTTTACCCCTCTTTACCGTGTCCTCTTTTGACGGCTCTGTACTTTGTTCGCTTGATTGTTCGCTACTCTGTTCACTTGACTGCTCACTGCTCTGCTCACTTGACTGCTCACTGCTCTGCTCACTTGATGGTTCACTACTCTGTTGCTCACTTGACTCTTGTATGGTCGAACTCTCTTGTACTTCACTACTCTCATCAGTCGTACTGATGTCACTACCCTGTACTTCACTTATCTCTGATGTAACTGAACTAACGTCAGATGTCACTTCAGCGGTACTGTTAGTAGACTCTTCCTGCGGTTGTGAGGAACTAACTGTACTAACGTCACTCTCTGTACTTTCAACTTCGGTGCTGTCATTTTGCGAACTGTCTACGGCAAATACCGCCGGTGCAACTGATAACAGCAACGATGCCGAAAGCATACAGGCTATAACTGATTTTCTTAGTTTTACCATATTCATGCCACCTTTCCATAGTTTTATATTATAATATAGAAAAGGGTATCAGTTTTGCATTAACTGATACCCCATATAGCTATTCTGTTTTTTACTATATACCTATGGTGTGCTTGATGTTATGGTGGGAGTGTGATGAAGTAGGTTAGTTGGTACAATGATGTTTACTAATATATTTAAGTTTAATCACATACAGAGGTATAAAAAAAGTACGCCCCATCAGTCGGGTACATAACAGATGTTATGACCTTTGCGGAAGAGTCCATTAAAATATCCCAGTGATTACTTGAATTGTTCTTGATATCCTGTACTATACGCTCCACAACGCTTATATCATAGTCGCCATTATAAATGGCTACCCAGTTGACGTTAGAAGTTCCTGCACCATGTGTTATTGAATTATTTTCTTCACACCAGTCTGCCGACTCTGCAACGCCAAGTAGTACATCGGTCTCATATTTGTTTAATATAGGTTTCAAATCAGGGGTACATAAATCAGAACCATTTTTAACCATTTCCTTATACATATCCTCACCAAAAGCGTCTATGTTACCTTGTATCAGTTGTAATCTCTTGTTATAATTATACTCATAACTATCCCATTGTAACTCATTAAGTCCTTCCGCTTTTCTATACCTGTTTACTACTGTCATAAAGTCCTTGCAAACATATAATGTTCTGCCGTGAGGTGAGGTATAAGTTTCCATTTTTGATGCCCAGTTAGAATTGCTGTTACCCCCATTACCTTTATTGTTACTTGATGAGCCGCCATTATTGGTTGAGTTACTGCTACTTGAACCACCATTATTGGTTGAACCGCTGTTACTGTTTGAGTTACTGCTGCTTGAACCACCGCCATTATTGGTTGAACCGCTGTTACTGTTTGAGTTACTGCTGCTTGAACCACCGCCGCTATTGGTTGTGCCGTTGTTGGTTGAATTACTTGAACCGCTATTAGCAGTCTTTGACGATGCGTTCGCTGTACTTGAACTACCACCGCTGTTTTTGTGTGCATTGGGGTCGACAACAGTTACCTTAATGTCAACTCGCTTACCGTTCGGTGTCGATACCCCAACTGTACAAGTCCCCTCTACTGCACCGGTTACTGTATGACCGTCATAATAAGCTATATTACTGTTACTGTAATGTTCCTCATAACTTTTATCGGTAGCATTAGCAGGCAATATTGTAGGCTCTAACTTTACCGACTGTCCTACCTCTAACTTTAATGACGAAACGGGCAGTGATATTGACTCTACCTCAATTACTTTTGGCTTTAAAGTATTCGATGTGTTTGCGGGCTTTGAAGTAGTTGCAGGTTTTGAACTGCTTTCGGGCTTAGAAGTAGTCGCAGGCTTTGAAGTGCTTGACGTTTCTTTGTCGTCCTTTGACGCTTTATCCGATACAGTTTCGGACACATCGGTTTTATTGTCGCTTTCCTGCGAAATCTGTAAATTTTCTTGTTCAGATGTATTGTCCGTGTAGGATACATTATCCAAAGCAGCACTTTCCTGCAAAACCTTTGATGCTTCAACAGTCTGCGTTTGATTATTGCCGGATACTATAACCGCAGCCGTGATACCTCCGCCGACGACCGCAACGGCTGCCACGGCGGCTGCAATTTTAGATGCTGTTGTTTTCAAAAACATATTCTTACCTCCATTAACTTTATTTTGTAATTTAGCAGGTGATGATACTGCCGAAGATGTTTTGCCTGCACCACTCATTACAGCTTTTGAAACTGCTGAAAATGCGGGTGCATTTGTATTTTTTGCCGCCTGTTCGATAAGAGAGGGGAAAAGGGCGAACGGTATAACGGCATAAAGACGTGTACCCTCCTTGTCGAGTTTCTCAAGCTCTGCTTTGATCTGTTTTCTTCCCTCAAGAAGATAATATTTTACGGTTGTAAGCGGCAATTCAAGAGTTTCGGATATTTCCCCGGTTGACATTTCCTGATAGTAGTACATGAGGATAACAAGACGCATATTTTCCGGAAGTTTATTTATAACTTCCATTAAAAGCCTGCTTGTTTCATTTTTGTCAACAAACTCGTGGGGAATAAGCTCCGAATCGGTTTCTTCGTCCGACTCGTTTACCGAGACGTTTTCGGGAATATCCGAGAACAGTACGGGCTTTTTTACCTTGAGAAAATTCTTGCTGCGATTTGCCACTATACGTTTAAGCCAACTGTCGAATAATTCGGGAGATTTAAGCTCATTAAGATGAGTAAAAGCCTTGATGTAGCTTTCCTGCAAAATATCGAGTGCGTCCTGTTCATTGTGAGTCATACTGAGAGCAACAAAATAAGCTGAATCCTTAGTCATGGTATAAAGTGCCTCGAAAGCGGCTTCGTCACCCGTAAGGGCAGCTTTAACAATTTCTGTAAAATCCTTGTTCATATTTTTCCTCCGTTTTTAATACTTTTTAAAATAGCCGAAAATAAACTTTCTGATTTTCCCTCCTCAATATAAATTTCTTTTGTGCATAGGTATAAATAATATTTTATTACCCACACGAATTTTTGCCCCCCTTTCTCCGTTCATAAATACAGACAACGGAAAAGTACGGCAGGATAGTAAAAAATAAAATTTTTTTATTTAGTATATAAAAAAACTATCCGTTAAGGTAATCCGTTTGAAAGGACAGTCTTTTCATGCGAAAAATTAAGACTTTCAGGAATTAAGATATTTTTCGGATTTTGGCAAGTCGTGTGCATTACTTTATCGGCAGCCGTTTTGCAGCTGCAGAAATAATGTCAAATATTGTTTTCACTATCTCATATATTTTATACCACATTATGTATATGTTGTCAATAATTTTTCCTTTGCTTTGCGGGAGCGTGTATATTTCCACGCATTAAAACCACGCATTAAAATTTTTGAAAAGACTTGATTTTTTTGTTATTATATCATACAATACACATGAGGGTAAGAAAATCTTGCCCTGCTGTATGGAAATGCTTATGTGTTTCTGTAAAAAGAGGTGAGTCCTACCGTATAAGTGGAAGTTGTACAAGAGGCGAGTCCTGCCGTATAAGTGGAAGCTGTACAAGAGGTGTGTCCTACCGTATAAGTGGAAGTTTTTAGGATTAAGGGGTTGTGTAAACACGACCCCTTTTCGACTTTTAAGAAAACGATTTTCCGCAGGATACAGAAAAACACGACAAAAGCGGCTCAATGTCCGTATGCTTTGCTTACAGACGGCAAGTGATAAACTATTCTGCTAAGTTTTTGCAGATAAGGGAAAGAACAGGTACGGGTAGGGGAAAGGACAAATATACGGAAAGTGATAATCACATTGAAACCTATTCATAAATTACGGAAGCAGGCAGCTTAAATAAAGCGGTGTTGGGGCAGTAATGGCACGGCTTACGGATTGACGGTAAATAAACTTTGGTGTTATAGTATTACAGCAAATAGGGGTATTTTTGTTATTTACTTATGGTGCGGATTTTTCATGTTCACTGTATTTTTGATTTGTGCAGCAGATTTTATTGTAAAGTGACCTCATAGTGTTGATCGTAAGTGTATTTATGTTAAAATAAAAGTAAAAGAACGGAGAAAATTATGAGGGTAGAAATATATGCAGGTTTGTTTAAAAGACTGATATTCGGCAGGAAATTAAAGGAAATGAATTTTCGTCTGAATAAGGATAACGGCGGAAAATATTACTCAAAGCACTATGACGATGATGACAAGGACGGAATAAAGAAGATAAGAGGATATTGCCGCATAAGATTGCTCAAATACAGTTTAAATGACGACAGTATGGACAGAAGTACGACATACAGGTTAAATTTCTTTAAAAACAATAAAGGTATTTTCGGCGGCGGTAAATTATATTTTTGTGCGTATTGCGGACGTGTTTTAACCAAAAGAAAAACGACGGTTGACCATATAATACCCGTTGCCCTTGCACGCAGTTCGCAGAAATATAAAAAAATGCTCACTATACGGGGAATAAAAACCGTCAATGATCCCCGTAATCTTGCGGCAAGCTGTTCAAAATGTAATCTGAAAAAAGGGGCAAACGGGGGATTGTGGATATTCAGGGGATATTTCGGCAAATCATGGGTCAGAATCATGCTGAAAGAGATAATATTATTGCTGCTCGGAAGTATTGCACTTTATTACCTGTATCACTTTTTATCGGGCATATCACCTTATGCTTTTCCTTTTTAAATAAAAAATCCCGCTGTCGGGGCTGTTTGATAATACATCAGCCTGACAGCGGGTAATATTTTTTATTCGAGAATACCGTGCTTTTCATAACGGGCAATACGAACGGGTCGGTTATTATCATCTACAAAAACAACCTTCGGAGAGTGATTTTTCAGCTCGTCAACGGTCAGATCCGCATATGCCATAATAATCACACGATCGCCCTTTTGTCCCGAACGTGCGGCGGCTCCGTTAAGGCATATAATACCGCTTCCGGCTTCGCCCTCGATGACATAGGTTTCTATTCTGCTGCCGCTGTTCACATTAACGATGTGAACGTGTTCGTATTCGTAAAGTCCCGCAGCTTTCATCAAATCGGCATCAATTGTTACGCTTCCTACATAATTAAGCTCCGCTTGTGTTACAACAGCACGGTGAAGTTTACTTTTGAGTACAGAAATTGTCATACCGCACCACCGTTTCTTATATCTTCGGTAAAAAAGTTATCTATAAGCCTTGTTTTTCCTATATATACAGCAACAGCACAAAGTGCGGGACGATCAATGACCGATATTTGCTGCATATTTGCTGCATCGACTATCTTAACATAGTCAATTTTTGCAAGCGGTTCGGTCTGTATTTTTTCCTTTACCGCATTGATTATGACCGAACAGTCCGTTTCACCGTTTTGTATCAGCTTAATTCCATGATTTAGAGATTGTGATAAAATTAGTGCGGCTTTTCGCTCGTCTTTGTTAAGATATGTATTTCTTGAGCTTTTGGCAAGACCGTCCGCTTCACGGACGATTGGACAGCCGATTATTTCAATATTCATATTAAGGTCACTAACCATATGTTTGATGACCGCAAGCTGCTGCGCATCTTTTTTTCCGAAATATGCACGGTCGGGCTGTACGATGTTGAACAGCTTTGTTACCACGGTACATACTCCTCTAAAATGAACAGGACGGCTCAACCCGCACAATTCCTCGGTTAATACGGTCATATCTACAAATGATGAAAAGCCTTCGGAATACATTTCTTCGGGTTCGGGATTGAAAATTATATCGGCATGGTGTTCCTCGGCAATCTTCGCATCATGTCGGAGGTCACGGGGATAGCTTTCCAAATCCTCTGACGGGCCGAATTGCATCGGATTGACGAAAACGGAAACAACTGTACGGTCATTATCTTTTTTTGAGGCATCAATAAGGCTTGCATGACCTTCGTGAAGATATCCCATTGTGGGAACTAATCCTATACTAAGACCCTTTCCGCGCCACTCTTTTATTTGTTCACGCATTTCCTTTACGGTTTTTAATATTTTCATTTATTTTGACCTCTTTCCTCTTTAAGACGTTCAACTATATCCTCGTCAATTGAATATGTATGCTCCGATGACGGAAAATTACCGGATTTTGTTTCTTGTATGTAAGCGTTAAAGCCGTTTCGCATGACTGTACCGACATCGGCAAATCTTTTTGCGAATTTCGGAGTATGACCTGTCGTAAGACCGAGCATATCCTGATAAACAAGCACCTGACCGTCACACTCATTTCCTGCGCCTATTCCGATCGTGGGAATTGTCAGCTCCCTTGTTATAAGATCGGCGAGTTTTTCGGGAATACATTCAAGCACAACGGCACACGCACCCGCTTCCTGTATGAGCAGGGCATCATCTGCTATTTTTGCGGCACGTTCATAGTCTTTTCCCTGCACCTTAAATCCGCCGAAAACATTTACGGATTGCGGAGTCAGACCGAGATGACCGACAACAGGTATTGAAGCGTCTACTATTGCCTTTATCTGTTCACACACTTCCGCACCGCCCTCTAACTTAACAGCTTGAGCGCCTCCCTCTTTTATAAGGCGTCCGGCATTTACAACAGCATCATATACGCTTGTTTGATATGACATAAACGGCATATCGGCAACGACAAAAGCATTTTCAGCTCCTCTTGCAACAGCTTTTGTATGGTGGATCATATCTTCCATTGTTACCGGAAGTGTGTTCTCATACCCAAGCATCACCATACCGAGCGAATCTCCGACAAGTATGGCATCAACTCCGCATTCGTCCTCAATACGTGCGGTAGTGTAATCATAAGCGGTAAGCATCGTTATTTTTTCGCCCGATTGCTTCCGCATAAGCAGGGTTGCGGCAGTATTTTTCATAATAAAGACTCCTTTATCGTTCGTTATTGTTCCTCACGGATACAATACCTATATAGTATGGCACAATTTTTCCCAAATTTCAAGTGTCGGTGTTCAATTTAGATTTATAGTTTTATTTGCGTTTTATTTGCGATAACGAATTGACACGAATTGCAAATTGATATATAATATAGGTATTTAATCAGGAAATGGGGTCATGTTCATGTATAGACTTTTGGAACTGTTGAATGAAAATGCGGATTTCACAACGGCTCAGCTTGCGGCTATGCTCGGTGAAAGCGAGCAGACTGTAAAGGAACAGATTGAAGAATATAAGAATAAGGGCATAATAAAGGGTACAAAGACCCTGATCGATTGGGAAAAACTTCCCGATTCGGGCGTAAGGGCAATAATAGAGCTTAAGGTCACGCCTAAAGCCGAAACGGGATTTGATGATATAGCGAAAATAGTTATGTCCTACGAAAATGTGGAAAATGTATATCTTGCCGCTTCGTCACGTTACGATTTGATCGCAATGGTAAGGGGAAGTACAATACAGGAAATTGCCGAGTTTGTATCGAAAAGACTTTCCACGCTCGATGCGGTTATCGGTACGGCGACGAATTTCGTCCTTAACACTTACAAGCAGGGCGGAGTGATTTTCCATGACGAAAGTGAAGATGAAGAGCAAAGGAGTATGATAGTATAATGGATTATACAACTTTGCTGAATAAAAAAATTCAGGAGCTTAAACCATCGGGAATAAGAAGATTTTTTGATATAGCAAATGAGATGGATCATGTTATCTCGTTAAGCATAGGCGAACCGGATTTTACCACGCCGTGGCACGTTCGACAGGAGGGTATAGAATCACTTAGAAGGGGAAGAACATGGTATTCCCCAAACAGAGGATTTGCCGAACTGCGGGAACAGATAAGCAAGTATTTTTCCCGTCGTTTCGGTGTGGAGTATGATACCGGAGAAGAAATTCTTGTAACGGTCGGCGGGTCGGAAGCAATAGATTTATGCATACGTTCGGTAGTTGATAACGGTGACGAGGTACTCATACCGCAGCCGTCATTCGTATGCTATGAACCGATGACGATAATGGCGGGCGGTGTACCCGTTGTTATAAAAACGAGGTCGGAGAATGAATTTCGACTGACTGCGCAGGAACTTGAAGATGCAATAACACCCAAAACTAAGCTGCTGATACTTCCTTTTCCGAATAATCCGACCGGTGCCGTTATGAGGAAAAAACATCTTGAGGAAATAGCTAAAGTTATCGAGAAACATAATATACTTGTTTTGTCGGACGAAATATACGGAGAACTTACATACGGCGGCGAAAGGCACGTGTCGTTCTCAAGTATAAAGGGAATGAGGGAGCGCACGGTTGTCGTAAACGGATTTTCCAAGTCTTATGCTATGACGGGTTGGAGACTCGGCTATGCGTTGGGGCCGGAACCGATAATATCACAAATGACAAAGCTGCACCAGTATGCCATAATGAGCGCACCGACAACGGCACAATATGCCGCAATAGAGGCTCTGAAACATGGGGACAGTGACATAGAGCATATGCGTGAGGAATATGATATAAGGAGAAGATTCATTGTTGACGGATTTTGCAAAATGGGTCTTAAATGCTTTGAACCCGAAGGGGCATTTTATGTCTTTCCGAGTATAAAAATATCAGGGCTTACGTCAGAACATTTTTGTGAAGATCTTATTCGCTCCCGGCACGTAGCTATCGTTCCGGGAACAGCATTCGGTGAATGCGGAGAAGGTTTTGCAAGAGTTTCATATTCGTATTCGCTCAATCATATAAAGGAAGCGCTTGAAAGGATAGAGAGGTTTTTATATTCGCTCAACGGGTCGGATATAACAGTATGATACTGCAGACGGACTCTAATGCTCTTTCGGGCAGGGAAAATGTTACTTAATAAATGAAAGGTCGTACATATATGCGCATGACAGTGGCTTCCCCCGCAAAACTAAATCTTTTTCTTGATATAACGGGTAAGAGAAATGACGGATATCATTTGATAAATACCGTGATGCAGACCGTGTCGCTGTATGATGATGTTACCGTTACCGTTGATACGGACGGAAGTGAGATAAGCGTGAGCTGCTCAGATGAAAATATACCGTGTACAAATAAGAACACGGCTTATGTTGCCGCCGAAAAATTTTTTGAATATACGGGCGTCAAAAAAGTCGGACTGAATATAAAAATTAAAAAGCGCATACCGTCAGGTGCGGGTATGGCGGGAGGAAGTACAGATGCCGCAGCCGTTATTTTTGCACTTAACGAACTGCTCGAAACCGGTCTTAACACTGACGAAATGGCCGAAATAGGGGAGCAGGTGGGGGCTGATGTGCCTTTCTGCATTTACGGCGGGACAATGAATGCAACGGGTATAGGAACAATTTTGAGTCCTCTTCCGGATATGCCGGAATGTATTATAGTGGCAGTAAAGCCTGATTTCTCAATTTCTACAAAAGAGGCATATGAAAAGTCCGATGCATTGGGGTATGAGGACATCAAAAGTCCTAATCCGGTCATGGACGCAATATGCAGCGGGAGTGTGCGTGACATAGCCGTTAATATGTATAATAAATTTGAGGAAATAGCGGATACAGATGAAATTTACGATATAAAAGCGACTATGAAGTCACAAGGTGCGTACGGAGCATTGATGACGGGAAGCGGTTCGGTAGTGTTCGGTATTTTTGACGATGAGAATAAGGCGGAGGACTGTAAGCAGGAACTTCGGGATAAATATGAAAATATTTATATACTGAAACCTGTTCCTAAAGGTCCTAAACAGATAAACAGCGGGATATTTACATCTATCTTCGAGTAAAAAGATTCTGTATAGTCCGTTTACGTACAGCGGCACGGAAATGTTTAAAACCGTAAAAAAGAAGGTACAGTATCAGATTTTAAAGTATCTGATACTGTACCTGTCTGTAATTATATTGGAAAATCAGTCTTCTATCACTTTTGCCTCGCCTCTGTCTTTTTTCGGGACGGGAATATATTCAAGACTCATCATACAGTTGTCTTTACCATTTGAAATCAATGAGCGAAGACCGTTAAAAGCATACTTTATGCATACGCCGAGTACTGCGCCTATTATATAGAGGATTATGTCGTCAATATATGCGGTATCCGTATTAAAGAGGAATTGCAGACCTTCTATTGCAACACCGAGTATTACCCCCAATATTATACCGTGCCGAATTTTAAAGCGGGGTATCAGTACCGAAAGATAAAACGTAAGCGGAGCAAAAATCAAGCCGTTCCATATTATTTGAAGAACAGTACCGTTTTCCGAGCCTTTCAGACATTCGCCTATATGAATAAAAGGTATCGGATAAATTTCCCTGTTGCCCTGCATATTTGGTGCAACGGGGATTATCATTTTTAATATTAGAACGATACCGTATATTATAAGCAGCGACCCCATACTTAACGACATAAAACGTATAAAGCTGCGCCTTGAGTCATTAGTATCGGCGCTGTCGTTTGTAAGCAGTCTTATTGTGACGGCAAATAAAAATGGTACAGTCCAGAGAATGAACATACATATAATGCTGTATTCCGTAAGCTCCGGCCAATATTCGCTGCCCCTTGATATTATGCCGCCGACGACAGAAACCGGTAAATTTATAAGACAAAGTGATGATAATGTCATAAGTGACGTCCCGACCGCCTCATACCGTTTTATTATAAAGAACATGACGGTGACTATCACAAGAGACACAAGAAACACAAAGCCTATGCAAACACCCTCGGATTCAAACTGATTTTTGGCATCGTTCGGCAGTAAATAGAGCATAAGACCCGCCGCAAGAGAAACAAAAAATTCGCCTATTGTAAGTTTTTGGCTCGGTAGAAGGGTCATTTGTTATTCCTCCTGAAATCAAGATAATTCTCAAGTATTATAGTCGCGGCAACACTATCAACTACCGCCTTTCGTTTCTTTCCTCTTGTATCGGTCATATTAAGAAATTTGTATGCCGTGACAGTCGTACATCTTTCGTCCCATAACTCTACCTCAAGCCCTGATTGTTCCTTTAGCATCTCCGAAAACATTCGGGCATTTTCTGCGCTTTCACCCTCACTTCCGTTCATGTTCAGCGGCAGACCGACAACTATAAGCTCTGCTTTGTGTTCAATGGCGGAATTAGCGACCTTAACCGCCAGTTTTTCCATATTATATTCGGTAATCACTCCGACCGGGGAGGCTATTATTTCATTTTTATCACATACTGCCAAACCGGTTCTTACTTTACCGTAATCTACTGAAAATATAATCATTTTTTAACTCCGTAATTTCATTATTCAAGATGCTTGGAATAGTTTTCAAGCAAAAATTTAGTATGTATATTCTCATCTGTTTCAACAATGTTTACCGACATATTCGTTCCCAAAGGAAATTCTCCGATATGCTCCGCGGACTTGCCGTGAAGATAGCATATCATGTTCTTAATTGCGCAGCCGTGGGAAACGATACATACGGTTTTTCCGTTATTATTTCTTATTATATCGTCAAGGGCGGAACTGACACGGTCATAAACCTCGGTCATGGATTCGCCGTCGGGGGCATGAAATTTTGACGGTGAATTTTCCCAATTATAAAATTGTTCGGGGTACAGTTTTTCAATATCCGTCAAATGCACACCCTCCCACTTTCCTGCATCTATTTCACAAAGACGTTCATCAATGACAACGGGCGCGTTATGGTATTTATTGATACCGTGTGCGCTTAACTGCGCCCGTTTTTTTGTGCTTGTATATATTATATCCGTTTTTTCGTTTTTCAAAAATTCGGCAGTCGCTTCAATTTGCTTTCGTCCGAGAGGAGTTATATCACTGTCTATTTTCCCTTGAAAAAATCTTTCAAGATTACCCTGCGCCTGACAATGACGCACGATTATAAGCCTTGTCAAAATAAATACACACCCTTTATGTTTATAAATCCAAACGCATTTCTTACAATCGGACACTAATCCGTAATAACCGTACCGGTAAGCTCCGTAACGGATTTCATTTCATGCGTGTCGAGCCAGCCGTGCAGACCCTCCGAAATCTTTATCGGTGCATACGGATCGGTAAAAAGTACGGTTCCTATCTGTATCGCATCTGCGCCAGCCATCATCATTTCAACGGCGTCCTGCCATGTACTTATTCCCCCAAGTCCTATAACGGGGATTTTGACGGCTTTTTTTACCTGATATACCATTCTTACGGCAACGGGGAATACTGCCGGCCCGGACATTCCTCCTGTTACATTTTTGATTATCGGTCTGCGTGTATTGATGTCAATTCTCATTCCCGTGAGTGTATTTATAAGGGAAACCGCATCTGCCCCCGCACATTCGGCAGCTCTTGCCACCTCGGTAATATCCGAAACGTTAGGCGAGAGTTTTATTATAAGCGGCTTTTTACAGTATTTGCGTACTGCGGAGGTTATTTTTTCCACGGATTGCGGAGATTTTCCGAACTGCGCACCTCCTGCTTTTACATTCGGGCAGGAAATATTAAGCTCTATCATGTCAACGTCCGTATCGGAAAGTAATTCCGTTATTTTACAGTAGTCGTTTTCCGTACTTCCCGCCGCATTTGCGATAATAACGGTATTCTGTTTTTTCAGCCACGGAAGCTCAACGTTTATGAAATGCTCTGCACCGGGATTTTGCAGACCTACGGCATTAAGCATACCCATAGATGTTTCCGCTATCCTCGGCGGAGGATTTCCCAAACGTTCTTCCAAGGTTGTTCCTTTGCATGATATACCGCCGAAAACCGACAGAGGATAAAGCTCACCGTATTCGTGTCCGAAACCTATTGTTCCCGATGCGGCAATAATCGGGTTACTAAATTCCACGCCTGCTATATTTACACTTAAATCAGCCATTACCAATCTACCTCCTCCGAATTGAAAACAGGGCCGTCCTTACATACGTGCTTATACGTTATACTGCCGTCACTCTTTTTAATTCCGACTGCGCAGCCAAGACAAGCTCCTATACCGCAGGCCATTCTTTGTTCAAGTGAAACAAAACACGGTTTATTATGAGCTTTTGCAAGAATACTGATATTTTTAAGCATGGGAGTCGGGCCGCAGGCGAATATTACATCAATATCGTCAATTATTTCTTTCAGAGGATCTGTTACAAATCCGTTTATGCCATATGTTCCGTTATCTGTTGTTTCTATCAGACGGCAGCCCGTCTTTTTAAAGTCCTCGCTTAGTATAACGGCACTCTTATCACGGAAACCGTTGATAACAACGGAATTACTTCCTGCCTGTTCTGCGCAGTAAAGCATCGGAGGAACGCCTATGCCGCCTCCTATAAATACCGTTTTCTTATCTTTCGGTATATTAAATCCGTTTCCGAGGGGAGCTATTATATTTATAACGCTGCCGACTTCACATTCGGAAAGTATTCGTGTTCCGTCGCCTCTTATTTCAAAAACTATACGGATAATATCTCCCTCGACATCACATACGGAAACAGGTCGGCGAAGAGTTTTTCCGGGGATAAGTACATGGGTGAACTGTCCCGGTTTTGTAATTTCTGCAAGTTGTGAGTTTTTAAGGCGGAAGTCATATATTGTCGGGGTCAGTCGGTATTTTCCGACAAGCGTACAATCCTGTACATCAAATTTCATGGTATTATCATTCCTTACTTTAAATTTTTTATTTAACGTATTTCTGTTTTTTAAAACATACTAATATCCCAAAACACCGTCAAGGGATTCATCATTAACGATCCATTCGTCTACGCTTACAACGGTATATTTCTCTTTGGTATTCCGTATTATGACTTGTGATATCCCCGCATTGATTATCATACGCTTACACATAGAGCAGGCGGAGGCATTCTCGACATATTCACCGGTATTTGCATCTTTACCGACAAGATAAAGAACAGAACCTATCATATCTTCACGGCGGGCGTGAATGATTGCATTTTGCTCTGCGTGTACCGAACGGCAAAGCTCATATCTTTCTCCTCTCGGAATTTTCAATGTTTCACGAACGCATACCCCAAGGTCTGTACAGTTTTTCCTGCCCCTCGGAGCACCGACATATCCCGTTGATATTATTTGGTCATTTTTTACTATGATTGCACCGTAATTACGGCGCAGGCAGGTTCCTCTCTCAAGCACCGTTTCGGCGATATCAAGATAATATGTAATTTTGTCCGTACGCATAGTATCAACCTTTCTGCATTTCCTCTTTAAGACAATTATATAATAAAAATAGTTGTAATTGCAATAGAAAAACAGCTTTTGCATAACGAAAAATAAAATACGGGACAAAACGTATATTATGACAGCCGATTTTTTGTTAAAAAATTCGTTGACACAAAAATTTTAATGTATTATAATGTTAATATGATATTACTAAAAATATACTAACAGGTGACGGATATGGAGGAAATAAGGGATATTAACGGATTGACGGAAAAGGAATTTCTTTCCGCATACCGTCCCGCAGATTATGAAAGACCGAGTATGGCGGTAGATACGGTAATATTTACCGTCACTCAAACTAAAGAGGATAATTACAGAAAATTGCCCGAAAAAGAACTGAAAGTGTTAATGATAAAAAGGGGCGGACACCCGTATCTCGGTTCATGGGCACTGCCGGGGGGATTTGTAAATCCCGATGAAACAACAGAACAGGCTGCAATGCGTGAACTCAAGGAGGAAACAGGTGTCGATAATATCTACCTTGAACAGCTTTATACATTCAGCGAGCCGAAACGTGATCCGAGAATGTGGGTTATGAGCTGCTCTTATCTTGCACTTGCAGACAGCGGAAAAATATCCGTTAAGGCGGGAGATGATGCACGTCAGGCGGAATGGTTCACGGTCAAAACACATACCTTTGATGAAAAAATTATTGAAAAAGACGGCGGATTTGAGAAAATGACGGAGTATGGACTTATACTAAGCCACGGTGACGAGGTTATTTCCGGAAGGGTACGACATACGGTTTTGAGAAATGATATGGGAGTAAAGAATACATATGAGATTACAGAAAATAACGGTATCGCATTTGACCATGCAAGGATAATACTGTATGCTTTGGAAAGATTGAGAGGAAAGGTAAAATATACGGATATAGCTTTAAACCTTATGCCGGAATACTTTACGCTGACAGACCTTCAGATGGTCTATGAGATAATACTCGGCAAAGAGCAGATTAAGGCGGCGTTCAGGAGAAAATATTCCGTACTGACGGAGCCGACGGATAAAATGACCTCGGACGCAGGACACCGACCGTCAAGGCTGTATCGGCGAAAGTGGCTTACGGACTGACGGAGGAAGTATTAAACAGTGGGGGGATATGATATGAAAATACTTATCGTAGAAGATGAAAAGGGTCTTGCGGAAGCACTTGGGGAAATTCTAAGAAGAGAGGGTTATTCCGTTGAACTTGCCTTTGACGGTAAAAGCGGACTTCAAAAGGTGCTTACGGGAAAATATGATTGTATGATACTTGACATAATGCTTCCGCTGATGAACGGACTTGATGTGTTGAGTTATATACGTGTTAAGGAAATGGATATCCCGGTACTTCTCCTTACCGCAAAATCCGAGGTTGAGGACAAGATAAACGGTCTTGACTGCGGGGCAGACGACTACCTTACAAAACCGTTTGAAACGGGAGAACTTCTTGCAAGAATAAGATCAATATCAAGACGTATAAATACGCTGCCCGATATCAATCCTAAATTCGGCGACATAATTCTTGAACTGAAAAAATGTGAACTTATATGCGGCGATAAGAATGTTGTACTCGGAAGAAAGGAATTTCGTATGATGGAACTGCTTATCTCGAATGCGGGGCATATAGTTACAAAGGAAATGTTTGTAAACGAAATATGGGAGAGTACGGACGAAAGCGCATATAACAATGTTGAGGTATATATTTCATTTTTGAGAAAAAAGCTGCAGCTTGTACATTCTGCGGTTCAGATAAAAACAAGAAGAGGTATAGGATATTGCCTTGAGGTAATGTGATTATGATAAAAAAACTCCAACAGAAATTAGTTGCTATAATCACTATACTCCTCACGCTTACATTTGTCGCTGTTATGCTTGCGATAAATATAACATCACAAATCAATAACAGTAACAAAATAAGCCGTTCTCTTGAAAGACTTGCGGACGGAAACGGTGTAGGTGTACAGACCGGATTTGACCCTTATCATAGTTCGGACGATATATATTCCGACAGCTTTGCCGTGAAAATAAGAAATGACCAAAGTGTCGAGATCATAATAAATAATGGTGAAGATGTTGATAATAAGCTGCTTTTGGAATATGCGAACCAAGCGTTTGCATCAGATAAGGACAGCGGGTATATAGGAAATTATGCATACCTGATAAAAGAAAAAAATTACGGTGTTATAGTTGTGTTTATTGATGTAAGTGCGATAAAGCAGCAAAACAGAAGCCTTGCGGTAACATCACTGGTAATATGCGGCAGCGCCGTATTCCTGTTTTTCGGATTTGCCGTACTTCTGTCATTTTGGCTTGTACGTCCCGTAAAGACGACAATGGATAAGCAAAAGCTGTTTATATCGAATGCAAGCCATGAGCTTAAAACGCCTATTGCGGTCATAAATGCAAATGCTGATGTGCTTGAGGCGGAAATAGGTGAAAATAAGTGGCTGTCTTATATAAAGAACGACTCCGCAAGATTGAACGAACTTGTGAACGAATTGCTTTCGCTTGCAAGGCTTGATGATAAGAGCGGGCATAAACTCGTATTTGAGGAATTTGACCTTTCCGAATTGGTTTTGCAGGTAGCTCTTCCGTTTGAGAGCCGTATGTTTGAATGCGGCAAGAAATACAAGACGGACATAACGCCCGGAATAAAATACACCGGGGATATAAGCTCGATAAAGCATATAGTTACAATACTTATAGACAATGCAATCAAATATTCCGATGAAAACGGTGAAATAAGTGTTAAACTGTATATGCGCTCCAATAAGAGGATTATTGAGGTATATAATACGGGCATCGGTATCCCGAGGGATAAACTGGATAAGGTGTTCGAGCGTTTTTACCGTGCGGACGAGGCAAGGAGCAGCGAAAAAGGCGGATACGGTCTTGGTCTTTCTATTGCAAGAGAAACAGCGGAAAGACACGGGGGGAGTATATTTGCGGAAAGCGAATACGGGAAATGGGCAAAATTTACCGTGGTATTATGAATTGCATTTGACATATTTTTAAATGTAATTCGTATGTTTATCGGCCGAACGGCGAAAGTATAAAGAAAAGGAGGGTGTTGTATATGAAATGTCCGTACTGCGGTTGTGAGGAAAGCAAAGTTGTCGATTCACGACCTACCGATGACGGCGAAAGAATAAGAAGAAGGCGTGAATGTTTTAGTTGTTTTAAACGCTTTACGACGTATGAAATAGTTGAGTCTACCCCGATAATGGTGATTAAGAGGGATAATTCAAGAGAACCGTTCAGCAGGGAAAAACTTACAAACGGTATATTGAGAGCTTGTGTGAAAAGACCCGTGTCGGCAGATGAAATCGAATCGGTTATCGACAGGGTAGAGGTAAAGGTCTACGGGAACACGGATACGGAAATATCCTCTGCTATGGTGGGCGAATATGCTATGGAATGTCTTAAAGATCTTGATGAGGTGGCATACGTCCGATTTGCGTCAGTTTACAGGCAGTTTGAAAATATCCATTCGTTTATGGAAGAACTTCAAAAGCTGCTTGACGAAAAGTAAAGTGCTTAATGTGACGGGTAAGTATGTACAAAAGATAAAGTATGAAAACAGCATTAGTATAAAATCAAAACGAAAACAGCAGGCATGGTGTGATAGTTTTTCATACCTTACAGAATGTTGTGACGAACGGGAAGTCCCCGCCTTTGCGGGTGGGGGAGTATGTTATAAATAAATTAGAAAATGACGGTGATAAATATGATTATTGATGCTCATGTTCATATAGGAAAAATGCTCGAATTTGATATGAAAAAATCGGAAGTTCTTTATTCAATGGAAAAGTACGGAATAGATTACAGTATAGTTTCCGACTGCCGTGCTGCCGAATTTGACGATGATTTAAAACCTCTGCCGATTGAGTGCAGTTTTTCGCAGCTTGAATGTGCAAAGGGGGCTGTGGATTTTGCAAAGGAATATCCCGACAAAATAGGAGCAGCACTGTGGCTTAAACCGTTTAATGAATGTGCGGACAGGGAGCTGTACGATTTCATTGAAGAAAACAGAAAATATATTAAGGCTTTGAAATTTCACCCCTATCAATCCAAATATCCGTTTGACGGAGAAAAGATGGTCGGGTATGTTGAGCTTGCGGAAGAATTTTCTCTGCCGATTATATCACACACGGGAGGTTCGGACGAGGCATCGTGCAGACGTGTCTATAATATGGCAAAGCGTTATCCGAATGTTAATTTTATTATGGGGCATATGGGACTCGGAACAGATAACAGCGAAGCAATAGAGCTTATAGGAAGTCTGCCGAATCTTTACGGGGATACGGCATGGGTGCCTGTGGAGAATACGATAAAATTTATAAAAGAGGTAAATGCTGACAGAATTATATTCGGAAGCGATAATCCGATAGACGGAAAGGACACGTATGCGCAGAACAGAGTCGGACAGCCGTCAATGTATATTCCGTATTTTAATGAACTTAAAAATCTCATTTCGGAAGAGTCGTATGAAAAGCTGATGTATCTCAACGCAAAAAAACTGTTCAAACTGTGAAATATAAAAAAACAGGCAAAAAACTGTTGCCAAAATAAAATCGTGTGATAAAATAGTAGAGGGATATTTTTTATTTATTTTCGGGGGATTGAAAATGTGGGATACATTAAACTCGCTGTATAATTCCATTGTTGCCGTTTTAATGGTTTTTAAGGCAACTGATGTGCTTGATATACTTATCGTATCGTTTATTATATACAGTCTGATAAAGATTATGCGTGAAACAAGGGCTGAACAGCTTGTTAAGGGTATTGTCATTTTGCTTGTCGGGTTTGCTATTTCGTCCGTGTTTAATCTGAAAATGCTTAATTCTTTGTTTACTTCATTTTTCCAATTTTCCGTGCTTGCCGTACTGATAGTGTTCCAGCCGGAGCTTAGAAGTGCCCTTGAACATATCGGAAGAAGCAAAATCGGAAAGTATTGGAACGGTATTTCCTCGACCAATGTGGAAGAAGGCTATCTTAAACAGGTGCGCAAATGTATAAACTGTGTTGTTGAAGTTGCAAATGATTTTCAGAAATCCAAAACGGGCGCACTTATCGTTTTTGAAAGGCAGACAAAACTCGGAGAAATAATTGATACGGGTACTATTATTGATGCCGAACCGTCCGTACAGATGATAGGAAATATATTCTTTAACAAAGCTCCGCTGCATGACGGTGCGATGATAGTACGTGACGGCAAGGTACACGCGGCGGGGTGCATACTTCCGCTTACGAAAAATAATGATATAAGTGCCGATCTCGGAACAAGACACCGTGCGGCTCTCGGTATAAGCGAAAACAGTGATGCGGTCGTTGTTGTAGTATCGGAGGAAACGGGAACTATATCCGTTGCAAAAAACGGTATTTTTACAAGAAATTATACCCGTGAAACCCTAAGCACCGCACTTGAGGCAGATCTTATACCGGCAGCAAACGAGAAATCGGACAGAATACCTATATTTAACGGCATAATGAAAGGAAAGAAAAATGAAAGGAACAAAAGGTAAATTCAGTTTCGGCAAGCTCCTTTACAACGACAGATTTGTTATGCTGTTTTCGGTTCTGCTTGCTTTTGTAATATGGATAAATATTTCACTGACATCGCAGGAAACAAGATATCTGACCGTGACGGATATACCCGTAACATTGCCGGAGCTTGGCAACGATCTGAAGTTTTTCGGAAGTGAAAAGCAAACTGCCGAAGTAAGAATATCGGGAAATTCACTTGTTGTTGCAAGCGTTAATAACAGCGATATATATATAACGGCAGCGGATACGAGTGAAATAACGGCCCCGGGAACATATACGGTAAATCTTGTGCCGAAAAAGGGCAGTATAAAAAACGATTATAATTTTGACTCTACGGTACGCCCGTCGTCCATAGACGTATATGTTGACAGATATGCCGAAAAGGAGATCAATATAACCGATAAAATTGATGTCAGCTCCGTGCAGGAGAATAATTATGCCGCCACGACTACGCTTGCAAAACAGACTGTGACAGTAAAGGGTGCGGAAAGTATTATAAACAGCATTGCCGAGGCAGATGCCGAATACAGCTTTAAAGACCCTATTTCCGAAACGCAGACAGTGGAGGCAAATATCGTTCTGCGTGACTCTAACGGAGATGCCGTGCCTCTCGATTATATTACTATGGACACCGATACCGTGAGCGCAACCGTGCCTATACTTACGCTGAAAACCGTCAGCATAGTGCCGCATATTGTCAATGCACCGGATTCGTTCGTTTATGACAGCAGTTACATCAAGGTCGAGCCTTCCACCATACAAATAGCCGTGCCTAAAGATGTTACCGATGATATATCATATATCAGTACCGCTGATATAGATTTGTCGAAAATCAATGCCGCCAATAATAAAGTATCGGTAGAGCTTGATGTGCCTTCGGGAATAAGAAATCTAAATCAGGTGACTTCAGCCGATGTTACTTTTGATTTCAAAAACCTCGGTTCTAAAAAGATAAGGCTGAATAAATTCAGCGTTATAAATGAGAGCGAAAACCGAAAAACTACCGTTTCAACAAAATCAATAGATATAACCCTTGTAGGAGCTAAGGATCAGTTGGATAAAATAACGGCGTCAAATATTACCGCCGTTGTGGATATGGGTACGAAAATCAGTTTTTCGGGATACGGCAGCGTACCGCTGAAGATAAGCATTAACAGTAAATTCCCGTTCTGTTGGGCATACGGAGATTATGAGGCGGATGTTAATGTGGAGGATACCTCCAAAAATTCCGATACAAGCCCTTAGCTTACTTTAAATATTGTAAATTGAACAGAATAAATCAAAACAACTGCCGCAGCGAACATGAAAAGTTTGCTGCGGTATCTTTATTATGTGTAATTTACGGACAATGACCTGTTTTTACAAATTATACATACTGTTTGTTTTATTATAGCAGTACAAAGCAATATTAAGCCTGCTTTGGTATCTTAATGAAAGGAGTTTGGCTGTGGTACCGAAAACGAAATTTAACGGAAACGAGCTGACGGTATATCTGTCGGGAGATATTGATCACCATACCGCAAGAAAAATCCGTGAAGTGACAGATGCGCTTATTCAGGAAAAAAAACCCTCGTGTCTTTTTTTGAATTTTGCCGCTGTGAGTTTTATGGACAGTTCGGGAATAGGACTTATAATGGGGAGATACAGAATGATGCTGCTTTTCGGGGGCAGCGTCAAGGTTGTAAGTATCCCTAAAAATCTCAGACGGATAATGGAATTATCAGGGCTTGGCAGTCTTAATGTTTTGGAAAGAAGTGGTGAATTAAGTGAAAGTGTTGAATGAAATGACAATAACTTTTGAAAGCCGTTCGTCAAATGAGGCTTTCGCACGTTCCTCGGTTGCTGCATTTGTAGCGCAGCTCGATCCGACTGTGGGCGAGCTTAACGATATACGTACATCCGTGTCCGAGGCGGTAACAAATTGTGTTGTTCATGCCTACAAAGACACAATAGGAAAAATTACAATAAATGTACGCCTGACGGACAGCAACTGTGCAATTATAAAAATAAAGGACAAGGGCTGCGGAATAGAAGATATAGAAAAGGCTATGGAGCCGCTGTTTACAACGGCTCCCGATGAAGAAAGGGCAGGACTCGGTTTTGCCGTTATGCAGAGCTTTTCCGATGATGTGCGGGTGCGTTCGGCACTCGGAAAGGGAACAAGCGTAACGCTTACGAAAAAGCTGAGGCTTAGGGTTGCAAATGTCTGAACGTGAAAGTACCGTCAGCGAAAATCTCGGTCTTGTTCATGCCTGTGCAGGTAAATTCAGAGGTCGGGGTATCGAATACGATGATCTTTATCAGTCGGGCTGTATAGGTCTTATAAAAGCTGCGGATAATTTTGATCCGTCACTCGGATATAAATTTTCTACCTATGCCGTGCCCGTAATTATCGGTGAAATAAAAAGAATGTTCCGTGACGGCGGTGCGGTCAAGGTATCAAGGAGCCTTAAAGAGCTTGCCATGAAAATAAACAGGGAAAGCGACAGTTTTGTAAAACAGTTCGGAAGAGAACCGACTGTGGGCGAACTTGCCGAAAAACTCGGAGTATCCGTTGAACAGGTAACGGAAGCCGTTTCTGCTGCCGCACCTCCGGTATCGCTTACCGTATCAAATGATGACGGGGAAAGCCAGACCGATATACCGATAGATGCTCCGGACGAAAAAATAACCGAGATAATGTCGCTGCGAACCGAGCTTGACAGACTGAATGATGACGATAAAAAGCTGATAGATCTAAGATTTTACAAACATAAAACGCAGTCGGAAACAGCAGCGGTATTGGGAATGACTCAGGTTCAGGTATCAAGGAGGGAAAGAAAGGTACTTATTTATCTGAGAAAAAGACTGTTGTGAATGTGTTTTTGATTTTGAGGTCATATTGTTCCTTTTTGCGGAATATAAATTCATAGAAATTAAAAAGTAGGAGAGGATCATCTATGGAATATTCACTCAAAAAGGAGAACTGTTCCGTCTGCGAGATCATTCTTCAGTCAAGCTCGGAACAGCCTGTGGATCTCGACTTCAGCCTTCCCGATTACTGCCCGGATATAGAGAGAATACTTAAATGCTGTATGTGCCCAAGCATTACATCAAAAGGTATAACAGGCAACAGACTCGATGTTGACGGAGTGACGGTAATAAAGCTGTATTACCTTGACTCAAAAAAGCAGGCTATACGCTGCTGTGAGCATAGCAGTCCGTTTGCCTGCTCGTTTGAGCTTAAAACGACTTCTGCCGATATGGCGGCAAGTGTCAGGGTCAAAACGGGATATCTTAATTGTCGTGCCGTAAGTCCGAGAAGGCTCGATATACATGGGGCCTTTACAGTTTCCGCATCGGTCAGCTCAAAGGGAAATCAAGAATACTGCACCGATATAGAGGGTGAAGATATCCAGCAGAAAAAACATGAGGAAACCGTCAGCAACCTTTGCGGCATAGGACAGCAGCAGTTTTCAATCAGCGAAGTCCTTGATATCGGTCAGGGAAAAGCATCACCGGAAAGCATACTGCGGTCGGAATTTAATATAAACCTTGATGAAAGCCGTGCAATAGAGGACAAGCTGATGCTGAAAGGTGAAGCTGTACTGCGTTTGCTGTATGTGACCGATATAGAAACGGGTGCGCAGGATCTTATGACATTCAATATTCCTTTCAGTCAGGTAATTGATGTACCGGGCATTACAGACAGCACCGTGAATGATGTTTCCGTAGATACCATGAGTGTTGATGTGTCGCTTAAATCGGAATTTGATGCAAGCAGTACTCTTATAACGCTCGATGCCCGTTTGTCCGCACTTGTTTTTGCGTATGAACCGATGACCGTTGAGCTTATTGACGACACCTATTCGACAGCATATGAATTGGAGCTTGAGTGTAAAAACGTCCCCGTAAAAAGACTTGTGGCTAATACGGATATGAAAAGCTCGGTCAAGGAGGAAATCAATGCCGGTGACGGCGGTATCAGTAAAGTTATTGATATTTGGTGTGACAGCATGAATTATATAACGGACTGCGAAAATAATATCTTTAAGGTTCGAGGAAAAATGAATTGCTGTATGCTTGCCCTTGATAAGGAAGGTATGCCTTTCTGCGCCGAAAAGGCAGTCGATTTTTCACTTGTTCCCGATATGTCCGAATGTCCGCAAAGTGTCATGTCAAATACGGTCGTGACCGTTCCGAATATCGGTTTTCGCATAACGAGTGATAATACGGTTGAAATCAAGGCGGATCTTAACATGAGGTGCTGTTTATACGAAAACGCTGTCAGAAGATGTATAACATCGGCTAATGCTCTTGAGGACAGAATGAGAAAGAAAGACAGTACGGCGGCTCTTACGTTGTATTATGCGGACGAGGGAGAAAGCCTATGGAATATTGCACAACTTTATTGTACGTCTGTTGAAGCAATACAGCTTGAAAACAATATTACGGACGATGTCATACAGGCACGGGGAATGGTTTTGATACCGATGTAGGAGGGGGACGCATTATGGAAGAAAGAAATATTTACAGGGATATTGCCAAGCGTACGGGCGGTGATATCTATTTAGGAATAGTGGGCCCTGTCCGAACAGGTAAATCAACCTTTATAAAGCGTTTTATGGATACGCTTGTTATACCGAATATTGAGGACGAAAATCGAAAAGAGAGAGCTACCGATGAACTTCCGCAGTCATCGGCAGGCAGAACGATCATGACGACCGAACCTAAATTTATACCTGAAGATGCGGTTGAGGTAAAACTGGACGGTGTTTCGAGCTTTAGGGTGAGAATGATAGACTGCGTAGGATATATTGTACCGAGTGCGCTGGGCTATATTGAAAATGAAGCTCCGAGAATGGTAAAAACTCCGTGGTTTGATGATGCAATTCCTTTCAATATGGCGGCTGAAATAGGAACAAAAAAGGTTATTACAGACCATTCGACTATCGGTCTTGTAATAACCACGGACGGCTCTATCAGCGATATCGAAAGAAGTGAATATGAGGAGGCGGAGGAAAGGGTTATAAATGAGCTTAAAGAGATAAATAAACCTTTTATAGTCCTCTTAAACAGCACCGATCCTACATCTATGCTTACAAGAAATCTTGCCGAAAACCTTAGTGAAAAATACGGGGTACACGTTGAGCCGGTAAGCTGTATGGATCTTGATGAAACGGAAATCAAAAGAATACTTGCGAGGATACTTTTTGAATTTCCCGTTAAGGAGATAAAAATAGATATGCCGAAATGGGTATCTTCGCTTGAAAAAGAACATTGGCTGAGGAGCGGGGTATTCAATACTATTCAGTCAGCGGCAGGAGGAGCGGGAAAGATACGTGAAGTAGCGGATTTTGCCGATAAAATAAAAGAATGTGAGTATGTTCTTATGGCGGAAACGAGTGCCGTCGATCTCGGTTCGGGCAGGGCAAGAATGCGTGTAGAACTTGACCCCACGCTGTTTTACAAGGTACTTGGCGAAAAGACCGGTCTTGATATAAATGATGAGGGCGGTCTGCTTGATGCGATGATGGAACTTTCGCAGATGAAGAAAGAGTTTGAAAAGGTTCGTCAGGCATACAATGACGTTAATGAAACAGGTTACGGTATAGTTATGCCGTCTATGGAGGAGCTTTCTCTTGAAGAACCGGAAATCATCAAGCAGGGCGGACGCTACGGTATAAGACTAAGGGCAAATGCTCCGAGTGTACACATGATGAAAACAACCATAAAGACCGAAATAACTCCTATCGTCGGTTCGGAACAGCAGTCGGAGGAACTTGTCGAATACCTCCTCAGAGAATTTGAGGAAGACCCGCTGAAAATATGGGAGTCAAATCTTTTCGGAAAATCCCTGCATGAGCTTGTTAATGAAGGACTGCATAATAAGTTGTACCGAATGCCTGCCGATGCACGAAACAAGGTTAAGGAAACCATTGAAAGAATAATCAATGACGGCTGCAACGGTCTTATATGTATTATTTTGTGATTTTGTTTGCACATGGGTTAATATACTTTACGGCGGCTTTATTTTGACGGTAATAATTAACAGAGCGGCAGTACTGTCTGTATTATTGACAGTACTGCCGCTTTGAACGATAGAAAATTACACGATTTATCTGTACCTCTGATAAAAATTGCCAATGTATTTTATCCCTTGCTTAGTATATTGTTTCCCTTTGAGTCTATTGCAACAATGGCAGGAAAATCCTCAACATAAAAACGATATATTGCTTCCGTGCCGAGATCCTCATAAGCAAGAATTTCAATTTTTTTTATGCTTTTAGATATAAGTGCCGCCGCTCCGCCTATTGCCGCAAAATATACCGCACCATTCTTTATCATGGACTCGATGACCTCATTACTCCTTGCACCCTTTCCTATCATTCCCTTTAAACCTCTTTCAAGCAGAGCGGGGGTATATTTATCCATTCGATAGCTTGAAGTCGGTCCCGCCGGGCCTACGGCATGACCCGGTTTAGCCGGAGCGGGCCCTACATAATATATCACTTCTCCGTTGATATCCACGGGCAGATTTTTTCCCTGTTCAATAAGCTCAAACAGCCTTTTGTGGGCAGCATCTCTCCCGGTAATCATCGCCCCCGTTATAAGAACGCTGTCACCGGCATTAAGGTCGGCAATAATTTCGTCCGTTAGCGGTAATGTAATCTTTTTTGTCATAATACTTTCCTCCTTTAAATTACTGCTTCCTTATGTCTTGCCGCATGGCAGCATATATTCACGGCAACGGGCATTCCTGCTATGTGTGTCGGAAAATATTCTATGTTTAAGCCAAGCGCGGTATTGTTGCCGCCAAGACCTGCCGGGCCAAATCCCATTTTATTTATCTCCAAAAGAAGCTCATTTTCAAGGGCGGCATATCTGCTGTCAGGGTTCGACGTGTCAATGGGGCGCAGAGTCGCCTTTTTTGCAAGCATGGCAGCTTTTTCAAATGTACCGCCTATCCCTATGCCGACTACTATCGGCGGACACGGATTAGGCCCTGCATATCGTACCGTGTCGAGAATAAACTCTTTCACTCCGTCAATTCCCGCCGACGGAGTCAACATTTTTACGGCAGACATATTCTCACTCCCGAAACCCTTACAGCCGGCAAGTATCTTTATTCTGTCACCGGGTACTATTGAAGTGTATATTATCGCCGGAGTGTTATCCTTGGTGTTTATTCTGTCAAAAATCGGATCGTCTACCACCGACTTCCGAAGATATCCGTCTATGTAGGCACGTCTGACACCCTCTTGAACAGCATCTTCAAAGCTGCCGTTTTCTATAACGACTCTTTCACCGTATTCGACAAACAGTACAGCCATTCCGGTATCCTGACATATCGGTACCTCCTCTTCGGCGGCTATTCTGTTATTTTCAATAAGTTGTGAAATAACATTTTTTCCTATTAACCCCGTTTCGCTGCTTTCGGCATTTTTTAGAGCATTGATAATATCATCTCCAATGAAATAATTCATATCCGTATAAAGTTTTTTTACGGTTTCCGTTATCTTATAAGCATCAATTTTTCTGATTTCCATTTTTTAGAACACCCCTTAGTTTCATTTATGTCCGATACCATTATAGAATAATTTGCTTTTTTTTTCAATGCCTTGATTTTGCGGAAAGGGTATATTTCATTAAAAAAATAAAAATAAGTTAAAATATACATATTTACAATGATTATATAAACCTTTTATACAAAAAAATAAGGAAGTACAATGACAATCTTGACATATTGTTTAATTAGTACTAAAATGTATATTAACAGATTATTAACTTTAAATTAAATTTCTATTATATTCTTAGGAGTGTAACTATGGCGGGAGAGAAAATACAACTGCTTGAGCAAAAAAATATACATCTTTGGTTTGGCGGTTCGCCTGTTGTGTTGTGTACGATGAGACTCGAACTTGATAAAAGTGCGGGTGCGATTTTTGCGTATAGTAAAATGCTTAATGTCCAGCCCGAACATATAAAAGAAGTGGTATTTGATCTTATTTGCTATGATTCGGTGAGGCTTATCGTCAGTACTATCGAAAACTGTAAATATACAGGTCTTGATATACCGAGAAACGGCGTGTTCGGAATGGACGTACCGATAAGGGTGAGAGACCCTTCAACAAGAAATATTGAATTTGTCCTTAAATCGGTAACTGTAACAAGCGGTGAAACTTGGGTAAATAAAGATGAAATAAGATTTAATATGAGTCTTGAACAAAAAAGCCTTTTTAATGTTCAAGGTGATCTTAACAGACAATTTATTGATAATTGTATGCGTGACGGTATTGATCATACAAGATTGATATTTCAGCCTGTTTTTAATGATTCGTACTGGCTTTGTGCGTGCGGTGCGTTGAATTGGAGCGACGAGGAAAGCTGCTGTGAATGCGGTGTGCCGAAAAAATGGCTCTTTGACAATATGCAAAGCGACCTTTTAAAACAACAGGACGACGAAAGAAAAGCCGCCGCATACAAAATAAGAAAAGAATCCGAAGAAAAAGAACGACTTCAAAGGGCGCATGATAAGGAAACCTTTGAAAAACGAAAGGCAGAGTATGAAAGACAACTTCAAAAACAGAAAAGCAGGAAAACTCAAAGGAGGTTTGTGCTTGTACTAATCATATTTTTGGTGCTCTTCGGCGGCGGATTTCTTTTTTTCAAATATGCAATTCCGTACATAAACTACCAGAATGCGGTTACGGATATGAATAGGGCAAATTATGATTCCGCCATTGAAAAATTTGAAAAGATGAGCGGATATCTTGACAGCGATGAACTGAAGCTCGAATGTCTTTATAAAAAAGCAATCGACAGTTTCTATGCGAGAAATTACGATGTTTCGGCAGAGATTTTTTTGCAGCTCGGCACTTATGAGGATTCTCAACAAAAATATACCGAATCACTTATAGGAACGGCAGACGGTCTTATGGAACAGGAAATGTATTCGGAGGCGTATGGAGTATATGCTGAAGCGGGACTTAACTGCGATACAAATGCTAACATGAAAAAATGTGCAAACAAAATATATAATGCAGCTTTAGAGGAACTTGAGGGAAAGCATTTTGCAGATGCCTATACTAAATTCAGTGAAATCGGGGATTTTAAAAAGAGTGCGGAATATGCTAACGAATGTCAGTATATGCTTGCCAAACGTTCATATGATCGCTGCGAATACGGAAAGGCTATTGACATATATTCGGGTCTTGGGGAATACAAAGATACAAAAAAGATAATTGAAAAACTTAAAAATCTTATGTTGGTACTCAGTGCCGCCGCTGACGATGAAACACCTGCCGTGTGGGAAACTGTTGACACCGTTTGTCCTAAATGCGGAAATAATGCCCGCTATGTATTTGAATTTTATAAGACCGGAAAATGCTATTTTAAGGTTGAATGTGAGAACGGGTGTGAAAATGAAGGCTTTAAGGGCAGATTTAAGATAGAAAACAATACATTATATCTTTCCAAATATGTAGGTGGTATTCTTAAATGGGAAAAGAGGGCAGATATAAAGAGTGTAAAACAAGATGAACATAGTGTTGACGGTAAGAATACGGCAATCGTGATTACAGATCCGCTGAATAATAAGAAGAATAATATTACATTGTACGGTAATAATATTTCTGACGGTATGATATCAATAACTTAGCCTTTTCTGCATTAGAAAATCAAGTCAACCAAATGCTTATATTGACTATATGGCCGTAAAACTTGAGATTGATTGGTAGATTTGCATAAAAAATTTAATTTTTTATGCAAATCAAATACAATATGTAGAAAAGGAAAAAAAGTAGTTGACAAAAAGGAGGAGAAGTGTTAATATAAATAAGCTGTCGCACG
>CANQBP010000023.1 GCA_947589415.1 uncultured Clostridia bacterium
CGTAACCAAAAGAAGAGCACATATTATAGATACAAATACCTTTTTAATTTTAAACATAACACATTTTCCTTTCTAATGAAGTTTACATCGTTTCAAAAAAACTAAAACTTTCCCAACCTGTTCAAAGAGTTTAGTCCAGAAACTAACACATTTTTCTTACACATTGTACAACATAGTTTTCAGCAAAATTTTTTCAATATTGTTTAAAACCAATTATGTACATAAATATTTAATAATTTTTAGCATCGACCTCTTTCGTAAATATATTTTAATTAAATTTTAACACTAAAATTGAGTAATGTCAATAATTTACATTCACCTTTTTTATTTTTTATAATGTGAAAATAAATCTGCTGGCATCAGATTATATACCATTTTGAAATACTTCATTTTCTCAACTTCTTTTCAGTTCCACTACGGTTTTTCTTACCATAGGTATAATATTCAATCCCATAATCAGCAGACCAAAGCCCATATATGCCCCGAAAACAGACATATATACCTTTGTATTGAAGAAAAATTCAAAATTGGGATACAGTACCGATATAACGTTTAACAAACAGTAATTAAACAACAAGTACCCTATAATGCACGAAACGGCAAAGGTCAGCACCACTTCTATAAAATAAATGGCAAACATTCGTATTTTACTCGCACCGCAAAGTCCGAATACCATAAGGGTATTTTTTCTTTTTGAGAGCATATATGTATAAAGTCTTGATATATTCAAAAGTATAACCCCTATTATTATAATTGAAACAACATAAATCATATTGTTGAATTGCTTTTCCAACAGAGGCTGCGGTTCAGGTTCTTTCATGCCGATAGGAATATCCGAAAATTCTTTTTTGATTGTATCCGATATTTTTAAAATCTGTTCGTTTGTAACATCATCAGTCAGTTGTATCGTAATACTGTACACAACAAAATCATCGTCAACCGAACTTAACAGTAAATGAAGCACCGTTCTACCCCATTCTTCATTCGGTTCTTGTATAATTACTTTCGAAACAACATATTGGGTATTACCTATTTTCACCTTATCCCCATTTTTACATTCGTAAAACGGTACTTTGTATTTACTTGGTATTATAAGGTTGACATATTTTTCCTGTCCCGTCAAACCCGGAAACAAGTAATTTATGTTTTCATCAGTATCAAAATATGCCGAATACTCCACCATATATTTGTCATCAGCATAACCGTTTATCCACCCGTCACTCAAACCATTCCCGACAACTTTAATAACATTATCAAGTTTCTTTTTTATATCCTTATATTTCGGACAAGCAGAATAATCAGTCTGACCGGATTGAGGAAAAACACTAACACCCCCATTTTCCGTAATTTTACGGTATTCTTCGGTATTATCCAGACCCGAATATAAAAAATCTCCGGTTTTCTCATCAAACACCCGTGCAAGCATAGGATCCCCCTCTTCGTATTTACCATACAGTTCATCTGTACCTAACATTATTAAAAATGTCTTTTCCCAATCCGCTCTGTCATCTGTCGGTTGAGGTGTCAGCGAATCTATCATGCCGGAAACCGAAAAAACCGCAACTATGCATATCACCTGCGAAATAACAATAAATCCAAACAGAAGCGGTTTTGTTTTTATAAAATTCAGAATATTTTTAAATATCAATAGTAACCACATAAAAGTTCTCCCTCACAAAACCTATTATTTCTTGTTTTCAAGCAGGGAAATGCTGTTATCTATGACAACAGCATTTCCCGAAAGGTTAATTTAAAGGAGCTCCGGAACGATAGCGGAATACTTTTATTGAGTCCATAATATTGGAATTATTACTTGCATTAGAGTACAGATCTCCATAAAATTCCACTTTTTGCGTATAGCCATTCACTGTAACACTTCCCGGTGTAGAAACCGTCAATTCAGTACCCGTGGCAGATTTTTGGCTTTGTTGACTATATTTTTTGTTTTGATAATAATATGATGTCTCACACACATATTTAAAACTGTTGTAATGAGTTTTATCGGTCGTAGTAACAGCCGCCCAATTAGTCATACAATTAAGTCCGACTATGCATTCATAAGGCTGCACATACATATTGATATTTTCAACATCACTGTTGCTATGAGTTACTGTCACGTCTTTAGCACTGACAGAGATTACAGTCGAAAAAGACGTAACCAAAAGAAGAGCACATATTATAGATACAAATACCTTTTTAATTTTAAACATAACACATTTTCCTTTCTAATAAAGTTTACATCGTTTCAAAAAAACTAAAACTTTCCCAACCTGTTCAAAGAGTTTAGCCCAGAAACTAACACATTTTTTCCTACACATTGTACAATATAGTTTTCAGCAAAATTTTTTTCAATATTGTTTAAAACCAATTATGTACATAAATATTTAATAATTTTTGGCATTCCCCCTTATTTTTTTAAATTTTGTTTTCATTTTTACAAAATCCTAATTTTTAGCATCTACCCCTTTCGTAAATATATTTTAAGTAAATTATAACACTAAAATTGAGCAATGTCAATAATTTACATTCACTTTTTTGATTTTTATTATGTGAATTTTTTAGAAGCATTTGTTATATATAAAATAGAAAACACATCACTCAAGCTGTCACCTCATTCATTGATTTTTCAACCGTACCAAATTTATTAAATTCCGTATGAAAATTCAATTTTTTCTGCAATTATCCAAAACTTCACAAATCACAAGCTGTAATAACCTTTATGCATAAAAAACCGCACCCAAAAGTGCGGCTGCAAAATATCAATTTTAAGAAACTCATATATCAGTCATAGGTGTGTTCACATTTCTGTTTTATAATTTCCTGAAGCCTTAAAAAATCTTCAAACGCTGCCGGCTTGCTTGAGGGATTTCGGAGAAGTGCCGCCGGGTGAAGTACGGGCATCATTATTACGCCGTTTTTTTTAAAAAGTTTCCCATGCTCGGCAGTAATTTTTATATCGGTCTTTATAATCCTTGCCGCAGCAATTCTGCCAAGACATACCACTATCTTAGGTCGGATAACAGCAAACTGTTTCCTTAACCACGGTATGCACATCTCCTGCTCCTCCGGCAGCGGATCTCTGTTGCGGGGCGGACGGCACTTTACTATATTTGCAATATATATATTTTTCTTCCTGTCCAGATCAACGGCGGTCAGCATTTTATCAAGCAATATCCCCGCCTTTCCTACAAAAGGCTCACCTTTTATATCCTCCTGCTCACCGGGGCCTTCTCCTATAAACATGACCTCGGCATCGCTGACCCCGATTCCATATACGACATTATGCCTGCCCGCACACAAGCTGCATTTTTCACATTTTTTACATTCCTTTTCTATTTCATAAAGCTCTGCCGATTTTTTCTCGTCCACAATATTTCCCTCCTCTATTATCGTCCTAAACCTTATTTATAATTTTACCACATTAAAATACTCATGGCAATCCGTTACATAAAAATCATTATTGTATAGCTTAACCAAAAAACATGAAAGCAATTTACAAAAATGTAGAAACTCATTAAAACATCAAGCAGCAGCTTTATCCCGAATATTTTTTTCGGAGGATCATTTATAAACCTTAACCTTATATATAAAACAAGCAGCAGCGGCAGAATACACTTTGCAAGAAAACCTCCCGTTCCGTCAATATTCAGGGAAAGCAGCGGATTGACCTCTATAAACAGTCCGCTTGAGATAAGCACGACCGTAAACAGATAATCCGATAAATTAAGGAAATATAAAACAGCCAATCTGTTATCCAACACACATTCCGATGTAACAAAAGATAATATTTTTTTCATAAACTTTCTCCTAAAAATTTTATTTTTAAATAAAACCTCTGATACTTGACAAAAACAGGCTTTATGTAGTAGTATAAATGTGTATTTGTAATTTTGGAGGGTAAAAAAGATGTCTAAAAAACCATTTTTAACAAAAGCCGAGGCTGAAAACATAATAAAGCGTTTTCCCACGCCTTTTCACATATATGACGAACGGGCAATAAGACAAAATGCCCGTGACCTTAATAAAGCGTTTTCATGGAACAAGGGATTTCGTGAGTATTTTGCCGTGAAGGCTACTCCCAACCCGACTATTTTAAAAATACTTAAAGAGGAAGGCTGCGGAACAGACTGCTCATCGTACACCGAGCTTTTTATGAGCAAAAAATGCGGCTTTGAAGCCCCGTATATAATGTTTTCGTCCAACGACACTCCGCCTGATGAATTTAAGTATGCCGACAGTATCGGAGCTATAATCAATCTCGATGACATAACACATATAGAAACTCTTGAAAAAGCCTGCGGTATTCCCGAAACAGTATGCTGCCGCTATAATCCGGGCGGAACATTTTCGATATCCACAACAATTATGGATAACCCCGGTGAAGCAAAATACGGCATGACTAAAGAGCAAATAATAGAAGCATATAAAACGCTTAAATCTAAGGGTGCAAAAAAATTCGGTATTCATTCATTCCTTGCCTCAAATACAACAACCAACGAATACTACCCGACATTGGCAAAAATACTCTTTGAGCTTATCGTTGAAATAAAGGAAAAAACCGGTATAGAAATCAGCTTTATTAACCTCTCCGGCGGAGTTGGTGTTCCGTATGATCCCGACAAAGAGCCTAATGATATTTTTGCCATAGGTGAGGGTGTACATAAGGTATTTGATGAAATACTCGTACCGGCAGGACTCGGAAATGCAAGCATATATACGGAACTCGGCAGATTTATGCTCGCACCCTACGGTCATCTCGTTACTACCGTTATACATGAAAAGCATATCCATAAGGACTATATAGGCGTTGATGCCTGCGCCGTAAACCTCATGCGTCCCGCAATGTACGGTGCATATCACCATATCACGGTTCTCGGCAAGGAAGATTGCGAATGTGACCATACATATGACGTAACGGGTTCTCTTTGCGAAAATAACGATAAATTTGCCGTAGACCGCAAGCTCCCGAAAATAGATATCGGAGATATACTTGTTATACACGACACGGGTGCGCACGGTTTCTCAATGGGGTATAATTATAACGGCAGACTTAAATCCAACGAATTACTCTTGAGAGAGGACGGCTCTGTTGTTGAAATAAGAAGGGCGGAAACACCTGAGGACTATTTCTCAACACTTGAGGGTTATTGGGATATAATCCGGTAACTATATTATTGACATAAAAAAACGAAACTACGCTGACGGAGTACATTTTCCGTCAGCGTAATTTTATTTTCCCAGCAGACAAAACAAAAACCGTTTTTTTGGTAATTTTGTACGCAATTCGACAAAAATATATTCGGAATAACATCTTATTTACCAAATAAATCATTGACTTAAATTAACTATAATGATAAAATATACCTAACAGGGTTGTTGTGAATATGCAGGTATTTCCAAAACACACGATACATTTTGTCATATGCATACTTTGTCAAAACCTATGCGGGCAAATATGAATATGCCGCATTGAAGGGAGATGTATATTTGTGTCCGATGTTATACGCTCTGACGAGGGGAGTGAAACAATGATTAAAATTGAAAATATAACCAAAACCTATAATAAAACCGTAAAAGCACTCGATAATATAAGTTTTTCCGTCAAAGGCGGTGAAATAGTCGGTTTTATCGGCCCGAACGGTTCGGGAAAAACTACGACAATGAAAATACTGACGGGAATAATAAAACCTGATATGGGAAAGGTGACAATCAACGGTTTCAACATAAGAGAAGATCCGATAGAAGCAAAACGCTCCATAGGATATATAGCGGATAATCCCGATATATTTCTGCGATTAAAAGGTCTGGAATTTCTTGAGCTTATAGGGGATATATACAAAGTCCCGACAGACGTCCGACGCAGCCGTACAAAAGATCTTGCCGAAAAATTCGGTCTTACCGATGCTCTCGGCTCACCTATGATAAGTTATTCCCACGGTATGCGGCAAAAAATCATGGTCATTGCCGCCCTTATACATAAACCGCCCGTATGGATACTTGACGAACCTATGATAGGACTTGATCCGAAATCTGCTTTTGAACTCAAACAGCTTATGCGTGAACATACAAAAGAGGGTAACGCCGTATTTTTCTCGACACACGTCCTCGAAGTAGCCGAAAAGTTGTGCGACAGGGTCATAATAATAAAAAACGGTCATATCCTTTATGACGGTACATTGGAGGAACTTGAAAATCAAAACAAAAACAAATCTCTCGAAAATATCTTCTTGGAGCTGACAGAAAAATGAAACTTTATTTTAGATTGGTATCGGCTCTCATCAAGGGTGTTGAACCGAATGATAAGGAGAAAAAACGAAATAAGATATTCTATGTTGTAATGTCAATAATAGCCGGTTTCGGCATTATGCTCCCAATGGCTTTTTTTGTCGGAATTATCATGTACACAGCAACCGGTGCGCTTATGCAAAACGGTACGCAGGAAAACGGAATTGAAATGTTTCTCCACCTTATCGCAGTATTTTCTTTTATATTCGGTCTGAATGTATTCTTTTCCGTATTCTACTTTTCGGGTGATATAGAAAATCTTCTTCCCCTCCCGCTAAAGCCGTATCAGATAACGGCTTCCAAATTCACGGCTGCCATGATAAGCGAAAGTGTTATGGAGTATCTTGTAATAATTGCAGCCCTTGCAGGATATATAATAGGCGGAAATATGCCGCTGTATTCTTGGCTGACAGCAATTATCGGCACTCTCACCATGCCGATTCTGCCGCTTATATACTGCGGTATTTTATGTATGGCCGTTATGTATTTCACACGCTTTATAAGAAATAAGGATACCGTAAATAAGATAACGGGCGTGTTTACATTCCTTGTTATCGCCGGAATTGTATATCTTATAGCGCAAAGCGGATTTGACAGTGGGAAACTCATTGATGCGCTTTCAAATCCCGAAAACCGACTGCTGGAAACCATGAATATAATATTTCCCACGATACCGCTTCTTACGGGTTCTTTGGGAAACGGGGGTATATTAAATTTTCTGATGTATATTGCCGTAAATATTGTCGCAATAGCCGTATTTATGATTATAGCGCAATTTATTTATTTTCCGAGTGTTGCGGGTGTCGGTCAGAGTATGTCACACAAAGGGAAATCCGCAGACATGACGGAAAAAATGCATCAAATCAGTTGTTCCGCAAGCTATCTTAAAAAGGAACTGAAAATTTTGCTGCGCACTCCCGCATATTTTACAAATTGTGTCATGATAAATTTTCTTGTACCCGTTTTCGTTTACCTTGCGTATCTCATCAACGGGCAAACAAACTTTCTCGATTCATTTATTTACGGAATACGCAGCGGAAACGAGGAAACCGTTTTGATATTTATGATAGGTATTTCCGCCGTATCCGTTCTTGTTACGGCACTGAACTGTATAGCATCGTCGGGCATTACAAGAGAGGGGAAACATTTCTCCTTTATCAAATATATACCTGTCAGCTATATGACGCAGATAAATGTAAAGGCTGCCGTCAGCATTATAATAAGCGGTGCGGGAATGTTGACAGGAGTTATTATAGCCTGCTTATTACTTAATACGGGTATCAAATTTACAATATTCTGCTGTCTTTTAAGTCTGCTGTCGGTATCGTTTGCCACATATCTCGGAATATATATGGACAGCATCAACCCTAAACTTATCTGGGACGATGAGCTGAATGCCCTAAGGGGAAATTATAACATATTTTTTAATATGGCTATTGCAATTGTAACGGAAGCGATAATATGTGCGGGGGCATACCTGCTGTTCAAATTCACCCCGACGGGCTCTATACTTATCATAATCATGCTATTTGTAATACTCATGATTTTAAATGCCGTGAGCTATCTTCTTTGCCTGCGGGGAGGTGTAAAAAACATAAATTCAATAGAATAATACGTACACACGGGCTGTTTCGGTCATATACATTATTGCATTATGACTTTGACACCCGATCATAAAATTTTATATGAGGTGATTTATTATGCCGTTTATTAACATTAAGACAAACACTTCCATAACTTCCGATAAGGAAACGAGCATTAAGAAAAAGCTCGGAACTGCCGTATCAATAATAAGAAAAAGCGAAAATTGGCTTATGATCAATTTTGAAGATATGTGCCGAATGTGGTTTAGGGGCAATTCCGACATTCCGTGCGCATTTGCGGAAGTAAAGCTCTACGGTAAGGCAAGCCCTGATGAATATGAGGAGCTAACCGAAAAAATAACCGAAATGATATCCTCGGAGCTTGACATTCAGCCCTCACAAATATATGTAAAATATGAGGAAGTGAAATATTGGGGATATAACGGCTGCAACTTTTGATTGCGGTATTTGACAGACCGCAGGGGATTTTCAAGTCCTGACAGGTGGTTTTTTGCACAATTCCGTAATGTATTTTAAAAATCCGATGTAACGTGGACGCCGCTGGTACTTTCGAGTATGCAGCGGCGTTTTCTTTATGATAATTGTTAAATACCAACCTTAAATTTTTTTAAGGTTATAATAATACAATATTCATACAATATTATCATATAAAATATTGATTTAAAAAAACATGCATGGTATCATTGACTATATTGTATGGAAAGGCCGTGAAAATATGGGAAGGACACCCGGCAAGGAGCTTGAACATTCATTTGAGGATTATTTCAAAAGAGCTGTAAGTCCGTTGCTTACGCTGGTATTGTTGAAAGAAAAGCCCATGTATGTGTATAAGCTGTCCCAGGAATTAGAAAAACGCAGTAACAGTACCTACAAGATGAGTTTCCTCTATCCGGTTTTGTACCGACTGCAGGAAAAGGGTTATGTGGAGGAATATACGCAGGAAATTACCGAAAGTCACCGCACAAGAAATTATTACAACATCACGAATGAGGGCATAAAATATCTTGAGCTTATGACAGAGAAATATTGTTCGCTTGTAGATGCGGTAAATTCGATAATAAGCGACAGCAAAAAATCGGGGGCAGAATGATCCGAACTGCATAACATAATGCAGAATACGTAACAATCGTACTTTTCACATTCCGCTGACAAGAAACCTGTTCCGCCGCCTTTTGCTTTCGCAGTAAAATTAAACAGTCCCGACACGTTTTTTCGTATCGGGACTGTTTTTTATGCGTCTGCGCTATCCTCTATGACCTTTTGAGCCACAATCTGCGGCGCTTCCTCATAACGCTCAAACTTGAACGTAAAGTAACCTCTTGCTTGAGTAGACTGACGAATGAATGTCGAAAAATCACTCATTTCCGCCTGCGGTACTTCCGCTTCTATCTCCTGCATATTATTTTCGGCTTGATTCATACCGAGGACTCTGCCTCTCCTTTTTGTTATCTCGCCCATAATGTCGCCCATATTGTCGCCCGGAACAACCGCTTTCAGTACTCCGACAGGTTCCAAAAGGACGGGGCCGGCTTTCGGCATACCTTCCTTATATGCCAATGATGCCGCCGTTTTGAATGACATTTCCGAGGAATCCACGGGGTGATATGATCCGTCAACAAGAGTTGCTTTAAGTCCCACCACCGGATATCCGGCAAGCGGGCCTTTGAGTATGCTTTCTCTCAATCCCTTTTCAACTGCCGGGAAAAATCCCTTAGGAACTGCTCCTCCGACCACTTTTTCCTCGAATATCATATCATCGCTGTCACACGGAGAAAACTCTATCCATACATCACCGAACTGACCGTGTCCGCCCGTCTGTTTCTTATATCTTCCCTGAACCTTAACGGTCTTACGTATTGTTTCCCTATATGCAACCTTAGGTTTTTTAAGAATAACATCAACTCCGTATTTTGCCTTGAGTTTTGACACGATAACGTCAAGATGCTGTTCACCCATTCCGCTTATGACCATTTCGTGAGTTTCGTTGTTGGTTTCAAACTTTATTGTGGGATCTTCCTCGCTCAAACGGACTATACCTTGAGCGACCTTGTTTTCATCACCCTTGCCCTTTGGTGATACTGCCATTGAAAGCGTGGGTTCGGGATAATCCACCCTGTCAAGAATAACCTTTCTGACCGGAGAACAAAGCGTATCACCCGTATTAGCCGAACTCAGCTTAGCCGCAGCCCCGATATCACCTGCCGATATATACGGAGCATCTTCAAGTTTTTTACCCTTAGCAATCATTACTTTTGAAATTTTCTCCGAAGCCCTCGTCCTCATATTAACAAGCTGTACATCAGCGCCTATCTTACCCGATATAACCTTAAAATATGACAGCTTTCCGACAAACGGGTCTGCTACCGTTTTGAAAACTATTGCCGCAGCCGCAGCATCTTCATTTGCAGTCAATTCCACCGGTTCGCCGTCGAGATCCACTGCAAGCTCCGATGACTTATCCGCCGCACTCGGAGCAAGCCATACAAGACCGTTGAGGAGCTGTTCTATACCGTAGGTAAGTAAGGCATCTCCGCAAAATACGGGGCTTATACTTCCGTTTCTTACGCCCTGACTTACACCGACTATAATTTCTTCCGGGGTAAAATCCTCTCCCGAAAAATACTTTTCAAACATTTCATCGCTTGTTTCTGCAACCGCCTCACATATAGCGGTACGGAGACCCTCAAGTCTGTCGCCCATATCGGGGATAGGAACATTTGTTACCTTACCGTCAACATATTTATAAGCCTTGTACTCAAGCAGATTTACATAACAATCCGCCTGCCCGTCAACTATATACGGAACTACAACAGGGCATACCGACGGCCCGAAAGACGCCTTGAGATTTTCAAACACACGGTAAAAGCGGGCACTTTCATCGCACAAACCGTTTACAAAAAATACCTTTGTAAGACCTCTTTTATCAGCCGCCTTTACAGCCTTTTCCGTACCAACCGCAACTCCGTCTTTTCCCGACACGGTTATAAGCATTGTATCGGCTGCTCTTGCCGCCTCACACAAACCTGCCTCAAAATCAAAAAGACCGGGAGCATCTATAAGATTTATTTTTTTGTTTTTCCATTCGATCGGTGCAATACACGCCTGCACGGAAGTTTTTCTCTTGATTTCTTCGGGGTCATAGTCACATACCGTATTTCCGTCACTAACCTTACCGAGTCTGTCGGAACCGCCGCACATATAAATCATTGCCTCTGCCAGAGAGGTCTTTCCCGATCCGCTATGTCCTGCGATACCGATATTCAAAATATTCTTAGGGTTATACTGTTTCACTGAGTTATCCTCCTTTGTTATTTGTAATAAAATATTTCGTTCGTGAGTATTATTTTTAACCACTATAACCAATTATATAACATTCATTCGATAATTACAATAGCAAAAGAGAAATTATATTAAAAATCTCACATAATATTTCACACTTTAGGAAATATACTGAAATAACAACTTAACAAACGTATCGGAAGTATTTCCGAAACGGATATACAGCTTACATAAAAATATGGCGGGAGGATAACTGTAATCCACTCGCCGCTAAATTATACCATATCAAAAACAAAAAGTAAACTACAATTAACGATATTTATTGTTATTTATTGTTTGTTGTTCAAGTTTACACAATAAAATACAAATAGCGGAGGAACATTCAACCCCTCCGCTATTTTATATAAGCAAAATTAAGCTCGTAAAAAAGACTTGTAATATCTTTTCAACAGACTTTTATTATTTATTTTGCTTTCCCGCCTTTTTTCTTCTTTTCAATCACCAAAACTGCTGCGGCGGCTGCGCTGATAACCAAAACCATAACCCATACATCTGCCGAATTCGTGTCACCCGTTTGTACGGGAACATTATCCGTATTTCCGTCTTCGGGTTTCTGACTGCTATCGGGAACTTTGCCGTCGTCGGGTTTCTGACTGTCATCGGGAACTTTGCCGTCGTCGGGTTTCTGACCGTCATCGGGAACTTTGCCGTCATCGGGTTTTTGACTGTCATCGGGAACTTTGCCGTCGTCGGGTTTCTGACCGTCATCGGGAACTTTGCCGTCGTCGGGTTCGGACGGTTTTTCCGTTTCCGATGCCGTATTTACGAGTACAAACAAACTGAAATGGTTTGTCGTAAAGCTGACATACGTTCCGTCGTCACTTGCAGCCGCACCCATATTTGTAAGTGTTCCGTTATTTTCGATATGATATACGGCGGTATCCGTTACATTCCAGCCATTCGGAACAGGTACTCTTACCGTTATACTTCCGTCGGGCTGCACACTTTCCTCCGTAACATCGTTCATAAGAAAAATATTCATCATAACAAACTCCGAATATATCTCACCTATGCTGTCTTTAAAGGAACTGTACTCCGTATCCGAATCATCGATCTCATCTACGACAAGACTGATATGTTCATAATACTCCGCCTTATCTTCGGGCACAACCGCCGAAATTCCGCTGTCGGCGTCCGTAATTACATTACTCGGTTTTTTAGGTATGATACTGCCCTCGGATATAAGACTTCCGCAGCCGACACAATAAGTATCTCCGGTATAGCCCTCACTTTCCTGTGTAGCCTCAATAAATCCTCTAACCTCGGTTTCCGTATGATTATCGGGATCTACATCTCCGTACGGACTATTGCATAACAGACATATTGCAGGACTGACACAAGTTGCCTCCTTACCGGGAGTATGATCAAGTATCTGACCGACATATCCGCATACTGTACATATTTCGGTATGACCGTTATCTTCCGGTCTGTATGTGAAAGTATGCTCCTCATAATCCGTCTTTTCGCCGCACGAACATTCTTTCCAATGGTGTGTTTCGTCCGAACATTCCGTATCATAATTATGTACGTGTCCGAGCTTCGGTATTACTTCACCCTTTGTTATAATTTGTCCGCAATCCGAACATACCGTATCTCCCGTATAACCTTCCTCGGTTTCCGTTGCAGGTTTTTGTCCTGTAATTTCTTCGTTACCCGTATGCCTGTCGGGATCAACTTCACCGTACGACTCACCGCATACGGAACATTTTGCGGGACTTACACAAGTTGCTTCCCCTCCCTCATGGGGCTGTTTTTCTCCGATAAAACTGCAGCCCTCATTTGTACAGAAGAGATAGTGTCCTTCTTCGTCAAATCCGTATTCCCCGCCAAAAATGTGCTGCCTACCCTCTGTTACGGTCGCTCCGCACAATGCACAAAGCACGGGCGTTTCACAATTTCCGTCATCTGCATTGGGGGTATGATCCTTTATTTCACCGACATATCCGCATACCGTACATATCTCGGTATGACCGTTATCTTCGGGTCTGTATGTGAAAGTATGCTCTTCATAACCCGTCTTTTCGCCGCACGAACATTCTTTCCAATGGTGTGTTCCGTCCGAACATTCAGTATCATAATTATGTACGTGTCCGAGCTTCGGTATGACCTCACCTTTCATTATGATATGCCCGCAATCGGTACATACAGTATCTCCCGTATAGCCCTCCTCGGTTTCCGTTGCAGGCTTCTGCCGTACGATCTCCGTGTTTCCTGTATGTCTGTCCGGATTTATCGTACCATACTCCCGGTCGCAGTCCGCACATACTCCAAGACTCGAACAGGTGGCCTCGCCTCCTCTATGCGGCTGTTTTTCCCCCGCTGCATTACAGTCGGGATTTGTACACATAAGCCAATGTCCGTTCCCGTCATATGCATAATCCCCGTCAAAAACGTGCTTCACAGCTTCTTTAGTCGTTGCTCCGCAATCCGAACAAAGTACGGGTGTTTCGCAGTTTCCGTCATCTTTTTCGGGATTATGCGCCTCCGTTTTTCCCTCATATCCGCAAACCGCACATATTCCCTTATGTCCGTTTCCGTCGGGTACATAGTTGTAAGAGTGTTTTTCATAATACATAATCGCACCGCATGAACATTCCAGCCAATGCCCTGTTTCATCGCTGCATTCTTTATTATAATTATGAACATGATCCAGCTTGGGAATAACTTCACCCTTTGTTAAGAGCTTTTTGCAGCTCATACATATAACATCACCGCTATAACCGTCCTCGGTTTCCGTTGCAGGCTTTTGCCCCGTAATTTCCGTATTTCCTATATGACCGTCGGGATCGGCTGCACCGTAATATTCACCGCATTCCCCACAAACGGCAGCACTTACACAAGTTGCAACTCCGCCGCTATGTTTTATTTTCTCTCCTAAAACCGTACAGCCCTCATTTGTGCATATATGCCAGTGACACTCTTTATCACTGAAATAAATACCGCCAAAGTTATGTTGTAATGCCGCTGTCATTGTCATTCCGCAAACTTCGCAAAGCACGGGAGTTTCGCAGTTACCGTCATCAGCGGCAGCTATATGCGGTTCTGTCGTATCCGTATATCCGCATATTTCACAAGTTCTTGAATGTCCGCCCTCCGCAGGCAGGTAAGCGGAAAATTTATGTTCAACCAAACTTGCGGGATCATGATTTCCGCATTCCGTACAAACTTTCCAGTGGTGTGTTCCGTCCGTTTCCCAATTGTCGCTCCATGTGTGTACGTGTTCCGGCTCCAGCTTAGGTATCTCAACTCCGAACGATATAATATGTTCACAATCAAGACACCATATATCCCCGCTATAACCTGCTTCTGTTTCGGTTGCCGGTTTATAATTTCTTGTTTCGACAGTTCCCGTATGGTTGCCCGAATTTTTCTCTCCGTAAGCAATACCGCATACGCTGCAAACGGCTTCGGACTTACAGGTTGCAACTCCTCCCGAATGTATGCCCGTTTCCTCAACGTCACAATTCGGATTTAAACATTCCTTTTTATGATGACCGCTTTCGGAAGTCCATTCTCCCCATGTGTGTTCCACCGCCGCTTCAATTATATATCCGCAGTCGGAACAACTTAGAGGCGTAGAACAGTTTTTGTCGTCCTCAATCGGAGTATGCGGCGCTCCCACGGTCTTTCCGCATTCCGTACAAGTATGGTAATGACCGTCCGAAAGGAGTGTATAATCTCCGAAAGTATGCAGTTCATACGAGGTATGCGCCCCGCAAACCTCACATTCAAGCCAATGGTGGGTATCATCGGAATTTGCTTTAATAAAGCTATGTGTATGCTGTTCGGGCGGCAGCGGTGCAATAGCCTCGCCTCTCGATATAAGTACACCGCAATCGGAACAATAGGTATCTCCGCTGTAACCAGCCTCAAATTCGGTCGGCGGATTATAACCGTGAATTTCGGTATTCAAATGCCTTGTCTTGTCGATATCACCATATTCTTCTCCGCATTCGGAACATACGGCTTTGTTTACGCATGAAGCAGTTCCGCCCGTATGTTTTACATGATCCTGTTCAACACGGCAGCCCTCGTTCGTGCAAATGTGCCAATGTCCTGTTTCATCACTAAAATATATACCGTCAAAGTTATGTGCTTCCTTACCCTCAAATACCGTCATTCCGCATACCGAACAAAGAACCGCCGTTGTGCAGTCACCGTCATCGGCATAGGGAATATGTGCGCTGCTGTGTCTGTACCCGCAGACCGTACACTCAAGCCAATGAACATCGGTATTTCCGTCATAAGAGTCCGTATAGCTGTGCTGTGTCTTTGTTTCGCTTTCATATGCTCCGCATTCGGTACATTCACGCCAATGCCCCTGCTCATCAAATTTTACCTCACTCCAGCTGTGATAATGCTGTACTCCGAGTGCGGGAATTGTTTCCCCTTTTTCGATAACGGCATAACAATCGGCACATACCTTATCACCCGTGTAGCCGTCCTCTGTTTCGGTCGCTTCCCTGTGATCCGTTACTATATAATTTTGGTTAGCATGATTTTCGGTATCAGGTGTCCCGTATTTAGCATGGCATATCTCACATTCCGCAAGGGTTATACAAGTTGCCTTTCCGCCCGTATGTTCCTCGGTTTTCGAAACACCGCAATCCGCATTTATACATTTTTTGGTGTGTGTATGTCCGTCAAATATGAACTGTTCACCCCATGTATGTTCTTTTGCCGATTCTATTTCATATTCGCATACCGTACATTTAAGCGGCGTTTCACAATTCTTATCGCTCAAGGCAGGAACATGATTTTCTGTCGAAACGTAACCGCATATCTCACATTCATGTGTATGACCTTCAGCCGTCTTTTTATACTCCCCGAATATATGGGCAGTCTGACCTATCTCATCTCCGCAGGTTTCACATTGTTGCCAATGATGAGTTGAATCACTGTGCCACTTATAACTGTGTCCTATCGGGGGGATAACCTCTCCTTTTTTGAGGATCTCTCCGCAGCCCGCACAACATTCATCACCCGTATAACCCTCTGTGAACTCTCCGGCTTCCGTCTTTCTCTCTATCAATGTGCCGCCGGTATGGTTTGACGGATTTTCGGAGCCGTATTCCGTTCCGCATATTTCACATACGGCTTTGTTTGCGCAATCGGCAGTACCGCCGCTGTGTTTAATTTTTGTATCGGTAACATTACAATCGGGATTTGCACACATATGATAGTGTCCGTACTCATCTGCCGTATAATCGTCATTAAAGTTATGCGTTTTTGCAGGTATAACAATCGCATTGCACTCAATGCACACTACCGCAGTTTCACAATCCCCATCATCGTTTGCCGCGGTATGTGCCAGTACCTCGGTCTTGTGCGAACATACACGGCACATACGATAATGTCCGCCCTCGGCGGCTATACTGCTGCCGTATTCATGGGCTGCAAAATCATCAGCCTTTACACCGCATTCACATTCATGCCAATGACCCGTACCGTCGCTCATAAGAATATCAAATTTATGCTCGTGCAGCGGCGGTATTGCCGGAACTGACTCACCCTTTTTAATTACCTGATTACAGTCAAGGCAATAAACATCTCCGCTGTATCCTTCTTTTCCTACCTCCGGCTCTACCGCATTCTTTATTTCGGTATCACCGTGTTTTGTTGTATCATAATCTCCGTATTCTGCTCCGCACCCCGTACATACCGCTTTTTTGCTGCACGTTGCCGATCCGCCGTAATGCTTTATTAAATTGATCTTCTGCGTACAACCGTCCGTAACACATACATACCAATGATAATTTTCGTCCCATCTTCTATCATTACTTCCGCTGTATATATGTGAAGCCTTTGCGGGAACGGTATATCCGCATCTGCATACATAGGAAGTCGTACAGTTTCCGTCCGGATCTTCATCATGGGGTTCCAAAAATTTATCTCCGCACACCGTACATATTGACCAATGGTTATATCTTCCGTAAGTTTGCTGTTCAAAGGTATGCGTTCCCGCCGGTTTAAGAACAGTACCGCAAACCGTACAGTTTACCGTACTCGTACAGCTTACACGGCGTGTAGGATACGTATGTTCGGTCTTTTCGATACTTTCCGTTCTAATTTGACCGCATCGCTTACAGGTATATTCCATTATACCCTCTTCCGTACATGAAGCTGCCTTTTTCAATACTCCCTGCCATACATGATCTCCGTATGCTTCAGCCTCAACGGTCTGTTCCTCGTTACACACACTGCATTTCTGCTGCTTTGTTCCGTCTTTTACACAAGTTGCAGTATTCGTTCCGGGAATATCCTCCCAATTATGTCCGAGAGGCGGTATCTCCTCTATGCTGTTCGGATCGACATATTTACATGATACACATCTGCTTTCACGAGTTCCGGCCTTATCGCAGGTCGCCGCCTTTACGGTGATAATTCTAAAACTATGGTTTTCGGGACTCAATATAGGCTCTGTTTCCTTATCCCCGCAGATCTGACACTTACGTTCTCTTTCGCCTTTTGTACCGCAAACAGCCTCTCTTGTGGTGTACCAACTTCCGAATTTATGTCCGGTTGAGGAAACCGTATCCTCGGACTTATACTCATTACATTCCGAGCATACTCTATATGTATATCCGTCCGTATCGCAGTCGGACGGCTTTGTCAAAAGCTCATCACCCCAGACATGATGTGACTCGCCTTCCTCTATAACAACAAAACCGCATTCTTCACACGTTTTCTTTACATACGTTCCGCAGCCGTTCGTTATGCTTTCTTCGGTAAAAGTATGACCTTTCGGTCTTCTTCCCTCCGGCAGGTAATCATATGTGCCGTCCTCCCCCAATTTCGGACGGTTGTAGTATGTTGCATAAACATCTCCGCACACGCTGCAATAATAATTTACAGCCGTATATTTAGGTGCGGTGCAAGTTGCGTGATAATCAACATTTTCACGTCTGCCATATCTTCCGTTATAGCGTATTGCCCAGTTATGAGTTATAAACGCCTGTATCGTAACGGGATCGGCAGCTTTATTTTCACTGTCATGCGCATTTATTACAAATGTATCCGCAACGTAGCGTTTTGCATTCTCACTGAATGACAGACGGAAAGTAACAGTGTCCTTCCCCATTTCAACACCCTGCATATCATAAGGCTCACCATTCCTCAAGACAGTTACGGAGCTTACGGTTCTGCCCTCCGTTGCCTCAACGGTTACAGTCGGAATATCGCAAAACGTCGACTTATCCAGACTTACTCCTCCGTCTACACCGTCGTCCTCGGTTGCACTGACAGTTATTATCGGCTTCGCTTCAAAATCCTCATCGGGCACAACCATGCTGTCATTAAAAACATCATCTTCGACCCCGTCATGCATATGCTCATGTTCTTCCTGTTCCTGCTGCGTTTCCTCGGCATAAACCGGCATCGCCGAAACCATAGGCATGAACAATGCTGCCGATAACAATAATGATAAAATCTTCTTGCCTGTAATCTTCATAATCAATCCCTCACTTTAATGTGATGTTCAATTATAAAACTTAATATTTTTTAAGTATATTGTAGTAATTCTAACATAATACACATAAAAACGCAAGTGCAGACAAGAACATTTATCAATTTCGACACATTATACAATTTTTCGATAAAATATTATATACCAATACTATAACAATACTCCCCGTCGTTACAAACGGGGAGTATATATCACTAAACATTTTTATTTAATGCTCTTGAGCAAAATTTATGCAAATATAACTCTTAAATTATCGTCCTCAACCATAGAATACAAATCGTTTCCCGCAACAATATAATGGTCATTAAGCCTCGTTCCGAGTTTCGCAAGCGAATTGAATATTTTCATCGTATTATCAATATCCTTTTCGGTCGGGGCTGCGACACCATCAAGTTTATTATGGGCAATTATCATTGTCGATGCATGGTATCTTACCGACAACTCGGACAACTTTGAATACAGCTTCTCTGTCCAGTTATCTTTCTCCTCGCTTATTATCCCGAAAAACAATTCCATACCCTTTGAGTTGTACATTATAAGTACAACCTTTTCTTCCGCAGCATCTGATAAAAGATCCAACAATCTGTTTTCCGTATCATCTTTGAGATCTATCGACTTACTTAAATCATTTTTATCAAAAATGTATTTATTATTCATGCAGTCTACCAACTTCAGCCATATTGCGGCATTTTGTGATAATCCGCACTCCATAAGTTCAGTGACAGACGCATCAAAAACCTTTGAGAAAGAACCGAAATGATTTATCAGTTCATGTGCCGTTGCATTTGTATCCCTTCTCGGTATTCCGTAAAATAAAATCAATTCAAGTATTTCATGATGATTAAATTCAGAAAATTCCGAAGAATAGTACCTTTCTCTCATTCTTTCCCTATGACCGTTATGCAGAGGTTTTTTCGCCACCTGACACACCCCCTTGTAATTATTGCTATGCTTATATTTTACTTTCATGCAACATGATTTGTCAAGATATCATTAGCGTAATACAGTTTATTTTGTCGGTTTACAACAGGTATATTACAGTTAAGATAAAAAATAAACATAAACCGGAGTGAAATGCTGCTATGCATACACTAATCATCATTAAAATTGTCTTTTGTCACAAGGCTGACTGACGAACTCCGTACCGAAAATCATGATTTGATTGCCGAAAGTACACTCCGCATGGCAGAAGTACTTATATTAACCACACCTGCATATTGTGGGGACAGCTAAATGTTGACCGGCGTTAGCTTTTTATTCGGTAAATGCAAACAGGTGGGACTTAAAGCCCCACCCATGGTTACAAATATAAAAACAAACGGGCAACGGGATAACCCCATTGCCCTAATGCTTGAGTTCAACGCGCCGGGAGGGACTCGAACCCCCGACCTACTGGTTCGTAGCCAGTCACTCTATCCGGCTGAGCTACCGGCGCATACTCGATTGAACCGCCTTTATATGATATCATATTATTTTTGAAAATGCAATAGTTATTTTAAAAAAATTAAATTTTATAAATTTTTATAAATTGCACTATAAAATGTTCGGGAAATTAAGCTCGTTGTTCGGTTTTTAAAATTGTATATGTCGGTTCAGAGTCTGAAATTCTGCGGAGTTTTGCCAATCAAGTTTTTCTATAAATTTCATACAAATCCAAAAGATTTATTACTTCATTTTGGTCAATATCTGCGGCGAAAAGTGATGCATCGGAAAGTTCGGTATCATCGAGCAAATATTCGGATAATTTACTTACATCTCTGCTGTTTATATTCCCCTCACCCGTTATGTCCCCCAACATAACAATATAGAATACCATTTCATTGTTCCCTGAAAAGGTAAACTCCCAATTAGTACCGACATTCCCGCTTGTCACTATTTTGTTAAGGTGATTTCTTACTGTTAAAACGTAGTTGTTGTACTCAATGGAATTTTTAACCTCCGCAAGTGTCATAGGACGGTTTAAGAAAATATATTTACCTGCTATTTCAAGTTTGCTGCTTTTTATACCGTAATTATTTGTTGTGTAAATACTACTTTCCCCGTTCGGTTTTGATATTGCGGGAGGTTCTGATACTGATGATTGATCCGTTATTGTCGATCGCTCCGGTACGCTCGGTGCTTCTGATGAAGTAACACTCGAATGCTCGGTACTGTTTTCGTGTATCTCTATCATTTCAGACGGATAAATTATACTCAATCGCCCGTTTGCCGCATATGCTGCATTGTCTTTGCTTGATAAAATCTTTTCGGGTCTGACACTTATATTCATATAGGCAGTCTGTTTCCCGTTTAAGTCAAGTTCATAAACCGTCAGACCATCAACTGCATAAATATGATTTTCTGTCGGACAAAGCATATCATAATCCGTATCAATTATTTTTTCAAAACCCGTAAGCGGGTCAAATTTAAAAACATCTCCATTTGAGTCTGTACATAAATTGCCGTTTATAATAAATTCCCCGTGAGGAACAGTCGTGCCTGTTTTTATTGCCCCCGATGTTATATTAAACAGTCCGCTGTCGCTTACGGCATAGACACTGTCGGTTCTTTCATAATAAAACAGATTTTTTATATTTCCCGATATCGTATAACTTCGTATTTCATCTCCGTCATCATCAAAGCTCCTCACGGTATTCCGAAAATTCCTGTCAACAATGTACATTTCTCCCATATAATCGGCAACAAAACAATTTCCGCTTAATTCCGCATTGCTTAAAAATATTGTTTCCATTAAACCGCTGTACAATTTGCTTACCAAAACATTGCCATACTTGCTTTGGGTTACGGCATACGTGTACTTGTCTATACAATACACCATATTGATCGGAGATGTGTCATTATAGAGCAATAAACTCTTCCCGTCCGCATCAATACTGCGAATTGTACATGGTTCATAATCATCATTGTGAACAACAAGAAAACTGCCCCTATTGTCCGAATAGAAGCTGTTATTCTGCGGCTCGTTCGCTAAGACATCAGTACCCAAATCAGATAATATAATCAGACCTGACAAAATAAACGTCAATATTTCTCTGTATAAATGCATATGCTTCATAATTTCACCGACCCGGTTTAAGGACATATCTGACTTTCCGGTACAAAACTCTTCAAAACACCGAATTGTATGTTATATTTATTGGCGGAAATAAAATTATAATTTTGAGTCATAAATCGTGTATCTGTCTAAATGTTTGAAACGATACTTTGTACGACCGTTTTTTAAAATAAGACCGGATAATGCTCCCGAATTATTCGATATGTGCAACTCTATACATAAATGATAAACTATATTTTAATTTATGTCAACAATAAATAAAATGTATCACGCTAATGATTGTAGGTTTACAACGGATATGATACAATAAGCAAAAAACAGAAATCAAAGTAAGCTATCAAGTATAACCAGACAATACATCTACTTCCGAAAAATACGGTATGACTACACGATTAAATTGCCTGATGATTGCTAATATAGATCCAAACACTATTTCAATCGGCATACAGAGGATAAAATAAGGCTGCGATTAAGAATTTAAACTCAAAGCATTACCCGATTGTATGTATGTGTAAAAAATGCTGTATAGACTATCCCCCAATTTAAACTGATACAGGCTTCGTTTGGGATAGAATATATTTATGTTTATAGTACACAAACCTTTCACGGAAAAATTTTCCCTCTTCCCGACTTTCACGCAGAGATTCGTGGATATTCATGTTATGCTGCGCCATATCAGTTATACAGCCGGCTATATTGGAACAATGGTCAGAGGTACGCTCAAGGTTTGTCAGAAGATCCGACCATATAAAACCAGCATCAATCGAACAGCCTCTATGCTGTAATCTCATAATGTGTCTTGTCCTCATCTGCTCCTTTAAATTGTCGATAACCTCCTCAAGCGGCTCAACAAGTGCGGCGGAGTCGAGATCATCATCTGTAAATGCTGTAAGTGACAAGTCGAGTATTTCTCTGACTGCTTTTGACAGAACCTCAAGCTCCGCCGCTGCTTCAGGCGAAAAGCTAAGATCCTTTTCCCTCATTTCCTCCGATGATTCAACAATATTTACGGCATGGTCTGCTATACGCTCAAAATCTCCTATCATTTTTAGGAGCTTTGCCGCCTCCGTGCTGTCGTCCTCGCTTATTTGTCTTGTACTCAAGCGTACAAGATATGTTCCGAGTATATCTTCGTAATGGTCGGTTTTTTCCTCCATTTGACGAATATCCGCAGCAAGTTCGGGTGTGTAGCTGCGTAGTGAATCAAGCGACATTTTAAGACACTTTACGGCTGTATTCGACATATCCACGGCAACCTCATGACAACGTTCGAGTGCAATGGGCGGTGTCATAAGCAGACGTTCGTCAAGCTCTGCGGTATTTTCGGGATTTTTTGTATCCGGTATGAGCCTTGTAACAAGTCTTTCAAGAAATCCCGAAAGCGGGAGCATGAGAAGAGTACACAACACATTAAATATTGAGTGTATGACCGCAATTCCGAACAATGAAGCGGATTCATTTAAAATAATCGGATTTGCTATTGCACTCACTATGCAGAACACCGTGACCCATACGATAGTGCCTATAACATTGAATGACAGATGTACAAGAGCGGCACGCTTTGCGTTTTTATTCGCCCCAACCGAAGAAATCAATGCCGTTACGCACGTTCCGATATTCTGACCCATTATTATAGGAACGGCTGCGCCGTAGGATATTTGACCCGTAACGGCAAGTGCCTGTAATATTCCGACAGATGCCGAGCTTGACTGTATGACCGCAGTAAGTACCGCACCGGCAAATACACCTAAAATCGGGTTTTTAAACATAATGAAAAGATTTTGAAATTCCGGTACATCACGAAGTCCCGAAACAGCACCCGACATTGTTTCCATTCCAAACATAAGTGTTGCAAAGCCGAGAAGTATCATTCCCGTATCTTTTCTTTTAGCACTTTTTGAGAACATATTAAAAATTATGCCTATAAGCGCAAGAACAGGCGTAAATGAAGCAGGCTTGAGAAGTTGAATAAATATATTTGAGCTGTCTATTCCCGCAAGACTCAGAAGCCACGCTGTTACTGTCGTACCGATATTTGCACCCATTATTACGTTAATTGCCTGTTTCAGCGTCATAAGACTCGAATTTACAAAACCTACAACCATAACCGTAGTTGCCGAAGAACTTTGTATTACTGCCGTTATACCGAGTCCCGTAAGAAGTCCCGCAATTTTATTTGTTGTAAGTTTTCCGAGCAATGCTCGGAGCTTATCCCCCGCCCTGCGTTCGAGGGATTGTCCCATTGTATTCATGCCAAACAAGAACAGGCATAATCCTCCGATAAGTGTAAGCACATCAAAAATATCCATAAAACAGCTTTTCCCTTCATATTTATCTGTCCCTATATTATCAAATCCGTATAAAATCCGATATCATGCTTTTGTAAAGTTTTTGTAAAGTATAGGATACTGTAAGTTTTGTATGCTTATAAATAAAAAAACAGAATAAGGCTTAAGGCATTTTCATACCTCTGAACCTCGTTCTGTTTTCGCAGATTACTTTTCGGCAAATTTTATATTATTTTCCCTTGCATATTTTTCCGCTTCCGAACCCTTTTTTCCGTAAATTGTTACATTGTCACAATCCTCAAAGACATATTTCCCTATCTCTGTGACGCTTTCCGGAATAAATACGGATTCGAGTGACGTACATCCGGAAAACAACCCACTGCTTAACTTTTCAACACTTTCCGGAATAGTGACACTCTTAATACCCGTACAGCCATCGAATGAGTTTATACCAATATCAATCACACCTTCGGGAATTATCACCTCCGTAAGCTTAGTACAATCCTGAAATGCTCTTTTATATATTATTACCACACTGTCGGGAACGGTATATGCCCCCTCCCTGCCTTCCGGACAGGTTAATAACCCGGATTTGCTCTTGTCAAACATAACTCCGTCCTCAGATGACAGCACGGAATTTTCACTGTCAATATTGATATTCCGCAAATTCGTACAGCCTGCTAATGCATATTCAATCAATTTGGCGGTTCCCTTTCCGACAGATATATCCGTTAGTGCGCTGCAGCCGTAAAATGCTCTGTCATGTATATGCTCAACACTGTCGGGAACCGTTATTTCCGTCAGAGCCGTACAGCTGTAAAATGCTCCGTTTCCTATATCCTTAACTCCCTCGCCAATCACTGCACTTTTAAGCCCCATGCAGTTATAAAAAGTCATCTCTTCAATTTTCTCTACACTGTCAGGAATATTTATACTTTCCAACTCCGTACAGTTTTTGAATGCTCCTCTGCCGATTTGCTTCGTTTCCTTTGGTATATTTACTTTCCTCAATCCGGCACAGTCCTCAAACGCACCCGCACCGATTTTTTCAACTCCTTCGGGAATTTTTATTTCCTCCAGAGCGGTACACCCCGAAAAAACATCAATGGCCAGTTCTTTCAGACTGTCGCTTAATTTTACCTGCGTCAGACCTGTGCAGCCTGAAAATGCATAATCGCCTATGTTCGTAATGTTTTCGGACATTGATACACTTTTTATCTCACTGCAATCCTTAAATGCACGGTTTCCGATTTCCGTAACCGGATGTCCGCCAATAAGTTCAGGTATACTGATATCCGTATTTTGTCCGATATATTTTGTAATAAGTATATCATCGACTATATCAAACCACTCACCGGTAATTGTGTTATACATATAATGGACTGATGTTTCATATTCAAATTCACCATTTGTATCAGATACATCACTAACGTACATATCAATAATATAATCTTCTCCGAACTTATTTTTATCGTCATATTCTGCTCCGTATTCATTTGCGGTATCATCCTTCACAGTTTGCGTACCTTCACTGCGACCCGAACACCCTGATGCCGCTACTGCAGCCGCAAATAATATTGCCGATATCATGACTGATTTTTTCAACAGATACCCTTTCATATTACCGTCCCCCCTTCCGATTGAAATTTATTTGGTTTTATTATATCATAGCAATAATGATTTGTAAATAAAAAAGCATACCGCTCTTACACAAAATCAGAGCGGTATACTTACGTCATACATTAAACTTTTTCATTTTTTATTTATTCCCTCTTCAGTCGGAAATGTTACCGTAACAACCGTTCCTCCGCCCGAATTGCCGTCAAGACTAATATCTGCATTATGCAGCCTTGCGGCGTGCTTTACGATTGAAAGACCCAATCCTGTTCCGCCCAACTCTTTGGAACGGCTTTTATCAACTCTGTAAAATCTTTCAAAAATCCTTTCCCTATGTTCTTCCGGTATTCCTATTCCTGTATCGGAAACTGTCAGTATTACCGAGTGTTCCTTATCCTCTATCCCTATATCGACGCTGCCGCCATTGTGATTATACTTTATGGCATTATCACAAAGATTATAGATTATGCTCTGCAATAGCTGCGGTATTCCGAAAATTACGGCAGACTCCCCCTCAAGTGTTATGCTTATATCCGACTTTTCCGCCTCTGCGGATAAAAGCCGTATCGTTTCCTCCGCCTGCTTATACAAATCAACATCTTCACGCTTCATATCCTGCGCACCCTCGTCAAGATGTGACAAATGTATGATATCTTCAACAAGACTTATCATTCGTTGTGATTCATTATGAATACGTCTGTAAAACTCATTTTTATCCTCATCTTTAACCATACCGTTTTCAAGAAGTTCGGCAGAACCTGCTATCGTATGGAGTGGTGTTTTAAGCTCATGCGATACATTAGCGGTAAATTCACGCCTTATCTGCTCCGACTTTTCTTTTTCCGTAACGTCAAGCACCAATAATACAATCCCTGCCACGGGATCATCGGAACAAACAGGACTTGCAATAAACTGATATCTTACACCGTCTGATTCTGTGACCGTTTCACTGTGCTTCCCTTCCTGTGCCTTTAAAAGAACGGATTGAAGGTCAAGATTTCGGCTTACAGATAATAAAGACTTTCCTATGCATTCATCAGTTGTTTTGAAAAATCGTACAGCCGAGGGGTTTATCGCTAAAATATTCATTTTCTGATTGAGCAGTATTATCCCCTCTGTCATTCCCTTTGTGACGGTTTCAAATTCACTCTGCTTTTGCTTTAACTCGTCGCTTTGCTTTCTTATCTGTCTTTGTTGACTTTCTATTCTTTTTAAAAGAGGGGCTAATTCATCATACCCCTCATTACTCAACGGATCGTCAAGATCAAGTTCATTAAGCGGCTTCACTATATGCTTTGACAATCTGAAAGCAAGCACAAGTGACAAAACAACTGCAATTACAAAAATCATGCATATAGGCTGTGCCATTCCGAAAATCAGTACAGGCAGTGTGTTTTGTGAAATCGACATACGCAGAACCGTGCCGTCCGGTAAACGTTTTGCACAATAAAATGCCCTCTCCATAAGCGTATCGGAATACCTGATACTTTCGCCCGAACCGCTTTCCAACGCTGACTTTATTTCCTCACGCTCCAGATGATTTTCCATTTCATCGGAATTTGATTTGTTATCATAAAGCACCGAGCCGTCTTTACCTATCCATGTTATACGTGTCCCGTCAGTATCAAGTCCGTCAAAATATTTTATCCCTTCGTTTGAAACAGCTTGTGCGACAAGAGCCGTCTGCATTTCAAGACGATCTTTCTGTACATTTGAGAAATAATTATATAAAACACCTACAAGAAGTATGATAGATGCGGCAAAAACACAAAGTGCTACAAGAAAAATTGAACGAAATATCCGCTTTGTCATAATCTTGCCTCCATTCGGTACCCTACGCCGCGCACCGTTTCTATATAATCCCCGCATTTTCCGAGCTTTGTGCGAAGTGTACCGATATGAACATCTACGGTTCTCGTTTCACCAATATAGCTCTCGCCCCATATACTTTGCAGAAGCTGATCACGGGTAAAAACAAGACCAAGGTTTTCCATGAATTTTTTAAGAAGCTCATACTCCTTTAGGGTAAGCTGTATTCGCTCCCCGTCCGCAAAAACGGTATGCTCACCGGTGTTTACCGTAAGGCTGCCGAGCTGTAAAACCTTTGCGGCACACCTTGTTTCCGTCCGTCTTAAAACGGCACGGACACGGGAAACCATTTCCATCATTCCGAACGGCTTTGTCAGGTAATCATCTGCTCCGAGATCAAGACCTATAACCTTATCATATTCCGTGCCCTTAGCGGTTGCCATAATGACGGGAATATCCGCAGTCGCACTACTTCCCCTCAGCTTTTTAAGTATTTCTATACCGTCCTCACCCGGAAGCATTATATCAAGCATTATAAGCTGCGGCTTTTCGGTCTTTAGAATTTCAAAAAGTTTTTCTCCGCGATCCACACCTCTTGCCTCAAAACCCGCGGAATTAAGTGTATATATCATCAGGTCACAAATTCCGGAATCATCCTCTACACATAAAATCATCACACTTTTCCCCTTTCCCTCATAACCTGCATTTTTCAGCTCCCATACAGCATAACATATCATTTTAAAATCAATTATCATATTATTGTAAAATGTATGTAAACTGAAATCCGGGGTTATTCCGATAAATGATTATAACCAAAAACAGCCGCATTTTCAACTGATTTAATCAGAGTTTTTCCCGTTTGCTATCCTTTTTTACTTATTGCAGCATATCCGTCGTAAAATAACGCATTTTCCTATGTAGTATGCAGAAAAAATCGGTTGATTTAGGCTAACGGGTATGGTATAATTTACATATTGACAAAAGTTAATTTACGAGGAGGTAATACACATGAAATCAATCACAAACTTGAACAACGGAGATTATATTGCCATAAATTTATTTGGCAAGGAAAAAAATGTTGAGGTTTTTTCCACGGGAGATAATCAATATGACGAAAACGGTGACCCCAAGGCTGACGGATTTGCCCTTTCCGAGGAAGAGATTGATTGTTTGAATTGGTTCATTGAAAATGTAAAAATCGAAGATTACAGAGAGGCAATTACCGAATATTGCAATGAAGTGTATGACGCCGTAGGCGGTGAACATATTACAGAGTCGGACGCAGAAAAAGAAATCACTATTTCCGCCGTTGCTATCAACATCTGTAAGGACACCCAATCAGATGACGACTTTGTTTATCCCGAAATAGCATTTTACGGCGATTGCGAATGTGATCCGGAGCATGGGATATGTATAGGATTTAGAGATAAAAAGTTTTTGGGAATTGATGCACAAGATTGGATATTGTAACAACGCAGATTTTGTTTCTCTGTTTCATCTCTGACACCATAGGAAATCTGAAATTAACAGATAGCTGTTTTGTGACAATAAATTTATCCTTAAATACATAATAAATAAAGACGAAATCCCCGAATTACCGATTAAAGAACGATAATTCGGGGATTTTTCGGGGATAAAAATAAAAGCCGCTTAAAAAGCGACTTTTTAGAAACATGGTGGACCAACAGGGACTCGAACCCCGGACCAACCGGTTATGAGCCGGTTGCTCTAACCAACTGAGCTATTGGTC
>CANQBP010000024.1 GCA_947589415.1 uncultured Clostridia bacterium
CATATCAATATGGAAATACCGGATAAGGCTATAACAGCTCTGATAGGTCCATCGGGCTGCGGAAAATCAACATTTTTAAAATCGCTCAATCGAATGAATGATCTTATCCCGGGGGTAAAAATAACAGGAGAGATACTGTATAACAATAAGGATATTTTTTCCCCATCGGTTGATGTAAATAATCTTAGAAAGGATATAGGAATGGTCTTTCAGAAACCGAATCCTTTTCCGATGAGTATATATGATAATATTGCATATGGCCCGAGGACACACGGAATAAAGAGCCGTGCAATGCTTGACGATATTGTAGAACGTTCACTGCGTGGTGCTGCAATATGGGATGAGGTCAAGGATAGGCTGAAAAAGAATGCACTCGGTCTTTCGGGAGGTCAGCAACAAAGATTATGTATTGCCCGTGCTCTTGCAGTAGAGCCTGATGTATTGCTTATGGATGAACCGACAAGTGCACTTGATCCCATATCTACATCAAAAATTGAGGAACTTGCACTTTCTCTCAAAGAAAAATATACCATAATCATTGTTACCCATAATATGCAGCAGGCAGTGCGGATTTCTGATAAAACGGCATTTTTTCTTATGGGAGAGATGATAGAGTTCGGTGATACAGAAAAACTCTTTTCTTTACCGGAGGATAAAAGGACAGAGGATTATATAACAGGGAGGTTCGGATAAATGCGTTCAAGATTTGATGAACAGCTTGCATCCTTGCATAAGGAGCTTATCACAATGGGAGCGTTATGTGAAAATATCATTGCTATGTCGGCAAAGTCACTTGTAGAAGGAGATATGGAGCTTGCAGGAAAGGTTTCGGATTATGCAGATGTGATAGACAGAAAAGAACGTGAGATAGAGGCAATGTGTATGAGGCTTCTTTTACAGCAGCAACCCGTAGCGAGGGATCTTAGGACAATATCTTCAGCACTTAAAATGGTAACGGATATGGAGAGGATAGGCAATAATTCATGGGATATTGCCGAAATTGTAACAATGGGACATATAACAGCGGCACATGATAAGCTTGATATTCAGAAAATGGCTGTTGCAGTAATACGAATGGTAACAGACAGCATAGATGCATTTGTAAAGAATGATAAGGAACTTGCAAGGTCGGTTGTTGAGTATGATGATGTTGTTGATGCTCATTTTGACAAAATAAAGGGGCTTCTGATTGGTCAATTATCCGCCTTGCATTCTGATAAAGATACAGATACCGCAACGGACGGGGAATATATACTTGATTTATTGATGACAGCAAAATATTTTGAGAGAATAGGTGATCATGCCTCAAATATAGCCGAATGGGTATTGTTTTCGATACTGGGATACCATGAAAATTAAAAATGGATATACAAATAAAAATTCCCCTATTTGCCGTTCAAAGTGAACTAAATTTAACTAAATTACACAAAAGACCCCTATACCAAAATTAATTAAACAACGAACCGGCTTCGCAATTCAAGCATAGTCAGTTTTGTTTTGATTTGAATACGATGATGATTGTAAAGGTAATGTAGTCATCGATCAGTTTTCTTGCTTCAGCAAATGTTGATTTACTAATGAAGTGTTACATATTTTCAGATAACATTGATTTCGCCGATTTTCAAAGAGTGATTAGCACCCTTACAAGGAGATTTTCAATGAAAATGGTGCTTCGGGTCTATGCGGGCAATCGGCAAACAATTCAATTGTATGTCATATCGTTTTTTCTGAAGTAGATGTATCGTTGGTTGCATAATACTTTATAGCCGTCTTTGTTAAATCACACCTTTTTTCGGAAGAATCATTAATGATATTGACATTATTCGCGCAAAAGAGTATAATAAGAGCCATAATTGGGGTGTTGTTATGTATATGTCTGTTTCTGATGCTGCAAAAAAGTTCAATATATCAAAGAGACGCGTACAAGTCCTGTGTGAACAAGGACGTATTGAAGGTGCTAATAGGGTGAACGGTGTTTGGTTAATTCCTACCGATGCCCAAAAGCCTGCCGATGCACGAAGGAAAAATGCCGTACCTGAAAATCAATTATCCTTCCTTGATGATCTTTATAAAATCGAAGATGAGAAATTGACAATTACACAAGTTTGCGACTTGTTTTCTATTTCTCAAGCTACAGTAAAAAACTGGATTAGACTCGGAAAGTTGAAAACAGATTCTAACAGTGAAACATTTGATAAAGCATATATAGAAACGCTTTTATCAGAAATCAAAAGTGGAAAAGATCGTCGTCTAAAAAGTCGTCGCAATAAAAAAAGCGTAAGCGGAAAAGGTCTTTATAAGGATTATATCACTAGTGAATATAATCGAAAAATAGTTGAAGGGATATTAAGCTCTTGTGACCAAGTAACGGAAGAAGAATTGAGAGTTATACTCGCCCGTTTTGCAATACAGCTTTACCAACAAAGTGTTGGGGTGGCAGTTTCAGATAACGCTTTGTTTCAAAAACAAACACAAATATCCAACCATGATGTTTTTAATCATTTGATTGCAGATCTGCTTGGCGGTATCGATATGTCCAAATTCGATTCGACAAATATTCGGGCTGCTTTAGAATGCCAAATACAGTTTGTTCCGTCAGAAGACACGTTGGGGTTTGTTTATATTTCATTAAGAGATTTGAGTCACCGCAAGCAAACAGGTGCGTATTATACACCGGCAAAAACAGTCAATACGCTCATTGAAAATTTACAGAAATGTATTGATCTTGAGAACAAGACCATATGTGATCCCTGCTGTGGTACAGGAAACTTTTTCATTGGACTTGTCAGCAATGGTGTAAAAGCTGAAAATATATACGGTCAAGATATAGATGAAGTCAGTATCCTTATCACACGTATCAATATATTTTTGCTTGATAACAACATTACAGCGGAACAACTGCATTCTCAATTTGTTTGTAATAATACTCTTTCAAACACATTCTCACAAAAATTTTCTGTTGTGATAGGGAATCCACCTTGGGGATATGACTTTAACAAAGAAGAAATAACATCGCTTTTAGCGAATTATATTACAGCTAAACGCAGGGGTGTGGAATCATATGACTTGTTTGTTGAAAAAGGATTGTCAATGCTTGACGAAAACGGCTATTTGGCATATATACTTCCCGAAGCAATCTTGAGCGTAGCCTCCCATCAACAATCCAGAGAGTTAATAGTCAATAACACCGCATTTAAGTTTGTATGCTATTTAGGAAATGCTTTCTCGGGGGTACAATGTCCTGCTATAATTTTAGGGTTACAGAACGGCTATAAGGGGCAAACAAAACACTGTAAGATTGAATTGGATGATAAAGAGTTTATAATAAACGAAGATAGAGAGATCGGTGCATCATTGTTCTCCTTTAATATGAATGATGAGGAATATGATTGTTTGCGTGTGATTAGTTCAGTTCAAAACGCAAAATATCTTGCAAATAACGCTAAGTTCGCATTAGGGATAGTTACTGGCAATAATAAGGAATATATTAAAGACACACAATCAGAAGAATCTGAAATTGTTCTCAAAGGCAGCGATGTTTATAGATACGCAATTAAGAAAACCAATAACTATATTCATTTTGCACCGGAAAAGTTTCAGCAGGTAGCACCGACGGAGATATATAGAGCAAAAGAAAAACTGTTGTACAGATTTATTTCCGAAGTTCCTGTGTTTGCTTACGATAATAAGCAAACACTTTCCTTGAATAGCTGCAACATTTTGATACCGCAAATTGAAGGTATAAATATAAAATATGTGTTGGCAATTCTAAATTCCGGTGTAGCTGCCTATTTCATGAGCAAAAGGTACAATTCGGTTAAATTGTTAAGATCACATATTGAATCATTACCTATACCTATGGTTGGTGCAGAAAAGCAAAACGCAATCATAACAAAAGTGGACCACATAATGAATTCAAGTAAAAACATTATTGGTCTCTATGAAGATCTCGATAATGAAATTATGGATATTTATTCTCTGTCAACGAAACAGCGAAAAACTATTCAAGCTGCACTTTCAGGAAAGAATTTATTCATTCTTAAATAGCTTAAACAGTTCTAAGCATGTAAGTTATTATGGAAATAATTTTCTTTGTGATGTTTATAATTTGTCTTTTCTATATGGAACTGATATTCTGTGCCACCTTTGTGTCGGATTGAACATCCGAGCATATCTGAACACATCACTTTTAGCTACAAATACCAGGATTTTATCTTTGAAAAAGATTCCATAATAGAGCATATCAAATTATAAATGTTTGATTTTTCGGATGTCGCAATCAAATGTAACCTCAGTCGCATCCGCTTCAGTCAACACCACCCGAATCCGTATCCGCACTCATACAAAGAACAATTATATTTGAGCTTTTTAATGATTTTAGTTTTTTCTTGGCACGAGAAAACTTCACTTTAATCTCTTGATTGTCTGAAAATCCAATAGGTCAAAATACTTTCCGTCTGCCGGTTTAAACTTCTATAATTTCTACCCATTAACTGAACAGGTTCACCGAAATTGTTTCCTGAACTGAAAATTCCACTTTTGAAATGTTCAAGTTCTTTTTTGTAGTCCACTATGTAGCCGCATATCAAGCAGATTTTATTTTGCGCCTTTCTTTCGAACAGCGCTGAGTATATCTTTTTCTTCTACGAGAAAAGGCTTTAGTTCTTCTTCCGTCATAAATACTTGCCCCTCAAAAACTTCAACTCCCGCAACACCGGTATTTTCGTTGCGGTGTTGAGACCCGAGTTTACCTGTTCTTTGAAGTTCTTCACCTGTGAGAACCCAATAAATCAATTTATCCCGACAAGTTCCAATCCAAATGAACACGTCGCAACAAGACGGCTTTAACTGCTGATAGTGGTATTTGAATCCGGCTGCTTTGGCTTCTGAATGCAGATAAGCTCTACTTGCCAAGTTACCACCGGATTTTGTGCTGTTTGCACGGCAGGCTTTTACCTCAATGCGAATACCGTCGAGCCATAAATCAAATTCACCATCAAATGCTGGATATTCCGCCGAAACATTTTCTTTAGTCGCTTTAATAAATTCGGGGAAAAGCGAACGAATATGTTGTTCGCCCCAAGTTTGACCGTATGTACGAGGCGCCATCTCGAATAAATCAAGGTATTTATTGCGCTTGCAATAATCATTATGTAATTGAGAATATTTATCAAATGATATTTCTCCAATCGATAAAAAGTAGGCTAACAGTTTGGTTTCAACACTGAAGGGAAAGAGAGCCTTTTCACTTTTAATTTTTTTAATAATTCCGGGATCTCCGCATGTGTTATTAAGCAAATTGTTTAGTTCTGCTGTTAATTCCTTCATTGATTTTCATCCTCCAAAAACAATTTATATGTTTCAATTTTAAGCGCATCAGCTATTCTTTGAATGTTTTCCAAAGAAATGCTGCGACGACAGCATTCAATAGCACTGATATAAGTGCGGTGCAACCCGCATTTTTCAGCAAAAGCTTCTTGAGATAGTCCTAATTTAGTACGGTATTTTTTTAGATTGCTACCGAAAACTTTAACTATTTCAAACGGAATTTTAAGTTGCTTTTCTATTCCGTTTGTTGTATAATCTTTTTGTAAATAGTTGTGTTTGTGCATACTTCTGTTTTACACCAACAGTCGGATTTTTCATAGTCCGGCTGTTATTTTTTTGCATATTTTTTGGGCTGCCGCTTTTCTTACTGCGACAGCCCTTTTGGTTTTATAACACGTTGATTTCCGTCAGCCGGTCATACGATAATGCTTCCCAATGTGCCAGTGTGTTTCGCACATCACGCATTTTCTTTAACATTTCATACTCTGACAAGTCAATAATCTTATGAGAACTATTTGCTTTGCAGATAAAGAATAGCTGTCCGATTTCCAGATCCGAAGCCTTGTCAACATAATCATTGTTGGAGCTTTTGATAGGGAGATAGCGTGAAATCTTATTTTGGTATTTTCTTATGAGGTCAGCTCGAAAATTCTCAATCTTGGGAAATACAAGTTTTATCTGAGCTTCCCATACAGCCGTTCGCACTCGTTCTTTAAGATTAGTGACCTTGACTCCGTTTTCTTCAAAGACCTCCGCCGATACTTTGTAGGGATTCTTTATCAAGTCTGTTTTTCTCGATGCGAGCATTGCTGCAAGCGGAGTATTGTTGTGTGCTATGTTGCTTGCGACCTCACATAAGTACATCTTTTCAGCTCTGCTGCATTTAAGGTCGGAAACTAATGTTAAACAAAGCATCATGCAGTCATAGTCCGTTACATAATCATCATACCTGAACGTTGTCAGATGTTTTGAAGCCGGTACGTTCACTCCCTCTAAGATAATTATGAAAACTCCATGCTTATGTATATCGTCACAGTTTTCCAGGTACTCGGCAACGGAAGATGTCCATTCAGAAGCATTTTCCGGCTTTATGCCCGTAAAACAAACATAGCGTTTGTTTAATGTAATGTCGTCTCTTTGTGCAAGGTACTTTTCACGACTGCCATGTGTCGGCCAATATGCATTCCTGACCGGTTTACTGCAAAAACGTTCTGACTCTATGAGATATTTACCAAAAGATTCAGCATCTGAAACGTCAACAACATCAAAAGACCTGTTATCATTGACATCCGCGAGCTTTTGCTCAAGAGTTTCCGTCATAATATTCGGCCACGGAATATCTGTGTCGAATAGGAGCAGTACGGACTTGTCATCAGCCAGCGTGTCCTTCAGATCATCAAGAAACCTTGCGGAGTTGACAAGCCTGCGCCACCAGAGTTCACCTGTCATACTGTTACAGCCTCCTCAAAGTATTTGCCCATGCTCTTTTCGATCTTATCCTGATTGCCGAGGTACTTGCGGAAACCATCTGTCGCAAAGCGGTAGTTTCCTTCCATAACTGTGATAACATTCAAGTCACACATTTCATTGAGTATCTCAGACAACTGTTCGGGTTTCAGGGACGTAACACGGTTGATGAGGTATTCCTCAGCGATCCTTAGGATATCGGCTTCGGTGTAGCCCTTATCGTTCGGCTCTGCGTAGTACAGATACGCTATGATAAGTGCTATGATATGGTAGTTGCTGTGTCCTTCTTCTTCTGTGAACAGCGTGGCTTCAAACTTCTGATCAACCAGATCAGTGAATGCCTTATCTGCAAGCACCTTCTTGTAATGACTCTCCGTTACCTCGTATGGCGGGGTGGAGGATTCATTATATCCTGCGTAATCATCATTCTTCATAGCTTCAAGCAGCTTCTGACAGTAGAACTGTATCAGACCGGGATAATTGTAGGTAGAAGCAAGAATGCTGTCGATGATCTTCTGGTTGAATTTGAAGCCGAGATAAGCCAAAATGCTGGTCAGGAGCTTTGTAGCTTCTTCACGGCGGAACTGTCTGATAGTGAGAGGTTTAAGATGTATGAGACTTGAATTGCCATGCATTGACCTTCGATTGTAACGTATTACATCATGCAGGCCTGCCATAACGAGCTTGAATCTGTCAGAGGGCAGATTTTTAAAGGCTGTTATAGGCTGGTCATCGGTATCCTCACTTGTTGCTATAAAGGTATCAGCTTCATCAAGCATAAGAAGGAAGTAATTGATACGCTTTGACGGATCATCACTCATCAGACGTTTCTGAATATTGCCTGCAAGATCATTCCACGTTTCGCAGATAACTGACTCGTCAAAGATACCTTCAAGGATAAGCTTGTCACAAACTACTTTTAATGAATCAGCCGCTGTCTTTTTCTTGATGTCAACCCACACAGCTCTGTCACCATTTGAATTTCTGTCTATATTGTTCTTAGCCATTTTAAGCAATGCACTCTTTCCAAGCTGTCTGCCGCCGTAAACGAGGTTTGCACCTTCCGGAGATTCGATAGAGGTAAGTTCAGCTTCTCTGCCCGTGAACAGCTCGACCGGCATATCCTGTCCTGATGCTTCTACGAACGGCTGATAGTAAGCAAACGGCAGCGTAACAGCAAGAAGTCTTCTTAAAACAGTGTTCTCAGCATAATGCTTTGCCAGATAGAAAATGGTAACACGGTCAAGGACAATGAATGTTTTGGAGAATGACTTTTCCTCTTTGATTTTTCTTGCAAGCCTTCTGCGTTCCTCGATGTTCAGTGCAAAATCCAGCAGAACAAGAGTGTGTTTGGCTGTTGAATTTGCTGACCTGAACTTGTCCATAAGTGCATCACAGTTGTACGTTCCATACAAGCAAAGGACACGGAAGCCCTCGGTCTCGCTCTTTGAGCCAAATGCAGGAATATGATGAATATAGTTGACCTTGCCGATCTGCTTTCGGCAGAATACATGATATGCTTCAAAGTCTATACTTTCATCCGGTTCAACAGAAACAGGCTTAAATCCCAGCTTAGTCAGGAGAGTTGACAGCGAATCCGCATTCGCAGGACCGCCTATCGGAATCCAGTTCTTGAGCAGATTTGCACCGCCTTTGGTTTCCTTGCAGGCATTGTTGGTCAGAACTTGCAGAGCCTTTTCAAGATCCTTCTTGCCCGAATACTCAAAGATAGTATCTGCAATGTCACGACCTGCACCATGCACAGCACGGTAGTTGGTGGCATATTCGCTGATAAATTCATTGAAGTAACCAAAAGGTTCATTAGAGTAGTCGGATATAGCATTTACATCTTCATGAAGGATACAGCTCATGTCAAACTGTGCAGATGAGAAGTTCTGATCAATTATCTTTGCTTTTATCAATTCCTTGCTGAACACACCAAAGTTATATTTAGGATTGCTTGCAATATCTTCAAGCTGGCGCATAAGCTGTTCGCCCTTCTTTTCGGCCTTGACGGATATATCATTCCTTAAAACTTCAAGAAGTCTGACATAGAAGCCATAATCTCCGGTTATCTTGCTGATACGGTACCAGGCATCAGCTATCGTCCAGATCTTATCCTTCTCACCGTTGATATTGGAGATAGTACCATAGCTTTCGCAAAGTTCAAGTTCCGCATAGAAGTCTCGGCTCTTGGTCTCAAAGCGCTGTCTTGCCTGTTTCAGACAGTCGTTATACTGTGCCAGATTCTTATGCTCGGTGATCTCCTTAATACCCATATCCTCTCCGTATGCTTTGATAAGACGTGCAGTACGGAAATTATGCTTGGATTCAACGTTGCTGAGTATTTCCGTGAAACGCTCATGAAGTCCAGGGTGTGACCTTGAAGCGTGTCTTTCAATTCGGGAAAGAATGTTAAATCCGGGTACACCGCAGAATGTAGACTGCATTTCGGGGAGATAGCTGTCATTCAGCAGTACATCTTCACCTTTGAGGAAGTCGATGAAGAAATAGCGTCTTGACTTGTTGCTGTATGTGCCGTTCATCTTAGCAAGTATTTCCTCGGCGGCTCTGCGTATGCTTTCAGTACCCCAATCAAAGCCGTTATTCAATACGGAGTTACAGGAAGCAATTATGTCGTTCAGTTCGCTGATGACTTTAGGTGCAAGTTTGTCATACTGAGCAGAAGCATAGTTATTATCATTCCTGCTTGAATGTTCAGCAACAGAAAGCCAGTCACAGATACATGACAGTATTCGGCGTATCGTGATAATGATATTGTTGCGCTTGCTTCCTTTGATCTTGTCATGAGGTCTTTGAATGTGTCTGCCTTCATCAAGGATAACGTCCCTTGCCTTATTCCAATATCCGTCGATAAATTTATCGACTTTCTTAATGTCAACGTTATCAATCGACGCTGTTTTTTCTGAACGAATAAACAAATATGTGATTGCATTTTTTACATATTGATACCTGTTAATGTCATTTGTGGCAACGATATTCAGGCAGGTTCTGAGTTCGCTGTCATCGTTTGAGAACATAAATTCACGGAGTCTGCGGACTTGTCCCTGACTTTCAAATACATCGTTGCGCATATCAACGGACTCACAGCAAGCCTTCGCTTCTTCAATAATAGCTTCAAGAACATGAGTGCTTGTTTTATACCCTGCAAATGCATCCATGCCGTAGCCTGTGCTTTCACGGAAAGATACAAGGTCATTTATCAGCGGAAGCAATCCCGGGTACTGTTCCGGACCATAGTCCTCTATAACAACCGAAAAGTCACCAATGCCATAGTCGGGAATAGACGGCGTGTTGAAAAGTGCATACAGAGCAGAAGCCGCAAACATTGAATGTGCCGTATCCGGCAAATACTTCTTTGCTTCTTCATAAACAGCCAATATCTCTGTGCTGAGATATTCCATATCCATGAGAGGACTGTTAAAAGCGTAGGCAGCGGCTGTATCTGCCGCCTTGATTGCCTGTCCGACATACACTGTTTCTCCGTTTTCATCTGTTCTTGTTTTTTGAGACGATGCAGAAACTGCCGATGCACTGTTAAGATAAGCAAGCAGACAGTAAAGGTGACCTGTGTCAAAGCTGAAAGCTGTTGAGATAACATCTGTATCGTCAATATCAAGTGCATCGAAGCCGTCAGCATCTTTATATTCCTCATAGGCTGCCTGGAGCGATTCCTCCGGCTCGGAAACAGCTTCGTCTATCATATCATCTTCATTGTCAAAGTCATTCTCATCGGCTTCATCATTGTTTTCGGGAGATAATTCAGCTTTCTTGGCTTCAAGTTTCTTCAGTAAGACTTGTCTGCGTTCACTTTCAGCACACAGATTGGCATATTTCTCTGCATTTTCATAATCTTCTACTTCAAAATACAGTTCGGCAAGTTCAGTATATGCAAGATCGTACCTTCTGGGATAGCGCTCTTTCATTTTATTGCGTTTTACAATATCAAGCCAATCAAGCATTTCGCTGATAGCCGAACGGTAGTTTTTCATAAACCTGTAACAGCGTTCTTTGCATATGATATAATGGAGAATACGTCCCTGTTCGCTCGGAGAGCATATATCCATAAGGTCATTTAAAATACGGATCGTTTCTTCATAATCATGGATCTTAAAGTAAAACTGCTGCAGGGCTTCAAGAGTTTTTGCGTTCTTTGAAGTACGGTCAGCATATTTCTCAACAAATGCACGAAGTTCCTCTAAGTAACCGAGTTCCTCGTTTTTGTTGCTGAGGGCAAGGTAGCACATAATGACCTGAGCAAAAGCGACTTCCCAATCTTCATCATCCATGTGCTGTTTATAGATTTCCATAGCGCCTGTGAAGTTCCCGCTTGAAAACAAATAATTAGCAGAAGTCATTGTGTTTTCGTTTGAGTTTATGGGCTTAGAAACAACAGGCTTAGTCTGTTCTGTGCTTCGCACCATAACAGAAACAACATATTCATTCATCATTTTAGACAGCGTAAACTTTACGCTGATAGGCTCAAACTGCTTTGAGAATATCTTCTTGACCTGATTTTGAAGCGATATATCTTTGATGTCCTTAACTTCAAAAGGATATTCTCTGCCGTCATCGTCTTTGACAGTTCCTTGTCCTTCAAAATATTTATAAGTAACTATCTTTCCTTTATGTTCCTTCGTAATGTCAGGCTCGGAATCAGACTCCGGAGTCTTAGTTTCATCTGATTTCCCGGTTTCCTTAACAGGATCTTTTGAAAGAAAATCTGTAATTTTCTTTTGGATTTCGTCAGCCGGATAAAACTGCCTGAGCCTTTCAGTAAGTTTCTTGGCATCGAACAGCTCTGTATTGTACTTTACACAGTCCTTGCCCAATGTTTTTAGAATTTCTAAAAGGGTTTCTTTTATTTCTTCTGACGATGTGTGTTTCAGAACATACTCTATTCCTGAAATATCCTTTGAAATAACAGACGTTTTCCTTAGCACCTCTGATGCTTCCGCAATTTCTTCCGGCGAACCTGATGACAGATAAACAGCTGCAAAAGCCGCCGCCTGCTGATACAAGCCGTTGTCTTTATCAGATCCCTGATAAGCGGCACAATATGCATAACGGTAATTTTCCGCATAGAAGAATGACTTTGAAGCCACACCATATTCATCGTGGAAAAGCTGAATATGTGCCAGCATAAGGTTGACTCTGGGATTGAAATTCCACTTGTTGTCCTTAATAATATCCCACATAAGATTTATCGCTTCTTCATACTTTGATTCCTCATGGCTCTGCAAATAGCTTTGGAATTTATTATAAGCCTGGTCAAAGGCTTTCTTTTCATCTGAATTCATTGCTTTGTAAGCCCGTGAAACTGATTCCTTATCACCTGTCAGCTGTTTTATTTCTACGGTCAAGGGCTTCACTTCAGCAGTTAATGACTCTTGTTCAGCAGCAGGCGAAGTTTCTTTTTCCACGGCAGAGACAGGAACATTAACGACCTTATTTGCAAGAGATGGTTCTCGCATAACGATTGTACGCTGGCTGTACTCGTCAACCATTACGATTTGATCATACCTAATCGTTGCCAATGATGTTACTCGGATAGAGAGCGATTCTTCTCCGTCATTCTCATCAACTATTCCTTCAATGATCTGTCCTGCCGGGTTAGTTAAGCGAACGTGGCTTCCGGGCAGAAGCGCAGACAGCTTTTTGTCTAACAAACTCATAATAAACCTCCTAATAAAAATAGTCTTATACAACCGGTCGGCTATATAAGATTATTATACCATAATTTTGATTAAAATTCAACAATATTTTATGAAATACGACAATGAATTTGTAGGTCTACAATAAATATGTTACAGTTATAAAAAAGGCAGCAAATAAGAGTTCCATTGTTCCGCAGTCTTTGGTACATTGACTGTACAACAGGTTTTTCCTATTTGCTGCCTTTGGCTATCTTTTTTGCTTACTGCCATATATGTTGCATATTAACGCAGCATATAAATTGCCATGCATTTTACTAAGCTGCCCGTTTTTTAAAACACACATTTATTTTAATTTAAGTCCGTCCTTAAATGCTTCGCCCACTCTTTCAGTTACCTTATAATATCCGTGTGTATAGGGGTCAAAAGCAATTGCGTTCACGAGGGACATATCTATTTTATCTCCGACCATAACACTCTCATCGGCAGTAATATTTACAACCCTGCCGATAACTCCGACTCCATAGGCATTGTCTTGGTACTCGATAAATTCACATTCAAGACATATCGGAAATTCCGAAATAACAGGTGCGTTGACCGTTTCAGATTTTACTGCAGTCAGTCCGCTTTTTTTAAATTTGTCCGGATCATTGTTTCCGGAAACAATGCCGAAATAATCTGCCTCTGTCACATGGGCGGCATCGGCAATGCTGACTGTAAATGCGCCTTTGTTTTTGATGTTTTGAACGGTCTTATGCGACTCCGTCAGATTTAAAGCTACCGTCCCCCGTTCCTGCATAGTTCCCCATGCAGCATTCATAACATCGACACTTCCGTCTTCATTGTAGGTAGCAATCATAAGTACGGGCATGGGATAGATACCTTCGGTCAGTTTCAAATTTTTTCTCATAGTGATTACCTCGATTCATAGATATTAACAAAGGTCACGCCTTTATATAAAATTATAATAGAAATCAAACGAAAAAACAAGTAATGTCATTCATAAAATAGAAAAAGTGTATTAAGCAAATCCACGCAGTACACGGGAACGGGTTTCAAACGAAAATGCTAATAATTGATACGCAGTTTCATTTCAAAAGGGGCAGATATCGACAAATTTTCCATAGGAATAATTAAGATGATTGAAAATTGGAGCAATTACTCCCCAAGAAGAATCTTTTACGGATTGACTGCCGATGACTTACCTAAACAATTTAATATTACTTAATTTCACGGATATTTTGTGTGAAATTTATTCTTTCTCAAAAATATTTTAAACAACTTGCGTTTTATAAACGAAAAGTGTATAATATAGTTGTTTTTAGGAGACATTTTTGTTTATATGTTTATTTTGGAAAAGAAAAATAAATTTGAACGGTGGAAGAAAAATGGCAGATTTTAAGAAATTAGCTAAAAAAATTTGCTGCATATCTATTGTGGCAGTATTGGTCGGCGGCGGTATAACGGTTGCTTTGCCACAAATGACAGACAGCAGTATTACGGCAGAAGCTACATACAGTAATGACTATGGTCTTAAATGGAAAGAAGATGAGTACGGCGATGTGACAATTACAGGTTATACCGGAAGTGGCGGAGAAGTTGTTATTCCGGCTGAAATTGACGGGAAGACTGTTACATCAATAGGTAGTAGTGCATTTTACGATTGCACAGGACTGAAAAGCGTAACTATACCCGTTAGTGTTACAGAAATAGGCAGCAGTGCGTTTGATAATTGTACAGGACTGACAGACGTAACGATACCCGACAGTGTTGCATCAATAGGTGAGAATGCGTTTTATGGTTGCACAGGATTGACAGGGATAGTAATGCCTGATAGTGTTACCAGTATGGGTAATTATGCGTTTGCTAATTGTACAGGACTTACAAACGTATTGATACCCAATAGTGTTACATCAATAGGTGCGAATGCGTTTAATGGTTGCACAAGGCTGACTAAAATTAATGTAGGCGTGGGTAATAAATATTACAGCAGTAACAATGGAGTACTTTTGGATAAAGGGAAAGAAAGGCTGCTACTTTGTCCTCAAGGATTTAAAGGTTCTTATACAGTCCCAAACAGTGTTAAACATATATGTACAAACTCGTTTATTAGTTGCACAGGACTGACAGGTGTAACAATACCAGACAGTGTTACATCAATAGGTAATTACGCATTTTCCGGTTGCAAAGGACTGACAAGCATAACCCTACCCGACAGTGTTACGCTGATATGTGCCGAGGCTTTTAGTAGTTGCACGGGACTGACAAGTATAACCATACCCGATAGTGTTACATCAATAGATGATAGAGCGTTTCTTAATTGCACAGGACTTACAAGTATAACGATACCAGACAGTGTTAAGGAGATATGCTCGAATACTTTTGCCGGTTGTACAAAACTGACAAACGTGATAATACCCGACAGTGTTACATCAATAAATGAGAGTGCGTTTGCGAATTGCACCGGACTTAAAATATTGGGTACGAGCGGAACGGTTGCGGAAACATTTGCAAATGATAATAATTTTGTTTTTGTAGCAATAGATGGTGAAGGAGGCAAGGCAATAACGGTTGATGGTTTTGTGTGGGAAGAAAATGATCATGGCGGCGTGACAATTACATCTTATATTGGTGACGGCGGAGAGGTTGTTATTCCGTCTAAAATTGACGGGAAGTCGGTTACAGCAATAGCAGATAATACGTTTGATGGTTGTAAAGGATTGACGAACGTAACTATACCCGACGGTGTTACATCAATAGGCTTTGCGGCGTTTCGAGCTTGCCCAGAACTGACGGGCGTAACCATACCCAATAGTGTTACATCAATAGGCGAGTATGCGTTTTGGCATACAGGGCTGAAAAGCGTAACAATACCCGATGGTGTTACACTAATAGCCAATGGAACATTTGGCAGCTGCAAAGAATTGGCAAAAGTGACCATACCCGACAGTGTTAAAGAAATAGGCAATAGGGCTTTTTTTGAAAGTACAAAGCTGTCAAACGTAATAATACCCGATGGTGTCACATCAATAGGATTTTATGCGTTTTGTGCCTGCGAAGAACTGACAGAAATAACAATACCCGACAGTGTTACAACAATAGATCAGAGAGCGTTTGTTGGTTGTACAGGACTGACAAGTATCAATGTAAGTTCAGATAATCAATATTTCAGCAGTAACAACGGAATACTTTTAGATAAGGAACAAGAAGAACTGATACGTTGCCCTCAGGGATTTAAAGGTTCTTATACAGTCCCTGACAGTATTACATTAATACGTAATGAGGCGTTTTACGGTTGCAAAGGTCTGATAAATGTGATGATACCTCATAGCGTTACAGAGATAGGCGAAAGTGCGTTTGAAAGCTGCACAGGATTGAATAAAGTAATGATACCTAACAGCGTTACAGAGATAGGCAGTGGTGCGTTTGCAGGTTGCACAGGATTAACAATACTTGGTGAGGTTGGATCTGCTGCCGAAATATACGCCAAAGAAAATAATATACTTTTTGTCAGCATAGTAGGAGTAACGGGTGTGAAGCTGAATAAAGCAAGCGTAGCCCTTGAAAAAGGAAAAACAACTACATTAACAGTAATCGTAACCCCGAACAATGCTACAGACAAGAGTGTGACATGGACGAGCTCGAATACAAAGATTGCCACTGTTTCAAACGGCACAGTTACGGGTATAGGTGCAGGCACAGCTACGATAACGGTAATGACAAGCAATGGTGAGTCTGCAACCTGTAAAGTGACGGTAAAAAAACCTGTTATAGTTGTAACAGGTATAAAGCTCAATAAGACGAGTCTGAACCTCGAAGAGGGCAATACCGAAAAACTGAAAGCAACAATAACTCCGAGCAACGCTACAGACAAGAGTGTGACATGGACAAGCTCGAATACAAAAATTGCCACTGTATCGGACGGCACAGTTAAGTGTGTAGGTGTAGGCACAGCCACAATAACGGCAAAGACAAACAACGGCATGACAGCAACCTGTAATGTGACAGTAAAGAACACAGTGAACTCGACAATCATTATCGTGCTTGCAATTGCAGCGGTTGCGGTTCTGTTATTGGTTGCGGTAATTGTAATATTAAGACGCCGTAAAAAGACGGACAAATAACTTAGATTTTTCTTAAAAATGAACGGAGGAAGAAAAATGGCGAATTTTAAGAAATTAGCTAAAAAAATTTGCTGCATATCTATTGCGGCAGTATTGGTCGGTGGCGGCATGACGGTTGCCTTGCCACAAATGACGGACAGCAGTATTACGGCAGAAGCTACATACAGTAATGACTATGGTCTTAAATGGGAAGAAGATGAGTACGGCGATGTGACAATTACAGGTTATACAGGAAGTGGCGGAGAGGTTGTTATTCCGGCTGAAATTGACGGAAAGACTGTTACATCAATAGGCACTGGTGCATTTTACGATTGCACAGGACTGAAAAGCGTAACAATACCTGTTAGTGTTACAGAAATAGGCGGCAGTGCGTTTTTTGGTTGCACAGGGCTGACAAGCGTAACCATACCCGGTAGTGTTACATCCATAGGCGATTATGCGTTTTCTGGTTGCACAGGACTGAGAAGTGTAATAATACAAAACGGTGTTGCTGAGATTAGTGGTTGTACGTTTGCTAATTGCAGAGGGCTGGAAAACGTAACCATACCGGATAGTGTTACGGAAATAGGTGTTGGGGCTCTTGCTGGGTGTACAGGGCTGACAAGTATCAATGTAAGTGAGAATAATCAATATTTCAGCAGTAACAACGGAGTACTTTTTGATAAGGAGCAAGAAAAATTGATATGTTGTCCCGGTGGATTCAAAGGTTCTTATGCGATACCCGACAACGTTACGGAGATATGTTATAGGTCGTTTTATGATTGCACAAGGCTGACAAACATAAAGATACCCGACAGCGTTACATCAATAGGTTCGGGTGCGTTTACCGGTTGCACTGGACTGACAAAAGTAACAATACCCGACAGTGTTACGCAGATTGATGGTACGTTTAATCAGTGCACAGGACTGACAAGTGTAACGATACCCGACAGTGTTACATCAATAAGCGATGATGCGTTTCGGGATTGCACAGGACTGAAAATATTTGCTAAGACCGAATCTGCTGCGGAAACATTTGCAAATGATAATGATTTTGTTTTTGTGGCAATAGATGGCGAAATAAGCGATGGAAAAACAGACGATGGTCTTGGATGGGCAGAAAATGAGGACGACAGTGTGAAAATTACAACATATAACGGAAATGGCGGGGATGTTGTTATTCCGGCTGAAATTGACGGAAAGTCTGTTAAATCAATAGGTAAATGGGCATTTTATAGTTGCACAGAACTGACAAACGTGACAATACCGGGCAGTGTTACATCAATAGGTTTAGGCGCATTTGAGGGTTGCACAGGACTGACAAACGTGACGATACCCGATAGTGTTACATCATTAGACGGTGCTGCATTTAAGGGTTGTACAGGGCTGACAAACGTAATGATTCCCAACGGTGTTACATCAATAGACAGTGGTACGTTTAAAGATTGTACAGGACTGACAAACGTAATGATTCCGAACAGTGTTACATCAATAGGTAATGCGGCGTTTTGTGGCTGCAAAGGACTGAATAGTGTAATAATACCTGACAGTGCTACATCAATAGATTTTGAGGCGTTTAGTGGTTGCACAGGACTGATAAATGTAGTGATTCCGAACAGTGTTACATACATAGGCGATAGAGCGTTTGCAGATTGCACAGAACTGACAATATTTGGCGATGCTGGATCTGTTGCCGAGGAATATGCAAATAAAAACAAATTTAATTTTGTTGAGAGAAGTGAAGAACTGATTAAAGAAGAAAGTAATGAAACCAGTAAGAGCCCCAACAAAGAACAAAGTAAGCAGCCAAACGATGAATCGAATATTAACGTTGGGATCGTGCTTGCAATTGCAGCGGTTGCGTTTCTGGTATTGGTTGCAGTAGTTGTAATATTAAAACGCCGCAAAAAGACGGACAAATAACTTAGATATTTTGAAAAAAGATAGTTTAGAACCACCCGTCCAACGGGTGGTTTGCTCTATCCATAAAAGTGGTATTTACATACTCAACTTTTTCCCCTATATTTTTCTTCAAATACAATTTAGTATTGGAATTGTATATTGAATGTAAGAAATGTTTGATTCATTTTCAAAGCAATAATCTCCTTATGTTTTTGGTAATGCGATGTCCGAACCCTTACCATTACACCATAAGGAGTCTATTATTTCGACTATCCGAGCCATGCTAAAGCACCCAAACACCGACCCGGCAGCCTTTGCAGGCTGCCGGGTCTTCTTTTCTCAATCGGTTTGCGGCAGTATATTTTCTACTGCCATGCTCTGCTTAGAGCATTATTATCATTTTACGGTTACAGTATATGTTTTTGTAACTGTTCTTCCGTCACTGTCCCTCACAGACATTTTTATGCTGTAAACACCCGCTGTATCAAACTGTATAGCTGTATTCCCTATATCAGAGGGAGAGTACATCTCAAACCAATCCGTATCATTTGCTTCTTTAAAGCTGAACGAATATTCATATGAACCTGACCCGCCGCTTGCAGTACTGTTAATTTCTATCTTCTGTCCTGCCGAAACCGTATCGGACGATGCAATACTTTTTCCATTGACTGTTACAGACGTTTCATATTCAAGCATTACCGCAGCTTTCAAGGTAATCGAAGCGGTCGCAGTCTGACCCGCCGCATCTTCTGCTGTAACCTTAACAGTATATGTACCCGTTTTGACAGGTCTGAACAAAGCCTTATCGAAGCCGCACAAGGCAAGCCCTTTCATATCGGTAAATGTATATTTTACATCTGCGGATTTGTCACTTGAGGACGAAGCCGTAATAATAACATTGTCCCCAACACATACAGCCGTTTTAGGAGTTGTCAGCTTTACCGTAAGCGGCGGAAGAACCGTAAATGTTGTTTTTGCGGTTGCCGTATGTTTTGCACTATCGGTTACAGTAACATTTACCGTATAGCTCCCTGCCTTTGTCGGTGTTGCCACACTACCCCCGACGTCCGTACCGTCGGCATAGGTATAACGATAACTGTATGTTGAAAAACCTCCTGTAACAGTCGGTTTCAACTGAACGGGCGTACCGACGGCAACAACCTTGGGGTCGGCTTCTAACTTGACGGAAAGTTTTTTGGCAACCGTCAGAGTTTTGCTTATTTCATTGCTTTTATTTCCCTTGCCGTCGACAGCATATACCTTGAATGTATAAGTTCCCGCAGCCGAAGGAGTAAATTCTGCCGCAGAGCCGTTGACTGTAAATTCCGCACCGCTTGTTTCCGTAAAAGTATATTTCAGCGGCGAAAAACCTCCCGTTGCTTTTGCGGTCACGGTGACTTTCTCGCCGACAACAGCCTTATCTTTTGAAAGTACAACACTGCCCATTTGCAGCTTTTCGGCTGTTTCGACCGTTGCCGAAGCTGTTACGGCAGTTCCGTCGGCATCGGTAACGGTAACATTAAGAGTATGCGTTCCCGTATTTGCGGGAGTATATTCTTTCACCGGGTTTGACGAGGTTTCCGAAGTACCGCCGTCAAATTTGTATGTATATTTATACGGTGCAGTACCCCCGACAGCATTTACGGTAAATGTAACCTTTTCCCCCGAAAAAGCATATTGTTTAGAAACGCTGACCGTTGCTTTAAGTTTATCTGCCGAAGATACGACCTTAATTGTTTTGGGGTTACTCAAGGTTTTTGAATTTCCCTTTCTGTCCGCTGCATTAAGCCCGATCGTATATGTACCGACGGCAGTCGGTTTAAATATCATCTTATTTCCGTTCACGGTAAACTGTCCGCCGTTTGTACAAGTTTGACCGTTGCAGGTAAATGTATAAGTAATGGGCTGATATCCTCCTGACGAACCGGCAACAAATTCCATAGTTTCCCCGACTGCCATCTGAGTTGCGCCGTTATTGTTTAATGAAAGATAATCAAGCGGTTCTATAACATCTACACTTGTCTGGGCTGTTGCAGTATAGCCGTTTCCGTCGGTCACGGTTACTTTAACCGTAACCATTCCCGATTTACTTACATTAACAGATGTATAATTCAGCATACCGGTATCAGTTTCCGTACCGTTATACATAAACTTGTATGTGTTATTTCCGTCACCGCCCGAAGCATTTGCGGTAAAGTATAAATTCATGGCAGAACCTGCCTTGTACATTACCTCCTCGCCGCTGTCACACGAAAGTGAAACGGCAAGACGGGGATTTACGGTTATTTTTTTCTGCGCCGTTGCAGTTTTTCCACCATCATTTACGGTAACGGTAACAGTATAGCTGCCCGCAGCCGAAGGCTTGAATGTCACTTTATTACCGCTTGAAGAAAGTCCGGACGCTCCGCCGAAAGAATAAACCGCCGATTGGGAAGCCCCTGCGGCAACAGCCGTAAGTATTGTAGAATCACCTAAATTTATTTCCTCCTTTGTTGCCGTAAGAATCACGGAGAGAGTGTCTGTAACCGTAAATTCCGTTTCTGCCCGTGCAGTATGTTTTCCTGCGTCCGTGGCAGTAACAATAACCTTATATGTTCCGACGGTTGATCGGCTTGTTGTAACGGTTTTTGATGAACCTGAAATTTTTGTTCCGTCCTCATATTCATAATCATAGGTTACTGTACCCGATCCGCCTGTTGAAGCTGCCGTCAGAGTTACGGTCTGATTTTTTGAAACGATCTGCGGAGATGCCGAAAGACTGACGGACAAAGGATCTCCTACAACAATAACCAACTGCTTAACGGCTGTATTATTACTGCTGTCGGTTGCTGTTACATTAACGGTATATTTCCCCGCAGCCTTAGCCGAGAACCATGCCATATCCGCTGTATCATATCCCGTTCTTTTCGGTATTTCGGCATTGGCATCACTGCACTTAAATTCATAATGTAAACTGCCGTCACCGCCTGAACCCGATGCAGTCATCTTGATTTTTTCTCCGACTATAATATTGTTGTTTTCCGCAGAAACATTAAACACTATGGGGTCAATAACCTCAAAAGTAATCTCCCCCGATTTTGAATTATTATATGCATCAACAGCAGTCGCAACCACGGTATAACTTCCCTTACTCTTGGGAGTCAATGTCAATGTATCGGAATTTCCCGAAATGGGTGTGCCGTCCTTATATGCATACTTGTATGTTATCGGTTCTGCCCCGCCCGCAGCCGTTGCGGTAATCTTAACGGAATTTCCGAGTGCCACTTTTGTTTTATCCGCTTTCAGCGACACACTGTCCATCGGTCTTGCCACTTCATAAACGACGGGTTCAGAGGAAGCATTTCGCCCGTCCGAACCGGTTGCCGTAACTACTATCGTATGTGTTCCCCACACAAAGGGTGTCAATGTAAACGTATCACCGGAATAAGTCACACGCAGGTCTGTATATGTTGCACCGTTATAAATAGTATAGCTTACTTTATAAGTAAACGGACCCGAACCGTTTTTCACGGTTATTTTTCCCGTCACGGGTACATTAGCATAACCCGAATACGCAGAAAGCTCCGTACTTACCTCCATTGATGCCTCTCCCGCCTGCGCAGGAACATCTACCGTTATATTCTGTATATAACTTGATACATTTACTCCGGAAAGCGACATTGTTATAACTGCCGTGCCGGTTGTTTTTCCGACTATGATACCGGAATTATATTCGTCCTCCGAAGCAATTGTCTTTGCATCACTGTAATAGTTTAAGGAACGAATATACACATAATTTTTATAATCCTTGTTTGTCACCCTAAACATAAGCTGCTTATTCTGACCTTTATATATGGTTATCTTATTGTTTGAAATAACCCTTTTATCGGCAACAACACACAAATCACACAGCTTTAAAAATTCGGCATTTGTGCTTACTTCCGTACTTTTGTTTCCCGTTTGTCTTACGGCGGACGAAGTCACGTCATTCCCGCCGTCGGCGTTGTCGGTGAGCCTTACACAAATATACTTTGTGCCTGTTACTCCGTTGATATTAACAACACCTATTCCGACCTTCATAGACTTATTTCTTGAAAAAGCCGCCGAATTTTCCAAATCATTATAAAGCTGTTCCACGATGTTTGAAGCATTCGTTTCGCTCGTTCTCAAAATCATTTCGTAACGATAATTATTTGTACCGTCACCGCTGTCGTACAACTCATTTTTCAGGTTGTACTTTGAAGTAGATACAGTAAGCTCCGCTGCCCTTACCATTGAGTCGGCAAGCATATTGTCATTCATTACAAGATTTGATAAACCCGCTGCTTTTCTTTTTACGTTTACCGCATCAAGTATATCCGCTGCCAACGGATTTTCATTCACAACATCGGTTATCGTTATCTTGTATATCCCGCTGTTATCAGCTGCATTCGATTTCACTTCTGGAAATGCAGACATTGACAAAAAGAGGACAAACGACAGCACCACACTCAAAACCCGCCTAAATTGTTTCATTTGTATCACCCTTTACTTAATTTATATTGTAAATCATACCTTTAACAAATCGGTTCGGTACGGAGTTACCCGCACCAAACCGAATACATTCACGGTAATCCCGACAACAGGATTATAATATGTGACCGCAACTGATAAAATATCTAACCGAGATACATTACACAATAAACAATAAATCCGCCCGGACAAATGTTAGTTTACGGTTAAATTGCAGGTTTTTGAAACTGTTTTTCCGGAAGAGTCCATTACGTTGATTTTTACATTATATTTACCCTTTGAATTTATTGTCAGAGTAGCACTTGACGTACTGCTGTACCCTTTCACGGTAGTCCACTTCGATGCCGTTGATTTCTTATAATAGTACGCATACTTATAAGGCGATGTTCCTCCGCTTGCAGCACCTTTAAGCGTGATTTTTGACCCCGCCTTCATAGAAGAGGCACTGATTTTGGAATTGTTTACAAGTGCTTTGTTTTTAACGGTAATGGTAAACGTCTTGGTTTTTACCGTTCCGGCACTATCTTTAACATCTATTTTTAAACTGTAATTTCCGGTTTTACCGGGTATAAAGGTTGCCGATTTCGTTGTGCCGTAGTTTCTTAACGTAACCCACTTAGATGATGACGGTGCTTTATATGAGAAAGCGTATTTATACGAGCCCGTACCGTTGCTTGCAGAGGCGGTCAAAGTGACTTTCGTGCCGACCGTTACGCTTGTCGAACTCACTTTTGAATTGTTTACAAGCGGTTTGGCGTTGCTTTTCAGCGTGAATGTCTTTGATTTTACAGTACCCGCTCCGTCTTTAACATCTATCTTTATACCGTAGCTGCCAATCTTGCTCGGAGTAAAGGTTGTTGTCTTTGTACTGCTGTAATCTTTTATCTTTTTCCATGATGTTGATGACGGCTCTTTGTATGAGTAAGCGTATTTATACGAGCCCGTACCGTTGCTTGCAGAGGCGGTCAAAGTGACTTTCGTGCCGACCGTTACGCTTGTCGAACTCACTTTTGAATTGTTTACAAGCGGTTTGGCGTTGCTTTTCAGCGTGAATGTCTTTGATTTTACAGTACCCGCTCCGTCTTTAACATCTATCTTTATACCGTAGCTGCCAATCTTGCTCGGAGTAAAGGTTGTTGTCTTTGTACTGCTGTAATCTTTTATCTTTTTCCATGATGTTGATGACGGCTCTTTGTATGAGTAAGCATATTTATACGAACCTGTACCGTTGCTTGCGGAGGCGGTCAAAGTAATTTTCGTGCCGACCGTTACGCTTGTCGAACTCACTTTTGAATTGTTTACAAGCGGTTTTGCGTTGCTTTTCAGCGTGAATGTCTTTGATTTTACAGTACCCGCCCCGTCTTTAACATCTATCTTTATACCGTAGCTGCCGATCTTACTCGGAGTAAAGGTTGTTGTCTTTGTACTGCTGTAACTTTTTATCGTTTTCCATGATGTTGATGACGGCTCTTTGTATGAGTAAGCATATTTATACGAACCCGTACCGTTGCTTGCGGAGGCAGTCAAAGTAATTTTCGTGCCGACCGTCACGTTTGTCGAACTTATTTTTGAATTGTTTACAAGCGGTTTTGCATTACTTTTCAGCGTGAATGTCTTTGATTTTACAGTACCCGCCCCGTCTTTAACATCTATTTTTATTCCATAGCTGCCAATCTTGCTCGGAGTAAAGGTTGTTGTCTTTGTACTGCTGTAACTTTTTATCGTTTTCCATGATGTTGATGACGGCTCTTTGTA
>CANQBP010000025.1 GCA_947589415.1 uncultured Clostridia bacterium
TCTTTTTTAGTCAGTTTCATACTTCTATTATACTGCTTTCATACGGATTTGTAAATATTTATGTTAACACGCTCTAGTTGTTTGCCTTGTCCTGCGAAATCAGATATGCATATGTAACAAACACCGAACAGGCACATAGCAGAATGCAGGCTATTGATGTTAATAATATCTTCTTTTTCATTCTTTGCACCCTCCTTTATTGTCTTTCTGCTTCAGCATTGTATTTATTAAATGCATCTTCCATTTTTTCCGCCGTACTCGAACCCGTTTCATTCAGATAACCCGTTTGTATCGCATAGGCATTTATCGGCATATTCAATCTTGTACCCTTTTCCAGATCTCCCTCAACGATATTTATATACTGTACGCTGTCAAACAGTAATCCGGTTTCTCCTTTGGGAGCAAGTACCTTATTGTAACCGTATATCAATGTGTTCCATTGATCGTCCGTCGTTTCTTTAATCTTTATCCAGTCACTTTTCGGAGTAAAGGAAAACAGATTTTGAATTTTCATCTCTCCGATTTCCTCCGTACCCGCCGCATCGGTTGTTACTGTTCTAACATTTGCTCTCGGCACTTTTACCTCCAGATAAACGTAAAGATCCGTACCTCCCGTATTTTCTACCTTAGGATCTTTCGTTACCTTCTTTCCCGGATAGACTATTCTGTCCTCATCAGCGAGCTTGTCCCATTCGGTTTCGGTCAGCTTAATATCAGCATCTCCGAATGTAAAGCCGTTAGCTTCACTGTTGGTCTGTTTAACCAGAAACGCAAATGTTGCTCCTAAAAATACCGAAAACAGAAGCACCGCAGTAATTGTTGTAATACCGATAATTTTTTTATTTTTCATTTTTGAAGCCCCCTCTTATTTATCTTTTTGTAATCGGTAAAATCTACTTGTATTGCAACAGGTTTCCCTATACAATCCTTTTTTTTGACAATTCCCTGAAATGCGTCTATATCTCGCAGCCGTCTTTTTGTATATCTCTTAATACAAATTCCTGCTGCCAAAATGACCGCAAACAATGCACATAAAATCCATAATAATGCAGTGTAATCTTCCATACTACCCGTCACCCGTACCTTTATTAAAAGCATTTATTTGTTTTTTCTTGTTTTTATACCACCTTAACACGGACATATCCGACAGCACCGACACTGTAAAGCCGATAAGCATTACAGTGTCAATTGTCCCTGCTGCAGCGCAGGCTATAAGCACCTCTTTGTTTTCTTCTTTATGCACCGGTTCTTTTTTTGGTGTTACAGCAGGTATTTCGGTTATTTTTATTATTTGCGAGTATCCGCAGTCAGCGCAAACCTCTGATACTATTCTTTTCCCGTTTTCTTCCGATACTTCCTCCCTGAACAAATGCGGCTGTATGCTGCCGTACTCCTTCGTGTAAGTATCTTTACACCTTGTACAGACATATTTTTTGGTTCCCCGAGCTGTACAGGTCGGAACCTTTACAGTATATTCTTTGTACTTGTGCCCCGTTTTTACGATTTTTTCAACGTATTTCAAACCGCACTCGGTACAGGTATATGTCATCTCTCCGTCAGAAACACAAGTCGGCGTTTTTGTAACGGCGGAAACATATTTATGCTCTGACAACGTTCCGAAATCCTCCGTATATGTATCACCGCAGCGCTTACATTTATATGTCCTTGTTCCCCTGTTCGTACACGACGGCAATTTCTCCGTCACATCATATTCATGTCCGAGAGGAGGAATTATCTCCCGTTCCTCATGCGGATAGCCGGGATCAAGCAAACACACCCTATGTCTGTAACCGGGCTTTTCGCAGGAGGGTTCGATATCCGTGATCCAATCTCCCCACACACATTCCTCTTCAGCACCGACGCTCGGACACGTAAGAAAGGCGGAACAGAACATTACCAAAAATACGGCTGTCACAAGCAACAAACAAAAATAACGTTTCATCTCACTTTGCTGCACCCTTTTCAAACATTTTACTAACGATATTTTTATACGCTCTTCCCACGGGAAGTTTTGTATTATTCTTCAAAATCACACTGTTATAAAATGCTTTGGCAATATAGCTCACCGAAACAAGATATGATCGGTGTATCCTTATAAAATTACGGTTAGACAACTGTTCTTCGAGCTTGGAAAGCGACGAATAGAACTCAAAGCTGCCGCCCGTGTAAAACACAACTATAATTCTTCCTCTAACCTCAAAATAATATATATCTCTAAGCCTTATAGAAAGAGTTTCTCCGCAGCTGCTGAACAGGATACAGTCCTCATTCTTTTCAAGAACAGTCTTTACCGCATCGTTCAGTATTGCGTGAAATTTCTCTTCCGTACAATCATTCTTTACAATATAATGGTAAGCATGAACATCAAAAGCCGGTTTCCAATAATTTTCGGACTGTGTAAGAAAGATTATTTCCCCGTCAAACCCTCTTGTTCTCAATCTGTTCGCTACCTCTATCCCGCTCATATCGGGCATGAGGATATCAAGAAACAAAATATCGGGCATATTTTCGTCCGAATCAAATTCAAACAACATCTGTTTCCCGTTTGAATAAAGACGGATATCTATATTTGTATGTTCATCTTTCAGCATACTTTCTATTTTGTTGCTGCACTCGTGCCTTTCCTTTTCATTATCATCACAAACAGCTATTATCACAGTATAATTCCTCCCAAACAAAACCACAGGCAGACCGCTGTTCGATTATACGTTCGTTTTGTTGAACGCAGTTAATATCCTCCGCACATCGGCGGATATATTTTGTTTGCCCGCTGACATTATAATAGGCATTTGCACGCACGTCAAACAGTAAATTTTTCCTTTTTATTTTCCATAGCATATAACAAATCCGAATACGGTTTTTATTTTAAATATTTTTTGACAAACGATACCCTATAATGATCCTGTATTATACACCATGATTATACCAAAAAATAATATAAAAAATCCTCATATTGTAATAAACAACAGGTTATTTCGTCATAAACGACAATCAAACAATATTTGTTTTTTAGTAAAAATAAGGAAGCCGCAACATCAGGTTATCTGAAACTTTTGCTGTGCCTCCCGTAATTTTTCGGTTATTTTTCAGTTATGGAAAAACGTGACGCAAAGCGCCGAAATACAATACCTATGCCCCCGACCGACAATGAATATCGGTTCGACAATATGTCGTATTTTCACAGGAAATTCTCTTGCTTATGTCCGTTTTTCAGGGTACACGTTTCTAAAATATTTGTCCTGCAAAACGTACAGCGTTTAAATACTTATACTCCTACTCCAACATAAAACCGTGATTTTTGTATGTACGTGCCCCCTAATGCACAAATATGCCCTGAAATACTGCTTATTCGGATTTATAACGGGAAAATGAAACATATCTTTCCGCCGCTGTCATCTCTTTAATACCTGCCGAACACAAAGCCGCACTCACATTCTTTGCAATACTTCCCCGTACACACGCCTGCCGAAACAGCCGATAAGTAAGTGTATCGCACAAAAATATCCGACTTTTCCTGCCGCCCGACCTTTCGGTATATCTGAAATCTCCGCATATTTACAGGGCTGATTTTATCATAATCCTATGTCCGTGTCAAGTAACATCCTGAAGCATTGTTTAATTGTTCATTTTCCCGTTCGGTTACTGTATTTTCTGCCGATTATCGGATAAGGGACTGCGGTCGGATATATAACTGCCGCCGCTGACGTCAAGAGTCTGACAGAAAAATACATTTTGCGTGTAATGTCATTCATTTTCCTAACTGCAATATTCCTCTATCAGTCTGTTAAGCTCCCTTCGGCTCACCGCACCGATACCGTTTTCCAAACGTTTCCTGTCATTTTCGGGAAGATCAGATACTCTGACCGTACTTATATACACAGGGTCGGATTGCCCCGTTTTGTATGCGGCAATCACACCTTTATATCCGCACAATATATACTCATACTCCTCTTTTTCCGATTTTTCCTCTGCTGCGGACGACTGCAAAATTATTTCCGACTGCTGCTGATTTTGCTCACTCGCCTGCGCATCGGGCATATTCGGCAAAATAATTGCTGTTATAAGCAAACACAATATAAGAAAGCTCCCTGTAAACCCCAACATATACTTCATTCATTTTTCACCTCGTTTTTATTTTGGATGTTTATTATGTAATTATTCATATTTTTAATAAAATTTTCAACAAAATAACAGTTATTTAATAACTGAAATCGAATTTTTAAAAAATTTATTCCATTTTCCGTTTTTTATGGTATAATAACATAGGTATGTTGCAGTTGACAGTTGTATTGTCGGCTGATGTATATAGAGGCTTGCTTTTAAATTGCAACGGTATGCCGTTACTCTTTATCTTATATGAGTACTATCACAAAACAGGAGGATGAAGTCTGATGAGAAAAACCGATATCAGCAATTTTAATGACGAAGTTTCTTCAGGAACTTCTGTTTCGACGGGTGAAGCAGTAAGAGGAGTATTTTCCGTAGTAAGACGAATTATACTGACTGCACTTATGATAATATTGGTAACAGGATTTGTAATAATAATCTCAATGACTTTTTATATCTTATCGGTGGCAAATGAACCCAATACCATAAACCTCAATAAGATGAAACTCAACCTTACGAGCTTTGTCTATGTCCTTAAAGACGGAAGTGACGATGAATTTGTTGAGTATCAGGAATTGTATTCGACGGAAAACCGTGTATGGGTCAAATATCAGGATATACCGAAGCATATGATCGATGCTCAAATTGCCATAGAGGATAAGCGTTTTGAGGAGCATAACGGTGTTGACTGGTACAGAACCGGCGGAGCAATCCTCAGCCTTGCAACGGGAAAACAGCAATTCGGCGGATCCACTATAACGCAGCAGCTTATAAAAAATATTACAAATGATAATGAAGTCAGTATCACAAGAAAAATCCGGGAAATTTTTCGTGCGTTGAAATTAGAGGAAGAATACAGTAAAAACGATATTATTGAAGCATATCTCAACGTTGTAAACTACGGTGCGGGCTGCCGAGGAGTACAGTCAGCCGCCGACCTTTATTTTAATAAAAAAATCGAGGATTGTTCAATTGCGGAATGTGCCGCCATTGCCGGCATAACACAGAACCCCTACGCATACAATCCCCTCATCTATCCCGATAATACAAAACAAAGGGCGCAGACGGTTATAGATGCCATGCTCGAACAGGGGCTTATAACAAAATCCGAACACGAACAGGCACAAAAAGAAATTGAAAACATGAAATTCATAGGCTACGTTATGGAGGACGAGGAAGAAGATGATGACGAAAGCGATTGGAACTGGTATATAGACAGGCTTTTCCGTGATGTTGTAAACGATTTGCAGGAGCAGCTCCATATAAGCGTTGAAGATGCCGAGCATATGATTTATAACGAGGGTCTGCATATATATTGTGCAATGGATCAAAAGGCACAAGAAATTGCCGAGAATAAAGTAAGGGAATGGAAAACACCGGAAGATACCACCATTCAGGTTGCGTATGAAATGATGGACTTTACGGACGGTCGTGTCCTTGCAACTATCGGCAGCCGTAACGAAAAGGACGGCAGACTTCTTTGGGATATAGTTACACAATCGTCACTTCAGCCCGGCTCGACAATAAAACCGATATCCTCCTATGTGTTGGCACTTGATAATAAGGATATAAACTATTCCTCTCTCGTTTCCGACAAACCCGTATCGGATTGGGGATATGAGGACGGAAACCCCGTTTCGGGGCCGAATAACTGGTATCGGTCATATTACGGCAACATAACAGTGACAAGAGCATTAAATATTTCCTCCAATGCCGCTGCCGTAAATACCTTGAAAATGGTAGGTCTTGACAAAAGCTATGAGTTCCTTACCGAAAAGCTGAATTTCAAACATCTCGATCCCGATGTTGATTCCAAAAACCTTGCAGGTCTTTCCATAGGCGGTTTTCACGGCGGAACGACCGTGGAGGAAATGACGAGCGCATATCAGATCTTCTGTAACGGCGGATTTCTTTATGAACCTTATACTTACTTCTATGTTACGGATAGTGAGGGTAAGATAATCCTCGACAACAGAGATCTTGCAAAACCGGCTCAAGCTATATCAACGGAAACCTCCACAATAATGAACAGACTTCTCCATGATGTTGTAAATGCAGGAGGAGAGGCATTGGGATATCGTGCCAAGATCCCCGGCTGGGATATTATAGGAAAAACCGGTACAACGGATTCCTCTTGTGACAACTGGTTTGTCGGAGCTTCCCCCTATGCCGTTGCAGGAATATGGGCAGGTCATGAAAGCTCAATACCCATTCCCGTTGACGAACAAAGTAAGGTGCATTACCTTTGGAGAGATATTATGCAGGAATATCTCAACGGAAAAACCCAGAAGTCATTCAGCCTCGGAGGAGATGTGGTACAGAGGAATTATGTAATTAGTGACGGATATATCACCGATTATAACGTCAGCGGAAAAACCGCCGTAGGTTATTACACGGAGGATAACCTTCCACCCTACTCCAGCTTTGACCCCAATCCCCCGAAACCGCAGCAAAGCAGCAGTGATGAGGAGAACAGCGAGGAGTCGGAGGATACCTCAAATGACGAGGATTCGGAAGAAAGCACCGATGAAAATACCCAACCCGATGAATCGTCCGAGGAAGAACCGTCCGAAGAAGAATCGTCCGAACCCGAACCGGGGGATTACTCCGAACCCGAACAATCGGAGGATATACCCGAACCGGAGGAGTCTGCGGGAGAAACACAAACAGAATCTTCGGACGAGTCGGAATTTGTTCCCGAAACTTCGGAAGTACCCGAAGAAACAGGGCCGCTTGAGGACGGAGATTGACAGTATATTTAATTTTGGCATTTAAAAATTTAGAATAAAATAAAGGAGTTTTAGATTATGGTTTATGTAGCAGTTATGGGTCACGGTGTCGTCGGCTCCGGTGTTGTTGAAGTTCTTGAAACACATCGGGAAAGCATAGCACAAAGGGCAAAGGAAGAAATTAACATCAAATATATTCTTGACATTAGGGATTTCCCCGACAGTCCGTATGCCGACAAATTTACAAAATCCTTTGATGATATTCTGAATGATGATGATGTAAGAGTCGTTGCCGAAGTTATGGGCGGAGTAAATCCTGCATACGAATTTACAAAAAAATGCCTCCTTGCAGGCAAAAGTGTCGTTACATCGAATAAAGAACTGGTTGCCGAAAAAGGTGCGGAGCTTTTGCAGATAGCAAAAGACAATAATGTAAACTATCTCTTTGAAGCAAGTGTCGGCGGAGGTATTCCCATAATAAGACCTATGTCACAATGTCTTGCGGCAAATGAAGTTGTTGAAGTAGCCGGTATTCTGAACGGTACTACCAACTTTATTCTGACAAAAATGATAAAAGATAATATGTCCTTTAACGAGGCACTTAAAATGGCACAACAACTCGGCTATGCCGAAAGAAATCCCGCCGCCGATGTAGAAGGTTACGATGCCTGCAGAAAAATAGCAATTCTTGCATCACTCGCATACGGAAAGCATATTTACCCTAACCTTGTACATACGCAGGGTATAACGGAAATTACCCTTGAAGATGTTGCATATGCTTCATCTTGGGGCGGTGTTATAAAACTGATAGGACAGGTAAAACGTCTTGATGACGGAAGGGTCGATATTACGGTTGAACCTATGTTCATAAAATCTTCGAGCCAGCTTGCGGGAGTTGATGATGTATTTAACGGTATTCTCGTCAGAGGAGATGCAACGGGTGATGTCGTATTTTACGGCAAAGGAGCAGGTAAGCTGCCGACAGCAAGTGCTGTTGTTGCCGATATTATCGACTGCGTAAAGCATCTCAAGGCGAGAAAATATATGTACTGGGCTGACGGTGATGAAAGTCTTGTAGTACCGTACAGCGAAACCGAATATCCCGTATATTTCCGAATTGAAACAAATGACCGCAGTAATATATTTGATGTGATTTTGAATATGTTCCCTAACGCAAGGATAATTGTGCGCGCAAATGCGCCCGAAAACGAAATTGCTTTTGTGAACAGCTCAATGCCTGTTTACAAACAGGAAAAAGCAATAGAGGAGCTTAAACAGCTCGGTGTAACAGTTAAATCAAAAATCCGTATTTCGGATTTATGATAATATACAGTTTTCTGTATTACCAAAGAAAAAGACTTGGGGGAGAAAAAAATGAGTTTAATCGTGCAGAAATTCGGCGGAAGCTCGGTTGCCGATGCCGAAAGAGTCTTTAATGTTGCCAAAATCGTAACGGATACCTACAAAAAGGGCAATAAGGTCGTTGTAGTGGTATCGGCTCAAGGTGACACAACAGATGACCTGATTGAAAAGGCAAACGAAATCAATCCTGATGCTTCAAAAAGAGAAAAGGATATGCTCCTTGCCGCAGGCGAACAAATTTCCATTTCGCTCTTAGCAATGGCTATTGAAAAGCTCGGATTCCCTGTTGTATCTCTTTTGGGCTGGCAGGCAGGTTTCCAAACCTCGTCGGCATATACTTCGGCAAGAATTAAAAGAGTCAATACCGACAGAATCGAAAAGGAGCTTGACAAAAACAATATCGTTGTTGTAGCAGGCTTTCAGGGAATTAACCGCTATGAAGATGTCACTACACTCGGAAGAGGCGGTTCGGATACAAGCGCAGTTGCAATCGCAGCCGCTATGCACGCAGACCTTTGTCAGATCTTCACGGACGTTAAGGGCGTATATACGGCAGATCCGAGAAAAATCGAAAATGCTAAAATGCTTAAAGCTATCTCATACGATGAGATGCTGGAGCTTGCCACACTCGGTGCGCAGGTTCTCAATAACAGAAGCGTTGAAATGGCAAAAAAATACGGAATTGAGCTTGAGGTACTTTCGAGCTTTACAAATACACCCGGTACAATAGTTAAGGAGGCAGCTAAAATGGAAAAAATGTTAATAAGCGGTGTTGCAAAGGATACAGAGGTAGCAAGAATTTCGGTTATGGGCGTTCCCGATGAGCCGGGTCTTGCATTCAAAATGTTCTCAAAGCTCTCTGCAAAAAATATAAATGTTGATATTATTCTCCAGTCTATCGGCCGTGACGGCACAAAGGATATCAGTTTTACCGTTGCCAAAAGTAATGCAAAGGAAGCAGCGGCTGTCATGGAGGACTATGTAAATACTGTCGGCGGAAAGAGCGTATCCGTTGACGAAAAGGTTGCAAAGGTTTCAATAGTTGGAGCAGGTATGGAAAGTCATGCGGGAGTTGCAACGAAGATGTTCGAGGCACTTTATGATGCACATATCAACATTCGTATGATATCCACAAGTGAGATCAAGGTTTCCGTTCTTATTGATGAAGATGATGCGGATGCTGCCGTTAAAGCAATCCATGCCAAGTTCTTTGACGAGGACTAAAAAATCGACAGCTTAATCTCTATATAAGTATAATTGCAAAAAATCGGGAGCAGTTTGTACGGCTGCTCCCGATTTTTGCGTTCTCCCCTTTTCCCTGTCGGTAAAAATGAAAAAACGACGAAATAATCCGCCGTTTTTCCGAAATATTAAACCCGATACGGTAATATCATAAGTGACTTACGAATCACTCGATGCAGTTCCGGTATTTCCGCCAAACAAACTCAAAAAGCCCAATCCCGAACTGTCCTCGGTTATCTCATAATCGCTCGGTATCGTAAACAATGAGGCATCGGCAGTTGTCGAGAACTTATCAACAATCAAATCCGCCTGAGCCGTACTGTTTTGGAACGAAAATCCTTTGATGTTATCTCCGTCAAAATACAGCTTTACAGTCATTTCTTCATCCGCATGGCTTTCCTCTCCCGAAGTGCCGCCCAATGCTCCGCCGGCAAGAGCTGCCATTCCCGAAGCGGCAGACGGATCGTATGTCACACTATATGCCTCGTAACTGTATGTGCCGTCACCGAATTTTTCTTCGCCCTCACCCGCATTTTTGATTGAGCCTTTCTTTATACCGTATGGCAATTCGGCACTGCTGTCACTGACTGACGATTCTGCGGCACTTGACTGCTGATCTTGAGCCTTTGTGAATGTTGCTGTCTTTTCATCCGAATTGATTATATACGTACCCTCTTTATTACCGAGCATATCCAACTTTATCAATCCCATATCAAGGTTGACTCTCACTGCGTTATCCGCATTTTTCGCAAATCCGAAAGATACCGTATAACCCGAAGGGATAGTCAATGCAGACTGGCTGCTCTCCTCGTCCGTTTCCGGAATTGCCATAGAAATTGATACATCAAGCTCATCACTCAAAAACTTATTGATAAAGCCCTTTGTCTTATCTCCGAGAACATCAGCACCTATAACACTTTCAACCGAATCTTTAATTCTTGCATCAAGCTCCACACCCTGCGTTGAGGTCACTTGACTCGGTGCGGTTTCCGATGTACTTTCGGTTTTACTGCCCGTATCATCATCTTTGTTGCAAGCTGCAACGGATACTGCCAACATAGCCGTAAGCAAAACAGCTAAAATTCTTTTTTTCACTGAAAACAGCCTCCTATAATTTAATATACTCAATTCTATCATAAAAATTAAAATAATTCAATATTTTTTTACACCCATATACGTGGAATTTACAATATTGTTAAAAATAAACATCAAAACATTCTATATCCCGCACAAATATGCATTATATCCTAAAAATATTCGTTTTATTTTTTTAAAAAAGTTGACAACAAGCAACGGTAATGGTATATTATATATAGTGTAGAGATTGATCGTGATCGGATAGAGGTGCGGTGCTGCGTGTAGTATATTGGAGGCTGCCTGAGCCGTTGATTTTATACGAATGGCTGTACCGCCGAAGAGAAGTCGTGGCAAGACTTTTTCTGGGCATATACCGGAATGGTGTGTGACTGTCATCATGCTGCTATGATGGGGAGCTATCGCTGTGTCCCGCCCTGCGGGAGGTATCAGACCGTATTGCAGTTATTGATGAACCGATTTTGTGTCGGTTCATTTTTTATACAATCATTACACAAAACAGGCAAAGGAGAGAAAATAAATAATGAACAAAAAGTATAATGTGGGAATAATAGGTGCGACCGGTATGGTGGGTCAGCGTTTCGCAACACTTCTTGAAAGTCACCCCTGGTTCAATGTTACGGCACTTGCCGCAAGTTCAAGAAGTGCGGGAAAAACATACAAAGAGGCAGTTGAGGGACGTTGGGCAATGACAGCACCAATACCCGAAAATATGAAAGATATGGTAATTCTTGATGCTGCCGATATTGAAGCTGTTGCATCAAAGGTTGATTTCGTATTCTGCGCGGTGGATATGAAAAAAGAGGATATACGTGCATTGGAAGAAGCCTATGCTAAGGCTGAATGTCCCGTAGTTTCAAATAACAGCGCACACCGCTTTACTCCCGATGTTCCTATGGTAATACCCGAAATCAACGATAATCACCTTGAAATTATCGAACACCAAAGAAAACGTCTGGGCACAAAAAAAGGTTTTGTTGCGGTTAAATCAAACTGCTCACTTCAAAGCTATGTCCCTGCCGTTCACCCGCTGCTTAAATACGGCGTGACGAAAGTACTTGCCTGCACATATCAGGCTATATCGGGGGCCGGAAAAACCTTTGAAAGGTGGCCCGAAATGATAGACAACGTAATCCCCTACATAGGCGGAGAGGAGGAAAAATCCGAACAGGAGCCTCTTAAAATTTGGGGTACGATAAAAAACGGCGAAATCGTCAAGGCAGATACTCCGTCTATAACAGCACAATGTATCCGTGTACCCGTTTCCGACGGTCATACGGCAGCTGTTTTCGTTGAGCTTGAAAATAATCCCGGAATCGAACAGATAATAAGTGATTGGGAAAGCTATTCGGGTAAGCCCCAGCAGCTCGGACTTCCGAGTGCGCCGAAACAGTTCCTGCATTATTTCAGAGAAAACGACAGACCTCAAATAAAGAGTGAACGTAACCTCGAAAACGGTATGGCGGTTTCTGTCGGCAGACTGCGTGAGGATACACAATATACTATCAAATTCGTTTGTATGTCCCATAATACATTAAGAGGAGCTGCCGGAGGTGCCGTGCTTCTTGCCGAACTTCTTTGTGCAGAGGGATATATAACCAACGACTGATTTAACGGAGGTAATAATGTATGAATGATCATATTTTTACTGGTTCGGGAGTTGCCATCGTTACCCCTATGAACAATGACGGAAGTGTGAATTTTGAAGAGTACGGAAGAATTATTGACTTCCAGATCGAAAACGGCACCGATGCCGTGATTGCCTGCGGAACAACCGGAGAATCCGCAACAATGAGCGGCGAGGAGCATTGTAAGGTTATTGAATATACCGTCAAAAAGGTTGACGGACGAGTACCTGTTATCGCAGGTGCAGGCAGCAACGATACGGCTTTTGCGGGAAACCTTTCCGTTGAAGCGGAAAAACTCGGAGCTGATGCCATTCTTTCGGTAACGCCGTATTATAACAAAACCTCTCAAAGCGGCCTTGTACGCCACTATAATTATATTGCGGATAAGGTTAATATTCCGATTATACTCTATAACGTACCGTCAAGAACCGGCTGCAATATTAAACCCGAAACCTATGCGCAGTTGTGCAAGCACCCCAATATCAAGGCAGTAAAAGAGGCTAACGGTGATATCTCCGCACTTGTACGCACTATGGCTCTTTGCGGCGATGACCTCGATGTTTACAGCGGCGAGGACAGTCAGGCCTTTACGATTACCGCTATGGGCGGACTCGGAGTAATTTCCGTATTCGCAAATGTATGTCCGAGAGAGTCGCATGAACTTGTGCAAAAAACACTTGACGGTGATTTCAAGGGCGGATTTGAACTTCAGAAAAAATATATTGCACTTATGGACGCTTTATTCTCCGATGTGAACCCGATACCTGTCAAGGCTGCAATGAATCTTATGGGATATAACTGCGGTTCATGCAGACTTCCCCTTGATGAAATGAGCGAAAGCGGTATCCTCAATTTGAAAAAGTGTATGAAAGCATACGGACTTATATGACCCGAAACGGAGAAGATAAAATGACAGATATTATATTATCGGGATGTTCGGGCAAGATGGGAAATTCCGTCATTGCCTGCGCAAAATCCCGCACGGACTGTAAAATAGCGGCAGGAGTGGATCTTGCCGCACCTAAAGATACGGATTTCCCCTATGCGGAAAGTTTTGACAAGCTCGATGTTGAAGCCGATGTGATAATTGATTTTTCAAACCCCGCCGTTCTTGACTCTATGCTTGCATATGCTCTGAACAAAAAAATTCCTTGTGTGATTTGTACCACGGGATATAACGATGAACAAAAAGAAAAAATACACAAGGCTGCGGAAAGTATTCCCGTATTTTATTCCGGTAATATGTCGCTCGGTATAAATCTTATTATTGAGCTTGCAAAAAAGGCTGCCTCCGTGTTCGGAGAGGATTTCGATGTCGAAATAGTCGAACAGCACCACAATCAAAAACTTGATGCACCGAGCGGCACTGCCCTTATGATAGCAGATGCAATATCGGAAGTCAGAAACGAAAGCGAATATATTTACGACCGCCACGCTTACAGAAGAAAACGAGGCAAAAGTGAAATCGGCATACATTCCGTCAGGGGCGGAAATATTGTCGGAGAACATGAGATTATATTTGCGGGAACAGATGAAATACTTAAAATATCACATAGCGCACGTTCAAAGACAGTCTTTGCGGTCGGAGCCGTAAATGCCGCAGTATTTTTGAAAGGTAAAAAAGCGGGTATGTACGATATGTCCGATCTTCTTGCATCTAAATAACCGTATAACTGTCTTGCAAACGTCGATTTTAATGATAATCTGAAATATACATAATTACAAAGGAGCGTGACCCTGATGAAGCCTTCCATTACCGTTTGCCATGATGTTACTTTAATAACCCTGCGCAACATTCCTGCCGATATTTCATTTATAGCGGGAGTATTTGAAAAAATTGCCGAGATCGGTACAGATGTGGATATGATATCCCTGTCCCCTGTTCAGAGTTCGAGGACTAATTTGTCTTTCACAATAAAAGATGACGATTTGGTTAATATATTGAGCTATACTTCAAAACTCGATGACGGTTCGGTAAAATCCATAGTAAGCAGCGGAAACTGCAAAATTTCCGTAAATGACGAGAAAATGGAAAACTGTCCCGGTGTTGCGGCTAAAGTGTTTTCTAACGCTGCCAAGACCGATGCGGAGATAAGGCTTATAACAACAAGCGAATCCCAAATTTCTTTGTTGGTAACAAAATCGGATTTCGATGCCGTGTTCTCTAAAATAAAAGAGGCATTCGGGTAAACGCCGAGCTTGTAATTCTTATTGAGCATATTTCCTTGACCGTTCGTATATAACGGTAAGTCATTACGGGTGTGAATATAATCGGGACAATACGGAGAGTCGGACAAACGCATGAAGTTCTGCTCCGACCTCACCGCCTGCGGCGGCAGTTGTGTCGGCAACGGCGAAATTTTTGCTTATCAAACCTTTAAATTTTTGTAAAAAATAATTTTTAACAACGGGGCTGTTTAGGTATATTAAAAACTTAAACACCCCCGTTTTGTGCAAAAAGAGGGCAATAACCGATTATATTATACGCATTGCGGCGGTGTAACAGCCAAATAATACAATTTTATGCGTCAAACATGGCTTTTTTCTGAATTTTTACTAAAAAAAACAATGTGTATTGAAATTGGAAATTATTTATTATATAATATTAGCTGTGTAGATTTTTTGTCATATACCGCATAAATATGTATAGTGTGACATGGTCTTGATTTCACTTTATTATGCTAATACAATGATAACTTGGGAGTGGTTTTCTGTGGTAAGCAATTATGAACATCTTCTTGATAATGTTAAAAGAATACATTTTGTCGGCATAGGCGGATCGGGTATGTGTCCCCTTGCTGAAATTATGTTTAATGAAGGCTTTGAAATAACAGGTTCGGATATCGCCGAGTCCGATACCCTTGAAAGAATACGTTCCTACGGAATACCCGTAACTATGGGACATTTCCCCGAAACCGTTATCGGCGCCGATCTCGTTGTATATACTGCCGCCGTGAAGCTCGATAATCCCGAACTCATCTCTGCAAAGGAAAAAAATATTCCTGCTGTTGAAAGGTGCATTATGCTCGGAGCAGTTGTTGAAAAATATAAAAATTCAATTGCTGTCTGCGGTACACACGGAAAGACCACAACCACATCTATGATAACTCAAATACTGACAATGAACGAATTTGACCCCACGGTTATAATCGGCGGAAGATTCCCCTTTATCGGCGGAAACAGCCGAATAGGAAAATCCGATATAATCGTCTGCGAGGCTTGTGAATATGTTGATACATTCCTGCATATATACCCCACTGTTTCGGTTATACTTAATGTAGAAGCCGATCACCTCGACTTTTTCGGTACAATGGAAAGACTAAAAATGTCGTTTACAAAGTTTGCAGATCAAACCTCTGATATAATTATAGCAAACGGTGACGATGAAAATACCATGTTCTGCTTAAATAATATGACTGACAAGAGTAAAAAAATCATAACCTTCGGTTTTGGGGAAAATAATGACTACCGTGCCGTGATACATGAGGATAACTGCGTATGCAAAACCTTTGACGTTATAAATAACGGTAATGTCATAACAACGGTAACATTGAGTATCCCCGGAAAATTTAATGTTATGAACGCCCTTGCCGCATCTGTTGCAGCTTGCGTACTCGGCGCAAACCCCGACGGTATTTCCAATGCGCTCAATAAGTTCACCGGCGCTCATAGACGCTTTGAAATTCTCGGCAAGCATAACGGCATAACAGTTGCCGACGATTTTGCACACCACCCCACCGAACTCAAAGCAACTCTTACAACAGCCATGAATATGGGTTATAAAAATGTGTGGGCGGTTTTTCAGCCGCATACTTTTTCCAGAACTTATATGTTCCTCGACGAGTTTGCAGAGGTTCTCTCTATTCCCGACCATTGCATACTTTCGGAGATACTCCCCGTCAGAGAAAAAAATACCTATAATATATATTCAAAGGATCTCGCAGCAAAAATCAATGGCTGCGTATGGTTCGGCACCTTTGAGGAAATAGCGGATTATGTGACGGAAAAAGCCAAAGACGGGGATCTTATAATTACTATCGGCGGCGGAAATGTTTATATGTGTGCAAATATGATAATTAAGAGGCTTTCGGGAAAATAATACCAACATAAGTTAAACTAAAAAGGCAGGGATCACGATTTGGACAGACGGCTGAAACTCTACGGATTTAACAATCTTACAAAGACTTTGAGCTTTAACATATATGATGTATGCTATGCAAAAACCGAAAGAGAACAAAAGGACTATATCGCATATATCGACGAACAGTATAATTCCGAACGTCTTACAAAAATTCTTTGTACGGTCACGGAAATGATTGGTGCTTCCGTACTTAATATATCCAAACAGGATTATGACCCGCAGGGTGCAAGCGTAACCTTGCTTATATCCGAAAAAGGACTTCCGGAGAAGCTCGATCCCTCCTGCAACTGCGGAAGCTGTATTATAAACCGTTCAAAGGAATCAATAGCCGCCCATCTTGATAAAAGTCATGTTACCGTGCATACCTACCCCGAATATTATCCCGGAAATGCTATTGCCACGTTTCGTGTTGATATAGACGTTTCCACCTGCGGTACAATATCACCGCTTAATACCCTCGATTTGCTGATTGACAGCTTTGACTCCGATATCATAACAATTGATTACAGAGTGAGAGGGTTCACAAGAAATACAGACGGCAAAAAGCTCTTTACAGACCATAAGATAACTTCTATACAGGATTATATAAAAGACGAAACTTTAAGGCGTTATGATACCGTGGATATAAATGTGTATCAGGCAAATATTTTCCATACGCAGATGCTTATAAAAGAGCTTGAACTTCAAAATTATCTTTTCAAAACAGATGTATATGAAATACCGCCTAAAGAAAGACTCAAAATATCGAACAGTTTGAGGCGGGAAATGATAGAGATATTCAGCGGTTCAAATGTATATAATGAGGATTAGTTATGATGCTTTCTCAAGAACGTGCGCCTATTTTTACGGCACTGAACGAATATAGAGAAAAAAGAATAGTATCCTTCGATGTTCCGGGACACAAACAGGGAAAGGGAAATCCGGAGCTTACGGAATTTTTGGGAAAACAATGTATGAGCGTTGATGTTAATTCCATGAAACCGCTTGATAATCTTTGCCACCCGATAAGTGTTATAAAGGAAGCCGAGGAGCTTATGGCAGACGCTTTCGGTGCTGCCCATGCTTTTTTTATGGTAAACGGTACTTCAAGTGCGGTTCAGGCTATGGTTATGAGTACCTGCAAACGGGGAGATAAAATAATCATGCCGAGAAATGTCCATAGAAGCAGCATCAATGCCCTTATTGTATGCGGGGCCGTACCTGTTTATGTCAATCCCGGAGTTAATAAAAAACTGGGTATCCCGCTCGGTATGTCCGTGGACTCGTTAAAAAAGGCTGTTGCCGAAAATCCCGATGCAAAGGCTATAATTGTAAATAACCCGACATACTACGGGGTATGCTCCAATTTGAGGGAAATAGTGAAAATCGCCCATTCCGCCGGAATGAAAGTGCTTGTAGACGAAGCACACGGCACACATTTCTATTTCGGAGATTATATGCCGCTTTCCGCCATGAGTGTCGGTGCGGATATGTCGGCTGTCAGTATGCATAAAACAGGCGGTTCACTAACACAAAGCTCGGCGCTGCTTATCGGTTCTGATATGAATCCGGGCTACGTTCGCCAGATAATCAATCTTACGCAGACAACAAGCGCTTCATACCTGCTTTTATCCTCTCTTGATATAGCAAGGAGAAATCTTGCACTTAACGGTAAAAAAATCTTTGAGAGAGTGACCTCCCTTGCCTCATACGGAATAAAGGAGATAAATAAGCTCGGAGGACTTTATGCCTTCTCCCGTGAACTTATTAACGGTGATGATATCTTCGATTTTGACCCGACAAAAATTTCTGTTCACACCAGAGATATAGGACTTGCGGGCATTGAAGTATATGATATTCTGCGTGACAGATTTGATATACAGATAGAATTTGGAGATATCGGAAACATTCTTGCCATTGTATCTGTCGGTGACAGGATTTTAAATGTCGAAAGACTTATTTCTGCTTTGTACGAAATAAAACGTCTGTACACGAAAAATCCTGCGGGTATGCTTGACTATGAGTACATAGAACCTCATGTTGTATGTTCTCCGCAGGAGGCTTTTTATTCGGACAAAAAACAGGTTCCCCTTGACCTTGCACTCGGCAAAGTATGTGCGGAATTTGTAATGTGCTATCCGCCCGGTATTCCCATTCTTGCCCCCGGAGAGCTTATTACAAAAGAAGCTCTTGAATATATCAAATATGCAAAAGTTAAAGGCTGTAACCTGACAGGCGCTGAAGATATGGACACCAATAATGTTAATATTATGGTACATAACCGATAATTACTATGCCGAAACGGAGGATAGCTATGGAAATGTGGTACACGGAGGAACAGACGAAAAATGTCCGTTTCTCTATAAGATGTGACAGGCAGAAATATTCCGCCCAATCCGATTACCAAAGGATTGAAATATTCAGTACGCCCGAATTTGGTGATGTACTCGTCCTCGACGACAGAATTATGCTGACAACAAAGGACGAATTTATCTATCATGAAATGATAGCCCATGTTCCGCTTGCAACAAACCCCGATATAAAGAATGTTCTTGTTATCGGTGCCGGTGACGGCGGAACAGTTAAGGAACTTACAAGATATAAGACTATTGAAAATATTGATATGGTCGAAATAGACCGAATGGTAGTTGATGCTTGTCGTGAGTATCTTCCGACAGTAGCCTGCCGTCTTGATGATCCGAGAGTTCATGTTCACATTGATGACGGACTTCGTTTTGTGCGAGGTGTCGAAAACAAATATGACCTTATAATAGTGGATTCCACCGACCCCATAGGCCCCGGCGAAGGGCTCTTTACAACAGAATTTTACGGCAACTGCTATAAGGCACTTAACGAGCAGGGAATACTTGTAAATCAGCATGAGAGTCCGTATTATAAAACATATGCCAAAGCTATGCGGCAGGCACATAAAAAACTTGTTGAGTTTTTTCCGATATGCAAGGTTTATCAGGCACATATACCGACCTATCCGTCAGGACATTGGCTTTTCGGTTTCGCCTCAAAGAAATTTCACCCTATACATGACCTCGATGAGGGTGCTTGGAATAAGCTCGGAATAGATACGAAATACTATAATACAAGACTTCATAAGGGTTGCTTTGCACTTCCGACATATGTGACCGTTCAGCTTATGGAGGGCGAATATTAAGTTAAGATATAAACAACAGGAGGTACAAAATATGGGAAAAGCGTTGATTATCGGTGCGGGAGGCGTTGCAAGTGTATGTGTACACAAGTGCTGCCAAAATTCCGATGTTTTTGAGGAAATCTGTATAGCAAGCAGAACTAAGTCAAAATGTGATGCATTAAAGGAAAAACTTGACAGGGGAAAAACGAAGATTTCCACGGCGCAGGTAAATGCCGATAATGTGGAGGAACTTATTGAGCTTATCAATAAATTCAAACCTGATGTTGTAATAAACCTTGCTCTCCCCTATCAGGATCTTACAATCATGGACGCTTGTCTTGCAACTAAGACAGATTATGTTGATACGGCAAATTATGAGCCGCTCGATACGGCTAAATTTGAGTATAAATGGCAATGGGCATACCGTGAACGTTTTGAGCAGGCAGGCATAACAGCACTTCTCGGCAGCGGATTTGACCCCGGTGTTACCGGAGTATTCAGTGCATATGCTCAAAAGCACGAATTTGACGAAATCAATTATATAGATATACTTGATTGTAATGCCGGTGATCACGGCTACCCGTTTGCAACAAATTTTAATCCCGAAATAAATATCCGTGAGGTTTCCGCAAAGGGAAGCTATATTGAAAACGGAAAATGGGTAGAAACAGAACCTATGGAAATTAAAAGGGTATATAACTTCCCCGAAATCGGAGAAAAGGATATGTATCTTCTCCACCACGAAGAACTTGAATCTCTTGCACTTAACATAAAGGGTATTAAGAGAATACGCTTTTTCATGACATTCGGACAGAGTTACCTTACACACCTTAAATGTCTTGAAAATGTAGGCATGACTTCCATTGAGCCTATTGAATTTGAGGGGAAGCAGATTGTACCTCTCCAATTTCTTAAAGCAGTTCTCCCCGACCCGGCATCTCTCGGTCCGAGGACAAAGGGAAAGACAAATATAGGATGTATCTTCATAGGCAAAAAGGACGGTAAGGACAAAACCTACTATCTCTATAACGTATGCGACCATCAGGAATGTTATAAGGAGGTAGGCTCACAGGCGGTATCTTATACAACCGGTGTTCCTGCAATGATAGGTGCGGCTATGCTCCTTAGCGGAAAATGGAAAAAGCCGGGTGTGCATAATATTGAGGAATTTGATCCCGATCCTTTTATGGACGCTTTGAATAAATTCGGACTTCCGTGGAAAGAAAGCTATTCACCTGAACTTGTTGACTGATAAAAAACCCGTTTTCATTTTGTAAGCGACAGGATTTTACATTTTTAGCATTGAATTTCAAGTTTAATAGTGCTATAATATACTAATGAACAGGTATGTGAAAAACACATTGATATTTTTTTGCTGAAGAACTGAAAATTCCGCAAAGGAGAGCAAAATGAATAATAAATTAAAGGAAAAGATAACTGAAATAAGACATGCAAACAACAATGTGCTTGAACCAAAGAAAAACCTTACAATCGAAATTGTTTGCGGTATTGCTTTAGCAGTTGTACTCGGTATAGCATATTATTTTTTCCGAAGCTGGGAGTTATTACTGTGCACAATCCTTGTACCGCCTGTGATGATAGGATTTTGTATTCACGCATACTTTAAAGAAAAGCGTCATGATAAAAGCTCCGAAAAGGATAAGCAGGAATTTCTCAATGGTGCAAAGTACCGCCAAAAAGAATGGAAAACTGCCTATTATGAATATAAGGAAAAACATTCTTTTGAGGAAATCAGTAAAAAGGGTATGAAACACGATTTGATAAGAAGATTCCGCACAAGCAAAAATCGTGGATTTGCAGAAGCCGGACTATTAATACTATCTATTTCAATAGCTGCAATTTTTTATCCGATAAAAGGTTTTTATTTGGGATATTCAATTTTGGGAATACTCTTTGGCGGATTTATTATGGTGTGGGGAATATATAGTTATATTGGCGGTCCTGTCATAAAATTTTACAAAACAAGAAGTGATCTGACAGAAATTGAAAAATCATACAATAAGGGAAAAATGCTGTCATACAAGGTGAATGGTATAAATACCAATGGAATTAATCTCGGCAGCGGCTATATGGTTATATACAACAACAATAAGGTAATCGCTATTGAAAACAACGCCATAGAGGATATGGTCAAAAAAATGGTTCGTGTAAAAAAATATGAAAACAATGTTTATTCCGGACAGGAATATAACTATTATATCAGCGTAATATATAGAGAGCTTAACGGAAGAGAGTCGCATATTGATGTTCAGCTTAATGAATTTCAATGCGAAATGATGATAGCAGAATTTCATCGGTCATTTTATCCTTACAGAATGTATGACAGTATTGTTTCGGAAACAAAAGATAATACCGTCGTGCCACCATAGACTAAAAAACACCTGCCTGATGACGAACGCTTCAGAGGTTTACATCAAATTTTTGATAGCGTTCGTATGATATGAGTAAATAAGAATTAAGGAGAGGATAGTTATGAGTGTTGGAGTAATCAAGGAAAAAATCACTATACCTAAGTACACTAAAGGTGAAGAAATCTTCAATATGGTATCACATATTGTCGGCGGTGCACTCGGTATTACCGTTTCTGTGCTGTGTATAATTGCAGCCGCCATACATGGAAATTCCTATGGTGTTGTAAGTGCATCAATTTTCGGGAGCATGATGATTTTACTGTACAGTATGTCAAGCATATATCACGGTCTTAATCCTCATCTTACCGCTAAAAAAGTATTTCGTGTACTTGACCACTGTACGATATTCTTTCTCATTGCAGGCACATACACACCGCTTGCCCTTTGTACGCTGCGTGAATATAATACTGCCCTCGGCTGGACTTATTTCGGTATCGTATGGGGTTTTGCCGCTCTCGGCGTTACCCTAACCGCCGTTAATCTCGAAAAGTTCAAAGTCATTGGAATGATCCTTTATGTTGCTATCGGTTGGTGCATCATTCCCGTTATCAATATTGTAGCTTATCAAATAGGTTCGGGCGGAATACTTTTCCTGTTCCTCGGAGGTATCAGCTACACTATCGGTGCTGTACTTTACGGTATCGGCAAAAAGAAAAAATATATTCATTCAGTTTTCCATATTTTCATTGTAATAGGCAGTCTTATGCATTTCTTCTGCATACTGTTTTACGTATTATAACTCTAAAAAACTCATATAAAAATACCGACCCGAAACCGCATTCAATGTGCAAATTTCGGGTCGGATTTCTTTACCTTAAAATATTTTGTCCACCATGACTTTCCTACTGCGGAGCGGCTCATCAGAGCCGCTCTCGATATATTCATACCCATTCCGACAGGTAAGTTTACTATCGCGGAAACAGACTCCCCCAAACAAAAACCAAGCGAACGCAAGTGAGCGACACCGCGAATTGACAGCGGCGGCACGCCGCCCGCGAATTGACAGCGGAGGCATGCCGCCGGGGGCACGCCCGCCGGGGGCACGCCCGCCGGGGGCACGCCCGCCGGGGGGTACTCCGCCAGCGGCGACACGCCGCTGGGGTTAGTTCGCATAGGCATTAACAAGGGGACGCCCTCTCGCAGGGCGTCCCCTCTTTAAAAACAGTCCACCGGACTGTTTTTAAATTCACCCCTTGCC
>CANQBP010000026.1 GCA_947589415.1 uncultured Clostridia bacterium
TTTGATGAATGTGAAGCTCAACCCGTATATCGTCCGATTATCGAGGAATTCGAGGCAAATAAAAGCCGATAGCAAAATCCGAACCGTCTTACAAAAGATCCCCTGCTCTTAGGTCAACAGCACTCGTCCGTCCACGTACAGGTTAATAGAACGGGTGAGTGCGAGTGTAAACTATCCCGTCCCCATTTACATAGATATGCACAAGTTCAAAAGGATTCATTTGCAAATGTTTGCAATATTTCCGCATATTTAACGGGAAATATAGAAAGATAATAGGTATTGACTCTAAACTTACGGATATTAAAAAACATATGAGAATTGGTTGAGGTTTATGATACATATGAAATTAAGGGACTATCCGGTATGTGTTTTGAACTTGAGGATATTGATCCATGGAATGGATTATTTGCCCCAATAGAATGTATATATTTACTTATAGTAAAGATCAAATGATATCTGTAAAAAATATAATTATGTTCGCTTTGTTGCAGTAACCTTTGTTCTTACCGAATACGGAGAACGTTGATGGAACAACATTTAATTAAAGTTGAGGTAAGCGGTAGACCACTAAATAAAAATGGACTACAATAGGTCAATACTCAAGTGAACCCATTTAATGAGAACGGTGGAAAATATATGCCCCGGTTATAGACAAAGGTCTTTCGAGAAGAGAAACTTTAGATTTGAAAAAAACGATTACAGCAAAGCATAATGCCGGAAATAATGGTAGTATGCCTTATGTTTATCACAAAAGACCATTATTTATGTTAAACCATACATAGATTGTAAGCTGATGTATGGTTCAAGATTCAATAAATCTTTAGGTGGGAGGTACTAATATGATATTTAGGGATTTGGCTTTTGCGAATGATTGTAGACAAGAACGAAAGGAGGGTAAATTGTCGGTATTTAACAAGGGGTATTATCTTGCGCAACTATATTTATATTTCCTTGGTAAAAAATTTGTTTTGGATGGATGCGGTAAGCTGACAATCTATGTTAAACATAGAACTGATGAACCAAAGTATTTGTATTCGGATTTTTTTGGGGTTTCACATTATTATCTTGATGATGATCAAGTTGATACATATTTTAGTATCGAGAATAAAGAGGAAGCGGGCATACTACTTTGCGATTACACTCACGACGCACTGATTGATATTGCAACAAGAAGTAATTGCAGTGAAGAAACAATAAATAAAATTCATTATGCTCGTGATGCGATTATAAAAAATAACTTTTCGTTATCTTATGAAATGACGAAATATTCAAAAACTGACCGTTCCCGAAGATACAGGGCTTTAGTATTCAGAAATATTAATTGTTATATCGATGAAACCTGGAGCGTAAGAATAATTGACAAAAAAGACAATGATCGCGTTGTATATGACGAATACCTGAGTGATTCACATTTATATTGTAATGGTATTTATCGTTATGAAAAAACAATGTGGGAGGGCAATTCATTTATATTTGCGGGTAAAAGTGTTAATGGTAGAAGTGGTGTTATTTGGGATAAAATAGATATTAACCAATAAGTAACTTTACGCTAATGCTAACCCGATAATGAAAAGCGACCCGATGTGTAATTTTACATTATTGGGATAATCTGTTTCTATTATTGTTGTCAATGCACTTAATGTAACCCATGTAGAAATTTTAGGCAGTTTTATTTCAATGCTTGATGCCATACCGGTAGGTGAGCGAGATTTAATGCAGGCATTTAATAAGGGAGTTTCGGTCAGATTTATGTTTAAAGCAGTATTTGGTGGCTTTGCTGTCCTTGCAAATGTGAAAAGCCTATTAGTATCAGTAACCGCAAAATTTGCCATTGGTACGTTATGTATTATTTGTGAAGCAGAATACACGTAGGCGCAGTAGGTTTATTTGAAAACGGTGATTATACACAAGGAGCATACCGTACTGTAATGAGTTTCTTTTGTTTTAAATGAGCTTATAAGCAGTTCGGTATATTACAAATAATTCAAATGTTAGTAATACGAAACTTAATTATTCCGGTGAAAATCATCGAATGGTGAGCTGAAAATTTCTCTTTCTTTTGAGGAAACGCTGGAACAATAGAAAAACCATTCGATTTGAATGTGTATCGGACAAAATCCGGAGTGAAATTTTTTGGGAAAAGCTATAAAGGGGGGAATAGTGCTTATTGATATAAGGGATACAATTGCAAAGATTATCTATATTGGGTCTGTTTCGGAAAAGGGGCGTTGTGTCGGGCATTGGGGAATGCAATATAAGAAATTGCTAAAAGATCATATGAATATTTTGTTTGAATTTTCAGAAATGTTATTCTTTACTGCGGAGAGTATCATGGCGAAACAACCGGACTGTACTGTATCCGTGCGAGATACTACGACAATGCAACAGGCAGATTTATTTCCGCCGACAGCTATTCGAAAAGTGTTTCCGATCCCGTAAGTCTGCATAAATACCTATATGCTAACTCTAACCCGATGACGAGCAGTGAGCCTACGGGTAATATTTGATGTATTTATAGCGATAGACATTTATAATTCACTTCAAAACACCTATGGCGGGGCTGTTTTAAATGGTTTTTCAGCATTTATGGAGAGTCTTGGTACGGAAATGGTATTCGGTGTATTCCTTGACGGACTATCAGCAGCAAATGCCGAATATACTATGGATTAAGTAATTTTCGGGGGTTTTTTAATGTCGAAACAAATAAATTTCTTTATGACACAAGATGATCTGTATTTATTATCTAAAAAATGTGAAACTTTTGACCTTGCGTTTTATGATACTAATTGTGTTAATTCCGAACATAAAAAGCCATATATCTTTTTAAATGATGTTCCCCATTTAGGTACAAATATTTGCGGATCATATCATGTAGAGTCTTACCTGGTGATGTTTTCCGGAATAAGTATAAATACTGAAAAAGTATTGCAGAGAGACGGAAAAACTCATTATCTGATTAGTCAATTTAATAATCCCCATTCGATAGTTTTCTATCCGTCCGGTATGTATAGAGAGAAATATTTGATAATGGGGGAATTAAGTACGATCTCAAAAACCGTTTTATCAGCGAAGTTGTTTAGTTTGTTTTCTAAACTGATAAAACAAATATGCAATAATCATAAAGGCAGTGTTTGGTATAGTGATGATGTAAAGAAACCGGTTAATGTTCGACTTATTACCATCAATACAAATGAGCCGTCAGTTTATGATTTAAAGATATAAGTTTGATACATACGGCAGCTAATCGCCATATCGTCAATCGGTGTGAGGGGCGGCTCTTTGGAATAACGACTTTTAGTTTCCTAATCCTGCGGCGTTATGCTTTGCCTTAAATATTCACGATAACCGCCCGTCAAATTACAGGTGTTATACCCTGCATCCGAAAGCAGCTCGGCAAATTGACCGCTGATTTCGCCCACCTGACAGAAAAGACAAATTGTTTTCTCCTTTGGAAGATCGTAAAGTTCTGCGATCCGTTCCACCGGTATATTGATCGCCCCCGGAATAGTTCCAAAAGCATACATAGTTTCACTGCGAAGATCGACGATAATATCTCCGTTACGGTGATTTTTCAGATATTCCCAAATGTTTGCCTCCCGCATCATAAAGGAAAATCACTTCCTTCCGATACAGAACGGGCACAACATACCGGCTCGTATTCGCTGCGGTGTTCGGAAAGGGAAAAAGAGGCTCGCCCTTTGCCGCAAACCGGGCAATCCTCTCTCGCTGTACCGATATGGATCGTATGTGTACGCATGGTAAGACCGTCAATGTGCAGTACTCGTCCGGTAAGCAGTTCTCCGACTCCCAGCAGATATTTGATTGCCTCTGTTGCCTGAATACAGCCGAGGATACCGGGAATTGTACCGAGAACACCCGCATCGGCGCAGGTGGCGGAATTTTTCGGAATCCCGCCCAGCACACATCTCAAACACCCGCCGTATCCCGGCACATAGGTCATAGCCTGTCCTTCAAAGCGTACTGCACCCGCATGAGAGTACGGTTTTTTCATAAGCACACAAGCATCATTTATGAGAAATTTTGTTTCAAATCGGTCTGTACAATCCAAGATAAAATCATAGGGAGCAATAACGGATTCAATATTATCCGGTGTGACTCGCTCGGAAATCAGACGCACGGTACTGTCGGGATTATGTTCATGGAGCGACCTTTTTGCCGATTCGGTTTTGAGAGTGCCGATATCCGACTGCCCGTGAATAATCTGACGACCGAGATTGGAAAGTTCCACCCGATCGCCGTCGGAAATTCCGATTACACCGATGCCCGCCGCCGCTAAATACATGAGCGCACTCGATCCCAAAGCACCTGCACCAATTACCAAAACACTCGACTGCAAAAGGCGTTGCTGACCCGACACACCGATTTCCTTCAACACAAAGTGACGGGCGTACCGTTGTGCTTGTTCCTTTGAAAAAAACATATTTTACACCTCGTCGTTTTTATATTCTTTCAGCGTTTTGCTCATGCTGTCATTACGGTAGCACGTCAGGCGGGGGTTGACATAGGTGAAACCGAACGACCGAAGCTGCCGATAAACATTTTTTCGTACATAAGCAGCCTTTCAAATTCATTTTAATGAATTTCGATTCGTGCAGTCATTCCGTGAATCAGTAACCGCACCTGACTGCAACATAGAGTATAAAGATAGACTTTATATCTCCCGGAATAACCGGTTCTGTACGGTATCAAAAAAAAGTATATTTAACAGCATGAAAATTACTGTTGTTTATTAAATCAGCCAAACAAATTTAAATTTTAGGATAATAATAGCATATAAAACATATCTGCATACTATGAATTATGATTGTATCATTCTATTATCAATTTGTCAAGCTGGTACGACTTTGTATAGGAATTTCCTATTGCTGCATATCCTCATATTGGTATTTTTGATTTCATAATCTGACTCTTGACATATCCTAAGCCACATGATATACTAAAACACACAAAACATATAGGCTTTGTCGATAAAGAGGCGTGGTGCTTTGGAATTGCCTTTTAAATTTTCAATAAAGGAGCGAACCGACATGAAAACATATGACAAAATCACCGATCTGATTGGCGGTACACCGCTGCTGAAGCTCACAAACTACATTAAAGAAAAGAAACTTGGCGCAACGGTTTACGGCAAGCTGGAATACTTCAATCCGGCAGGCAGCGTTAAGGACAGAATTGCCCAAGCCATGATCGATGATGCGGAAGCAAAGGGTGTGCTGAAGCCGGACTCGGTTATTATCGAACCCACCAGCGGCAATACCGGTATAGGACTTTCGGCTGTTGCAGCGGCAAGAGGATATAAAATCATTCTCACCATGCCGGAAACCATGAGTATAGAGCGTCGAAATCTTCTCAAAGCCTACGGTGCGGAGCTTGTTCTGACCGAAGGTGCTAAGGGAATGAAAGGCGCTATTGCAAAAGCGCAGGAGCTGGCGGGAGCAACGCCGAACAGCTTTATCCCCGGTCAGTTTACCAATCCTGCAAACCCGGCAATCCACCGCGACACAACCGGCCCGGAAATTTGGAATGATACGGACGGGAAAGTTGATATCTTTGTTGCGGGTGTCGGTACGGGCGGAACGATTACGGGTGTCGGCGAATATCTCAAGTCCCAAAATCCGAATGTCAAAGTTGTTGCCGTAGAACCGGCAGGTTCTCCCGTTCTTTCCAAAGGAACAGCAGGCCCGCATAAAATTCAGGGAATCGGCGCCGGTTTTGTGCCGGATACATTGAATGAGGCCGTTTACGACGAGGTTATCGCCGTGGAAAACGAGGACGCTTTTGAAACGGGACGCACCTTAGCCCGTAAGGAGGGCCTTTTGGTAGGCATTTCTTCGGGAGCTGCAGTGTACGCTGCGACCCGGCTTGCTCTGCGCCCGGAGAACAAAGGAAAGCTGATTGTAGTACTTCTTCCCGACACGGGCGAGAGGTATCTTTCCACGCCGATGTTTGCCGACTGATTTTTTTAAAACCATAGACTTATGTGAGGGATTATTATGAACATTCAGATGAAAATTTATTTGAATACAGTTAATAAAGCAGCCAAAGAAACGTCAGGTTTCTCAGGCTTCCTTGCCATGTCCGGTTGTTGCTGCTGTATGGTAAAATATACAGGCGGCTGCTTGAAATCGTTCGGATAGTCTGTTATGGCTATAAACAAAAACAAAACTCCGCCTGTTTTCAATATTCCGATTTATCTCGGATTTTGAAAATACAGGCGGAGTTTTATATTTTCAGAGAGGGGAAACCTTATGATAGACACGCAGGAAAGTATGACAGCGAAATTGTGTTCCTTTGCCCGTGCATACCATTCAAATTATGTAAAAGAAAAAATATTTGACGATTACCTGGCTTATGACCTCATGGGGAAAGAAGAATATGAGGAAATTGGGCAACTTATCAGGCATGGCTTTCAAAAAGAGCAATTCGATTCCGCATATGCATTCAGTGGGAAAGATATCGGCGACATTTTAAATACATTTATTTCTCCTATTCCACTGTCACGTGCATCCTTTGCCGAACGTGAGCTTTGGCGGTTTGCTTATGACAGAGGCGAATGTCAATATGTGATTTGTGGGGCCGGAATGGATACTTTTGCATTTCGGAACGATAATCCTAAAATTAAAGTATTTGAAATTGACCACCCTGACACACAACGGTATAAGCTGAGAAAAATCCGTGAACCGGAGTGGAATGTTCCGGGAAATGTTAAGTATGTTTCGGTCAATTTTTCTTCCGACCACATGGGGGACGAGCTGATAAAGGCCGGTTTTAATCCTGCAATGCCTTCCTTCTTTGCAATACTTGGGGTGAGTTATTATTTGCCGCTTTCGGTCTTTGAGGAAACGATTCGGATAATCAGTCAAATATCATCGTTTGCAAGCAAACTTGTTTTTGATTTTCCTGATGACACGACATTCAGAGCTGAAGCCGCTTTGCGAGTTAAAGTTCTAACAGAGATTACAGCCGGACTTGGCGAACCGATGCAGCACGGGTATTCGGTGAAGGAGGTATCCGACGCACTTTATCGGCATGGGTATTTGATCGATGAGCATGAAACACCGGAAAAAATACAAAAGCGTTTTTTTGCCGGTAGAACAGATAAACAAAGCGCATATGAAAACATACATTTTATTTTAGCAAAAAAAGGAGACGATTCCAATGAAATCGACAATTATTACATCTGAGTCTGTAACAAAAGGACATCCGGACAAGGTCTGCGACAGCATTTCCGATGCGATTCTTGACGCCTATTTGCGACAAGACCCTTATGCGCGTGTCGCAGTAGAAACCGTAGTCAAAAACAATACGGTTATTTTAGCGGGAGAAATTTCCTCCTCCGCAAACGTTCGTATAGATGAGGTTGTCCGACAGACAATCAACCAAATCGGATACGACAGAGAAGAATTGGGCTTTTCGGGGGACAAGGCGGAGATAATTGTAAGGCTTGACCGACAATCCCCGGATATAGCAATGGGAGTAGACTGCGCATTAGAAGTTCGGGAAAAGGAAACAGAATTACAGCTGGGAGCCGGTGATCAAGGTATGGTTTTCGGATATGCAACGAATGAAACGCCGGAATATATGCCTCTTCCTTTATCGCTTGCCCATAAGCTCGCAAAACGGCTGACACTGGTGCGGGAGAACGGTACAATTCCTTATCTTCGACCTGATGGCAAGACACAGGTTTCGGTTGAATATCAAAATGAGGTTCCCGCTTATGTAGATGCGGTAGTTGTATCCACACAGCATGAGCCGGATATTTCGCAGGAAAAGATAAAGGACGATATTTTAAGAGAAGTAATATATCCGGTTATCGGCAGACAATGGATTTCAGAACAGATGAAAATTCTTGTAAATCCTACGGGACGATTTGTAATCGGAGGCCCCGCAGGTGACAGCGGACTTACCGGACGAAAAATCATTGTGGATACTTATGGAGGTGCAGCAAGACACGGCGGCGGTGCTTTTTCGGGAAAAGACCCGACTAAAGTTGATCGCAGCGCAGCATATGCGGCTCGGTATGCAGCCAAAAACATTGTTGCTGCAGGTCTTGCAAAAAAAGCAGAAATTCAAATTGCCTATGCAATCGGCGTAGCAAATCCGGTTTCTGTTTCCGTAGATACATTTGGAACAGGAGTTGTAGAAGAAAATGTCCTTCAAGATGCAGTTTTCTCTCTTATAGATCTTCGTCCCGGTGCTATTATTCAAAATTTGAATCTGCGCCGACCGATTTATACACAAACGGCAGCTTACGGACATTTCGGTCGTAATGATTTGGAACTGCCGTGGGAAAAGACAGACCTCGCAGAGAAATTCAAATCTTTTGTAAAGGAGAACCGTATATGAAAACAATTTCAAGTTTTACCGTCAATCACGACAAATTGAAAAAAGGAATGTATATTTCCCGAATTGACGGTGATGCAGTGACCTATGATATCCGTATGAAAACGCCAAACGGCGGTGATTACCTTTCAAATGGTGCTTTGCACACTTTTGAACACCTGTTTGCAACCTATGCCCGTAACAGCGAGTTTTCCGATCGGGTAATTTATGTCGGGCCAATGGGCTGTCGCACCGGGTTTTACCTGCTGTTGCGTGATACGGTCAGTGCCGAAGATGCCATTCGACTTGTTCGTGAATCCTTTGCTTTCATTGTAGAATTTGAGGGTGAAATTCCCGGAAGCAAACGAATTGAGTGCGGCAATTATTTGGAACACGATCTTGACGGAGCAAAGAAAACGGCTGCCGATATGCTTGATGTACTAAAAAATTGGTCAGTAACAAAATTGGAGTATCAAAAATAATTTTAGGAGGAATATATTATGTCAAACTATAAAAAGATAGAATCCGCATTGATCCACGGCGGAATTTACGGTGATAAGCATACAGGTGCAGTAAATGTGCCAATCTATCAAACGTCTACATATGAACAACCGGAGCTTGGTAGAAATACCGGCTGGGAATATTCCCGTACAGGAAATCCGACAAGGGCGGCTTTGGAAGCCTTGATTGCCGAGCTTGAAGGCGGAAATGCCGGTTTTGCTTTTGGTTCGGGTATGGCTGCAATTACTGCGGTGCTTAGTTTGTTCCGCGCAGGCGACCGCATACTTATTTCCGCCAATGTATATGAACGTAATCCGCAGATCAAGGGAATCCTTGCCGATCCCGTAGGATCTACAATGGGCGGCGGGGAACACGCCGATTACGATATTGAGGGGATCGGAAATGATTTTATTGCCGAAACAATGGATATGTCACTTGTAGATAAGGTGATTAAAATTACAGACAAAGATGCTTTTGAAAATGCCAAGGAGCTTGCTGCAAAAGAAGGCATTATTGCCGGTTCATCGTCCGGAGGGGCGCTTGCTGCTGCAAAAAAACTTATTCGGACAGGCGCAGAGGGAAATATTGTGATTGTGCTGCCGGATCGTGGAGACCGCTATTTTACAAAGGGATTATATGAGTAAAAATGACAAACAGCGGAGGAACACTATCTGCTTCTCCGCTGTTGATCATTCGGATTGTATAGTCTTTTGCATACCGTTCTGTATGCATAACACCCTTTTGTTGAGATTTTCATTACCTTTGATTACCCTATAATAACATATATTTTGTAGCCTTTTAAGGGGTGCGGTTAAAATACAGCTTAAATTTAAGGAGGTTCGTCTTATGACACTTCAGCAGCTTCACTATGCGATTGCGGGGCGGAAAACATACTGCTTCCGTTCTGCTTGCTTTTCGGATAGATTACTCACTTAAATTGCGAGGTGACTCCTATGAGTAAAATTGAAATTCAAAATTTAACAGTAGATTATACGGAAAAAAACAAGAGCTTTACGGCACTGAAAAATGTTTCGTTTTCGGTTGAGTCGGGTGAGTTTGTCAGTGTGATCGGTTCAAGCGGATGCGGCAAAAGCACACTTCTCAGTATTTTGGAGGGCATCAATGCACCGACAGAAGGAAGAATATTGATCGACGGAAATCAGATTGAAGGAACCGGAACGGATCGAGGTGTGGTTTTCCGGCACTATTCGCTCTTTCCGTGGATGACCGCCCGAAAAAATGTTGCGTTTGGCGTAAAGCAGGTAAAAAAGGACTTGCCGAAGGCGGAGCGCTTGCAAATTGCTGATGCATTTTTGGATAAAGTGGGCTTGTCCGATTTCAAAAATAAATACCCCTCCCGGCTTTCCGGCGGAATGCAGCAGCGTGTCGCCATAGCAAGAGCGCTTGCTATGGATACGGATATTCTTTTAATGGATGAGCCGTTTGGCGCTATTGATGCAAAAAACCGAACTGTACTTCAAGAATTACTTTTGGAACTTTGGGAAGGTGACGGCACGCAGGAAAAGAAAACGGTCGTATTTGTCACACACGATATTGATGAGGCAATATTGCTGTCGGATCGGATTGTGATGATGTTAGGCAGTCCGGGTCATGTTTATAAGGAAATTCCTGTCCCGTTTGATCGTCCGAGGAATAGAGGGGAACTGGTACAAACAAAAGCATACGGAAGTTTTCGCAATGAACTGCTTGCCCTCTTTTACAGTGATATTATGGGGAAAATCGGTGGAAACGAGGTGGTGCTGTAATGACAATCAAAAAACGCTTTCTGCGTGTAACGAATCTTTTGTTTTTGATTTTGATTGCTGTACAGTTTCTGCCAAATCAAATATCAAAGGATCCGGAAACATCGTATGTGCTCTGGTTTGCAATTGGAGCGGAAATTCTCGTAATTCTCGTATCCGTTTTTGCAAAAAAGGAACAGGGACTCAACCTGTTTCTTGATATATTCGCTTTCCTTTATGGTTTGCTCATTTTATGGACACTTGCTACATCAAAATTTAACTGGCTTCGGGAAGAGTTATTTCCTCCGCCGGGGCGCGTATTTTGGCAATTTACAGAGGATTTTGATAAAATCCTTGTAAATATCCAAAGTTCGCTCGGTATTATACTTCAGGGATATTTGCTTGCCGCAGTCATTGCCATTCCGCTCGGCTTGTTTTTAGGTTGGAGCGCACGGCTCGGAAATGCGGCTGCATATATTTCAAAGTTTCTCGGCTCTATTCCGCCGATTGTTTATATTCCTTATGGAATTGCGCTTTTGCCGACCTTTCGCAGTGTTTCGGTGTTCGTCATTTTCCTTGCTACCTTTTGGCCCGTTTTGGCGAGTACCATGAGCGGAGTTCTTAATGTGGAGCAAAAAGTGATCGATTCTGCAAGGGTTTTGAATGTGGGTAAACTTACCATGTTATTTTCCGTTATTCTCCCGGCATCACTTCCTCAAATTTTCATAGGATGCAATCAGGGACTAAGCGTTTCATTTATCCTTTTGACATCTGCTGAAATGATCGGTGCGAGAGACGGACTCGGATATTATGTGAAGCAGTATTCTGATTTCGGAGATTATACCCGAACCATTGTCGGACTTTTGGTTATCGGAATCGTGGTGATTGTAATATCATTTTTGTTTAATAAATTGCAGCGCAGTTTGTTGCGGTGGAAACGATGAAAGGAGGTCAAAAATGATAGAAATTTTATGGCATGGCAGAGGCGGACAAGGTGCGTTTACTGCATCAAGATTACTTGGCGCTTCATATGTGCTTGCTGAAAACAGTTATGCACTTGCGTTTCCGTCTTTCGGGCCGGAACGGCGCGGCGCACCAATCCGTGCATTCACTAAGTTGGACGACCGACCAATCGGTAATCGCAGCGAGGTAAAACTTGCAGATTTCAGCATTTTCCTCGATGATACATTGTTTTCGGAAGCAGCGTTCGACGAATTGAAGCCCGGCGGAAAGATATTGCTTAACACTAAAAATATACATAATGACGACCGAATCGTTGTTGTGGACGGGGACGGTATTGCGGCGGAAATTTTGAAACTTCCCATCACCAATACTATTATGCTCGGCGCACTTGCGGGTGTGTTTGACAAAGTTTCGGTTGCTCACATTGAGGAAGCTATTCGGCAAAATATGCCGGAAAAGCTGCACGAAAAAAATATTGCCGCTGTAAATGCGGCTGTCGGGGCAGTAAGAAAGGAGGCGGTAGGATGAAACCGTTTTTAAGAGAAAAAATCCCTGCCAAACTTTCGGAAATTCCGGAATATACTGCGTATGAAGCGGGATATCTTGTAACCGGAAATGCCGGCTGGAGGAATATACGTCCTGTCATCAACAAAGAAAAGTGTGTCGGATGTCTGCAATGCTACCTCCATTGTCCGGACGGTGTAATTTTCAAAAAAGACGGCAAAGTCGATATTGACTACGATTTTTGCAAAGGCTGCGGAATCTGCAAAAGGATCTGTAAGCCGGGTGCGATAGAAATGGAGGCGGAGAAGTAATGGCAAGAAAATTTTTATCCGGCAATGAGGCATTTGCCGAAGGGGTTCGTCTTGCAAGACCGCAGGTGATTTCCGCCTATCCCATTACGCCGCAGACTATTGTCGTGGAATGCCTTTCAGAGATGGTAGAAGATGGCAGCCTGAAAGCCGAGTTTATTCATGTGGAGTCGGAACATTCTGCCCTTTCCTGCGCAATGGGGGCATCGGCGGTGGGAGCAAGAACCTTTACGGCAACCTCTTCACAGGGATTACTGTATATGGCAGAGTGTCTTGTTTATGCTTCGGGCGGGCGTTTTCCCATTGTGATGATGAACGCAAACCGTTCTACGGCACTTCCGTGGAACATTTATGGGGATCAGAGGGACTCGATAGCGTTGCTGGACAGCGGATGGATACAATCCTATGCGGAAAACGCACAAGAGGCGCTCGATTTGGCACTGATGAGCTATTACATAGCAGAACATAAAAACGTGTCTACACCATACATGGCCAACCTTGACGGATTTGTGTTGACCCACACATATGAGGTCGTGGAGATACCGACGCAGGAACAGGCGGACGCTTTTCTGCCGAGTTTTAAGACAGAAAACAAACTTGATCTTTCCCACCCCCGTAATTTGGGATTTACCGCAGGCCCGGATTACAACACGCAATTTAAGTATAAGGAGCATCTCGGACTCCTTCGTGTCCGTGAGGTTGTAGAGGAGGCGGAGATGCGATTTGCCGAGATTTTCGGCCGCCGATACACGGGACTGACGGAAAATTACCGTACGGAGGATGCCGACTTTATTTTGGTAACACTCGGCAGCATATCGGGACTTGTGCGGGAAGTTGCGGATGAGCTTCGAGAGAAAAATGTAAAAGCAGGTCTTTTGCGTCTGCGGTATCTCAGACCATTTCCCGACGAGGAAATTGTTAGGACGCTGAACGGAGCGAAAGCGGCAGCGGTACTTGAAAAGGATATTTCTTTCGGCGGCGATGGCACGGTGTACACCAATGTGACCGCTGCACTGCAAAAAGCGGGCAGCCGACTGCCGGTTTCCAATTATATCGGCGGACTGGGCGGAAAGAATATTTCCGCAGAGGAAATTGAGCAGATTTTTGAAGAATTAAAGCAAGGCAATGTGAAAACCGTGTTTCTTGGGCTTGGAGGTGAGGACGCATGAGTGTTACAGCAAAAACGCTTTGTGAAGATGAATTTTTTTACGGACACAAAGCATGTGCGGGATGTGGCGGAAGTCTTGCGGTTCGCATTGCGCTAAAGGTTTTGGGAGAGCGATCGGTCGCAGTGCTGCCTGCGGGGTGTATGTCTGCGGTGGGATTTAACTTTCCCCAACTCTGTTTTGGTAATAATGCGATCATATCCACTTTTGCCGAAAAACAATCCCGACTAATGGGAAAAGCGATTGATCCGAATCGAGAGATTGTGGTCACTTGCGGCAGTACCGAAGCAATGATGGCGGCAATGATGACAGTTGCCAATCCGGGAGACAAGGTTATTGTATTCTCACCGTTTTACGAAAATTACGGTGCGGATGCTATACTCTCCGGCGCAGAGCCAATCTATGTGCCACTGACTCCTCCGAACTTCGGATTTGATCCCGAAGTTTTGGAGGCAGCGTTCAGGCAACACCCGAAAGCTCTCATCTTATGTAATCCCTCCAATCCGTGCGGGAAGGTGTTTACACGGGAAGAACTCACGCTGATTGCGGATCTGGCAAAGAAATATGACACATTTGTTATTACTGATGAAGTGTATGAGCATATTGTTTATGAACCGAACGAGCATATATACTTTGCTTCTCTGCCCGGTATGTGGGAACGCACGATTTCCTGCTCGTCACTTTCCAAAACATATTCCATCACAGGCTGGCGGCTCGGATATATTATTGCTCCCGCAAATATTGTGGATACGGCAAAAAAGGTACATGATTTTCTGACAGTAGGTGCTGCGGCTCCCTTGCAGGAGGCAGCTGTTGTTGGTCTTAGGTTTGGGGATTCTTATTACAAGGAACTTCAAGAGAAATATACCCGAAAGCGTGATTTGTTCTTGAAAGGACTTGACGACATCGGTATTGCCCACACCGTTCCGCAAGGAGCGTATTATATCTTACTTGACATCTCCGAATTCGGATACGAAAGCGATCTCGCTTTCTGCGAGGCGCTGGCAGAAAAAGTGGGTGTGGGAGCTGTTCCCGGCTCCGGCTTTTTCCGTGAACCGGTCAACCGTTTAATCCGTCTGCATTTTGCGAAAAAAGAGGAAACGCTCTATGAAGCGTTAAACAGGCTGGAAAACATACGGAAGGTGCTATAAGTGTTGTATTGTAACAATCCGTGCAGCCGTTTCTGTCTATGCCCTTTATTTGTTAATCGAAACTTGGATAATGCAGATTGGTGTAAAGTTAAATAATCGTGGTCTAAATTATATTTGACTGCTTGAGTTTTCTGAAAACAATTGAAAGGGCATACGTTGTGGTGAAGATGACAATACCCTGTTAATACGTACAATGAAAGAAGCCGCAAAAGATTTGGATTATGATTGTCACAGGGCTGATACAGCGGCATATATTTAGAATGCCCATGAGTATAAAACCGGACAGACCGTAATAAAGAATATGAAACAATTCCTTTTTTCCACAGCATGGTGAAATTAGTGACGGTTTACAGTAAAGACGTACTCCGCCTTACCAAGAGGCGTGAACGGAAATCAAGGCATAAAAAAGCCCCGCAGCTGGTTTAAATATCAGTTACGGGGCTTTAAATATTTTGCGCAAACTGTAAATAAAACTCTCTGCGTTTATCAATATATTCTATCCAATTATCAGTCAATATAACCGAATCAATTTTCATTTGCTGATATAAATTTTTTGATTGTTCCATAACGACAAATTTATGTGTGCTATATTTACGTGAATGTCACAAGTTTAGCATAATATTTCTTATGTTATTCCGTTATAATCTTGCATTTACCGTAAATGCTATAAAAAATGTTTGGAAAACATACAATAATCAGTATTCACAATTACTCCAACAGAGCTGTTTATAGCTTGGAGGATATAAACACCCCTTATAAGAAAAAGCATAAATTCGATGTTTTTCGTCTAAAATTATTTAATGATTTTTAAGAGTCTGTTCCTCAAAGTTTTTACAAATTCTTACGGTTGTGGTTACAGAGTCGGATTATTTATTTTTTGAGGCAGTATATCATTCCTTAATGAACTTTGTTGCATAATTCTTAAACTGTTTGTCAATTATCATGTATGAAAATAAAATACAGTCTTTTGTATTTTAAATTTCTATGTTATAATTATCCGGAAATTTCAACATTTTTAGTCATCTTCCGTTTTTTGACTTAATTATGAGATTGCATATTTTGTTGAGGTTTCTTTATTTTTTGTAACATGGTTTAAATTAAGTATTTTGAGGTAATGTAATGGATAGATTGGTAATTGATGATAGAATAATAAATTGTTTTAGAAATAATTTGAGATTAGAAGAAAAAAGTGAAAATACGATTGAAAAATACGTTCGTGATATAAAAGCGTTTTGGCAGTATGTGGGCGACAAACTTGTTACAAAGGAAATAGTTATAGGATATAAAGAATATTTACTGTCAAGCGGATATGCTGTACGAAGTATAAACTCAATGGTTGCGTCTTTAAACAGTTTTTTTACCTTTGAAGGATGCGAATATTTAAAGATTAAAACGATAAAAGAGCAGCAGCGTATTTTTTGTCCCGAAAATAAGGAATTGACGAAAGAGGAATATACTCGTTTGCTAAATGCGGCAGCTGCTAAGGGAAATATACGGTTGAAACTTATTTTACAAACTATTTGCGGAACCGGTATCCGTGTAAGTGAACTTAAATTTATTACTGTTGAGGCTGTTAAAAAAGGTGAAGCCTTTGTTTTCTGTAAGGGTAAGAGAAGGTCTGTATTTATTGTTAAAGCACTTCAGAAAAAGTTGGTTCGCTATGCCGCAGAGCATAAAATACATTCGGGGTGCATCTTTATTACGAGATCCGGCAGACCGATTAGCAGAACAAATATATGGCGTGATATGAAAAAGCTATGCAAAGATGCTGATGTTGATCCGAACAAAGTATTTCCTCATAATCTTCGTCACCTTTTTGCAAGGGTATTTTACAGTATTGATAAAGATATAGCAAAGTTAGCTGACATTTTGGGTCATAGCAGCATAAATACTACAAGAATTTATATTATTTCTACAGGTACGGAACATCGTCAGCGTATGGAAAATATGAGATTGGTGATATGAAAAAATGCCCTGCGTTTTAGCAGAGCAACATAGTTGGCATTATGTAATATTGATAAAATAATTAACCGGAACATCGCCAATAATACATACTAATTGTACTATTATTTTTACGAAAAATCAATACTGACTTTAAAAAAATAAATATAATTGTGTTTGTGGTATGACAAATTTAGCCCTGCCAACCGGATTTTAAAAAAATCAGTTGATAGAGCTTCTATTGTTGTGCCTTTTTTTCATTTTTATATTGAAAAAAGGTATTTATGTGAGTTCTTCTTAAAAAAATTATTACATAATGCCAATTATGTAATTATACACTGCTTATAGAGGAGATTGTGTTAAGATTTCATAATATAATGCTAAGTATTTTCCGATGTCGGATAATGGATTACGAAAAAGTTATTTTTAACATAAAAAATTATTGGAGGTTGATTTTATGAAAAAGGTATTTAAAAAAGCAGGTTCGGTGTTGCTTGCCGCAGCACTTAGCAGTTCGGTTGCCGCGGTTTCTGTGACGACGGTTTCCGCCAAGGAGAGTCTGCCGGATGGTTTTAACAAAAACGATTTGGCGGAGCATACGATGGGAATTGTCGGCGAATTTAACCAATGGTCGGAAGACATAGCAAAGATGACAGACGATGACGGCGATGGTGTTTATGTTGGAGTTGTTGAAGATGTGAAGCCGGGTCAATATCAGTTCAAGGTACGACTTGACGGAGAATGGTATTATTCGTGGGGTGCATGTGAAGACGATACTTTTAACAGTCAGACAAATTGCCGGATTGACGTGGATACATTTTCAGATATAGTTGTAGTTATGGATACAAACGGTGAAGACGGCAATATGTGGCCGGTAAATTACTTTGCACTTTCTGATGAGGGCGGAGATACTTCGGTATTTAATGCATCGGAGCATACTTTCGGTGTTATAGGAAGTTTTAATGATTGGAATGAAGATGTGGAAATGACAGAGATTTCCGATGGTATATACTGTGCGAGTATAGGCGATATTGAGGAAAATACAAAATTTATGATTCGTGCTGACGGTGCTTGGGATTGGAGCTGGGGTGCATATGAGACTGAAGAAGACCGTACGGAGAACAGCCAGACCAACCTATGTGTTCCGGAAGTTGCAAAAAATGTTACGGTTTTCTTTAATACTAATGGCAGTAATTATTATTTGTGGCAGTTATCCTTCTTCTATACAGCACCTGACGGATCCGTTAAGTATGTTAATGCCGGAAAAACAGATGATACAACATACAACGGATTAAAATGGCAGGAAAATGAAGATGGCAGTATAACTATTACAGGCTATACCGGTGAGGGCGGAGATGTAATTATTCCTGACAAAATAGGCAGAAAGACTGTTACTGAGATAGGCGAATCTGCATTTTACGGTTGTACCGGACTGACAAGCGTAACAATACCTAACAGTGTTACGCAGATAGGTGATGCTGCATTTGAGTATTGCTCAGGACTGACAAGTGTGACGATACCCGACAGTGTTACAGAGATAGGTTCGTATGCATTTGAGGATTGCACAGAACTTGCAAGCGTAACAATGGGAAAAGGTGTTACATCAATAGGTCATTATGCATTTTCCGGTTGTACGGAGTTGGTAAGTATTGTTGTAGATAAAAATAATAAGGTGTATTCATCCCGGGACGGAGTATTATTTAACAAAAATAAAACAGCGTTACTGCGTTATCCTGAGGGCAAAAGCGGAGCCTATAGAATACCTGACGGGGTAAAGGTAATTACCTTTGGCGATCTGTTACCTTCATATGATCCCGATCGTGAATATGATTCCGATGGTGCATTTGCAAATTGCAGAAATTTAACAAGTATAACTATTCCGGGAAGTGTTACGGAAGTGTTGAGAAATTCTTTTACTTATTGCAGTCAGTTGAAAAGCGTAACTGTTGAAAATGGTGTTAAAAAAATAGACGGAGCATTTTGGGAATGTAATAATATTGAAAAGTTGAATATAGCTGACAGTGTTATTTCTGTGGGTACCGATTTTCTTAATACGCCGTGGTATGAGTCACAGCCGGACGGTGTAATTTACGCCGGGAAAGTAGCCTGTGGATATAAAGGAGAGATGCCTGAAAATACAAATATTATTCTAAAACAGGGCACAAAAGCAATTGCATCCGGTACATTTAGTGAATGTGCGGGTTTGAAAAATATAACAATACCGGATGGTGTTGTAAGTATAGAAGATTATGCTTTTGACGATTGTGAGAATTTGACGAATATAGATATACCTGACAGTGTTGAGTCAGTGGGTGCCGGAGCTTTTAGAGATACTGCATGGTATGATCTACAACCTGATGGATTGATTTATATTGGAAAAGTTGCTTACGAATATAAGGGGGAAATGCCTGAAAATACAAATATTACTTTAAAACAAGGCACGAAAGCTATTGCAGACTATGCATTTTCCTCTTGTAGAGGATTGATAAGTATAACAATTCCGGACAGTGTCACATCAATAGGTTATTGTGCTTTTGATTGTTGCACAGGACTAACGGATATAACTATCCCTGACAGTGTTGAGGATATAGAAACGTATGCATTTCAAGGTTGTGAAAATCTGATAAATGTTGATATGCCCGATAGTTTTAAAAGTATAAGTGAAAGTGCATTTAGTGGTACAGCATATTATACTGAGGTTATATCATCTAAAACAGAAAACAATATTGCTTATATAGGAAAGACTGCATATAATTGTCCCGATTTATACTCCGGTAATCTTAAAAATATAGTTATAAAGGATGGAACTGTGACAATTAGTTCTGATTTGTTTTATTATGATGCGGGTGCCGATGCTTTGGGAATTGGTGTAATTGAAAATATAATAATACCACGAAGTGTTATTAACATAGGTGACGAGGCCATAGGCTATATACAAAGCCATGATTCCGGCTACTTACATAAGTACGATGTAACAATATACGGCTACAGCGGCACTGCAGCAGAATTGTACGCTTATGAGAATGGGTTGACTTTTATAGCCTTAGATAATCCGTTGACAGATTCCAAAACAAATATTACGGTAGCAGGAAATATAGGCGAAAATGCACAACTTGAAATAACAGTACTTAGTGTGGATGATGTGGATGTTAATGATGACAAGAGAGCTTGTGCATATTACGATATATCTTTGACTGAAAATGGCGAAAAAATTCAGCCGAACGGTAATGTTGCCGTTAAGATACCATATAAAGATGGCGGTGAAAATATAGAGGTATACCGCATAAATGACGATGGAACAACCGAGAAAATGCAAAGCAGTTATGACGGCGAATATGTTACATTCATGACAGATCACTTCAGCAAATATGCCATAGTTACCGATGGTGGTATTGAGGGCGACACAAACAACGACGGCGAGGTAAATATAGCAGACGCACTCATGATATCCCGATATGATGCAGGACTCGCCGATCTTGACGAAAGTCAGCTTGCGGTATCAGATGTAAACAGCGACGGTGAAGTTAATATTGCCGATGCGCTTATGATATCAAGGTTTGATGCGGGACTGATAGATAAATTCTGATCAAAAGGTGGAAATAACAGCAATATCAGAGAATATGTAAGATATCAAGCTGAATGATAAAAAGGCTGCTGTTCTTCAGAAGAGTGGCAGCAGACGTTTTATATAAATTGAAAGGGGTAAAAAATGAAAAAATATGTATTAGGAATTTTCGCTGCAGCTTTTTTGGTTGGTATGACAGCTATGGCAGGCTGCAACAGTGCGGATAACAATAATGTCAGTTTCGATGAGGAAAGTAAAGCAGGTGTACAGGAGATTGAAATATCACCGGAAAACAGCACAGCGGAACCGGAAAAATCCGTCATGGAATCTTCAGTGGAGTCAGAGCCGAAAGAATCAGTGGAACCGGAAAAATCCGTCATGGAATCTTCGACAGAGTCAGAGTCATCAAAGCCGAAAGAATCATCCGAACTGCAAACATCATTCAAACCGGAAGTGTCATCTCAAATTGAAACCTCACCAAAGGAAGAAATAAAACCCACATCAGGTGAACTCAATACAGCATATCACAGCGTTGTTGATGATTTGGTTAAGAAATATGGCAATCCATATATCAACAACTCTTACTACAGCGGAGCAGCCGTTATAAGACTTGTTGATTTTGACGGAGATGGAATAGAAGAACTCTATTGTGCATATTCAGAAAATGCGTCCTATGTTGATACACAAGAGATTTTCGGATATAAAAATGACAAGGCTGTTTCTCTTTTCAAAAGCAACATAAATAATATGGGAACAAGCGTAGAACCTTTCATTCAATTTGTTCAAAAAGACAAAAAGTATTATGTTCTTTCTGAAGGTGTTTTCAAAGAAGATTATACTTCCTGCAAATGGGTAGGTGTTAAGAATAATCAATCATACACGGCCGATTCTTCATATGAATTTGCAGATAGTGGTGAAGTTGATTTCATCAGTATCGGTACATATTCAGAAAAAGATGTGCTTGAAGATACTAAAAATGTTATGGAAAAATTGGGTTGTGATACTTACGGCATCATAGATAAAGAAGAATATGATCGGCAGTTAAACATTTACAATGATTATATAAAATCAGAGTCATGGCGGACATTTTCAGGAGAATTTTCTCCGAGAGTTGATGAATTGGATACAATACAAAAACTGTATTACGATTTTGATGGTGACGGTATTCTTGAAATGTGGATGAAAGCCTCCATCAGCCAATCGGTCGGTTGGCCGGAAACACTTTCGCTGTTCTGTACTATCAAAGACGGTAAGGTGGAAAAATTATTGACCGCCGGAGAGTGCGGAGGGGAACTTGGCGGCGATTATGTTACGCTGTCATACTGTGAAAATGACAATAGATTTTA